>JBJMKQ010000032.1:0-1647 GCA_045805725.1 Solirubrobacterales bacterium
GCGCGCTTGGTCTCGACGACCACCGTCTTGGAACGGCCGTGGCTGAAGCTCTGCTTCACCGTGCCGGCGCTGACCGATCCGGCCCCGCGGGGCTTCAGGGTCAGGGGCTGGCGCCCGCCGGGGGCGGAGGTGCGGCCGTTGTTGTTCTCGTCGCTCATGCGCTCGCTTTACTCGTCGGCCGGCGGACCCGGCCCAAGGACAGATAACTCAAAGCGAGGCGGCGGGACTTTGGGTCCCGTTCGCCTCTAAGGCTCCTCGCGCCAACTCTCAGGAAGGAGCGGGCAAAAGCCCGACAACCGATAAGCGTCCTGCGCCCAACGGTCGGCGGCTCGCCCCGCAAGGAAGGCGGTGTGTATCACATTCTCG
Organism: Solirubrobacterales bacterium; assembly: GCA_045805725.1. GTDB lineage: Bacteria > Actinomycetota > Thermoleophilia > Solirubrobacterales > 70-9 > VAYN01. The sequence goes on from JBJMKQ010000032.1 coordinate 367, forward strand.
CCGCCCAAGGCCAAACCCAATTCCTCCGCGCTGAACAGTCCGAAGATCGGCGTCGGCGGCGACTGCTTTCTGGTCTTGGCCCAGAGCTTGCGGCGGCCGTCCGCGGCGCCGTCGGACGCCTCGATCAGCCACGCGGCCTTGCCCGCATCGATCGCGGCCGAGACCTTCTCGAACCCCGAGGTAAGGTCACCCGCCCGCCGCGCAAGCCCCAGGGCCGACAAAAGCCGGCGCTTCAGCAGAGACTCCACAAGCGTGGCCAGGTCTGGCGAAGCCCTGACCTTGGCCTTGGCGGCGCGGGCGAAGAGGCCCTTCCTGGCGGCGGCTTCGACCGAGGCGCGGTCGGCGGCGACCCAGAGGCCGCGGCCCGGCAGCTTGCGCGCCAGGTCGGGGACCACCAGGCCGTCGGGCCCGGCGACGAAGCGGATCAGGCGCGCTTCGTCCATCACCTCGCCGGTGACGATGTCCCGCCGCTCGCGCGACGCTTCGGCGAGGGTCGAGGGCTGAGGTGACGCGGCCTGCAACTGCGGGCGCTCCCGGAGCGGGAACGCCTCAGGCGTCCCGCGCCTCCCCGGCCATCTCGGCTTCGGCGAAGGCTTCGGTCTCCTCGACCGGCTCTTCCTCCGGCTCTGGCTCCGGCGCCTCGATCCAGCCCATGGCGACACGGGCGCGCATGATCAGCAGCTCGGCGTCCTGCGGCTCCAGGCCGAAGCTTTCCAGGATGCCGGGCTCGCGGACCCGCTCACCGTTCTTGCTCTCGAACCAGCCGCGCAGGTCGTCGGGCACCAGGCCGGCCAGGTCCTCGACGGTCTTGACCTCGCCCTCGCCCAGCGCCACCGCCATCGGCAGCGTCACGCCCTCGATCTCGAGCAGGGCGTCGTCGACCCCCAGCTCGCGGCGCTTGGCGTCGTATTCGGCGGAGATCTTGTCGAGGAAGTCGCGGGCGCGGGCCTGGATCTCCTCGGCGGTGTCCTCGTCGAAGCCCTCGATGGCGGCGATCTCCGACGGTTCGACGTAGGCGACGTCCTCGACCGTGGCGAAACCCTCGGTGACCAGCAGCTGGGCGATGACCTCGTCGACGTCCAGGCTCTCCTGGAACAGGGCCGTGCGCTCGGCGAACTCGCGCTGGCGGCGCTCGCTCTCCTGGCTCTCGGTCATGATGTCGATCTGCCAGCCGGTGAGCTGGGAGGCGAGGCGGACGTTCTGGCCGCGCCGGCCGATGGCCAGCGACAGCTGCTCGTCGGGCACCACCACCTCGACCCGCTCGTCCTCCTCGTCCATCAC
>JBJMKQ010000033.1:0-38595 GCA_045805725.1 Solirubrobacterales bacterium
AGACACTCAACATCGAGCCATAGGCGAGATGTGTCTGGGGAGGGTGCCCCGCGCCCCCCGTTCGAGCCAGTTCTAGAATCGGGGCAGATGATGGGAGTTCAGGCCGTTGAGATTGATGGGCAGTACCGGCAGTTGCGGGAGGAGTGCGGGTTGTTGGACCGCTCGGAGCGGGGAAAGCTGCTGGTCTCGGGGTCGGAGGGGGCGGAGTTCCTGCAGGGGCAGCTGACCAATGATGTCGAGGCGATCGGGGCGGGTGAGGGGCTGTACGCGGCGCTGCTCGATCGCAAGGGACACATGCAGGGGGACATGCGGGTGCTGCGCCCAGCTTCTTCTGTTCCTTTTGGCTCCCAAGCGACCACAGGGAACAGCGAATTCGACTTCTGGATCGATACGGAGCTCGATGCGCTCGAGCCGGTGCGGCGGCACCTGCAGATGTACAAGATCGGGCGCGAGGTCGAGGTGACGGACGTGACCGGGGAGCGGGCGATCCTCTCGCTGATCGGCCCGCGGGCGGTCGAGATCGCCGGTTCGGCGCCGCTGCCGGAGAACGCCTGCGAGGAGGTGACGCTGGCGGGCGCCCGCTGCCTCGCCGTCGGCACCGCCGCCGGGGTCGACCTCATCCTCGCCGCCGCCGAGCGGGACCGGGTCTGGGACGGCTTGCTCGCCGCCGGCGCGGTCGAGGTCTCCCCGGAAGCGGCCGAGATCCTGCGGATCGAGGCCGGCCGCCCCCGCTTCGGGGCCGAGATGGGGACCGAGACGATGCCCGCCGAGGCGGGCATCGTCGAGCAGGCGGTCAGCTTCACCAAGGGCTGCTACATCGGTCAGGAGACGGTCGCCCGCCTCCACTACAAGGGCAAGCCGAACCGCCACCTGCGCGGCCTGAGGCTGAGCGAGCCGGCGCCGTCGGGGGCGCTCGTGCGGCTCGGGGAGAAGGAGCTGGGGACGCTCGGCGGCGCCGCCGTCTCCCCCGCCCTCGGCCCGATCGCGCTGGCGATCCTGCGCCGCGAGGCCGAGCCGGGAGTCACCGTCGCCGTAGGTGAAGATGGCGTTACGGCCCAAGTGGTCGCCCTCCCCTTCGGTTAGATTCAGCCTCGATGCGGCCCGGAGGAGCTAAAACGGCGGCGCTGGCGGGCCTTCTCGGCACGGCGGCACTGCTGGTCGGCTGCGGTGAATCTCGTCACGCCAACGAGCAGCGACCCCAGGTCTCCAGACGGGTCAGCGTCACGATCAGCCCGAAGGAAGTGATCGTGCAGCCGACCAGGATCGCCTTCGGCCCGGAACGAACCCAGCAGATCCCCCAGAACCAGAATCATCCCCAGCCGCCGACCCACCGGAATGGTCCGCTGAACGTGACCTTCGTCGTCGCCAACCAGACGGCGCGGGACGTGACGGTGCAGGTCCTCCGCCAATCGCGCGAGCTCAGAGCCGCGAAGATCTTCGCCCACAGTCCCGGCAGCTTCCAGGCGGAGCTCCCCACCGGCACCTACCTGATCTCCGCGGGGACGCCGGAGGCGCAGCCCGACCACCTGACGGTGGGCAGCTACCGCGCCTCCTCGCAGAACGACGTCCTGCTGCCGTAGCGGTAGGGACTTTCCCCGAACCAGGGTTGGGAAAAGCGACCCGGCGAGCGCGGCAAAGCCGCTGCAAGCGGCGTTTCAGGAGCGTGGTTCCGTCTGGGGGGTGCGTCAGCCTGGCTGGTGATGACCATTGCACTCGCCATAGCCGTCCTCGTCCTCGCGGTCGCCCTCGTCTACCTGCTGGCGCGGCGGGAGCCCGAGCCGGTCAAGCAGCCCGACCTTGCCCCCGCGATCCAGGAGGCGACGCAGGAAGCGACCTCCCGAGCCCTCGCCGATCTGCTCAAAGTCGGTGAGGCGGAGCGCAAGCGCGATACGGAAGCCGCCGAGGCGTCGTTGGCGAAACGCGAAGCCGAGTTCCGCCGGCTCACCGTCCCGATCGACGAGAACCTGAAACGGATCGAGCGCGAGGTCTCGACCTTGAGCCGCGAGCGCAAGGCCGCTGACGGGGCCATGCAGACGCTGCTCTCGGAGATGAAGGTCGGCCTCGGCGACCTCGGCTCTCAAACCAGCACTCTGGTCAAGGCGCTGCGCCAGCCGAAGACCCGGGGCGAATGGGGCGAGGTCCAGCTGAAGCGCTGCGTCGAGATCGCCGGCATGACCGAGCACGTTGACTTCACCGTGCAGACGACGCTGCACAGCGACGAGGGAATGCTGCGGCCGGACGCGATCGTGATGCTGCCGGCCGGCCGAAAAGTCGTGATCGACTCGAAGGTCCCCCTCGACGCCTACCTCGAGGTGCTGGAAGCCGAAGACGAAAGCACCCGTCGCGGCGAGCTGCTCCGGCACGCGCGCCAGGTCCGCGACCACATCACCAAGCTTTCATCGAAGCGCTACCAGGACCAGTTCGAGAGCGGCGACTCGCCGGACTTCGTCGTCTGCTTCATGCCATCCGAGGCGGCCCTCCACGCCGCCTTCGAGGCCGAGCCCGTGCTCTACGACTATGCGCTCGAACAGAAAATCCTCATTGCCACTCCGACCACCCTGGTCGGGCTGCTGCGAACCGTCGAGCTGGGTTGGCGCCAGGAGCGCATCGCGGCCGAGGCGCAGCAGATCGCGACCGCGGCCAACGAGCTCTACGGCCGGGTCGGCGTCTTCCTCGGACACCTCTCCAAGGCCGGGCGGCAGCTCAACTCGGCGGTCGGCGCCTACAACGACGCGATCGGCTCGGCCGAGAGCCGCGTACTGCCCCAGCTCCGGCGCATCCAGGAGCTCGGCGCGACGAGGGACGAGGAAGTCGAGGTCCCGAAGCGGATCGAGCGGCTGACGAAGCCCGTCGTCGCGAAAGAGCTCGAGGAGCTCGAGGCTGCCGGCGAGGACGCGCGCGGCGCGCTGCCCGAGGCCAAGGCCGCTTAGGAGCGGCTCGGCTGCCGCTTAACTAGGATTCGCCGCCCTTATAGCGACGACCCGCGGAGGAGCCGAGTCTTGGCCGTTGACACCAGTGCAGTCTCGAAGTTGGAGGTGGAGCCCGGCACGCTGCCGGAGACGATGGCGGCGTGGGTGATCCGCCAGGAGCGCGAGGGCGAGCCGAAAGACGCCTTCCAGCTCGAGCAGATCGATGTTCCCGAGCCGGCCGCCTTCGAGGTGATCGTGCGGGTGATGGCCGCGGGCGTCAACTTCAACAACGTCTGGGCTTCGCTGGGCAAACCGGTCTCGGTCTTCGGCTACGGCGACCACCCCGAGTACGGCCACCACATCGGCGGTTCCGACGCCTCCGGGATCGTCTGGAAGGTCGGCGAGGGCGTCACCCGCTGGAAACCCGGCGACGAGGTCGTGATCCACTGCAACCAGGCCTCCTACGAGGACGTAGAGGTGCACGGGCTCGACCCGCTCGCCGCCCCGAGCCAGCGGATCTGGGGCTACGAGACCACCTGGGGCTCCTTCGCCCAGTTCACCAAGGTGCAGGCGCAGCAGCTGCTGCCGAAGCCGCCCAACCTCTCCTGGGTCGACTCCTCCGCCTACGGGCTCACCTACTTCACCGCCTACCGGATGCTGATGGACCAGTGCAAGCTGCAGGCCGGGCACAACGTCCTCATCTGGGGCGCCGCCGGCGGCCTCGGCGTCTTCGCCGTGCAGCTCTGCAAGGCGGCAGGGGCGAACGCGGTCGGCGTCGTCTCCTCCGACGAGAAGGGCGAGCTGGTCAAGCAGCTCGGCGCCGTCGACTACATCAACCGCAACGAGTTCCGCGGGATGATGCGCAACAAGGACAACCTCACCGACCCCGCCGCCGACAGGGAGCGCTTCAAGGCCTCGCGCGAGTTCTCCAAGCGGCTGAAAGGGATCCTCGGAGACCAGCCCGACATCGTCTTCGAGCACGTCGGCCAGGCGACCTTCCCGACCTCGGTCTACGTCGTCAAGCCGTTCGGCAAGGTCGTCATCTGCGGCGCCACCTCCGGCTACCAGCTCGACTTCGACGTCCGCTACCTGTGGATGCGCCAGAAGCAGATCCTCGGCTCCCACTTCGCCAACGCGTACGAGTGCATGCGCGCCAACCAGCTGATGGCGGAGGGCAAGGTGCGACCGGTGCTGTCGGAAACGATGGGCTTCGATGGCGTCCCCACCGCCCACCAGCTGATGCATGAAAACAAGCACCTCGGCAAGATCTCGATCCTCGTCGGCGCCGAGTCCGAGGGGGAAGGCAGGCACGAGGACGGCCCGGGGGCGATCCGGGCGGAGGTCGGCGCATGAGGGAAGAGCAAGGGGAGGGTTCTCCTATGAGCGCCGGACGCCCCGGAACGGAAGGGAACGACTGATGGAGGTCTGCACTCTCGACTGGCACATCACCCCGATGCGGGCCGACCGCTTCCTCGACCTCTGGGAACCGGCGGCGGCGAAGATGCCCGCCTACGGCGCCAGGAGCTGGTCGCTGACCCGCTCCACCGACGACCCGCTGGCGATCCGCCAGACCTCGGTCTGGGAGAAGCGCGCCGACTTCGAGCGCTACTGGTACGCGGACGAGATCGCGCGCGCCCGCGCCGCGGTCATCGACCTCTACGACATCCCGCTGCTGCCGGCCTGGCACATCCTCTTAGCGGCGGAGTAGTCCGGCGGGTTCAACCGCCGGGCCGCTCGGAGCGGTCGGCGGCGAGGCTCTTCGCCCAGGCGGCGAGGGCTTCCACGTGCACCTCCTGCAGGCCGAGGTGCGACTCGACCTCGACCAGCAGGGTTGGCTCCGGTCGGCTCCGGGCCCACTCGTAGCAGCGGTCTTCGAGGCTGTCGTCGAGCCAGGCGAGGGGCCGCCCCCGGGCGTACTCTTCGAGCGGCGCGGTCTTCCAGTGCGCGGATCCGAATCGCGCCGCCCCGTCGAAGACGAGGAAGGGGAACTCGGGCAGGTCGAGGCGGCTGGCGATCTCGCTCGACCGTCCCTCCCATCCGGTTGCCCAGACCACCTCGAAGCTCCCGGCCAGCTTCCGCAGCCGTTCGCTTGCCGGCCGCGAGATGCAATGCATCGCGCCCCCGACCAGGGCCATTTCCGCCGCCGGCCACTGCGGCGGCTCCTCGAACCCGAACAGGAGCAGGACCCCGTCGATGTCGACCGCGAGGATCGGCTTGTCGGAATCGGCGGCCTTCGGCTGGCGGCGGCGCGAGCGGCCAATCCCGAACGGGCTCATCCGCGCTCTAGCGGCGCCATCGTCAGGCCGGCGCTGTCGAGCTGCTCCCAATAGTGCTCGGCGGGCTCCCGGGGTCCCGTCCAGACGATCGCCTGGCCGCCGCTGTGGATCTGGTCGGCGATCCGATGCCCGCGCTCCAGGCTGATCCCCGGCAGGACGCTGGCGAGGGTCTGGGCGACGTGGTCGAAGGTGTTGTGGTTGTCGTTGCGAACGATCACCCGCCAGTTGCCGCCGAGGTCGGACCCGGGGCCGGAGACGCGGGGACGCTCCACGGTGCTCGTCGACATGCGCTGAATTATGGGCTAGTAAGGACTGGGAACGCGAACGACGAGGTCGTCGACGCTGGCGACTATCCCGTTGCCGTTCTTGACCGTGCCGACGACGACGGCCGAGGCGCGGCCGGAGAGGTCGCCGGCGCCGGCGTCGACCGCTTCGCCGACGAGTTTGCTGCCGACGTAGGCGAACAGGCGGGCGTGGCCCCTTTCGGGGCCGCTGGTGACGTTGACCGCGCGCAGCCGCAGCTTGTTGGCTTCGTTGACCCCGACCACGGCTTTCTCGTTCTTGGCGATCGCGAGGTATTTCGTGCCGCCGCTCGTGACCTTGATCAGCTGCGCCTTGCGCTGGCGCGGGAAGACCAGCAGCGCGTACTTGGCGCCGGCGCCGGCGCGCAGCTCGAGCCCGAGGTAGGCCTTGCGCTGCAATGCCGTCGGGGTGCCGCTGAGCAGCCGCTCGGTGGCGGCGACCTCGAGGTCGCGTCCCAGCACCGGCGTGCGAAACGAGCAGGAGCTGGTCGCCTTGCCGATCGAGATCCGCAGCGCCCCTCCCGCCCCGGCGCGGCCGCAGCTCTTGCCGGAGAGCTTGACCAGCTGGCTGCGTTGGGCGAGCGATTCCATGCCGTTGCGGTAGATGCCGATCATCGCCGCGGCGGCGACGGCGCAGGCGAGCAGGCCGGCGGCGAGCGCGGCGAGGAAGATCGCTGGATTTCGGCTTCTCATCGGCTGCCAGCCTAAACACGACCGGCCCCGAAGGATGCGGGGCCAGATGGGGTGAATCCCAAATATCATTCGCAGCATGAGCGATCACCGACTTCCTCAGCCCGACCGGCCGTGGGTGATGCGCACCTACGCCGGCCACTCCGACGCCCGCCGCTCCAACGAGCTCTATCGCCGCAACCTGGCCAAGGGCCAGACGGGACTATCGGTGGCCTTCGACCTGCCGACCCAGACCGGCTACGACCCCGACCACGTCCTCGCCCGCGGCGAGGTCGGCAAGGTCGGCGTCTCGATCGCCCACAAGAAGGACATGCACCAGCTGCTCGACGGAATCCCGCTCGACGAGATGAACACCTCGATGACGATCAACGCCACCGCCGCCTGGCTGCTCGGCCTCTACGTCACCGTCGCCGAGGAGAACGGCGTCGAGCGCTCCCAGCTGAAGGGCACGACGCAGAACGACATCATCAAGGAGTACCTCTCGCGCGGCACCTACGCCTTCCCGCCGGAGCCCTCGATGCGGCTGATCGCCGACATGGTCGCCTTCAGCGTCAACGAGGTGCCGAGCTGGAACCCGACCAACATCTGCAGCTACCACCTGCAGGAGGCCGGGGCGACGCCGGTGCAGGAGATCGCCTACGCGCTCTGCACCGGGATCGCCGTCCTCGACGAGGTGAAACGGCGCGGCCAGGTCGCCGAGGAGGACTTCCCCAAGGTCTTCGGCCGCATCTCCTTCTTCGTCAACGCCGGGATCCGGCTGGTCGAGGAGATCGCCAAGCTGCGGACGATGAGCGCGCTCTGGCAGCAGATCGGCCGCGAGCGCTACGGCGTCGGCGACGAGAAGATGCTGCGCTTCCGCTACGGGGTGCAGGTCAACTCGCTGGGGCTGACCGAGGCCCAGCCCGAGAACAACATCCAACGGATCGTGCTCGAGGCGCTGGCGGTGACGCTCAGCCGCGACGCCCGCGCGCGGGCGATCCAGCTGCCGGCCTGGAACGAGGCGATGGGCCTCCCCCGGCCCTGGGACCAGCAGTGGAGCCTGCGAATCCAGCAGGTGCTGGCGAACGAGACCGACCTGCTCGAGTACCCCGACGTCTTCGAGGGCTCAGTCGTGATGGAGGGCCTGGTCGAGGAGCTGACCGCGGGGGCGCGGGCGGAGATGGCCGTGGTCGAGGAGCACGGCGGCGCCGTCAACGCGGTCCCCTACATGAAGGCGCGCCTGGTCGAGTCCCACCGCGAGCGGGTGGCGCGGATCGAGGCCGGCGAGCAGAGGGTGATCGGCCAGAACAGCTTCACCGAGACCGAGGACTCGCCCCTGACGGCGGGCGCCGACGGCGGCATCCTCACCCCCGACCCCGAGGTCGAGCGCGAACGGATCGAGGCGCTGGCGGAGTGGAAGTCCGAGCGCGACGAGGCCGCGGCGCGCGCCGCCCTCGATGACCTCGCCAAGGCCGCCGCGGACGACGGCGTGAACATCATGCCGGCGACGATCGCCGCCGCCAGGGCGGGCGCGACGACCGGCGAGTGGGCGCAGACCATGCGCGACGTCTTCGGCGCCTACCGCGCCCCGACCGGCGTCGACGGCGCCTCCCCCGCCGCCGACCGAGACCAGCTGGAGGAGGTCCGCCGCCGGGTCGAGGCGACCTCCGCGCAGATCGGCCACCGGATCAAGATCCTGGTCGGCAAGCCCGGCCTCGACGGCCACTCCAACGGCGCCGAGCAGGTGGCGCTGCGGGCGCGGGACGTCGGCATGGAGGTGATCTACCAGGGCATCCGCCTGACCCCCGAGGAGATCGCCGAGTCCGCCCTGCAGGAGGACGTCGACGTGGTCGGCCTCTCGATCCTCTCGGGTTCTCACCTCGAGCTGATCCCCGAGGTCGTGCGCCTGCTGCGGGGGGAGGGCGTCGAGGTGCCGGTGGTGGTCGGCGGGATCATCCCCGTCGCCGACGCCGAGCGCCTGCGCGAGTCGGGCGTCGCCGGCGTTTACACGCCGAAGGACTTCGACGTGAACCAGATCATGGCCGAGATCGTCGAGCTCGTCGGCCAGCGAGCCGGTACCGGCGCCGCCGCCTGAACGCCGATCTGGCCATCGTCTAGGAGACGCTGCCGCGAGGCACGATCCATTGCGCCGGCTGGCCGGTGAGTTCAGCGATCCGATCGAAGTCGACGTCGTAGTGCAACACCACCAGTCCGGCGTGCTCGGCGCAGGCAGCGACGAGAAGGTCCGGCAGTGGGACGGCACGGTGCTGGGACCGCTCCGCCAACAGCGCCTGCACGCCCAGCGCGCGATCGAAGACCGCCTCGTCAAGCGAGACCCGCGGCATCCCCCGCAGAGCCTCGACCAGCGATCTGTAGGTGGCGCGATCGCGGGCGCTGTAGAGAAGCTCGAGGTCAACGATTCCGCAGATCGCGATCTCACCGGCGACCAGCAGCGGCTCGAGCAATTCGCGCACCTCGGGCCTCGTCTCGCGACGCGTCAGCGCGCTCTTGTCCGCGAGGAAGGTCGGCACCGGGTCAAGCGGCGTTCAGCGCCAGGCCCTGGTCATCGTCGCGGGGTCATCGAGCTCGAGGGCGCCCGGCCGGAACAGCAGATCCACCAGTTGCCGGCGCTGTCGCATTTTCACGACCTCCCCGAGCGCGGCGTCGACGGTATCGGTCAGCGTCTTCGTCCCGAGCACCTCCTTCGCGGCGGCCACCTTCTCGGTGTCGATCTCGAAGGAAGTCTTATGCCTACCCTCCGCGGCCACAAGGGTGAAGATAGCGCTTTTCTCTAGAGAAGATAGCGAAACCTCTTCGTTGTTCTATTTCCAGCTACGGCCGCTGGCTGCGCAACAATGGAGCGATGAGCGAGCTGAACGCTGAGCGGGCGGCGTGGCTGCGGTGCTACCGCTGCTGGTCCCAGAACCTGGAGATCCAGATCCACTACGACGCGATCCGCCGCGTCGATCCGGACAGCGGTGAGCTCGCCGACGGGGTCGACGAGGTGCAGGAATCGGTCGTCCAGTGCCTCGACTGCATGCACGACCAGCCCCACCTCACCTTCGAAGGCGACCGGGTGGTGCCGATCGAAGACCGCTGGGAGCGGATGGTCGCCGGCACCCCCTGGGTCGCCTCCTGCACGGTCACCGTCGATCAGGACCGGGTCGAGAGCTGCTCTGGCCCGGAGGCGATCGAGTTCCTCACCTACGGCGCCTTCGGAGAAGCCGGCGTGCGCGAGTTCTTCACCCACGTCCGCTTCCACAAGCACGACGACGAGCAGATCGTCGTCCACCTCCTCATCGAGCTCTACGCCCGCTCGGCCCAGGAGGCCACCGAGGTGCTCGAGGAGGCGGCGCAGGGCCAGCTGGAGATCACCTCGCTGGCGGAGGAGTCACGCCCGCCGGCGCACGCCTCGGGCGAGGCGCACTGAGCCTGCGGCGTCAGCCGGACGGAATGCCGAAGGGGAACTGGGTGCGGTCGCCGACCCGGCGCATCGGGAAGGCAAGCGAGACTTCGCCGCCCCGGTAGCGGGCGCGCACGGCTCCCCGCTTGTTGTGGCCGTAGCGGCTCGGCAGCGTCCCGGCGAACATCCCCCTGGAGTCGGCGCGGGCGACGGAGAGGGTGCGCCAGCCGCCCTTTGCCAGCGCCTGGATCGCGACGCGGCCCCCTCTCGAGGCGGGGGTCCGCCCCCAGAAGTAGAGGCCGTCGCGGCGGGCGAAGGCGACGAACGGGAAGCGGAAGGCGAAGAGGATTTCCTTCGGCTGCTGCGCGGCGATCGAGGGAGCCCAGAAGTAGAGCCCGGCCTGGATCGATTCGTAGTTCGGCACGTCCGGTTCGTTGAAGTCGACGATCGTGAACCAAAAGAACTGGTGGACTCCCGCCTTCCAGCTGCGGTAGAGCGCTTCGCCGATCCACTGGGACTCGGTCCGCATCGCCACCCCGCCGGGGTCGGGCGGCTTCGAATCCCACGACATCTCGGTGATCCACAGCGGCGTCCGCCGGAAGGCACCCTTGATCCGCCCGGCCCGATCGGCGGCCGCAAGCAGCGCCTGCAGCTTCGGGATGTCGCCGAGCTCGACGTCGCCAGCCGGCCCTTGGTGGGTCGGCCCGCCGCTCGTGTAGGGGTGCATGTCGAAGATGTCGAAGTGGACCCCGCCTTCGCAGCTCGACCTGTCCGGCCGCGGATGCGCGCCGCCCTTCATGCAGAGCAGCTTGCGGGTGAACGTCAGCGGACCGATCGCGTAAGGCGGCTGGGCGATCGGGCCGAGGCCCGCGGAGAGCACGAGGGCGGAGGGGTCGACCGATTTGACCGCCGCGTAGAAGCTGTTGATCAGGCGGCGGTACAGGGAGGGCGAGGCGGCCTTGCCGTTGACGTACTGCGGCTTGAAGAAGAGGTCGAGGTTGGGCTCGTTCATCCCCTGCCAGTAGCGGACGCGCGGCAGGCCGCCAAACCCGCCGCTGTAGCGCCTCACCGCCGCCTTGGTGAAGGCAGCCAGAGCCGCGGGGTCGGTGTCGCAGGGGGCGTCGGTGCGGCCGGTGCAGCGCTGCGCCCAGGCCGGCGCCCCCCTCACCTGCAGCAGCGGGGTCAGGCCGGCGGCGACCGCCCCGCGCACCCATGCGTCGAGATCGCCCCAGTCGTAATGCGGGTCGGCGGGGTCTTCGGGGTTCCAGCTGCCGGGCAGTTTGGCCGGCGCCACGGTCGCCCAGCGCACCGGCGTCTGCACCAACTTCGCGCCCGCCGCCTTGACGTGGGCGAACTCCAGCGGATCGGGCTGGTAGACGTAGGAGACGCCGGTTTCCAGCGGCGGCAGCACGGCGCGGGCGCTGCTGGCCGCGCTGGCCAGCGCGGCCAGCAGAAGCGCAGCGAGCAGCGGGACGCGCATCAGCGCTGGGACCGGCTTGCAATTCATCGAAGGCTTAAACCCAGGCCGTGGCTAGGCGATGCGGCGCCTCTGCCGCATGAAGAAAGCGACAGCCCAGGCGACCGCGGCGAGGATCACCAGCGGCAGCAGGAGGCCCAGCTCCCCTGAGGAGGTCCCGGTCGCCTGCCCCGCGATCTGACCCAGAGCCGAGGAGCCGTGTGCCTGACCAGGCACGCCGCCGCCGGTTCCCGAGCTGCCGGAGCCACCCGAGCCGCCGCCCGCGGATCCGCCGCCGGAAGCGGAGCCGCCGCCTTCGTCGGCCTTCTGCTTGCCGGAGCCGCGGTGGTTACCGCCGCCGGCCGACGCCGGCTTCGCGGCGCTGCCGCCGCCGCTCACCGTCGTCGCGGCGGGAGCGGTTTCGGCGGCGAATTCCGCAACTTCACGTCCCTGCTTGCCCTGCTTTTCGAGGCGGTCGGCGTTCTTGTGCCCGAGGACCTTCGCCGGCTTGACCTTGCCCTTCTTCCCTTCGGCGTCCTTTTGGCCGCGGGAGGTCGGCAGCGTCTCGGTGTACTGGATCACCGCCGAGTTGCTCGGCGGCACGATTTCTTCGGCCTGCGCCGCGGCCGTGAGGGCCGTGAAGAGGGCCATGGTCGCCAGCAGGACGAGGAGCTTCGGCTGGGGCATGCGCAAATGGTACGCAGTCGCGCCCCCGTCCGTGGGCATTTGGCCGGCACAGCCGTCCCTACCGATATAAGAGGGCGCGATGGAGACGACCACCGCCGCACCGAACGAGGGACCGCGCCGCCTCGACTGGGGCGCGGTATGGACCTGGGTACTGGGCTTCGCGCTGGTCGTCTACCTCGGGCTGAACGGCGGCGGCTATGACCCGCTGGTCAGCGACCAGGCCGGGATCGCGGCGTGGTGGGTGCTGCTGGCGGCGGTCGCCGTCGGCGCCCTGCCGCGGCGGCGCCTCGGCGCCCTCGCCTGGGTCGCCATCGGGCTGCTCGCCGCCTTTCTCGCCTGGACCGTCCTCAGCCTGATCTGGACCGAGAGCGCCGAGCGCACCAGCATCGAGATCGCCCGCGTCGGCACCTACCTCGGAGTCTTCGGCCTCGCCGCCTTCTCGCGCGGGCGCGACGGGGCGCGGGTGATGCTGGGAGCGGTCGGCAGCGCGATCGTCCTGATCGCGCTGGTGGCGCTGCTGTCCCGCCTGCATCCGGCCTGGTTCCCCGAAGGCCGCCAGACGGCGCGCTTCCTCACCGCCGGCCGCGAACGGCTCTCCTACCCGCTCAACTACTGGAACGCGCTGGCGGCGCTGATCGCGATCGGGCTGCCGTTGGTGGTCCAGGCCGCCGCGGATGCCCGGAGCGCCGTCCTGCGCGGGTTGGCGGGAGCGGCAATCCCGCTGCTGATCCTGACCGCCTTCTTCACCCTCTCGCGGGCGGGGATAGCCGCCGCCGCGCTGGCGGTGCTCGTCTACCTGATCTTCGCCCCGGATCGACTCCCGAAGCTGCTGGTGCTCGGCGTCGGCGGCCTCGGCGGCGGGGTGCTGGTGCTGGCGGCGCTGCAGCGCGACGAGCTCCGCCACGGGCTGCTGAACGAGGCGGCGCGGCACCAGGGTGATCAGATGCTGCCGATCGCGATAGGCGTCTGCCTCCTCGCCGGCCTGCTGATCGGCGCGATCGGCGTGGCGCTCGACCGCCGGCAGCGGCCCACAGAACCAGCCGTCAGCCCGGAGACGGCACGGATCGGCGCCGTTGCCGCCGTCCTCGTCCTGGTGGTCGTGGCGCTGCTGGCCGGCGCGCCCGGACGGATCGCGAACGGCTGGGATGAGTTCAAGGAACCGACCGGCGGCGCCGGCAAGGGGGCCGACAGGCTCAGCTCCGCCTCCGGCGAGAGCCGCTACCAGTTCTGGAGCGCCGCGGTGAAGGAGGCCGGGAGCGCGCCGATGACCGGAACCGGGGCCGGCACCTTCGAATTCTGGTGGGACCGCCACGCCGACGTCGAGGGCACGATCCGCGACACCCACTCGCTCTACCTGCAGACCCTGGGGGAGCTTGGGATCGTCGGCATCGCGATCCTCGCCGGCTTCCTCCTCACCGTCCTGATCGGCGGCGGGCGCATGACCCTGCGCGGCCCGCCGGAGTTGCGAGCGCCCCTCGCCGCCGCCCTCGCGGGCTGCGTCGCGTTCTGCCTCACGGCGACCTTCGACTGGATGTGGCAGGTACCGGTGGTGCCGGTGGCGATGCTGCTCCTCGCCTCGACGCTGGTCGGCACCCGCGCCGCGCCGGCGCCGGAAGGAGCGGGGGCGTTCGCCTGGCCCGCCCGGGCGGCGGTCGGCGCGGCGGCGCTGATCGCGATCGTCGCGATCGCGATCCCACTCGCCTCGGCCACGCTGGTGCGCCAGAGCCAGAGCAATGCCGCTCACGACGACCTCCAGGCTGCCCTGGACGCGGCCCAGACGGCCCAGGACGTGCAGCCTTCGGCGGCCACCCCGCGGCTGCAGCTGGCGCTCCTCTACGAGCAGAGCGGCGCGCTCGGACGCGCCGCCCATGCCGCCCAGGGGGCGGTCGACCGGGAGGAGACCAACTGGCGCACCTGGCTGGTCCTGGCCCGCGTGGAAGCCGAGCGCGGTAATGCCGAGGCGGCGATCGCGGCCTATCGCAAGGCCAGGAGCCTCAACCGCTTCTCGCCGCTGTTCGAACGCAGCTAGCAGCGCGCCGAGCCGCTCGAACATCCGTCCAGTACGGCGGGACTTCCGTCACCTGAGCGGAGAAATCACCCGACCACAGCCGGGTGCGACGCCTAGCTCTCCCCCTCGCCCTCGTCCTCCTCGCGGTTGCGGCTCCCAGCGCGCCACCGGCCCTCGCCAAGCAGCCCGTTCGCGCCGGTCATGCGAGCGCCGCCGTCGGCAAGATCGGCCAGCAGCACCGCCTTTCGGGCCGGAAGCGGCTGACCAAGGCCCAGCGCCCCGTCGTGGCCGGCTCGACCCCGCCCGCTACCGTCAGCGACCGGATCCCCTTGATCGAACCGGCCCCCCGTCCCTCCGACATCCTCTTCGCGAGCAACTTCGAAGACGGCTTCGACGGCTGGCACGTGCAGGCCCCCACCGGGCGCGCCCAGCTGGTCGACGGCAGCTCCTTCTCGGGCGCCGCCAACGCCCGCTTCGAAGTCCGCGCCGGCGACGTCGAGCCGGAGACCGGCTCCGCCCGCGCCGAGGTTTCGGGGCCGACGTTCCAGGAGGGGGAAGACCTCTTCATCCGCGACGCGATCCGGATTCCCGGGGCCAATACCTTCAACGGCTCCTGGCAGATCATCCAGCAGCTGCACGAGAACGACTGGGGCGGCTCCCCCGGGATTGCCGTCTTCCTCGACAGCGACCGCCAGATCCACCTCGGCGCCGGCGACGGGTCGCCGACCTACTGGGAGGGCCCGAGGCTGGACGAGGAACGCTGGTATGACCTGGTCTACCGCGTCCACCTCTCCCGCGATCCCGCCGCGGGCTTCGTCGAAGTCTGGCTCGACGGCGGCCAGCAGCGCCTGGCAAACGGACAGGCCCGCGCCTACGGGCAGACGATCCAGACCGCATCGACCTACCTCAAGGCCGGGATCTACCGCAGCAAGTCGAGCACCGGCACCAGTGTTGTCGAACACGACGAGATCGTCGTCGGCGCCAGCCTCGCCGCCGTCCTCGGCGCCTGAGCCGAAGCGGCCTCGACAACCCCGTCGGGGGGCCGGCTGGACGAATTTCCTATGCTGCGCAGAGTGTTGCGGTCGGCAACATCGGTTCGGGTGGGGTTGCTTGGCGCTGCCTGCGTGGCGGCGCTGGTGGCGTCGGCGACGCTTGCCTTCGGCTTCGGGCGCCTCCAGGAGAGCTCCTCGGCAGCGCCGCATTCCCAGCTGGGACTTGGCGCCGGCAAGGCGGCTCCCAACCCGTCCTGTGGAAAGGGCGGCCGCGCCCACCGCGGTCCCGGCTCCCTCTCCTGCGCGGGGCAGTCCCACCGTGCCGCGGCCGTCCGTCAACGGGAAGCGGTCACCGCGCCGGTGGACGGGACCGAAATCGACGTCTCTCGGGAGCTCCCGCCCGCGGGAGGGTCTCCCGCGGGCGCGGGCGCGACTCCGGACGCCCCCCAACCTCCGCCGAAGCTCGATCCGTCCATTCCCGCTCCCGCGCCGGAATCGGAACCGGAACCGACTCCAGAACCGGAACCCGAACCCTCGCCGGAACCTGAACCGATCCCCGAGCCAGAACCGGAACCGAAGCCGCAACCCGAACCGGAACCGACGCCGCAACCCGAACCCGAACCGGAACCGACGCCGCAACCCGAACCCGAACCGGCTCCCCCGCCCCTCTACGAAAGCGGGATGGAAAGCCCGACCTTCAGCGGCTGGCACGTGCAGGCGGCTCCGGGCCGCCTCACCCTCTCGACCAAGGAACCCTACGAAGGCGAAGCCAACGCTCGCTTCGAAGTCCGCACCGGCGACGTCGAGCCGGAGACCGGCTCCGCCCGGGCCGAGGTTTCCGGGCCGACCTTCGAAGAAGGGCAGGACCTCTACGTCCGCGACGCCATAAAAATTCCCACCGCCAACACCTTCAGCGGCCCCTGGCAGATCATCCAGCAGCTGCACGAGAACGACTGGGGCGGCTCCCCCGGGATTGCCGTCTTCCTCGACAGCGACCGCCAGATCCACCTCGGCGCCGGCGACGGCACGCCCCGCTACTGGGAGGGACCCCAACTGGAAAGGGAACGCTGGTATGACCTGGTCTACCGCGTCCACCTTTCCCGCAGCTCCGCCGAAGGCTTCATCGAAGTCTGGCTCGACGGCGTGCAGCAGACGCTGGTCAACGGCGATACCCGCGCCTACGGGCAGACGATCCAGACCGAATCGACCTACCTCAAGGTCGGGATCTACCGCTCCTCCAGCAGCACCGGGACCAGCGTGGTCGAACACGACGAGATCGTCGTCGGCACCACCCTCGAGTCCGTGATCGAACCCTGAGCGCCGCCTCCGCGGGCTCCCGCACCGCCTAGCGGAGGTCTTTCTGGACCTTTGATGGAGATAGCGCTG
Source organism: Solirubrobacterales bacterium (assembly GCA_045805725.1). Classification (GTDB taxonomy): domain Bacteria; phylum Actinomycetota; class Thermoleophilia; order Solirubrobacterales; family 70-9; genus VAYN01. The sequence continues at coordinate 16,089 of JBJMKQ010000033.1, forward strand.
GACGTGCGTCCGACTCGGGAGGGGCATGCGTACAGCCCTGGCGCCGAGGGCCGACAAGCCCTTTGTGATCGGCTTCCCCCGCACTTCCAACCTCGCCGCCGGCGCCGCCGCCACGCTGCTGACCGCGCTCCTCCTCGCGCTGCTGGCGGCCGCCCCCGCCGGTGCCGCCGCGGTGAAGATCGTCGCCCCCGCGGCAGCCGAAGCTCCCGAGAGGGTGCCCTACTCGGTCAGCGCCGCCTCGGGCGCCACCCAGATCGCCTTCTACGTCGACGGCCGGCGCCGCTGGGTGGCCGATGCCCCGACCGGCGGTTTCGACCGCTCCGGCTACCTGCCGACCGAGGCGCTGGGCGCCGGTCCGCATTCGCTGACCGTGAAGCTGCGGCACAGCGGCACCGTCAGCAGGAGCAGCCGCAGGCTCTACGTCACCAAGAGCAAGCAGGTCGGCCACGGCAAGCGCGAACCCGCTCCCGCGCCCGAACCGGCGCCGGCGCCCGCGCCCGAACCGGCGCCGACTCCGTCACCCACGCCCGCTCCAGCACCCGAAGAACCGGCTCCGGCTCCGAGTCCCGAACCCGAACCGACGCCGGCGCCCGAAGGTCCCGCTCCGACTCCCGCGCCCGAAGAACCCGCGCCCGCGCCTGCACCTGCCCCCGGCCCGAGCCTCCTCTTCGACAGCAGCTTCGAAAACAGCTTCAGCGGCTGGTACGTCCAGTCGCTTCCGGGGCGCGCCTCGATCGTCTCCGGCGGCGCCTTCCAGGGCAGCGGCAACGCCCGCTTCGAAGTCCGCGAAGGCGACGTCGAGCCGGATACCGGCTCCAACCGCTGTGAGGTCTCCGGACCGACCTTCAACGAAGGCCAGGACATCTACGTGCGCGACGCCTTCCGCATCCCCGGCGCCGCCACCTACCAGGGCTCCTGGCAGATCATCCAGCAGCTGCACGAGACGAACTGGTCGGGCTCCCCGGGGATGGCCGTCTTCCTCTCGGCCGACCACAAGCTCCAGCTCGGGGCGGGCGACGGCTCGCCGACCTACTGGAAGAGCGGCCAGCTGCAGACCAACCGCTGGTACGAACTGATCTATCGGGTGAACCTCTCGCAGAGCTCGACCACCGGCTTCGTCGAAGTCTGGCTCAACGGCACCCAGCAACCGCTCGCCAACGGTCAGACGAGATCCTACGGTCAGACCATGCAGACCAGCCATGTCTACTTGAAGGCTGGGATCTACCGCGGCAAGACGAGCACCGGCACCAGCCTGATCGAACACGATGACGTCTCGGTCGGCACCAGCCTCGCCTCCGTGCTCGGCGCCTGAGCCGCCCTCTCCAGATCGGGAAGTTCGAGCAATTGCCCTTGCGAATTAATCCTCTGGCCGTTCTTTGCCGAACAAAGAAGGGCAATGGAGATTTTCTCGGTTCCTGAGTATCTTCTGGTCGAGTGCTTTCAGGCGCGGCCGGACGATTTCCCCCTCTCTTCCGGCCGGCCGATCGAAACTCGCCGCCGCACTGGTGTTTTCCAGAGTTACGCGCCCAGCGCCGGGAAAACCCAGTCCCCCGTCCAACACAACCGAGCCTGGCTCTGAAACCAGCAGGATCATGGAGAGCTCAACCGCAACCCCCGCCGGAACCTCCCAGACCACGGAGGCACCGACCGTTCAGCCGCGGCTGGAGCGTTCGATGCATCGCGCCCGCCGCCGCGGCGCCGTGCTGGCCCGGATGCTCTCCTGGGGAGACGCCATCGCCGCGGGACTCGCCGCCCTCGTCGGGCTGGTGATCCTCGGCGAATCGCCGCTCTCCAACGAGGGAGTCACCTACCTCCTCGGCGCCGTCCTGATCTGGCCCCTCGCCGCCTTCACCATCGGGCTATACCGCGGCGACCAGCTCGCCACCTGGACCTCCGCCGTGGCCGAGTTCCCGCGCGCGTTCGTGGCGATGCTGCTGATCACCTGGCCGTTCTTCGGCGTCGCCTCGCTGATGGACCTGAGCCAGCCCGTCGCCCTCACCTTCGTCACCTTCGCCGCGCTCGCGGTGACCGGCTGCGCCTCGCGCACGATCGTCCGCGCGGTCCTGCACCGGGATCCGGCCCTGCGGCAGCGGACTTTGATCCTCGGCTCCGGGGTAGTGGCGGGTCAGCTGGCCAAGAAGATCAACAACAACAACCAGTTCGGCCTCGACCCCGTCGGCATCGTTGACGACGAGGTGCACAACGTCGGCACCCCGGACCTGCCCTGGCTCGGCAAGTTCGACGATCTCGAGCGGGTGATCGAAACCCAGCAGATCGACCGGGTCATCATCGCTTTCTCCCGGGCCAGCCACGAGGAGCTGCTGAAGTCGATCCGGGCCTGCCGCGACGCCGGCGTCGCGATCGATGTCGTCCCCCGGCTGTTCGAGTTCCTCGACGGCGTCAGCGCCCTCGACCAGGTGGGCGGGCTGCCGCTGCTCTCGATCGGGGTCGCCAATCTCTCCGTCGTCTCGATGGCGGCGAAGCGCATGCTCGACGTCTTCGTCTCGCTCCTGTCCCTGGTCGTCCTCTCACCCTTCCTCGCCGCGATCGCGATCGCGATCAAGCTGGAGTCGAAGGGCCCCGTGTTCTTCCGCCAACCGCGCGCCGGTCGCCACAACACCGGGTTCGAACTGGTCAAGTTCCGCTCGATGTACAGCGACGCCGAGCAGCGCAAGGGCGAGCTGGTCGACCGCAACGAGGCCGGCGACGGAGTCATGTTCAAGATCCGCGAGGACCCGCGGGTGACCCGGGTCGGCCGCTTCCTGCGCCGTTTCTCGCTGGACGAGCTGCCCCAGCTGATCAACGTCCTCAAGGGCGAGATGAGCCTGGTCGGCCCGCGGCCGCTGATCTTCCCCGAGTCCGCTGCCCTGGAACAGCACTGGCACCTCCGCCGGCTCGAGCTGCGTCCGGGCCTGACCGGGCCCTGGCAGGTCTACGGCCGCTCGCAGAGCCCCTTCCAGGAGATGATCCGATTCGACTACCAATACGTCGCCGGCTGGTCGCTGGCGCGCGACATCGAGCTCCTGCTGGCCACCCTGCCGGCTGTGATCTCCGGAAGGGGTGCCTACTGATGAGCGAGAGGTTGCGGCAACCGATCGGTTCGAACGGCTCGAGCAACGGGGCATCGGGCGCCGATCCCGTCGCTAACATGGCGCCCTCCTCCTCTGAGCGGTCGAACTCGCGGCCCAAGGGCCGCACCTACGCTGCCGGATTGTCAACTCCCCCTAAATCTCCCAACCCCACGCTGAACGGCGGCGAGGACCGACCGGCAATCGAGCGGGGGATCGCCATCGCCCGCCGCAACTGGCTGATCCTGCTGATCTGCATCGTTCTGCTGCCGGTGCTGGCCCTGGTCTACTCGCTGCTGCAGACGCCGCAGTACACGGCCTCCGCCACGCTTCTGTTCAACTCCTCGGAAAGCAGCCAGGCGCTCTTCGGCAGCCCGATCGGGGGCGAGACGGATCCCCAGCGCGCCGCCGCGACGAACCTCCGCCTGGTCTCGCTCGAACAGATCGCCTCCCGCACCGCCAAGGCACTGGACAAGCCCGGGCTGACGACCGCGGCCGTCCAGGAAAAGGTCGAAATAGCCCCCCAGGGCGAATCCGACCTGATCGCGATCGAAGCCACCGACCCGAGCGCCAAGTTCGCGACCGTGCTCGCCAACGACTTCGCCCGCCAGTACATCGACTTCCGCAGCGAAACCGACGAGCGCAAGATCACCGAAGCCGAAGCCGTCGTCGAAGCCAAGCTGGCCGAAATGACGCCCGAAGAACAGAGCGGGCAGGCGGGCGAAAACCTCGAAAAACGCCTCCGCCAGCTGACCCTCATCGCCACCCTCGAAACCGGCAACGCCGAACTGGTGCAGGAAGCGAACGAACCCAGCTCGCCCTCCTCGCCGCAGACGAAACGGAACATCGCCCTCGGCCTCCTCCTCGGGATCATCCTGGCGATCTGCCTGGCGCTCCTGCGCGAGCAGTTCGACCGCCGCCTGCGCGAGCTGGAGGACGTGGAAACCCTCTTCGACGTCCCGATCCTCGGCACGATCCCGCAAAGCAGCGCGATCGAGCACACCGGCCCAGGGGCCCAGCTCGCCCCCACCGGCGCCGAGGGCGAGGCCTTCCGGATGCTGCGGGCGAGCCTGCGCTACTTCAACGTCGACCGCGAGGTCTGCTCGATCCTGGTCACCTCCGCCGTCTCCCAGGACGGCAAGACGACCGTGGCCTGGAACCTGGCGCTCGCCGAAGGCCGCGCCGGCGCCCGCGTCCTCTACCTCGAGGCAGATCTGCGCCGGCCCAGCATCTCCGCCGAGCTCGGCATCCCCGGCGACGAGGGGCTCAGCCTCGTCCTCACCCGCAACAGCGACCCGACCGGCGCGATTCGCTCCGTCGAAGGGGTCGACGTGCTGGTCGCCGGGCCGATCCCGCCCAACCCCGCCGAGCTGATCGAGTCGCAGCGGATGAGCGACCTGCTCGGCTGGGCCGAGGAGAACTACGACCGGGTGATCATCGACACCCCGCCGGCCGCCGTCGTGGCCGACGCCGTCTCGCTGTTCAACCAGGTGGGCGGCGTGGTCGCGGTGATGCGGCTGCAGAAGAGCCCGCGCGAGGCCGCCGAACACCTCCGCGACCAGCTCGTCAACACCGGCGCCCCGGTCCTCGGGCTCGTGGTGAACGGAGTCGGCGCACCCACGGAAAGCAGCTATTACCACGCCTCCCCGAGCGGGGAGTTCGGCAAGCGGCCACCGAAGGCGGCCGAGCCGTCCAGCCGGCGCCGCTCGAAATCGAAATCGAGTCCCGCCTCAGGGCGACGGCAGACCTAGGAGGCGGGGAAGATGCGCCTCAATGGAGCCAGCGACGGGGCGGTGGCGGTTCTCGGCTGCCGGCTTTCGCCCGTGACGATGGACGAAGCCGTCCTCCGCTGCGAGGAAGCGATCGCCGCCGGCGGCTATTACCAGCACATGAGCGTCAACGCCGCCAAGCTGGTGGCGATGCAGGACGACCCGACGCTGGAGGGGATGGTCACCTCCTGCGACCTCGTCACCGCCGACGGCCAGAGCGTGGTCTGGGCCTCGCGGCTGCTGGGGACCCCGGTCCCCGAGCGGGTCACCGGCATCGACCTGATGGAACGCCTGCTCCAGGCCGCCGACAACAACGGCTACCGCGTCTTCATCCTCGGCGCCAAGCCCGACGTCCTCGCGGCCGCGCTGGCAAACCTGCACGAGCGCTACCCGAACCTGACGATCGCCGGCAGCCGCGACGGCTACTTCGCTGAGTCGGAGATGCTCGACGTCTGCGACGAGATCCGCCAGGCCCACGCCGACATGCTCTTCGTCGCGATGAGCTCCCCCCGCAAGGAGTACTTCCTCGGCGAGCAGGGCGCGTCCCTGCGCGTTCCCTTCGCGATGGGGGTGGGCGGCTCGGTCGACGTGATCGCCGGGGTCGCCAAGCGGGCGCCGCGACTGCTGCAGCGGCTCGGCCTCGAGTGGGCCTACCGGCTCGCCCAGGAACCGCGGCGGCTCGGCAACCGCTACCTCTCCACCAACCTCCGCTTCGCGGCGATGCTGCTGCGGGCGATGCGTCCCTCTAGTCGGCGTGAGAGTGCGGTCGGTGCCGCAGCAGCCTCCTCACAGCTGGGCGCACCGGAGAGAAAAGAGCAGACCGACCGAGTGGCGTGAGCTTGGCGCGGAAGCGCCAGGAGGCGTCGCGGTCGTCGACCATCACCCGCGGGATCGAGAGCCGAGTGGCCTCGAGCTGCTCGCCGAAGGGCAGCGAGAAGGCGTAGGCATACCCCGCCGCGGCCGCCAGCCGGGCCACCCGCTCGTCCCAGGCGCCGAACGGGTAGGCCAGGAGGTCGCAGCCGCCCAGCCGCTGGGCGAGCAGGCGCCGCGAGTCCAGCAGTTCCTGGGTCAGCTCCTCGTCGGAGAGGGAGGTCATCCGGGCATGGCTGATCCCGTGGCTGCCGATGTCCCAGCCCGCCTCGGCCAGCTGCTCGACCATCGGCCAGTCGACCGAGCGCATCAACCGCGGCCGGCGGGAGGCCTCCCCGGCGACCTCCGGCCAGTCGAGTGGCGCGCCGCTCTCGAGATGGCCGGCGAGGAGGAAGGCCATGCCGGTGAAGCCGTGCTCGCGCAGCAGCGGCAGCGCCGCGGTGACGGTGTCCCGGAAGCCGTCGTCGAAGGTGAGGAAGGCGATTCGCGAGCCGGCCCCCCCTCCCCCGGCCAGGAGGTCGAGGTCGCGGCGGCCGCCGCTGCGGTAGCCGCGCTCGACGAGGATCCGCAGCTGGGCCTGCAGGGTCGCCGGCTTGATCGAGAGGTAGGGTGGCCCGTCCTCGGTCACCGAGTGGTAGCAGAGGAAGACCGAGCCGCGGGAGCGGCCGCGCAGCGGCGAGCGCCGCCCCGCCTTGGCGACGCCGTCGGTGGGGTTCACGCCAACACCTCCCGATAGAGCGCGTCCAGCCGCCCGCAGACCTCCTCGTCGTTGATCGTTGCCGCGCGGCTCCGCGCCGCCTCGCCTAGGCGGCGGCAGCGCTCCGGGTCCGCCAGCAGCGCCCCCACCGCCGCCGCCAGGGCGCCGGGGTCGGCGGGGGGAACCAGCACCGCCTCGCGCCCGTCGCTGACCACGTCCGGGACGCCGCCGATCTCGGTGGCGACGACGGCGCGCCCCCAGGAGAGCGCCTCCAGCAGGGCGACCGGCAGCCCCTCGGAGGTCGAGGAGAGGACGAAGACGGCGCTGCGGGAGAGCTCACGCTGCTTGGCCTCCTCGTCCAGCCAGCCAAGCCACTCGACGTTGGGGTGCTCGCGCTCGAGTTGGGCGAGCCGCGCCGGCGGCTCGCCCGGCCCCGCCAGGGCGAAGGTCACCTCCGGCAGCTCGGGCGCCAGCTCGGCGACGGCGGCGAGCATGTGCTCGCCGCCCTTGACCCGGTTGTGGAAGCCGCCCAGGTAGAGGACGCGGTCCTCGGCGCCGGCGCCGGGCTCGAGCGGCCGCGCCCCGGCGGGGACCGGCGGGGCCGAGTTGGGGACGACCAGGATCCCCTCGACGCCGAAGCAGCGTTCGGTCATCCGGGCGCTCTCGCTGGAGACCGCGAGAACCCGCGTCGCCGCGCGCAGCGAGCGGTGGAAGATCCAGCCGCTGAGGCGGTCGATGCGGCCGGCGAAGGCCTCGATGTCGCCCATCCCGGCGTGGATGTGGAGGAGAACCGGCCGCCTCAGGAGGCGGGCGAGGAAGACGACGAGGCTCTTGCGGTAGAGGCTGCCGCGGGCGGCGCTGTGGACGTGGAGGAGCCCGCGGCCGGTCCGGCGCGACCAGGTGATCAGCTGCGCCATCGCTGCGAGGAAGGTGCGGGCGCGCGGCAGCGGCCGGGGATCGCGGTAGGTGACGATCATCTCCATCTCGTAGCGGCGCCGCAGCGGCGAGGCCAGCAGGCCGCGGATCACCACAGCCATCCCGCCGCCGCCCGCGGGATCGGGTCCCAGGTGCGCGACGGAGTCCATCCGCGGGAACCTTAGTGGCGGTTGCGGCGGCGGGCCCGCTCCTCGCCACGACTAGAATCGGGCCATCTCCGAATCGAAGCTCACTCCTCAGGGGGAGGAGCCGGCGGTCAACTTCGGCAAGGTCGGCCCGCTCCGCAAGGCGGGCCGCGAACTCACGCTCGGCTATGCCGCCGTCTTCGGCCGCACCGTCGACTTCGCCGAACAGCCGCTCGGGCTCCACGTCGACCCCGGCGCGCTCGCCGGCTACTACTGCGACCTCCGCCACAAGGCCCGCAACACGATCGGGGGGATGCCCGCCAACGGGTTCGGCGAACAGGACCACCCCTGGGTGATCCCGATCGCCCAGGCCGCCCTCGGCTACTGGGACCTCCACCTGGAGGGCGAGCCGGTCGAGGACGAGTTCCTCTTCCTCGCCGACTGGCTGGCGAACGCCGCCGAGCCCGGCGCCGGCGGCGTCGTCTGGCGGACCGACTTCGCCGTCCCCAAGTACGGCCTCACGCCCGGCTGGACGACGGCGATGGGACAGAGCCAGGCGATCTCGGTCCTCCTCCGCGCGAACCTGCTGACCGGCCGCGAGCACTACCTGGAGCTGGCCGAGGGGGCGCTGGGCTCGCTGCTGCTGCCGGTCTCCGAGGGCGGAACCCAGAGCACGATCGACGGCTGCCCGGTGCTCGAGGAGTATCCGACCGCGGCGCCGGAGGCGGTCCTGAACGGCTGGATCTTCGCCCTCTTCGGGCCGCACGAGCTGGCCCTCGTCACCGGCGACGAGCGCGCCCGCCAGCTCCTCGAGACCAGCGCCGCGGGCCTGGTCGAGCTGCTGCCCCGCTACGACATCGGCTGGTGGACTCTCTATAGCCTCGGCGACCACGGCCGCCCGGACCTCGCCAAGCCCTTCTACCAGCGCCTGCACCCGGTCCTGCTCGAAGGGCTGAACCTGATCCATCCGGACCGACGATTGGAGCGCTACGCACGGCGCTGGCGCGCCCAGGTGACGCGGCTCGGCGTCGCCCGCGCCTCCTTCGACAAGCTCCTCTTCCGGCTCTACCGCAGCGTCAGGTAGCCCCGGCGTCGCCGCCCTCGGGCGGGTCGACGCAGGCGCCGGCGAGGAAGAGCCCGGCAGTCAGCGGCGCCACGTATTCCAGCGAGCCGTTGACGAAGCCGAAGACGACGATCGGCAGGAGGACGATCGGCTGCAGGCGGGCGCGCAGCAGGCCGACCCAGATCGAGCCCCAGGCGAGGAACCCGAGCAGGCCGATCTGGACGAGGACCTCGACGATGTCGCTGTGGCCGACCAGTTCCTCCCCCAGTTCCTTCAGCTCGAAGCCCGGGATCGAACGCAGCCCGGTGCCGAACAGCCAGCCCCAGGGGCCGGCGGCGTTCCAGGCGTCGAAGGCGACCGACCAGATTTCGCCGCGACCGGAGCCGGCGCTGGAGAAGGAGGAGAATTCTTCCGGGTGTTTGCCGAAGCGGTGGATCACCGGGTCGAGCGCCCCACTCGCCAGGGCGACGACGAGGATGCCGACCAGCACGCCGATCACCTGCAGCTTCTTCGGCGTCCGCAGGATGTAGACGCCGAGCGCGATCGCCAGCCCGAGGAGGGCTGAGCGCACCCCGCTGAGGGCGGCCGGCACGGCACCCAGCCCGAAGCCGGCGATGCGCTGGCGAACCTGCGGCAGCGTCAGTCCAGCGGCGGCGATGATCATCGACATCAGGGCCAGCGCATGTGGCCCTTCGGCCGCGAAGCCGAGCTTCTCACCCGCTTCGTAGTAGGTGCCGGTGGCGCCGAGGCCAGCCGCGATCACCCCGAGGTGGAAGAGCATCGCCGCGAAGCAGCTGCCCAGGACTGGCCACTTCAGGCTGGGAAGCAGTTCCTTGCCTCCCTCGCTCGTGATCGCAAGGGCCACGGCCGGGAAGACCAGGTACTTGCTGGCCTGGATCACCATTTCGAAATCGGTGGCGAAGATCCCGTGCCCGAGGACGATCGCCACCCAGAAGAAGGCCCCAACCGGGATCACCAGCGATTCCCAGCGCAGCGGCGCGACCATCACCAGCAGCGAGCCGGCCGCGCAGGCGGCGAAGAGGGTGCCGAGCTGGCCAGGCAGTTTCCCTTCCAGGATGACCAGCCATGGCAGCAGGCCGAAGGAGGGGATGACGAGGGCGATCAGGCCGAACCGGGCCACCGCCACCCCGACGGCGACCGCCGCCAGAGCCAGCAGGGCGAGGATCGGCGAGCGGACGACGAGGACGCTGAGCAGAGCCGCGATCGCGGCCGCGGCGGCGGCGATCAGCGGCGCCGGCCCGCCGCGCAGGGACGTGCCCCTCATCGCGATCCCCCCGCGGTGACGCACTCAGCCAGGAATTCGGCGATCGTCTCCGCGACTCCGGGCCACGACTCCGCGGCGGGGGGCGCCATCTCGGCCGGCGCCCAACGCTTCGAGAGGTGATCCTGGACGCGCTCGGCCGCGTCCTCCTGCTCGGGTCCGAGCGTCAGCCAGCCGGGCTTCCCGGCGACGTAGGCGGCGAGGGCGTCCTCGCCGCCGGCGCTGATCGCGAGGCGGGGGATCGGCAGGGTCAGGTACTGGACCGCCTTGCTCGGCAACTGACTCGGATTGCGGTTGCCGAGCACCACGGCAAGGTCGTATGCGGGGGCGCGCTCGAGCACTTCCGGCCAAGGATAGGTCGGGTGGCGCTCGACCTCGACCCCCGGGATCGGCTCGTCGAGGAAGCCCGCGAAGTCGTCGCCGAACTGGGCGAGGACGATGCTGCTCCAGCGGCCCGAGAGCGCGAGGCGGCCGAGCAGCGGGCGCGGGTCGAGCCGCTGGTTGTTGAACATCCCGAAGTGCGCCAGCCTGAGGACCGAGTCCGTCCGGTCCGGGCTGGGTTCGGCGACCGCGCCCACCTCGTCGTAGCCGCCGGGCCGGACCAGGGTGCGGATGCCCGGCGCCACCCGCTCGATCTCTCCGGCCTGCTGCGGGGTGGTCAGCACCGCCCCGGCGGCGCCGTGCCAGAGGCGCCGCTCGGCCCCGGCGGCGCGGGCGCGGGCAAGCGCGCTCAGCTCGGTCTCGAGGCTGGTCAGTACCCAGGGGTCGCCGACGTCGACCACGTATGGAACGGCGGCCTCGCGCAGGCGCCGCGAGGCGTAGACGAGGGGCGAGTAGGGATGCCCGATCAGCAGCGCGGCGTCGACCCGTGGCTGCCAGCGGAGCAGCCTTTTCGCGCTCCAGGGCTCCCACTTGTCGAGGAGGACGAGGCTGACAATCCGCCGGGCCAGCCGCCGAGCGGAGTTGGAGCGGCCGCTGCCCGTGGCGCCGCCCGTCGAGAGGCTCGGCGGTGGGGCGATCAGCTCGACCTCCCAGTCCCGTTCGAGGCGCTCGAGCAGGCGCCGGGTCCGCTCCCCGCGGGGGGCCAGCGGTCGATGGGCGTGGAGGGAGACGACCGCCAGCCGCCGCCGCCCCAGCCGCCCCGACGCCGGCTCAGCCACCGCCGCTGTCCCGCCTCGCTTCGGCTTCCTGGACGAGGGAATCCGCATAGAGAAGCCAGCCGAGGTGGTACGAGCGGCACTCCTCGAGGACTTCGAGGTCCCGCGGCCGCGCCTCCGTGGCGTCGCCGGAGATCCCCGGCATCCACGAGCGGCGCAGGATCCGCCAGAGGTTGGCTTTGGAGACTCCATAGGGGCCGTCGGCGTCGCTGCCGGCCCGCTGGATGTTGCGGAACACCATCGGCGGGTCGCGGTGGATCAGGCTCGCGCGCAGCTCGTTGGCGCCGTAGATCCAGTCGAGGCCCAGCGCCAGCGGCTCGAGGAAGCTGCCGAGGCCGAGCCGTTCCAGCTCGACCAGGCCGAGGAAGGCCATCCCGTCCTGGTGGACCGAGTACACCGGGTAGCCCTCCAGCACGACCCGCGAGCGGCTGGAGTAGATCCACCACCACTGGCCCAGCGGCCCCTGCGCTTCGACGATCCGCCCGGCCACCCGCGCGAGCTCCGGTGGCGGCGCCTCGCCGGTGTAGAGGTGGAGCGCGGCGAGGCCGTGCAGCGGGTAGACCTGGGCGGCGAAGCTGGCCAGGCCCGCTTCCAGCAGCTCCCGGCGCGGCAGCCTGCGGGCGCGCGGTGAGGTGCGGAAGACCTCGGCGCGGGGGCTGAAGCGGCCGCGCAGCTCGGCGGCCGCCCGCCGCGCCGCGGCCAGGGCCGAGTCGCGCTCTCCCTCATAGGCGCGGGCGGCGCAGACGAGGCCGTAGAGCACCTGGCCCAGCTCGCCGCTCGGACAGGTGGCGGGGTCGACGGCGGCGAGGCGGCGGCTCATCTCGGCGCCGCGGCCGTCCTCGGCGATCGTCGCCGCCCAGACGAAGTTGCCGGTCTCGCCGGGTCGCGCGCGCTCGGCCGTGGCTGCGTGCAGGCCGTCGAGCGCCCGGCCCAGCGGCAGCACCTCCTCGGCGGCACGGCGGCGCTGGCGGAGGATCCCGACCAGCGAGACGGCGGAATAGAGGACGTTCGGCTCGCGGTTGGCGAAGCGTCCGTCGCGGATCGTGGTCTTGTGGGAGAAGAGGCCCGTCTCGGCGTCGAACATGCCCGGCAGGGCGTCGAGCGAGAGCTCGGCCAACTCGGCGAACCGCGGCGCCATCCGCTCCAGCGGCCCCGTCTTCGCGTCGGTCTTCAACTCCGCACCACCCTTCTCGCAGCCCCGACGAGCTTGGCCCGCAGCGGCCTGGGCACCAGCGTGCCGCTGGCAAGCTCCACGACCTCGGCGCCGAAGCGGGTCTTGAACTGGTAGAGGCCGTGCTCGGAGGATGCCGGATCGGCGGCGTCCCCGGCCGCTCCGCCGAGGTTGATCGTCCGGTAGCCGTCCTCACGCAGATCCCGCAGCGCCTCCGCCATCGCCAGGAAGGGCCCGCCGATCTCGCGGCCCGGGTCGGTCGCGCCGGAATAGATCATGTAGGCGCGCTCGCCGAAGGTCGTGAAGACGATGCCAGCTTCGAGGTCCTCGCCGCGGAAGGCGCCGTAGAGCCGCCCCGCGCCGCTCCCGAGGAGATCGGCGAGGGCGGCGGCGAAGCTGCCGCGGTCGAAGCCGACCCCGCGGTAGCTCTCCTTGCTCTGCCGCAGGCGAGCCTCGGTGACGGCGTAGACATCGGCGAATTCGCCGACGCCCGCCGCCGCAGGGGCGAGCCGGACCGATAGCTCCGCCTTCTGGGCACGTTTCACCTTCCGTCGCGCGAGCTGCCTCATCTGCACCCATACGTCATCGGCATCCCCTGCCGGCAGCACAAACTCGCATCGCGCCCTTCGGCCCGGGAGCTCCCCCGGCAGCCAGGGGCCGAGGGCGTCGAAGGTGCCGAGCGCGACCTCGGTGACGGCGCGGTCGCGCCGGCACCAGTCGAGCAGCGGCGCGACGAAGTCGTCGCCGGCGGCGCCGGCCGGGGGCGAGTCGAACACCAGCTTGGCGGCGTGTCGGCCGATCCGCGAGGAGCGGGGAGGCTTGCGCATCGCCAGCGCCCGACCGATCACCTCCTCGCCCTGGCGCCAGACGCAGAAGAGGGGTTCGCCCCCGTTCTCCTGAACCTTGTAGGAGGCCCATGCGCGACTATGGAAGACAACCCCGCCCCCGGCGCGCAGAGCATCGTCCCAGTCAGGCGGGGCCTCCTCCGAGTGGATCTCCAGAGCCAGGATTCCAGGCATGGTCGCGGCTGTCCGATCAAGTGCCCATGCCCGGGGAAAGCCCTTAGCCTCAGGCGCTGATGAACGGAGCAAGGTACCCGACTTCGCGAGGGCCGCGCCGATTCCTGCACCGCTCGGCGAACCCGGACGGGGAGCGCGCCTCCACCTTCAAGCGCGGCTTCATGTCGACCTTCACGCTCGACGTGATCGGCCGCGGGCTCAGCGCCCTGGCAACGATCGCCTTCATTCGCGCCCTCGGGGTCAGCAGCTTCGCCTACCTGGTCCTCTTCCTCAACATCGGCCAGTTCGCCGGCAGCGCCCTGACCGGCGGGATCCGCATGCGCTACATGCGGACCGAGGCCGAGCGGGTCTCGCGCGGCCTCGAGGGCGAGACCGGGTTCGCGCTGGCGATGGTCACCAGCCTTCTCTTCGTGCTCGGGGTCAGCGTCCTGGCGCTGCTCGGGGTGACGTTCTTCGAAAGCGGCGGCTCGCAGTCGGACCGCTGGCTCTTCGTCGCCCTGACCGCCGCCTACACGGCCGCCAACGCCGCGATCGAAATGGGCATCTTCCACTACCAGGCCCACCTCAAGTTCGTCCGCGCCGGCCTCGTCGGGATCGCCCGCGGCGGCGCGATCATCGTCGTCGCAATCGCCGCCGCCTTCGGGCTGACCGAGAGCGGCCCGCTGACCGCGGCCCTGGTCACCGCGGCGATCTTCCTCGTCGCCCTGGCGGTCTGCTGGCCGCTGGTCCGCCGCACCCTCTCGCTGCCGCGGGCCAGCAGCTTCCGGGGCGAGTTCGGTCGCGAGTCGGCCTGGCTGACGCTCTATTACCTGGGCTCGGCGGGCTTCGCCTACGCCGACATCTTCATCGTCGCGGGCTTCCTCGACGACGCCGCGGTCTCCAGCTACGGGGCGGCGCTGCGCTACATCGCGATCGTGCTAGGGCCGATGCCGGCGCTGATCGCGGTGATGCGCGTGCGCACCTCCCAGCGCGATCTCGTCGATTCCGGCAACGCGCAGGCCGATCTGCTCGGCTCCTGGATCAGGCGCTCGCTGCTGCCGGTCACGCTCTTCATCGCCGCCGCCGCCGTCGCTGCGCCCTTCCTGATCCCGCTGCTCGACGGCGGCCGCTACCCGGACTCGATCCCGATTTTCCAGGTCATGTTGCTGCCGGCTCTGATTAATTACCTCACCGTGCCCGGACCGAACCTCCTGATGACCCAAAGGCGCTACCGGTTGCTGGCGGTCATCTACGGCGTAGCCCTCGCCGTGCAGCTCGTCGCCGCCGGCGGGATCGCGATCGTCTCCGGGGTGGTCGCCGTCGCCGCCGTTGCCTCCTTTGTCGGCGCCCTCGAGGCGGGCCTCGTCGCCGCCGTCGCCGTGCGCCTCGCGCGCCGGCGCCCAGGCGTGGCGGAAGCGCCCGCGTGACGCGCCGCGGGGGTGGCGGGGGGTCGATCGAGATCCTCCCATTCGAGGATCTCGACAGCCGCCGCGAGCTGTGGGAGCGGCTGGCGGCGAGCTCCCGCAACGTGTTCGCCAGCTGGGAGTGGGCGCAGGTCTGGTGGCGGCACTTCGGCGCCGGCAACGAGCCGGCCTTCGCCGAGTGCCGGCGCGAGGACGGCACACCCTTCGCGATCCTGCCCCTGCACGTCGCCCGCCGCGGGCCGCTGCGCCTCCTGCGCCTGCTCGGGCACGGCCCCGGCGACGTGCTGGGGCCGGTCTGCGCCCCCGTCGACGCGCCGCTGGCCGGGCTGGCGCTGCGCGAGGCGGCGAGCCGCCTGCCGGGGCGGCGGCGAGTCCTGCTGGCCGAGCGGCTTCCCGGCGGCCCGCTCGCCGCCTCCTTCGGCGGCCACCTGCTGCTGCGCGAGGCCAACCCCAGCCTCGCCACCGGGGGCCGCAGCTGGGACGAGTTCCTCTCCGGGCGCAGCCGCAACCTGCGCGAAAAGGTGCGGCGCGGCGGGCGCAAGCTGGAGCGCTCGCACGAGGTCGCCTACCGGCTCTGCACCGACCCGGAGCGGGTGGAGGCCGAGATGACGACGCTGCTGCGCCTGCACCGCGAGCGCTGGGGGGAGGGAACCGGGTTCGGGCGCCCGGAGGTGGTCGCCTTCCATCGCGACCTCGCCGCGGCGCTGCTGGGCCGCGACCGGCTTCGGCTCTGGACGATGGAACTCGACGGCGAGGCGGTGGCGGCCTGGTACGGCTTCCGCTTCGAGGGGATTGAATCGTTCTACCAGTCGGGCCGCGACCCCTCCCACGACAAGCTCTCGGTCGGCTTCCAAATGCTGGCCAAGACGCTCGAGGCCGCCTTCGAAGACGGCCTCGAGCGCTACGACTTCCTGCGCGGCAACGAGCCTTACAAGGACCGCTTCGCCGACTCCGACGGCGGCCTGGAGACGCGGGTCGTGGGCCAGGGCCCGCTCGGGCGGACGCTCGTCGCCGGCGGGGCGCTCGGGCTCAGGTCGCCCCACCTGCGCCGCCTCCTGCGCGGGCGCTTCGAGTAACTACCGGGGCCGCTTCGGGACCAGGACCAGCCGCTTGAACTCGGCCACCAGCAGGCCGTCCTGGTTCAGCACGCGGGTGTGGACCTTGACGATGCCGCGGTCGGGCTTCGATTTCGACGGCTTGACGTCGAGCACCTCGGTCTCGCAGAACAGGGTGTCGCCGTGGAAGACCGGGTTCGGGTGGCTCAGCTCTTCGGTCGCCAGGTTGGCGATCGCCTTGCCGGAGACGTCGGAGACCGACATGCCCAGCGCCAGCGAGTAGACCAGCGGCCCGACCACGACGTTGCGGCCCTGCTGGGAGCCGGCGGCGTAGACGTCGTTGATGTGCAGCGGGTGGTGGTTCATCGTGATCAGGCAGAAGAGGTGATCGTCGGCCTCGGTCACGGTCTTCGCCGGCCAGTGTTTGTAGACGGCCCCTACCTCGAACTCCTCGAGGTAGCGCCCGTAGCTGTGGGCGCCGCTCGCCTCGCGCTCGGCCTGGTCGGTGGTCAGCTCATACGTCTCGGTCATCGCTTTGCGTCGTCTCCTTCGAAGTTGGCGGCGCCGATGCTATCTGGAGGGAGAGGCCGGGGGGCCTTCCTCTGAGAGACGCCTCCCGGGCCTAAAGTGAGGGGCGCCAACCTGCCGAATAAACTCGCGCGATGCGTATCGGAATCATCGGCCTCGGCTACGTCGGCCTCCCCCTCGCCGTTGCCTTTGCGGAAGCGGAGCACGACGTCGTCTGCTTCGACGTCGACGAGAGCAAGATCACTTCGTTGCAGCGCAGCGAGAGCTACATCGAGGACATTCCCGACGCCTCGCTAACCGCCGTCTCCGAGCGCCTCCACCCCACCTCCCGCAACGCCGACCTCGCCTCCTGCGACGCGGTGATCATCTGCGTGCCGACGCCGCTCACCCGCTCCAGGGAACCGGACCTCAGCTACCTGCTGGACTCGGCCGAGTCGATCGCCCAGGTGCTGCAGCCGGGGCAGCTGATCGTGCTGGAGTCGACGACCTATCCGGGGACCACCCGCGAGCGGGTGGCGCCGATCCTCGAAGAGTCCGGCCTCAAGGCCGGCGAGGGCTTCCACCTCGCCTTCTCCCCCGAGCGGATCGACCCCGGCCGCACCGACTACACGGTGAAGACCACCCCGAAGCTGGTCGGCGGCCTGACGGCCGAGTCGACCGAGCGGGCGCGGGCGCTCTACGCCGAGATCTGCGACACCGTCGTCGTCCTCACCTCCCCCGAGGCGGCCGAGCTCTCGAAGCTCCTGGAGAACATCTTCCGTTCGGTCAACATCGCCCTCGTCAACGAGCTGGCCCAGCTCTGCCACCGGCTCAAGATCGACGTCTGGGAGGTGATCGACGCCGCCTCGACCAAGCCCTTCGGGTTCATGCGCTTCGAGCCGGGCCCGGGAATGGGCGGCCACTGCCTGCCGGTTGACCCCTTCTACCTCGCCTACAAGGCGCGCGAGGCCGACTTCTACCCCGAGTTCATCGAGCTCGCCGGGAAAGTCAACCAGGCCCAGCCCGCCTTCTGCGTGGAGCGGATCGAGCGCGCCCTCAACAGCGCCGGCAAGGCCGTTAAGGGCGCCAAGGTGCTGATGCTCGGCGCCGCCTACAAGGCCGGCAGCGGCGACATCCGCGAGTCCCCGGCGCTGAAGATGATCCGCCTGCTGAAGGTGCTCGAGGCCGACATCTCCTACCACGACCCCTACGTCCCCGAGCTCTCCAAACAGGGGCTCAGCTCGGTCGCGCTGGAGCCGGCGCTGGCCGCGGCTGACCTGGTGGTGATCGTCACCCCCCACAAGGAGGTCGACTACGCCGACGTCGTCGCCAAGGCCGGCCAGGTGATCGACCTGCGCGGCGTCACCCGCGGCATCGAGGCCGACAACCTCGAGCGCCTCTAGCCCGATGCGGATCCTCTACGTCATCGGGACCCGTCCGAACTTCGTCAAGACGGCGCCGGTGATCGGGGCGATGCGCGAGCGCCACCCGGAGGGCCGCCACACCGTCGTCCACACCGGTCAGCACTACGACCGGCTGATGTCCGAGGTCTTCTTCGAGGAGCTCGGGGTGCCGGCGCCGGACTTCATGCTGGAGGTCGGCTCCGGAACCCACGCCACGCAGACCGCGCGGACGATGGAGCGTCTGGAGCCGGTCATGCTCGAGGAGAAGCCGGACCTGGTGATGATCCCCGGCGACGTCAACTCGACCCTGGCCGCGGCCCTCGTCGCGGTCAAGCTCGGCATTCCCGTCGCCCACATCGAGTCCGGCCTGCGCAGCTTCGACATGACGATGCCCGAGGAGGTGAACCGGATCGTCGCCGACCGCTTCTCCAACCTGCTCTTCCTCCACAGCGAGGAGGCGATCGGCAACCTCACCGCCGAAGGGATCCCCGAGGAGCGGATGCACATGGTCGGCAACACGATGATCGACACCCTGGTAGCGCTGGAAGACCGCATCCGAGGCGCCGGCAGCGCCGAGCGCCTGGGCCTCGATCCCGGTTCCTACGCCCTCGTCACCCTGCACCGCCCGGCCCTGGTCGACGGCCCGCTGCTGCCCGAGACGGTGGCCCAGCTTGCCGCCCTCGCCCGTCAGATCCCGGTCGTCTTCCCGGTCCACCCGCGGACCCGCAAGATGATGGAAGGCCTCGAGCCCGACCACCCCGGCCTGAAGCTGATCGACCCCCTCGGCTACCTCGACTTCCTCTCCCTGATCAGCGACGCCCGCGCCGTCCTCACCGACTCCGGCGGCATCCAGGAGGAGACCACCTACCTGGGCATCCCCTGCTTCACCCTCCGCGACAACACCGAGCGCCCCGTCACCATCCGCCTCGGCACCAACACCCTCCTCGGTCTGGATCCGGCGGCCATCGCCGGAATTCCGGCTGCGCTGGAGGAGCGGGGCGACAGCTCGTCGGAGCCGCCGCCCCTATGGGACGGTCAGGCTGCGCAACGGATCGCAGACGTCGTTCTCGAGGGCGGGACTGCAGGCGGAGTCAGCGCGCTTTCGGCAACCGCCGGCTAGCTCCAGCTTCAACACCTAATGACAGCGCCGGCTTAGAACTTTCGGACTGCGGGCGCGGTCCGAAGTCACAAGGCGATTGCGTTCCCCGTCGGCAGAAACAGAATGACGACTTTCGAATACGAGATGCGCCCGTCATCACAGGTAAATGGTCGGTAGGCGCTTACTGCAACAGGGACTCATTGCGCTGGTCGACCCCGTACGCCGCCCGGGTCGGGTCGGCACTCCAGTGACCCCACTTCATTCCGGTGATCGGAATTTGGACCTTTCTTCGTCCTCTGTTACCCCGTATGCCACAACGACCCCGGATGAACCCGCCCGCTGAACTGACGCATCTTCGAATGGAAGCAGGCGATCACGGGCCGGGATTACTCGTCCTGCGCACCTGCGGCTGAGACCGTGGACGCTCCCAGCACTGCCACCAGGCCAATGCAAACAGCCACAGCGAGGCGCTTAGGCCATTTGCCCAACGGTTGGATTGAACACAGGATGGAGGCATGGAGCTGCGGCTCACCACGGTCATGACATGAGTCCATAACACATCTAACAATACAAATAGGCAGCAGGCTGTCTGCCTGCGCATCTCTTCAGAGAGTCCTCCCCTGGGTTCTCATCGTGGAGAGTTCAACAATGAACCTGCCACTGAACAGGTATAGCCGACGGGGAGCCTCTCCGTCGGCTTTTGATTCCTGAGCGAGATAACCTCCCGTCTAGCTTAGATCAGTATGGATCCACCGCCAGCGTGGGTCGCCAGCCATCCAATTCTGTGAATGCGGCCCTCACTACCGCAGACCCGTGCGCGTCGACATTATGTCACACACAGGTGGGAAGGTGCAATTCGAACCAGGTGCCGACTCCAGGAAATACGATGATGGCTCGTGAGTACCAAGTGCGACCGTTGGTGCAAACCCTGGGTCTAAAGGCGACCACTCGGACCGCTCTTCCATTGAGACGGTCCGTTCCGAAGGCAGCACGAGTGGGATTGCGCCCCAATGTCCCCATTTCATTCCCGCGATTGGGATCGCAACCGCCTCCTTGTTACCTTTACCCTTAATCCTTCGCACCGACTCGTAACTTTTCACCCCCCGTATGTCGCAGCGATTCGGGTGAGCAACCCCAGTGGACCGGTGAATCTGCTGGTGAAAGCAAGCAATTACAGTCGTGGCGCTGTTGGCCTGTTTCGATGTAAGCGTGGAAGCAGCACTCGCCGAAACCAGCAGCAGAACAAGCAAACCGCTGGAGCCGACCGCAATCCTTCTACGACTTGGCCTGACTAGCACGGACCAAACGGACACGATTTTCCTCCAGCAAGATTCGAAAAGGCCGTCCACGCGGGCCGGGCTTTTTTGTCCACGGTCAACAAACCAGAGTGGTGTTCCCAGCCCGAGAGATTCTCGTCTTGAATGTTGTAGTAGAACGCATGGGCGATATTTAAGCGTCCGCGGTTATTTTGGATCATCGAAAAGACCGAATGAACTAGCTGTTTCTGAATGTCGTTGGACACTGCGGGTACATTACCTATATTGCCCGGATTAGCGACAGGATAACCTAGCTCGGTAACCCAGAGCGGCTTACCCGGTTTCAGTGCATGAACTGCGGTGATCAAGCGTTTAATCGCCGCAGATACGTCTCGCACATCCCCATTCCGTGGTGCATGCTTACGACTCCTGCCTACTTTGAGCACATACGGGTGCAAGCTGATTGCATCGTATGCTCCACTAGATGACAGTTTCGCCAGCCTCGCGTCCATCCTTTTCAAAAAAATACGTGGCGTCAGATGACACTGCGGGTGACATCCACCGACTCTGTAGCCATTCTGCTTCGCCTTTGCCTTCGGGTTTGACCCAGGTCTCGAGGGTGAATTCTTCCCTCAGCTGAAGGTCGGGGCTGTCTTCCACCGTAAGGCAATCGTCGGCGCCGTCGAAGTGCAGGGCCGAGCCGTATTTGCCCCGCTCGGTCCATTCGGCGCCGCCTTCGAGGCTGGCGTCGTGTTCGTTGCCGGTGGTGTCCGCGGCGGTGGTTCCTTCGCCCTGGTCGAAGGGGTAGGCGGCGACGGGGCCGGCCTGGGGGGTTTCGATTGGCGCCGACTCATCCCCGCCGACTTCCTCGGCGCCCAGCGCCCGGTTGTAGATGCGCAGCTCGTCGATCTTGCCGCGGTAGCCGTCGTGGAATTCTTTGCTGCAGCCGATCGAGAGCGGGCCGGTGGTCGGCTGGGCGCCCTGGGCTGCGGCGGTATCGACCAGCGCTCCGTCGCGGTAGAGGCGCATCCTCGCGCCGTCGAAGGTGAGGGCGACGTGGGTCCAGACGTTGTGGGGCATCGGTTCGGGGTCTTCGGCGGCGGCGAATTCGTAGCCGGGTTCGCCGATGATGCCTTCCAGGTGGCCGTCTTCGAACTCGCCGAAGTAGAGCGAGTAGCCGGTGGTGTATTTGGTTTCCTTGAAGAGGATCGGTTCGCTTTCCCCGCTGCCGGTCGGTTTGACCCAGGCCTCGAGGGTGAACTCTTCGGGCAGCTGCAGGTCGGGGGCATCGGCGGCTTTGGCGCATTCTTCGTAGTAGCCGTTGAACTGCAGGGCGGAGCCGTAATTTGCCGCTCGCCCATTCGGCGCCGCCCTGCAGGGTGGCGTCGTGTTCGCCGGCGGCGTCGTGGGCGACTTCGCCTTCGCCCTCGTCGAAGGGGTAGGCGGCGAGGGGGTTCTCCTGCGCCGCAGCACCTGACGGTGGCACCGAAACAACGCCCAGGACAACTCCAACGAGAACTACGAGTACACGCAGTGACACCGCCACATCGCCTCCCCTGCCTTCGCCGCTTTAGTCCCAACCTGTCCGTCTGCGGCCGGAAGTTACCCAGGAAAAGGCGCCCAAAACTCAGGGAGCGCCGAGAACACTGCCTTTAGCGAGTATTTCGAGGAGATCGTCAGCGGATGTGGGTGCTGAGCGGAAGAGGAAACTTCAGTGCACTTTCTTCAACCGCAGGCGTTCCTCCTGCTTGCCCACCACCTGCGCGATCAGCTTGATCACGTTGGAGTCGCCGTTGGCCTTGATGTGGCCGGTTTCGACGGCGCGGCGGTAGCTCTTCAGGGTCCCTTTCTCGGCCAGCTCGTTGAACTGGGGGCGGTCGATCTCGACCAGGATCCGCTCGTCCTGGGCGAAGTCCTTGGCGATCTTCGGCCCCGGCAGCTCGACCCGGTAGAGCTGGACGTCGTGTTTGGCTTTCAGCTCGAGGCCGAAGACCAGCTTCAGGTTCGCCAGGGCCGGGACTTCGGCCTGGAACCGCTCGACGGCGGTACGGATCAGGTCCGAAGTCGAGGCCATGTGAGCTAGACGCGCTCCATCAGATCTTGTGGCGTTGGAGGAGCTTCTTGCCGATCACCATGCGCTGGATCTCCGAGGTTCCCTCGCCGATCAGCAGCAGCGGCGCGTCGCGGTAGAGGCGCTCGATCTCGTACTCCTTCGAGTAGCCATAGCCTCCGTGGATCCGGAAGCATTCCTCGACGCAGTACTTGCCGGTCTCCGAGGCAAGGAGCTTGGCCATACCGGCCTCGAGGTCGGAGCGCTCGCCGGCGTCCTTCATCCGCGCCGCTTTGCGGGTGACGAGGCGGGCGGCCTCGATCTGGGTCGCCATGTCGGCGAGCTTGAACTGGATCGCCTGGTGGGCGGCGATCGGCTTGCCGAAGGTCTTGCGTTCCTGGCTGTAGCGGAGGGCCAGCTCCAGCGCCCGCTGGGCGATGCCGACGCCGCGCGCGGCCACGTTGACGCGACCCACTTCGAGCGCGTCCATCATCTGCTTGAAGCCGTTGCCGACGCCCGCCTCCTCGCCGCCGAGGATCATGTTCGCCGGGCAGACGTAGCCGTCGTAGACGAGCTC
>JBJMKQ010000034.1:0-2766 GCA_045805725.1 Solirubrobacterales bacterium
CCACGCTTCCGATCGCCAGCCAGCGACGCACGACCTCCAGGTTCTCCTGCGACATCGTCCGCCCAGTATCCCTCTGGCTCGGGGGATGCCCTCGAGAACGGCGTCGTTCGCTGCGGCCCATTGCCGGTGGCGGATTTGGCTGGTGGGGTCGATACTTGTTGCAGATGGCTGGCGAGGGGGACGTGCGCACGGGCCTCGCGCGAATGTCGCTGTACTTGGCGTTCGCGTTCCCGCTGCTGTTCATCGGTCTAAGTGCCCTCGCGGGAACGTTCCAGAGTCGGCCGACGGACGCATCGCGGGGCGTGGGCTTGCTCTTTGCTGGCGTGCTGCTCGTGCCGGCCGTGCTGCTGCTCGCGATCGCCGCCCGCGGATTTAGCCGGTCGTCTGTATGGGCGGTCCTCAGCGACCGGGCGTGGCTGCTCTACTGCACGGTCGTCGGCTGTTTCGCTGTCGGCGCTCTGCCGCTGGTGTCGGCGGTCCGCTCCGACTACGTCTCTCCGTCGGTGGTTGAGCTTCTCGTTGGTGCGGTGGCGCTGGAGGCCGGCTTTGTGGTGCTTCTTGCGACGGCCACGCGAGCGCGGCGGGCGCTGCTGATCGTGCTGGCTCTGCTCGCAGTGGCTGGCATGTTCGTGGTGTTCGCTTGAGGGGGTCCAGCTGTCCAGAGGGGGATGGCCCCGGAGCGGCCGCCTAACCGGCCAGGACCTCGCGGGCGGCGCGGTCGCCCGACGAGAACGCCGCCTCCATGTTCCCCCAGAAGGCCCTCCCCGTCTCCGAACCGGCGAAGTGGATCCGGCCGACCGGCTTGTCGAACATGTACCGGTACTCGGTGAGCAGGCCGGGCCCGAAGAAGCACGGGGAGCCACCGCGGATCCACGGCTCCGACTGCCGGTCCTGCTCGACATAGCGAATCGGGTGGCGAGCCTGCTTGCCGAACGCGAGGGCAAGCCCGTCGAGGATCACTGGCTTGCGGGCGCTCTTGGACATCCCGCTGAGCCGTACCGCGTTCTGCGCCTCGGGGAACGCCAGGAGCACCCCAAGCGGATTGCTTCCCGGCGGTGCGTTGTCCACGCTCAGGAAAGGCACGCTGTTCGAGTTCATGATCCCGTTGAGGTCCTGGTCGCGCCAGAACGGTGTGGGGTAGATCGGGTAGGCCTTGAGGACCCCGCCCATCCCCGTCCGCTGCGCGGATTGCGTGCGGTGCACGGGCAATAGCGGGTCGAACAGGATCTGCTGCGTCATCGTCGGGGGCATCGCGATCACGACGCGGTCGGCGACCCAGCGGCCATTTGGCGTGGTGAGGCGAGCGCTGTCCTGACCGCGTTCGATGAGCGTCACCTGCCGCTTGAGCTTGATGACATCCCGCAACGGGTCCGCGAGCCCGCTGACGAACAGGCCTGTGCCGCCGACGATCCGGTCCGCCAGCGCTCCCTCGGTGACCGTCACCAGCTGCGGCGGGCCGCCCGAGGCCGCCGCGAGAAACAGGTAGTGCAGCAACGAAATGTCGGCTGCGTTCCAGCCGGCGGCCCCGCCGATCGCCTCCGCGAGGAACTCTTTTGCCAACCGATCGGTGGTGTGGTCATCGAACCATGTCTGCGCCGTCTGGGTATCCCACCCACCGGCGTTCGGAGCGTCCCAGGGCGTCTCCACCGGCACGGTCTTGGACATCTCGTCGAGCAGCTCGAGCCCGGCCACCAGCTCCGCAAGGGACTGCGGCGGAAGCGCCGTGGGGATCGTGGTCCCCTCGAACCGCCGGACGTCCCCGTCGACGATCAGCGTCGAGTTGCCCGCGACATAGGTCTTGAAGGTCTTCAGGCCGAAGCGCTTGATGAGCGCCGTGGCGTACACATACGCGGGGTTGACCCATTCCCCACCGCGCCCTCCGCGATGTCGTTTCGCCCCGGCCCCACCGACAGGTTGCGCACCTTTCCGCCGACCCGGTCGCTGGCCTCGAGCAGCACCACCGAGCGACCACGTTTGCGCAGCCGCCCCGCGGCGTAGAGACCGGCAAGGCCTCCGCCGACCACGGCCACCTGGACGCGCTTCTCATCGCCGCCCGTCGCCGCGCGCGCTGTCGCCGCTGGTATCGCAGCGGTGGCGGTTCCGAGTGCAGCCCCCTTCAGCAGCGTCCGCCGATTGGTCCGCCTTCCATGAGCGTCCACCCGGGCGCATTGCGGTCGGAGGCCTCGCGGCGGCGAGGCCTCCGCATCCGAGCTCATCGTGGGCACGAGCCGGCTGGTGCTTTTCGTCTCTATGAAAGAGGGCGTGTGGTCAAGTGCGGTGGGTGTTGGTCAGGGTCCTCGTGCGGTGTGGTGGGGGCGAGCGGCGCTCATCTCTCTATTGCCTCCTCGGTGGGAGGACCAGGCGAAATGGGAGGCCGGCTGCGGGGGCGCAAGTCCGAAAAGGGCCGTCAGGCGGCCAGACGAAAAGCGGCGCCTCCCGAAGCAGGAGTTGGTGCGAAGGGTTCGTTGCGGGTGAGCATGTGCCAGATCGCTTCGGTGAGCTTTCTGGCGATGTCGATTTGGGCGACTTTGGCGCCTCGCTGTTTGCCGAGTCGGCGCCTGTTGCGTTGGTAGCGGTCGCGGTAGGACGGGTGGCGCAGCGCGTGCATGGTGGCTTCGAGCATCGCCCAGCGCAGGTACTCCGGCCCTTGCTTGGTCAGCGGGCCGCGGCTGTCGCGGTCCCCGGACTGGTAGACGCGCGGGCACAGGCCGGTGTAGCCGCACAGCTTCTTGGGTGACGCGAAGCGAGCGATGTCGCCGATCTCGG
>JBJMKQ010000035.1:0-2337 GCA_045805725.1 Solirubrobacterales bacterium
CAGGCGGCGAGGGGGTCGGTGGCGCCTGCCGGGGCGAAGGGTTGCTTGCGGGTGAGCATGTGCCAGATCGCTTCGGTCAGTTTTCTGGAGAGGTCGGTGGCCGGCCGTGTGCTCGACCAGCTCGCCGGCACCGTCGACCAGACACACATCGAGACGACGGCGACTTAGATCCAACCCAGCGCGCAACACGAAAACGGGCCTCCTCGAGCTCGCTCCTCGATCACACGCCGGAGCGTGTCACCGAGGAGGCCCTCTTTCATCGCAGTCCAAAGCGACAGCGAGCGAGCCTCGACTGACACGCCTCGGTTCACGCGAAAGGAGCAGCGCGCTCACCCTCCGACGCCTACTGCTGCTCGTCGAGGGCGGACGTCTGGTGCTCGTGAGGAGGGCGAGCAGTCTGAAGCGCCGGAGCGGCGTGTGGGCCGATGAGCACGTAGCTGGTCATCTGGCCTTTGCCCTTGACGTCGACCGTGCCGCGCCGCCGCAGCTCGAAGCGGTGGAGCAGGCGTTCGTAGGCCCGCTCGGTCACTTGGATCGTTCCGGGTCGCGCGTTGGATTCCATGCGGCTGGCGGTGTTGACGGTGTCGCCCCAAAGGTCGTAGCTGAACTTCGCCCGTCCGATTACGCCCGCAACGACCGGGCCGCTGTCAATGCCGATTCGGACCTGCAGCGGCACTCCCATCTCAGCTGAGCAATCCGCCAGCTGCGGTCCCATTGCCAGCGCCAGTTCGGCGACCGCCTCGGCATGATCGTCCCGCGGGAGCGGAATGCCTGCGGCGACCATATAGGCGTCACCGATCGTCTTGATCTTCTCCACGCCATGATCGGCGACCAGCGCATCCCAGCGCGCGAACACCCCGTCCAGCAGGGACACGACCTCCGACGCCGCGAGTCGTTCGGACAGCGGCGTGAAGCCCACGATGTCCGCGAAGAGGACGGTGACCGCGGGGAGGTCATCGGCGATGATCCCGTTGTGCTCCTTGAGCCGCGCCGCGATCGGCGCAGGCAACACGTTCAGGAGCAGACGCTCGGACTTGGCCTGCTCTAGCCCAAGTGCGTGGTGCTGTTGGGCCAGGTCGGTCAGCGCTCGCTCGCGGGCGCGCACGAAGTACTGCAGCACCGCGAACACCGTCGTCGCCAGGCCGAGGACGTTGAGCGCAAAAAACGCGATGAGGACGCCCTGCGGGATGTCCGGCGCTCCGGCAGCGAGAGCGGGATCGATCGCGGCGGAGAACACAACAAGCCCGACGAACGCCAGGAACCAGGGGACCGCCTGACGCGCTCCCACGAACACGAGCGCCCCCATCGGGGAGGTGATCGCCCAGAGGCACACAGCCGAAGAGTTCTCGAAGCCCCCCAGGCTCCATTGCAGCGCGAACGGCAACAGGAGCGGCAGAACGAGCTGGCTCTCGCGAAACAGGATGTAACGGCGCGTTCGCGCGAACGTGTAGATGCTGACCGCGGTGGCGACTTGGTAGGCGAAAGGGATCAACGCCGACACCCAGAGCCCGAGCACGGCATACGTCGCGACCCACAGGCAAGCCAGGGCCGCCATGAGCGCCGAGGACAGCACCAAGACCGCCTTGCGAGCGCGAAGCTCATCTGAGTCCGAGGGAAGCGCGCCGATCTCAACGAATCGCTGCAGCCAACCCGGTAGCCGCTCCATCCACTGACGGAACGCACGCTCCCTCACGCCGCGAGCATAAGCCCCCATCGTCACGCGACCACACAAGTCAGCAGGCGAGCCGCGCTCCTGCTTGGGACGACACGCAGCGTGGCGCCTTCCAGAGTCGCTACTGCTTCGCGCGAGAAACGAGAGCGACTACTAAGCCACCCGCCGCCACCATCGCACGCGGCCCACCTGCGCCCGTGAATCGGGCACCAACTAGCGTTCTGGCCGACGACCGCCAACTCGAGGGAGGCAGAACGGATGGCGCAATCTAAGGCGAGCCGATCGGCGGCCGCGAAGAAGGCCGCTGCGACGCGCAAGCGCAACGCGGCGAAGGGCACCACGGCGAAGAGCACGCGCTCCACCCCGAGGAAGACCGCACGTCAGGTGGCCGGCAAGAAGGCAGCTTCTACTCGTCAGGCTCGCGAGGCGCAGCGCGCCGGAGCTCAGGCGAAGGGCGCGGCAGAGAAGGCTGTCGGGAGCGCGGTCACCGCGGCGAAGGCTGCGGGCGAAGCCGTCAAGAGCGGTACCAAGGCGGCGGTCAACCGCCTCGACGCCGCGCGCGGCGGCGGTAAGAAGAAGCGCTAAGCCGCAGGCGCGCGAGCAGATCCATCACCGACACCACCGCCTCCAGGCAACCTGCCGACCTCCCGGTACCACTGCATGGG
>JBJMKQ010000036.1:0-106200 GCA_045805725.1 Solirubrobacterales bacterium
CTGGTTCAGCGTCTGCTCGCGCTCGTCGTGGCCGCCGCCCATGCCGGCGCCGCGGTGGCGGCCGACGGCGTCGATCTCGTCCATGAAGATGATGCAGGGGGAGTTCTGTTTCGCCTGCTCGAAGAGGTCGCGGACGCGGCTGGCGCCGACGCCGACGAACATCTCGACGAAGTCCGAGCCGGAGATCGAGAAGAAGGGGACGCCCGCCTCGCCGGCGACGGCGCGGGCGAGCAGCGTCTTCCCGGTCCCGGGCGGTCCATATAAGAGGACGCCCTTGGGGATGCGGGCGCCGAGCGCCTGGAACTTCTTCGGGTTCTCGAGGAATTCCTTGATCTCCTCGAGCTCCTGGACCGCCTCGTCAACGCCGGCGACGTCGCGGAAGGTGATTTTGGGCGCGTCGACCGACATCCGCTTGGCTTTCGATTTGCCGAAGTTCATCACCCGGCTGCCGCCGCCCTGCATCTGGTTCATCAGGAAGATCCAGAAGCCGAAGAAGAGGACGAAGGGCAGGACCAGGGTCAGCAGCGAGAGCAGGCCGGAGCTGCCGGATCCGTGGACGTCGGTTTCGACCCCGTTTTCGTCGAGCAGGTTGACGAGCTGGCGTTCCCCGTCGGGCGGGTAACCGGTGGAGAAGCTTTCTTCGTTGGTCAGCTTGACGTCGAGCGTGTTGTCCTTGGTGTTGACGTCGACTTCTTCGACCTTGCCGTTGACGATCAGGCCCGATTTCTGGTTGATCAGCTCGTTGTAGTGGTGCGATTCGCCGCCGCCACCGCCGCTGATCACTTTCTGGGCGATGAAGGCAAGGATCACCACCAGGAGGATCGGAAATGCCGCGCTTTTGAAGAAACGCCTCAAGATCGGAAATCAGCGTACCAGGGCGGAATTTCCGGTCTACTCGGCGAGCGCGGCGACGAAATCCAGGTTTCGATGCTTCTGCGCGTGGTCGAGCCCATAGCCGATCGCGAACCGATTGGGAATCTCGAACCCGATGTACTCGGGCGGCTCCAGGTCGGCCCGCAGCCGCTCCGGCTTGGTCAGCAGCGCGCAGACCTTCAGCGAAGCCGGATCGCGGGCTTCCAGGTTCCGTTTCAGGTACTGGAGGGTGAGGCCGGAATCGACGATGTCCTCGACGATCAGGACATGGCGGTCCTTGATCGAGGCGTCGAGGTCCTTGAGGATGCGGACGACCCCGGAGGAGTCGGTCTGGGAGCCGTAGCTGGAGACCGCCATGAAGTCGATCTCGCAGGGAACCTCGACGTGGCGCATCAGATCGGCGAGGAAGAGGACCGCGCCCTTCAGCACCCCGACCAGGATCAGCTCCGTCCCCGCGTAGTCGCGGCTGATCTTCGCCCCCAGCTCGGCGATGCGCTGCTGCAGCTCGTCTCTGGCGACGAGAGTCTCGCCGACCGCGGGATCCGGCACCGGCCGCAGTCTAGATATATGGCCGAGATCAGGCCGACGGGCCCATCCCGGTCTGCCCAACCGGTTTTCTTCCGGCCGGCATCAGGAGGTCTCGGCGCGGAGGACGCCGCCTTCGAGGATTGCGCGGACGCCGCCTCCCAGGTCGAGGCTGGAGCCGCCGCGACTGAGGCCGGCGACCTGCTCGGCGAAACGGGCGGCCCCGGCGACCGGTCGGCCGGCCGCCTCGTCGGCGAGGCGCTGGAGGACGAGCCGGCGCAGGGCGGGGTGGAGCTCGGCGAAGCGCCGGTGCGCGATCGTCCCCGTCGCGATCGTCCCGTCGCCGGCCAGCTCGCCATCGACCAGCGAATCGAGCAGCTCGGCCTCCTCGCGCAGCAGCGCCGCCGTCCGCAGCACGTTCTGCCTGGCGGCGGGATGAACCCGCTCGAGCTGTGGAACCAGGTCCCGCCGAATCCGGTTGCGGGCATAGGCGTCGCCCGCGTTGCTGGCGTCCTCGCGCCAGGCGAGGCCGCGCTCCTCGCAGTAGGCGGTCGTCTCCGCGCGGCTGCTGTCGAGCAGCGGCCGGGCCAGGCGGCCGTGCCGCGGCCGCATCCCCAGCAGCGCCCGGCGGCTCGGCGAGGAGGCAAGCCGGTAGAGAATCGTCTCGACCTGATCGTCGGCGGTGTGGCCGGTCACGATCGTCGCCCCCCGCGGCTCGGCGAGCCGCGCCGCGGCTGCGTAGCGCGCCTCCCGCGCCCAGGCCTGCAGGTTCCCGGCCCCGGCCGGCCGCCGCGGGCGCTCCACCTCCAGCGATACCCCGAGCCGCTCGCAAACCTGCGCGCAGAACCGCGAATCCTCCTCCGCCTCCGCCCGCAAGCCGTAGTCGGCGTGCAGCGCCCCGACCGCCTCTGCCCCGCGCGCCCGCACCGCCAGGTCGAGCATGCAGACGGAGTCCCGCCCTCCGGAGAACAGCACCAGCAAGGGGGCCGGCCCGGCGAGCAGCCCCCCGGCCTCGACCCGCTCCAGCAGCCGCCCGGCGATCATGCCGCGCGGACGACGAAGAGCGCGGTCGGTGCCGGGAACCCCTTGAGGGTGACTTGGCCGATGCCCTCCAGCTCGAGTCGGTCGCTGGCGCCGACCGCCTCGGCGACCGTGTCGGTGACCAGCACCTCCCCCGCCAGCGCCCGGTTGACGACGCGGTGGGCGAGGTTGACCTGGCTGCCGAAGTAGTCGCCGTCGCGGTAGACGGCGTCGCCAAAGTGAATCCCGACCCGCGGCTGCGGCCGCCGCGCGAAGCGCGAGAGGAAGTCGACCGCCCACTCGGTCAGCGTGGCCGGGTCGGGCGAGACGACCATCACCTCGTCGCCGATCGTCTTCACGATCGCCGCCTCGCGCGGCAGCGTTTCCTCCACCGAGGCGACGAAGTTCTCGACCACGTCGAGCGCCTCGATGTCCCCCTCCTCCTCGGTGTAGCGGGTGAAACCGGTGAGGTCGATGAAGCAGAGGGCGATGTGGACGTGCCCGAGCTCGATTTCGGCGGTGTCGACGGCGGCGGCGTCAGCCTCCATGTGGCCGACCACGTCCTGCTCGACGAAGAAGCGCAGGTAGCGACGGTGCAGGTACTCGGTCAGCGGCGCCGCCAGCGGCAGGATGTCGCCGGCCAGCTCCCCCATCTCCTCCGCCATCTCCAGCTCGGGGACGGCGTCGCGGATCAGCGGCTCGTGCACGTAGAGGTGGAAGAGCCGCACCTCGGCATCGGCGATCCGCCGCATCGACTGCGCGTAGACGCGGACCAGCTGCAGGAAGGCGACGAGCGGAAACCCAGCCGCCAGCACCCGGGTGCAGTGGCGCAGCGCCGCGGCGTCGTCCTCGCTCATCTCCCGCCGCCGGTCGACCGGGGTGCCGAGGATGACCAGGATCCGCTCGACCAGCTCCGGCTCCAGCCCGGTTTCCTCGGCCACCGCCTCGATCGTCAGCCGCTCTTCGGTGTCCGAGAGAAGCTCCTCGGTGAAGCCGAAGGCCAGCCGCCCCTCGCGCCCGGCGGTCTTCAGGTCCTCCAGCGAGTAGCCGCGCTCGCGCATCCGGGCCACCACCCGCGCCTGCGCCGCCGCCGTGGCCGTCCAGCGACCGCGGCGCACCGGCACGATCCTCTCCTCCGCCCACCGTTTCAGGGTGCTGGCGGGAACTCCCGAGCGCCGTGCCGCCTCGCTCAGCGAGATCTGCTGGTCGGCCATAGGGCGAGGCTAGCCGGGTCGTCGGCGAGGCCGACGGCTGCCCCGCCGGCGGCGGCTCAGTAGCCCGGCGAGCGCTTCATCTTGTGCCGCTCCTGCGGGTGGGCGCCGCCCTTCTTCTCCAGCGTCCGGCAGGCCTCTTCGACGTCGTTGGCGAGGCGATCGACCTGCTGGCGGCCGAGGGTCTCCTTGACCAGCGCCCGCATCACCTTCACCTCTTCGGCGTCGGGCGGCATCGTGTAGGCGGGGAGCATCCAGCCGCGCTCGGCGGAGAGTTGCCAGGAGACGTCGAACTCGTCGTACCCGTGTTCCTCGGCGAGCTTGAAGGCGACCAGCGGCAGCTGCTCTTTCCCGGGGTCGATCAGCTCCCAGTGGCCCATCGCCTCCAGCCTCGCGGCCAGCGCCTTCGCGTTCTGCTCCATCGCCCCCATCACGAGGCTGTAGCCCTCGCGCCCGAGGCGGACGAAGTTGTAGTACTGGGCGAGCACCATCGAGGCGCCGGTGGAGAAGTTGAGGGTGAAGGTGGCGTCCGTTTTGCCCAGGTAGTTCTCGTAGAAGACGAGGTCCTCGGCCAGGTCGGCCTTCTCGCGGAAGACGAGCCAGCCGATCCCGGGGTAGACGAGCCCGAACTTGTGGCCGGAGACGTTGATCGAGCGAACCTGCCCGAGCCGGAAGTCCCACTCCGACTCCGGGTAGAGGAAGGGCCAGACGAAGCCGCCGCTGGCGGCGTCGA
Organism: Solirubrobacterales bacterium; assembly: GCA_045805725.1. Taxonomy (GTDB): domain Bacteria; phylum Actinomycetota; class Thermoleophilia; order Solirubrobacterales; family 70-9; genus VAYN01. Next base: position 4,363 of record JBJMKQ010000036.1, read on the forward strand.
CGTGGAGCGGCACGTCGTGGCCCTTTTCGTCCCTGATCCGCACCAGCAGGTCGTTGATGCCCTGGATGTCGTCGGCGTGGCCGGTGAAGGTGGTGCCGAGGACGGCGGCGACGCCGATCGTGTTCTCGTCGACGTGGGGCTCGACGTCCTCGGGCCCGATCACGTACTTGTCCTCGCGCAGGCGGACGATCCGCGGTTCGACGTCGAAGTAGCGGCAGAACTTTTCCCAGACGACGTGGACGTCGCCGCCGAAGACGAGGTTCGGCCGCTCGACCGGCTTGCCCGCCGCTTCGCGGCGCTCCTTCCACTTCCACTTCAGCGAAAGCGCGCCGAGCATGATCGCCTCCGAGGAGCCCTGGGTGCGGCAGCCGGTCGTCTCCCCCGGCGCGTGGTAGAGGTCGGCGAGCATGCGGATGCAGCGCTGCTCGATCTCCGCCGTGATCGGGTACTCGGCGTGGTCAATGAAGTTGCGATGCAGGTTCTCGGCGACGATCCGCTGCGCCTCGGGCTCCATCCAGGTGGTGACGAAGGTGGCGAGGTTGCGCCACGGGTCCCCCTCCAGGACCAGTTCCTCGTCGACCAACCGCATCGCGTCGAGCGCGGCCATGCCGCTGGCGGGAAACTCCCTGTCCGGCGCCCCTTCGGTGAGGAAGCGGGCGCCGTAGAGCATCTCGGCCTGCTCGGTTGACTGCGGCTCGTTCATCTCTTCCACGGCTCCTTGTTCGGGTCGGCAGCGAGCCTAGCCGCCAAGGCGCTCAGCGGCCGACGGCGTAAAGGATGTGAGCGACGCCGGGAGCCTCGACCACGCGCAACTGCTCCAACTCGACCTCGGGGCCGATCCCGTCGAGCAGACGCTCGCCGCCGCCGAGGATCACCGGCACCTGGTTGACCAGCAGCTCGTCGAGGAGGCCGGCGCGGATCAGCTGCTGGATCGTCTCGCCACCGCCGCCGACGGAGACGTCCTGGCCGCCGGCGGCTTCGCGGGCGAGCTCCACGGCCCGCTCCGGCCCCTCGGTGACGAAGTGGAAGGTCGTCTCGCCAAGGGTCAGCGGCTCGCGCTCGTGGTGGGTGAGGACGAAGACCGGGACCCGGAACGGCGGCTCATCCCCCCACCAGCCATTCCAGAGCGGTTCGGTCCAGGGGCCGCGGACGGGGCCGAACATGTTCCGGCCCATCAGCACCGCGCCGGTATCGACGCTCGCTTCCCTCAGGACCCCGTCGCTGACGTTGACCTCGCCCCCCTCCCTGCCGTGCATCTCGCGGAAGAAGGCGAGTCCGAAGGCCCACTCGTGCAGCGCCATCCCGCCTTCGCCGAGCGGGTGCTCCTCGCTCTGGTTGGGGCCGGCGAGGTAGCCGTCGGCGGAGATTGAGATCTGGCACTTGACCTTGCCCACGGGGGCACCGTATCGCCGATTGGCCGCTACCGATCGCTTGACAGGGAAACTATCCGGGCTATCCTTTCTGAGGACTAACTACAGAAAGTGGACTTGGTTATGACTCACCGGCTAATAGCGCTTGACGAGGCGATCGTCTTCCCCACCGTGACCGCGACCCTGCCGATCGACGTCGGCGAGGACGAGCGCGTCTTCCTGATTCCGCGCCGCGAGGGCTCCTACGGTCGCGTCGGCGTGGTCGCCGAGGTGATCGAGACCGGCGTCTCCCGCCGCGGCCGCCCCGTCGCCACCGTCGTCGGGCTGCACCGGGGGCTGATCGCCGGCTCCGCCCAGACGGGCGAGAACGAGACCCTGCGAGTCGAGGTGCAGGAGATCCGCGACGGTCATCCGGATGACGAGCACACGCGCGAGCTGAGCCGCGAATACCGCGCCGTGGTCGAGGAGATCCTCGAGCTGCGCGGCGACGACGGGCGGATCGCCGCCTTCCTGCGCTCGGTCGAGGAGCCGGGGGCGCTGGCCGACACCTCCGGCCTCTCGCCCGACATCTCCAACGACGGCAAGCTGCGCCTGCTGGAGACGATCGACGTCAGCGCCCGGCTCGAGCTGGCGGTCGAGCTGCAGCGCGAGCGCCTCGCCGAGCTGCAGGTGCGGAGCAAGATCCGCGACGACGTCGAGTCCGGCGCCCAGAAGCAGCAGCGCGAGTACTTCCTCCGCAAACAGATGGAGTCGATCCGCAGGGAGCTGGGCGAGGACGAGGCCGACCTGATCGGCGAGTACGAGCGCAAGATCGCCGAGGCGGAGATGCCGGAGGCGGTCGCCGAGCAGGCCGAGAAGGAGCTGCGGCGGCTCGAGCGCCAGGGCGAGCAGTCGCCGGAGAGCTCGATGATCCGCAGCTACCTCGACTGGCTGATCGCGGTGCCGTGGAGCAAGCGCGCCAAGGAGCGGCTCGACCCGCTCCACACGCGCGAGGTCCTCGACGCCGACCACGCCGGTCTCGATGACGTGAAGCGGCGGATCACCGAGTTCATCGCCGTGCGCAAGCTGCGCGAGGAGCGCCAGATCGAGGACGACAGCCGCGCCAACGGCGCGATCCTGACCCTGGTCGGACCGCCCGGCACCGGCAAGACCTCGATCGGCGAGTCGATCGCCAAGGCTCTGGGGCGCGAGTTCGTCCGCATCAGCCTCGGCGGGATCCGTGACGAGGCTGAGATCCGCGGCCACCGCCGCACCTACATCGGCGCGATGCCGGGACGGATCGTCCGGGCTCTGCGCGACGCCGAGACGATGAACCCGGTGATCCTCCTCGACGAGGTCGACAAGGTCGGCGCCGACTGGCGCGGCGACCCCTCCGCGGCGCTGCTCGAGGTCCTCGACCCGGCGCAGAACAACACGTTCAGGGACCACTACCTCGACGTCGAGGTCGACCTCTCCGAGGTCGTCTTCATCGCCACCGCGAACATCGTCGACACGATCCCGGCGCCCCTGCTGGACCGGATGGAGGTGATCGGCTTCGACGGCTACACGACCGAGGAGAAGCTGGCGATCGCCCGCGGCTACCTGCTGCCGAGGCAGCTGAAGCGCAACGGGCTCAAGGCCGAGGAGGTCGAGGTCTCCGACGAGGTCCTGCGGATGGTGATCGCCGAGTACACCCGCGAGGCGGGCGTGCGGCGGCTCGAGCGCGAGCTCGGCAAGCTGCTGCGCGCGGCGGCGACGAAGATCGCCTCCGGCGCGACGGACGAGAAGATCGTCGTCGACGCCGAGGCCCTGCGCGAGGCGCTGGGGCGCCAGAAGCACTTCCAGGAGTCGGTCGAGCGGACCGCGATCCCCGGGGTCTCGACCGGTCTGGCGGTGACCGGGGCCGGCGGCGACATCCTCTTCATCGAGGCGACGGCGATGGACGGCGACAAGGGCCTGGTCCTGACCGGGCAGCTCGGCGACGTGATGAAGGAGTCGGCGCGGATCGCCCTCTCCTACGTGCGCGCCCACCGCGAGGAGCTCGGCATCCCGGCCGAAGCCTTCCAGCGCGAGTTCCACCTGCACGTGCCCGCCGGGGCGATCCCCAAGGACGGCCCCAGCGCCGGCACGGCGATGACCACGGCGCTGGTCAGCCTGCTGAGCGGGCGGCCGGTCAAGCACACGGTCGGGATGACCGGCGAGGTCACCCTGCAGGGCCGGGTGCTGCCGATCGGCGGCTTGAAGCAGAAGGTGCTGGCCGCCCACGCGGCCGGGCTGACCGAGGTGATCCTGCCCGAGCGCAACCGCGGGGACCTCGACGAGGTCCCCGCGGAGGTGCGCGAGCAGATGGCCTTCCACCCGGTGATGAGCATCGACGAGGTGCTCGGCCTGGCGCTGGAGCCGGCCGAGCAGGGGCACGAGGCGATGGCGGCGTAGGGAGCAGCCGTGTCCCCCCGCTGCCGCAACTGCTCTCCCGTCCCGACCGAGCTTCGCGCCGCCGCGGGCCTGCTCGAGCGCCGCTGGACGATGGCGACGATCTACGCCTGCTCCAGCGGCGCCGCCCGCTTCAACGAGTTCCGCCAGTCCCTACCCGGCGTCTCCCCCACCACCCTCTCCGAGCGGCTCGAGCAGCTGGAGGCGGCGGGGATCGTCAGGCGAACGCTGGTGCCGGGCCGCCCGCCGCACACCGAGTACACGCTGACGCCGCGGGGGGCGCGGCTAGCGGAGGCTGTCGCCGGGCTGCTGCGGCACTGAGGGTTGTGGGGGTCGGCCTCGGCACCCCCCTCTGAAAACGCCTTCGCTTGGGGAGTGTTTTCAGAGGGGGGTGCCGAGGCTCCCCACGGGGGTTGAGTCGCCCCGCAGGCCCAGCAGGCGGAAGTAGAGGACCGAGGCAACCAGCGCCGCGATCGGCGCGGTCACGGTCGAGGCCAGGGCGCTGAAGACGATCCGCAGCAGCGGCCCTTCGGCGATGGCGGCCGCGATCGCGGTGAAGGCGAGGGTCGCGACGATCGTAATCACGTAGGCGACCACGACCGTCCAGAAGACCGGCCAGCCATAGCCCTTGACCAGCTGCCGGGAGCGGCCGAAGGCGTCGAAGACGCGGCGCCGCTCGACCACGATCACCGGGGCGATCACGGCCCACATCGTCAGCAGGATCAGGCCCGGGACGACGAGGAGGACGAAACCGCCGCCGATCCCGAGCCCGGCGAGGATGCCGGCGCCGAGCAGCGGCGCCAGCACCGGCAGGACCGAGCGCATCAGGTCGCCGACCGAGGAATCGCGGCGCCCATCCTGGACATCCTGGACCAGGGTCACCACCATCCCCTGGTAGAGGGTGCCGACGGCAAGGCTGACCACGATCGCCAGCCAGAACAGGGAGAGGTTTCCTTCGGTCAGGCCGTTGACGATGGCGACGATCAGGAACAGCCAGAAGGCGACCGGCAGGAGCACCCCGGCCTGGTCGCGGTAGATGTCGAAGACCTCGCTGAGCGTGCCGCCGACGTCGAGTCGCCTTTCCATGTGGTGGCATTCGACCTCAACGGCGGCTCCCCTCCCGGCTCCGGCGCCAACGGCGAGCAGGGGCAGGGGTACAGTCCGCCGATGCTCTACCTCAGCCACCCCTCGTCGCTGGAGCACGATCCGCGGCAGGGGGTGCCGGGGCATCCGGAGCAGCCGGAGCGGGTGCGGGTTGTCGAGGCGGCGCTGGCCGAGCGGGAGTGGCTGGGGTGGGAGCGGCGCGAGGCGCCGGCGGCCAGCGAGGAGGAGTTGATGCTGGTCCACCCGCGCGAGCACGTGGAGGGGATCCGCGAGCTCTGCCGCTCCGGCGGCGGGGCAATCGACGTCGACACCTTCGCCGGCGAGCGCTCCTACGAGGCGGCGCTGCATGCTGCCGGCGGTGCCTGCGCGATGACGCGGGCGCTGCTCGCCGGCGAGGTCGAGGTGGGCTTCTGCGGGCTGCGGCCGCCCGGCCACCACGCCGGGCCCGCGCGGGCGATGGGCTTCTGCCTGTTCAACAACGTCGCCACCGCCGCGGCGCTGGCGATCGCCGAGCTCGGCCTCGACCGCGTGTTCATCCTCGACTGGGACGTCCACCACGGCAACGGCACCGCGGAGATCTTCCGCCGCCGCGACGACGTCCTCTTCGCCAGCATCCACCAGGGCGGGATCTTCCCCGGCACCGGCGCCCGCGCGGATACCGGCGAGGGCCCGGGTGAGGGCTACACGATCAACCTGCCGGTGGGCGCCGGCAGCGAAGGGAACGCCTGGCTCTCGCTGCTCGAGGACGAGGTGCTGCCCGCGGCCGGGGAGTTCGACCCCCAGCTCGTCCTGATCTCCGCCGGCTTCGACGCCCATCGCGACGATCCGCTCGCCGAGTGCCGCTTGGAGGCTTCGTCCTTCGCCGGCATGGCCACCTCGGTGCGCGACGCAGCGGCCGCATGGAACGCTCCCGTCGGCGCCGTCCTCGAGGGCGGCTACGACCTCTCCGCGCTGGCTGAGTGCGTGGTCGCGACGATGGGGGCGCTCGCGGCGGGCGGGCGCCCGGTCTAGCGGCTCAGCGCAGCCGGGTGGTCCTCGGAGGTGGTCCCGTCAGCGGGGCCCGGGGGATGGTCCGAAGGTGCGGGCGCCGCCGCGGGGGAGCCGGGCGCCGCTTGCTCGGGAGGCGGGCCGTTCCCTGGCGTCGACTGCGGCGACGAGGACGAATCGCCGGCGGCGGCGGAACCGCTCCTTGGTTCGCGCGAAATGGGCTGATGGGCGGCGGCGGTCTCCTCGCCCTGCGAGGAAGCCGGCGGATGCTGCTTTTCGTGGCCCGGTCCGTTCGGGTGGTCGACACCGGGTCCGTAGCCCCGGGCGCCGGCGCTCGGCTCGCCCCGGGGGTGGGTGGAGGCGCCGGGAGCCTCGGCAGGGTGACTCCCGCCGCCACCCGGCGCGGGGGCGATGGCCGGCGTCCGGCCGCCCTCGACCGCTGCCGAGAAGGAGGGGTGGCTGACGCCGCTCGCGGCTCGACCGCCATGACCCGCGGAGAGGCGACCGCCGCGCCGCGCCGCGGGATCGGCGGCCGCGGCCCGCTGGCCGCGCCCAGCCACGGCGCCGTCAGTCCGGCCGCCGGCGAACTGCTTCGAACCGCCTCCGGCCACGTCGGCGGCAGGCGCCCGCGAGACCGGCTGCGTGTTCTGCTCTCCGGGCAGGCCGAGGTTGATGACCCCACCGCGGTCGGCAGCGGTGACGCCGATCGCCGCCACCACCGCCGCCGTCGCCACCCCCTTGGCCACCGCCGAGGCGCCGGCGGCTTTCGCCGCGCCGCCGCCGAGCGCCGCCATCATCCCGCCCCCGACGCCGTGGGCGCCGCCGAGCAGTCCCTGCAGCATTCCCGCCGCCGCCACGACGGGCAGCGGCGAGAGCGCCGCGAATTCACGCTCCCGGCTCTCGATCTCCTCGCGGAAGGCACGGCAGCTCGCGCAGGAGCGCAGGTGGGCGCGGACGTCGCGGCGGCGAATCATCCGACCGTCGCCGTCGGAGAGCGTCTTGGTGACGACGTCGCAGCTCATCTCACGCCCCTCCTCCATCTGCCGCAGGCTCTGCCGGGCCTCGTAGAGCGTCTGCCGCGCGGCCGCCCCGGAGGTCGCCAGCGCCGTGGCGATCTCCTCGAAGTCGAGCCCGGCCAGCTCCCGCATCACCAGCACCTCGCGCTGGCGCTCCGGCAGTTCCTTCAGGTCGGCGAGCAGGCGCCGCAGCCGTTCCCGCGTCGCCGCGTCCTCGGCCAGACCATAACCGGGAGCGATCTGCTCGACGTCGAGCGCGCGCGTCTCCCGCCGCCGCCGCAGCAGGTCGATCGACTCGTTGTGGGCGATCCGGTACAGCCACGGCTTCAGCTCGATCCTGCGCTCCTCGCCCGGCAGCGCCCGCAGCACCTTGATCATCGTGTTCTGCAGCGCGTCCTGGGCGTCCTCCGGGTTGCCGACGATCGCCAGGCAGAAGCGGTACAGGCCCTGGTGGTAGCGGCGGAAGATCGCCGCGAAGGCGCGCTCGTCGCCGCCGACGGCGCGGCTGGTCAGTCGCTCGTCGGAGAGCAGGCGGGCGAATCCCGTGACGGCCGCCGCTTCGCTCATTGGACAATCTTCGCATTCCAGACCATCTGTTCATAGATATGCACATTTGCGACATCTCCTAAACGAAGTGGCGCCGACGCTGTCAGCGCCTTCCCACGACGCGCCGGATCGGAGCTCCCCCCAAGCGAACTGCATCAAATTTCCGGCCTGACGGCCCGGAAATTTGATGCAGTTCGCGCTTGGGGGGGTAGGGAAGGCGAAGCCATGCCTGATCTCGTCCTCGGTCCGCTGCTGCGCCACGTCGCCGACACGGAGGCGACCGTCTGGGTCGAGACGAGCGAGGCATGCGAGGTCGAGGTGCTCGGGCACCGCGAGCCGACCTTCCGGGTCGAGGGACACCACTACGCGATCGTCTGCATCGGCGGGCTCGAGCCGGCCTCGCGCCATGAGTACGAGGTCAGGCTCGACGGCGAGGTGCGCTGGCCCGAGCCCGGGTCGGAGCTGCCGCCGAGCGCGATCCGCGCGACCGACGCCGACGCCGACCTCGACATCTGCTTCGGCTCCTGCCGGGTGGCCGTACCGCACGAGGCGCCGTTCACCGAACCCAAGGACGAGACCGAAGAGGGCCACGAGGTCGACGCCCTCTGGGTGCTGGCGAAGCAGATGGCCGAAGGCGAACGGGAGGAGTGGCCTGAGCAGCTGTTCCTGCTCGGCGACCAGGTCTACGTCGACGAGGGCTCGCCCCAGACGCGGAGGAAGATCAAGGAACGCCGCGGCACCGACACCCCGCCCGGCGACGAGGTCACCGACTTCGAGGAGTACACCTGGCTCTACGAAGAGAGCTGGCAGGAGCCGCTGATCCGCTGGCTCTTCTCCAACGTCTCGGTCTCGATGCTCTGGGACGACCACGACATGAGCGACGACTGGAACATCTCCCGCGGCTGGCTGCTGGAGATGCAGGCGAAGTCCTGGTGGCACCGCCGCGCGGTCGGCTGCATCGCCAGCTACTGGATCTACCAGCACCTCGGCAACATGTCTCCGCGCGAGCTGGCCGGGGACGACCTCTACCAGCGGGTGCGCGGCAACCAGAAGGCCGAGGAGGAGATATTCCCCTGGGCGCACCGGATCCAGTCGGCCGGCTCCGGCACGCGCTGGAGCTTCTGCCGCGACTTCGGCCGCACCCGGGCCGTCTTCATCGACTCCCGCGCCGGACGGGTGCTGGCGGAGGACCGGCGGGCGATCGTCGACGACGAAGAGTGGGAATGGATCGTCGAGCGGACCGAAGGCGACTTCGACCACCTGCTGATCTGCTCGACCGTTCCCTGGCTCCTCTCCCCCGCCTTCGACCGGCTGGAGGCCTGGAACGAGCAGCTCTGCGACGGCGCCTGGGGCAGGCCGGCGGCCTGGGCGGCCGAGAAGCTGCGGCGCGAAGTGGACTTCGACCACTGGGCCTCCTTCGGCGAGTCGTTCGCGAAGCTGCGCGACCTCCTGCACGAGGTGGCGAGCGGCAAGCGCGGCAAGCCGCCGGCCTCGATCGTCGTCCTCTCCGGCGACGTCCACCACGCCTACCTGAGCGAGGTCGGCTATCCCGCCAACGGCAGCGCGGCCGAGCGCAGCCCCGTCTACCAGATGGTCTGCTCGCCCTACCGCAACCCGCTCGACGAGAAAGAGCGCCGCGTCGTCCGCGGCGGCTTCGGCAAGCCCGCTTCCGCTCTCTCCGCACTGCTGGCGCGGGCGGCGGGCGCGCCGGACCGCGGCATCCGCTGGCGCACCCTCGACGGCCCCTACTTCGACAACCAGGTCGCGAGCCTCCACCTCGACGGGCGCCAGGCGCGGGCGCGCCTCGACAAAACGGTCCCTGGCGAAAGCGGCAAGGAGGCGCTCGAAGAGAGCTTCTCCCGCCGCCTCGCCTAATCGCGTGGTTCCCTGCGGATGCATACCTTCCAGAAGGAACCACGACTCGCTTAGCCGCTCCGATTCTGGGTAGAGGCACCTTCGTCTGCGCGAGAGGAGGAGGCGGGTTGAGCATCGAGAGGGTGAGGTGGTTTCTGGGCGGAGCGGCGCTGGCGCTGCTGCTGGCGCTGATCGTGGTGCCGGGGGCGCGAGCGTTCTCCGGCACGCTGTACGGCGGCGACGTCGGCTGCTCGGTGCAGCCGGCGAACGGCGGCGTCCGCCTCTGCGCCGGCGAAACGACGACCTGGGATGAAGCCACCAAGATCGACCTCAACGTGGTCCTGCCGCCGCCGCCGGGACCGGGCATGGGCGAAGAGGCCCCTTACCCCGTGATCGGGCTCTTCCACGGCTGGGGCGGGCACAAGATCGGCCTCGAAGACCCGCGGGTCCAGCAGTGGGCCGAAGCCGGCTACACGGTCTTCAGCATGAGCGACCGCGGCTGGGGCAACTCCTGCGGCGGCTCGGATCCGGGCCGCCTCACCCCCGCCTGCGCCCAGGGGTACAACCACCTGATGGACGACCGCTACGAAGTCCGCGACGCCCAATATCTGATCTCGGTCCTCGCCGACGAAGGGGTCGCGCAGCCGCAGAAGATCGGCGCCACCGGGGTCTCCTACGGCGGCGGCATGTCGATGGCGCTGGCGACGCTGCGCAACCGCACGATGGAACCGGACGGCACCCTCGTCCCCTGGGAAAGCCCGGAAGGCAAGGCGATGGAACTGGCGGCGGCGGTGCCGCAGTGGCCCTGGACCGACCTCGCTTACGCGCTGATGCCGAACGGCAGCAACCTCGACTTCGTCGCCGACAATCCCTACAAAGGCCCCGAAGGCAAAGCCCGGATCGGGATCGAGAAGGCCTCGTTCGTGACCGGGCTCTACGGGACCGGGCTCGCCTCGAGCAACTACTCGCTCACCGACAAAGAAGCGGACCTGAACGGCTGGTACACGCTGATCAACAGCGGCGAGCCCTACGAGGCCAAACCGCAGACGCAGGAAATCCTCGACCAGATCACCACCTACCACTCCTCCTATTACATCGACCACAGCGAGCCGCCGGCGCCGCTGCTGATCCAGAACGGCTGGAACGACGACCTCTTCCCGGTCGACGAGGCGGTCCGCTACTACAACCGCACCCGGGCGCAGTACCCGGGCGACCCGATATCGCTCTTCCTGAGCGACGACGGGCATGCCCGCAGCCAGAACAAGCCCGCCGACGAGGCTGTCTTCCTGGCACGAGAGAACGCCTGGTTCGACCACTACCTGAAGGGGACGGGCCCCCAACCAAGCTCGAGCGCGGAAGCGCTGACCACGGTCTGCGGCGGCGCCTCGGAAGGCCCCTACGGAGCCGGCTCCTGGCAGGACCTCTCGCCCGGCGAGATCCACCTCGACGGCGTCGGCGCGCAGACGATCCTCCCGGGGGCCGGCGACACGACCATCGGCAAAACGTTCGACCCGATCGCCGGCGGCGGCGCCTGCGCCACCGCCTCGGGAGCCGACCAGGCCGGCGCCGCCAACTACCGCCTCCCGGTCCCGGCAGCCGGCTTCACCCTCCTGGGTTCGCCGACGATCGTCGCCGACCTCGCGACCACGAACGAAGATTCCGAGCTGGCGTCCCGCCTGCTCGACGTCCTCCCCGGCGGCGAAGAGCGCCTCGTCGCCCGCGGCCTGCTGCGGCCGGGCAGCGGCGGCACCGGCACCGTCTTCCAGCTGCACCCGCAGGGCTACCGCTTCGCCGGCGGCGACACCGTCAAGCTGGAGCTTCTGCCCGCCGACCCGCCCTACTCCCGCCCCTCGAACCTGCAGGCGCCGATCACCGTCTCCAACCTGCGGCTGCGGCTGCCGGTGCTCGAGCAGCCCGGCGCGCTCGGCGGCTTGGTGCAGGCGCCCAGCAACCCGCGGATCGGGCCCTCGACTGTTGGCAACGCAACGGAGCCTGGCCCTGCCAGCGGCGGCGCGAAGCCGGGGATCGCCTCACTGATGAAGCGCCTGCTGGCCGGCCGCAGGGTGGTCACGCTGCGCCTCGCCTGCGGCGGCGGCGATTGCGGCGGCCAGATCGGCCTCAGAGTCGGCTCGCGCGCGCTGGCACGCGGCTCCTACTCGATCCCGAGCGGGCAGGCGCCGCGATTGAAGCTGCGCCTGACCAGGGCGGGCCGCAAAGCCGTGCGGGTCCATCGCCGCATGGGGAAGCGCTCCTTCCGGGTCGAAATCGCCCTCACCGACGCCGGCCGCGGGCAACCGCTCCAGCTCAGCCGGGCGCTTCGCCTGGCGCGGCCGCGCCGCTGAGCGACTCGCCCCCGAGCCGCGCTTCGCGCCGCCGCTCCCACCAGCTCCAGGCGCCCATCACCACTCCGGCGTAGAGCCAGCCGAGGACGACGTCGAAGAAGTAGTGCTCGCCGGTCGCCATCAGCGTCAGCCCCATCGCCAGCGGATACAGCAGCAGCAGCGGCCGCAACGCCGGCCGCACCCACCGCCAGAGGAAGAGCGCCACCAGCATCGTGAAGCCGGAGTGCAGCGAGGGCACCGCGGCGACGAGGTTGCTTGCCGCCTGCCCCTTGGAGAAGAGCGAAGCGGTGCCGACGCCGAGCACTTCCCAGCCCCTCCCCGTCGTCCTGTGGACATCGCCGATCAGCCCCATTTCGCTCGCCATCCAGGGCGGCGCCGCCGGGAAGAGGATGTAGGTGGCGAGGCCGGCGATCGCCAGCGTCACCAGCCGCCGCGCGAAGCGCAGGAAGCCGGGCCGGTCGCGCGCCCAGAGCCAGCCGGCCAGCACGAACGGAACGATGAAGTAGGAGGTGTAGACGAGGGTGAAGCCCACGTCCCACCAGTGGACGACCCCCGGCTCGTAGAGCTGCCGCTGCAGCCAGACCGTCGGCACCTCGCCCCCGAAGACGAAGGCGTCGAAGTCGATCATCGGGTGCAGGTGGACGCCGATCCCAAGCGAGTCGGCCGCCCCCCGGGTCAGGTCGTAGGCCCCCAACACGACGACGATCGGCAGCCAGTCGAGGACCAGCTGGAGAATTTCCCGCGGCGGCCGGCCGATCGAGGCGCAGGCGAGGGCGCCGCAGGTCCAGAGGATCACCAGCTCGCGCTGAACGGGGATTCCGTAGCGCGCGCTCCAAAGGATCAGCGCCACGAAGTAGAGCCCGAGCGCCCAGGGCCGCAGGGCGGCCCGGGAGGCGAAGCGAAAACCGGTGGCCCGCTCGTCCCTCACCTCGGCGGATTCACCGGTGGCCATCGCGCCAATCTACGCGAACCGCGCGACCCCCAAGCCAGGCTGCCGCGGTCCGGCGGGTCAAGCAACCCGCTCCGGATCGACCCGCTCCGGATCGGCTAGGCGGCGTGCGTGGCGCCGGCGCGGGTCCGCCGCGCTTCGGCCTCGGGGTCGCTCGCCGCGTAGGCGCCGATGCCGAGCCCGCCGAGGATCAGGTGGAGGACGCTGTCCTCGGTGTTGACCGGCAGGAAGCCGAGGATCGACTCGTGGCTGCCGATGATGAAGCCCCAGATCGCGACGACCAGGTAGACGACGCCGAAGACCAGCGCGTAGGTGCGCGAGGCGCGGGGGCCGGAGGCGAACGCCGCCAGGCCGACCGCGCCGCTGAGGATGTGGACGAGGTTGTGCCAGGCGTTGACTTCGAGGATGCCGAGCACCGAGTCGGTGTTGCCGGGGCTGCCGAAGGAGGCGCTGTAGAAGAAGCCGATGATGCCGGCGAGGAGGAGGACGCCGCCGATCAGCCCGGCGTAGAGGCTGGCGGGTGAATTGTCGCGGTAGCCGTCGTCGCCCACCTCCCGCTACTACCCAGCTGTCGCATTTGTTACCCCTGGGGTAACGAAGGCGACACGCCGTCGGTTACTTGAACTGGAAGCTGGCCAGGTCCTGGCCGAAGATCGGGCTGACGACCACCTTGTCGAGGTCGATCTTGTCCGAGACGAAGGTGCCGAGGGAGAGGGTCCCGAATGGCGCCCAGGGCGCCTGCTCCATCACTTCGCGGTCGAGTGCGGCGTATTCGCGTTCCTGCTTCGGCCCCAGCTGCTGGCGCTCCAGTTCGCGGATCTTCGCGTTCACTCGCGGGTTGTCGAATCGAGCCCAGTTGGTGTTGCCGATCGGGGCGATGGCTTCGCCGGAGAGCTGCGGCTGGAAGTAGTCGTTCGGGTGCGGGTAGTCGAGCAGCCAGTTGCTCCAGCCGGCGTCGAGGTCGGGGGTGCTCGCGTTGCCGATCAGGGTGAAGTACGTGGAGCCGCTGATCTCCTTCAGCTTGACCTCGAAGCCGAGCTGCCTCAGCACCCCTTCGAAGTATGCGCCGGCTTCGTCGGCGGGCGACAGGTTGTCGGTCCAGACGGTGACCTGGCGGTCGGCCGGATCCGCCCGCGCCACCAGTTCCCTCGCCTTGGCCAGGTCGTGCGGGTAGAGCTCGAACTTGCGGTAGCCCGGCATCTGCGGCGGCAGCACCTGCTGGGTGCGCGCGAGGGTCCCGGCGTAGATCCGTTCCAGCGCCGCCGGGTCGAGCGCGTAGTTGACCGCCCGCCGCACCCGCACGTCGTCGAACGGCGGCTGCTGGGTGTTCAGCCAGAAGTAGTAGACGCTGATCGTCGGTTCCTCGCGGAACTGGGTGCCGTCGAAGCGGCGCTTGACGTCGCCGTAGCGGTCTGATGGCGGCGGGTTTTTCATCCAATCCACCGTGCCCTGTTCGACTTCGTTCACCTGCGCCGAGGCGTTCGACTGGACCTTGAACTTGATCGCGTCGACGTGGCCGTCGGGCAGCTGCGGCAGCGCCCTGCCGTTGACCTTCGCCCAGACCGGATTGCGGGTGTATTCCCAGCTGCGGCCCGGGCGGACCTTGGTGATCACGTAGGGACCGGTGGCCGGCGGCGGCTGCGCGGTGGTGTCTTCGTCGGGCGTGTCCGGTGGCAGCAGCGAGCCGTACTGCAGGCCGAGGATGTAGCTGAAGGTGCCGCTCGGTTCGACCACGTGGATGACGATCCTGCCACTGCGGTCGTCGGTTTCGATTCCGCCGATCTCGCCCTTCTTGGTCTTCGCGAAGGCTTCGGCGCCGACTATGCCGGTGTAGAAGGCGGAGCCGACGGAGTTGATCCGGAAGAGGCGTTCGATCGCGAAACGGAAGTCGGACGCCTTCACCGGCGTGCCGTCGGAATACTCCAGCCCTGGCCGCAGGAAGAGCGTGTAGCGACGGCCGTGCCGGTCGATCCGCGGCAGGCCCTTGGCGAGGCCGGGGATCAGCTTGGTGCCGGCGGCGCCGCTGGCGCGGGCGTAGGTGAGCAGCGGCGTGTAGACGTCCTCCAGCGCGGTCGCTCCTTCAAGCGTGAAGGAAAGGCCCGGATCCAGCGATTCGGGGAAAGCGGTGTAGGTGCCGGTCAGGGTGCCGCCCTGGCTGGATTCCGAGGCGCCGCCGGACCCGCAGCCGGCGAGCAGCGCAATCGACAAGAGCAAGATCCCGATGTTCCCCAGGCGACCGGTGGCTGGCCGCGACTTCTTCACCCGTTCTCCCTCGTTCGCGAACGCCGGCTCAATGTACCGCTATGTCTGCAGGCGCCACCTGCTCAGCCTTTCACAGGGCCGTGTTCGCCGCGATAGTGGCGCAGGGTTTCGCCGGTGCTGTCACCCGGCATCAGCAGGCGCCAGCGCAGGGTCTCGGCGAAGTCGTCGATCGTCATTCGCAGGATCTCCGCCCGCACCCGCAGCGAGTGCGGTCGGCCCTCCCGTCCGGCCTCGTCGGCCAGCGAGCCGAGGAACGGCAACAACCCCGCCAGCGCCCGCTCCTCGTCCTCGGTGCGGAAGTAGTGGACGATCGGGAAGTGGATCAGGTCGCGGCGGGTCCGGATCAGCTGCTCGGAGAAGCCCGCCAGCATCCCCTCCAGCAGCTCCGGGTCGGCCTCGACGAGCTCCTCCCCCAGCCTCTCCTCCGCCTCCTTGGCGAGATGGACCTCGTGGGCAAGCGAATCGCGGCGGGAGATCGCGCTGTAGATGGACAGCAGCCAGGAGATGCTGGCGGTGAGCAGGCCGAGCCCGAACATCGTCTCGATCGGCCCCAGCAGACGCATCGCCGAAGAGGCGGGTGAGATGTCGCCGTAGCCGAGGCTGGTGAGGTTGACGAGCGAGACGTAGACGGCGTCGAGGAAGCCGGCGTGCTGGGCGGGGTCGAGGCCGGGGTCGAAGTGAAACCCCTGGGGCAGCTGCGGCAGGAAGACCAGCGCCCAGCCGAGGACCAGCAGCGTCGCCCAGGTGGCGACGACGCCGATATAGGCGAGCGGGCCGGCGAGCAGGCCGAGGGTGTCGGTGCTGCGCGGCGCCCGCCGCGCCAGGGCGGCAATCGCGCGCGCGACCTGGCGGGCGATCAGCCCGCGGCCGAGCGGGTGGAAGAGCACGTCGAAGATGTCGCGCAGCGCCAGCGCGATCAGCAGGATGCCGAGGGCGGTCAAGACGATGTCCACGGGGAGGACGCTAATCGACGGCGGAGCCGGTCCGCCGCAGCCGCCGCCCCCCTACCGCAGCAGCGAGCGGAGCCGCCGCAGCGGCGCCGTCAACCGCCATGACGTCGAGCCCAGGACCTCCTGCAGCTGCGCCCGCGCCGCCGCTGCCTCGGCACGGGCCGCCTCGGCGTCCTCCCGCGCGGCGAGCAGCTGCGGGTTCGCGAACGCCCGGTCGCCACGCGCGACGGCCGGTTCGAGGGCACGCACCAGATCCTCGCGGCCACGGGCCCTGCACTCCTCCATCAGCTCGACCCGAAGCACCTGCTGGATCGGCATCGTCGGCGTGAACTCCTCCAGCGAGCTCAAGTCCAGATCCGGGGGGAAGGTCGGGAACCGGTCACGGACGCCGAGTGCCTCCAGGGTCATCATCGTCATCGTGCACTTGTTGCAGCGGCCGCAGTTGTAGGCGCCGTCCGGATTCTCATAGCAGACCCTCAGCGAGTTGCGGACGCGCTCGTCGCCGGCGATCAGCCGGGTCCGCTCGAAGCGGGTGAGGAGGCTGCCGTGGTCGACGATCTCCACCGCCTCCGAGGACCAGAGGCCGTCGATCATGAAGCCGGAGGCCGCGGTCGGGTTGGTGGCGTGATCGTTGTCGGTCGGGATCAGGACCCGCTCGAACCGGGACTCGAAGTAGAGGCCGATCGCGGAGAGGACGCTGGCGTGAAAGGCGTACCAGTCGATCAGCGGCTCCGACATCTCCCGGACGTTGGTCTCGACGACGTGCAGTTGCATCCCCAACTCGCTCGCCATCTCGCGCAGCACCGATTCGACCCGGTCGCCGAGCCCCTGGTGGTGAGGCAGGAAGGCCGGGACGATGTCGAGGCCGCGGACGAAGATCAGGTCGGTCACGTCCGGTTCGGAGAGCACCGTCGCCCAGGAGTCGACGCCGCCGCTGAAGAAGGCGGCGACGCGGCCGCGTCGCGGCGACGGCGCGTCGCGCGTCGCGGCCTCGACCTCGACCGGCCGGAGCGGCTGCTCCCGCCAGGACCAGCCCCGCGACCAGGCCGCCTGCATCGCCTGGAACTCGGGGTGCATGCGGTGGACGCGGGGGCTGAGGTCGCCGTCCAACCGCAGCTTCCGACCTTCGCACATTGCCGGCATCAGGCCGAGGGCGAGAGCCGCGTCGGCGGGCGGCGTCACCTCTCCTCCCCGCAGCCAGACCCGCTGCGAGCCGCCGCCGATCCGAGCGTCGAAGGAGAGTTCTCCCGGAGCCCGTTTGAGGTTCGCTATCTCCTGGACCGGACCCATCGGCGGGACCCTACTGAGCCTCTTTATCTTTCAGCGATGGCGGCGTCCTCGGTCCCCCTCTCGATCCTCGACCTCGCCGCCGTCGGCAGGGAGGAGACGATCGCGGAGAGCTTCGCGGGCAGCGTCGAGCTGGCACGAGCGGCGGAGCGCTGCGGCTACCGGCGGGTCTGGTACGCCGAGCACCACAACATCTCCTCGATCGCCTCCTCGGCGACGGCGGTGCTGATCGCCCACGTCGCCGCCCACACCGAGACGATCCGCCTCGGCGCCGGCGGAGTGATGCTCCCGAACCACTCGCCGCTGGTGATCGCCGAGCAGTTCGGCACCCTGGAGACGCTGCACCCGGGCCGGATCGACCTCGGGCTCGGGCGGGCGCCGGGAACCGACCAGCGGACCTGGACGGCCCTGCGCCGCGACCCCCACGCCAGCGACCGCTTCCCCCAGGACATCGTCGAGCTGCAGCGGTTCCTCGGCGACGAGAGCCCCCTCCCCGGCATCCGGGCGATCCCCGGCCAGGGCACCCAGGTGCCGCTCTACATATTGGGCTCCTCCCTGTTCGGCGCCGAACTGGCCGCCCAGCTGGGCCTCCCCTACGCCTTCGCCTCCCACTTCGCGCCGCGCTTCCTGCACGAGGCCCTCACCGTCTACCGCGAGGATTTCAAGCCCTCAGAGCAGCTCCGCGAGCCATACGCGATCACCGGCGTCGGCGTCATCGCCGCCGAGAGCGCGGAGGGCGCCGCGGCCCAGCTCGAGGCCGCCCGCCGAGTCCGCGCCCGCAGCCTCTTCGGCCGCGGCCGCAAGCTCAGCGAGGACGACATCACCGCCCTGCTCGAGTCGCCCCAGGCCGCCGCCGTCGACGAGATGCTCGCCTGCACCGCCGTTGGCACACCCGGCGAGGTATCCGCCTACCTGGAGAGGTTCGCCGCCGACACCGGCGCCGAGGAGCTGATCACCGTGCACTACAGCGACACGGTCCCCAACCGCCTGCGCTCGGTCGAACTGCTGGGCGAGGCGCCGGACCCGTCGGCTCCGTAGCGGTTGCTGAGTTATGGGCGCTATGACGCCCACAACTCAGCGTCGGCTGATCCTCTCGACCAGGCCCTAACGCGCGCAGCGCTCGCAGAGACCGCGGATCACGACCTCGTGCTGCTCGGCGTCGAAGCTGATCCCGCCGACGACCCTCTCGATCGCCTGCTCCAGCGAGGCGTCCTCGAAGGGGACCAGGCGACCGCAGTGGCGGCAGATCGCGTGATGGTGGTGCTCGCCGCCGGGCTCGACCCGCTCGTACCCGGCGGTGCCGCGGCAGACCTCGATCCGCTGCAGCAGCCCCAGCTGGGCGAGCTGCTCGAGCGCGCGGTAGATGCTGGCCCGCCCCACACCCGCCTGGCGGCGGCGCAGCTCGTCCTCGAGCTCCAGCGCGGTGACGGCGCAGTCCTGCTCGGCCATCGCCTCGATCACGGCGGTGCGGGCGCCGCCGCGGCGGTAGCCGGCGCCGCGCAGGGCGGCGAGCGCCTGGTCCGCCCAACCAGCTTCGGTGGCCGTGCTCATGCTTCCGATCCTAGAGACAGCCGCGCCCGGATCCCAGCGGTTCCCGCCGGCCCGGGCCGGCGGGCGCGGCGCGGCCTGGAGACCCCGGCGGCGAGGAGGAAGGCCGCGGTCGCGACGCCCATCACCCCCGTGCTGGCCGGCAGCGAGGGGATCCGGTAGCTGAGCAGGAGCCCGATCCACATCGAGGCGACGGCGATCGCCGCCGCGAGGCAGAGGCCGCGCCAGGGCCGGTCGGTGAGCAGGCGCGCCGCGCCGCCCGGCGCCGCCAGCAGGCCGAGCAGCAGCAGGGCGCCGACCGCCTGCGTCGCCTCCGCCGCGACGACGGCGAGGAGGACGAAGAAGCCGAGGCCGAGAACCCGCACCGGCACCCCGAGGCCGCGCGCCGCCTCGGGGTCGAGCGAGGCGAAGAGGAGCGGCCGGGCGATCCCCAGCAACGCCAGGCAGGCAAGCACCGCGATTGCCGCCGCCAGCCGGGCCTCGCCGGCGGAGAGGCCGAGGATCGAGCCGAAGAGGACGCGGACGGCGGCGGTCCCGTCGGCGCCGCTGGAGCCGCTGATGAAGATCGAGAGGAAGAGCACGCCGAGGCCGAGGATCCAGGCGAAGACCGAGCCGATGACGACGTCGTCAGGGCGGGCCCGCTCGCCGAGGAGGCCGATTCCGGCCGCCGCGGCGACCGTCGCCGCGAAGAGGCCGAGCCGGACGTCGATGCCCGCCGCGGCGGCGGCCAGGGCGCCGGTGAAGGCGACGTGGCTGAGCGCGTCGCCGGCGAAGACCTGGCCGCGGAGGACGACGAAGTAGCCGATCAGGCCGCAGGCGAGCGCGACGAAGGTGCCGGCGAGGAAGGCGTTGCGGATGAACTCGTGGGCGAACATCAGGCCGGAGCCTCGGTTCGGGGGGCGCGCGGGGAGCCGACGCGCCCGGCCACGGCCGCCAGCCGCACCAGCACGTAGAGCCCGAAGGAGAGGCTGGTCACCCAGAAGCCGACCGGATAGGGCGAGAAGTAGGCGATCGTCAGCCCGACCCAGGTCACCGCCAGCGCCAGCGCGACCGAGAGCGCCAGCCCCGGGCCGGGCCGCGCGGTGATCCGCTGCGCGGTCGCCGCCGGGGTAACCAGCAGGGCGAAGACGAGCAGGGCGCCGGTGATCTCGGCCGTGGCGGCCACCGCGAGCCCGAGCATGAGGAGGAAGGCGGTCGCGAGCGCCCGGGTCGGCACCCCGGCGGCGCCGGCGACCTCGCCGTCGACGGAGGCGAACAGCAGCGGCCGCCCGATCGCGGCGAGGATCGCGAACGCGGCGAGGGCGACCCAGAGCAGCGTCTGCACCTGGCCCGCCGTGATCCCGAGGAAGGTGCCGAAGAGCAGCGACTCCAGGCTCGAGAGCTGGCCGCTGTAGAGGCTGATGAAGAGGAAGCCGAGGCCGAGGCCGAAGGCCTGGACAGTCCCAATCGTCGCCGACTCTTCGGCATGGGCGGTCCGGGTGGGACCGCTGAGGGCGGCGAGCACAAGCGCCGCCAGGCCGCAGGCGCCGAAGTAGCCGAGCGCCAACGGCAGCCCGGCCAGGGTCGCCGCCGCGGCGCCCGGGAAGGCGACGACAGAGAGGGTGTGGCCGGCGAAGGTCTGGCGGCGCAGGACCATGAACCAGCCGATCGCCCCGGCCATCGCGGCGACGATCGTCCCCGCCTGCAGGGCGTTGACCATGAACGGGAATTCGCTCAGCTGTTCGTAGTCGCCGACCGGGTTCAAGGAGAGCGAGGCGAGCTCAGTGAGCATGATCGTGACGGTCGTGGTGGTGGGCCGGCGGCTCCGGGGTGCCAACGACGACGAGGCGGCCGTCGGAGGCCGACAGCACCTCGATCGGCGCGCCGTAGAGGCGGCTGAGCGTGGGTCCGTCGATCACCCTGCGCGGCGGGCCCTCGATCCCCCGCCCCGCGGCAAAGTAGACGACCCGGTCGAGGTAGCCGAGGATCGGGTTGACGTCGTGGGCGACCAGCAGCACGGTCATGCCCTCGCTCTGGCAGAGTCGCTGGACGAGGCCCGCGATCGCCGCCTGGTTGGCGAGGTCGAGGCTGTCGAGGGGCTCGTCGAGCAGCAGCAGCCGCGGGCGGCGGACCAGCGCCTGGGCGATCAGCAGCCGCTGCTGCTCGCCGCCGGAGAGCGATCCGATCGGCCGCGAGGCGCAGGCGGCGGCGCCGACCAGCTCGATCGTCTCCTCGACCCGGGCCCGCGCGAGCCTGCCGCCGCGGCTGAGGGCGCTCGGCAGCGGCACTCCCCAGCGGGCGCCGTCGAGGCCGAGCCGGACCAGGTCGAGGCCGCGGACCCGGGTCGCCGAGTCGAAGCCGCGCCGCTGCGGCAGGTAGCCGATCCGGGACCGCGCGGCACCCGGCGCCGCGCCGAGGACCCTCGCCCTGCCGGCGCTGAGAGGCAGCAAGCCGAGCAACGCGTGCAGGAGAGTCGACTTCCCGGCGCCATTGGGTCCGAGGACGGCGGCGAACTCGCCCTGGCCGACCCGCAGGTCGAAGCCCGCCCAGACCGGACGGGAGCCGCGCGCCACGGCGGCGCCCTCGAGCAGGATCGCCTCCCCGCCCTCGATCTCAGCCACCCCCCCTGGCAAGCGCGGCCTCGATCCCCTCGAGCTCGCCGACCATCCACTTCTGGAAGCTCGCCCCTTCGGGGGTCGGCGTCTCGGTCACCGCGACGGTAGGAACCCCGGCCTTCTTCGCTGCCTCGTTCAGCCGCCGCACGTCGGGGGTCGCGTTCTGGCTGTTGTAGACCCAGAGCCCGACCAGGTTGTCGGCGACCTGTTCCTCGGCCAGGGCCTTCTCCCCGGTGCTCGGTTCGGTTCCCTCGGCGATCCCGTCCATCAGGCCCCTCGGCGTGATCAGCCGGAGGCCGAGCGAGGGGGCCAGCGGTTCGAGGATGCTCTCCGAGGCGCCCACCGCCGTGCCGGCGTAGCGGGACCTGATCCTGGCGATCAGCTCGTCGTATTCGCCCAGCCCTACGGTTTCGAAGGCATTCCTCCGCGCGTCGAAGTAGCCGTCGTGGCCAGGCAGCGCCTGCTTGTACCCGGCGACGATCGCCCCGATCGCCCTGTGCACCGAGGTCGGCGAATACCACTGGTGGGGGTTGTCGCCATCGCTCAGCCCCAGCGCGTCGCCGACGACGAGTTCGGTTCGGCTCGATTCCGGACTCGCGGCGAGCAGCTTCGAGGCCCATTCGTCGTAGCCGAGCCCGTTGACGATCGACATCTGCGCCGTGGCGAAGGCTTTCGCGTCCTCGCTGCTGGGTTCGTAGTCGTGGGGGTCGACAGCGGGGTTGGCGATGATCTCGGTGACCGCCACCCTCTCGCCGCCGAGCTGTTCGGCGATCGAGCCCCAGAAGTCCTCGGCGGCGACCACGTTCAGCCTGCCGCTGGAACCGCTGGCCGCCAGGCCCGAACCGCCGCAACCGGCCAGCAGCACCGCGACGAGGACCGCGGCGGAGACGGGAACAGCGGCGAGAAGGCCGCGACACAGCTTCATCGCGCGCAGGCTACACGATTATGAGATTCGTTCTCTTTATTGCGTGTTCAGCGCCACGGCGGCGCGGATGAGGGCCTGCAACGCCTTCTCGTCGATCTCCTCGCCCTCGCGGAGGTCGATGGCGCGCCTGGTGTTGCCCTCGAGGCTCGAGTTGAAGAGGCCGGCGGGGTCCTCCAGGGAGGCGCCCTTGGCGAAGGTCAGCTTTACGACCTGCTTGTACGTCTCGCCGGTGCAGATGATCCCGTCGTGCTCCCAGACCGGGACCCCTCGCCATTTCCACTCCTCGACCACCTCGGGGTCGGCCTGCTTGACGAGGGTCCGGACCCGGGCGAGTGTCTCGCCGCGCCAGTCGTCGAGGTCCTCGATCTTCGCGTCGATCAGTTGGGAGGGAGAGACTCCCTCCCCACCCTTGTTCGAATCGCCTTTCGCCTTCTTCATGGCTTCAGGCGACGGGTGGCTGGTCGACGCGCACAAGGTTGCCCGCAGGGTCACGGACGGCGAAGTCCCGCGTGCCCCACGGCTGGTCTGCCGGCTCCTGGACGATCTCGGCGCCCGCGCCGCGCACCTTTCCGAAGG
Source organism: Solirubrobacterales bacterium (assembly GCA_045805725.1). Classification (GTDB taxonomy): domain Bacteria; phylum Actinomycetota; class Thermoleophilia; order Solirubrobacterales; family 70-9; genus VAYN01. The sequence continues at coordinate 27,085 of JBJMKQ010000036.1, forward strand.
CGGTGTCGAGGTCGTCGCTGTGGAAGTGGACGCCGTTCAGAGCCCCCTTGGCGATCAGCCCGGCAACTGCGTCGTTGTCGGCGGGGCTGCCGTTCAGGTAGTTCGTGAGGACGATCGCGACATCGGGCTGGGAGGCGGCGCCGATGGTGATCCAGCGGAAGTCCCCTTTGGCGACGTCGTTGCGCAGCTCGAGGCCGAGGGCATCGCGGTAGAAGGTCAGGGCGAGATCGGGGTCGTCGACGAGGACGAAGCATTGGGAGAGAGTGAGGTTCATGCCGCAAGGCTAGGCAGCCAGCGCCCGGCCCGCTTCTCCGATCCTGCTCGGTTTGCGGCTCGGGCGGGTGAGGTCCCTGGCGACGCAGCCCGGCACCGCCACCAGAGCGCTGTGGTCGCCGGCACGGTAGGCCGTCGGCGTCTCCCCCACGACCTCGGTGAAGCGGGCGCTGAACGAGCCGAGCGAGGTGCATCCGACCGCCATGCAGACCTCGGTGACGGAGATGTCGCCGCGGCGGAGCAGCGCCTTCGCCCGCTCGATTCGCCGCGTCATCAGGTAGGCGTAGGGCGTCTCCCCGTACGCCGCGTGGAACTGCCGCGAGAAGTGCGCGGTCGACATCAGGGCGGCACGGGCGAGCGCAGCGACCTCGAGCGGCCGCGCGTACTCACGGTCGATCAGGTCCCGGGCCCGGCGCAGGTGGGCGAGGTTGGCCAGCTCGTCCGAAGTCACGATGCGAGCGTAGCGGCGTCCCCGCCGCGGCGCGCCAGCCGCGCCTGGGTTTTGCCGGCGGCCCCTCCGGGCGGCGGCGGGCCGAGCAGCTGCTCCAGCTCGACCCACGAGTGGAGCACCCCGGCCACGCCGGCCCCTTCCAGTTCCGCAATCCGGTCGCGCCGCTCACTCGCGGGCACGAACATCACGTTGCCCAGGGTGGGGATCCCCGCGGATATCGCCGCCTGCGCTCCCGGCAGCGAATCCTCGACCGCCAGGCCCCGCGATGGCTCGATCCCCAGTCGCTCCGCCGCCAGAGCGTAGATCGCCGGGTCGGGCTTGCTCGTCGGCGTCGGCAGCGAGTCCTCGGCGCTGAAGCGCGCCGGGCTTCCTCTGTCACTGGTCGCCCAGCTGGAATCTCACCGAGGCACCGCGCCTTCCCCCGCGATGCCTGGCACCAGCTAGTCGGAAAGTTCAGGCAGAGACGGCCCGGCCGCGACGTCCTCAGTGGGCCGATGCCCCTGGTCAGCCGGCGGCCGAGTTGCTCACTCGAAGGCGCGCGTCCGCCAGGGTCCGCCGCCCGGTGCGCCGTCCACTGGACCGCGCACCGTGCCGCGAGGCCTGCTGCTGTGCCGCATCGGTCGCCTCGATGCCGTCAACACGGCCACGGACCACCTCAAAAACACTCACTCAGGCTAGCACCGAGGTCATGCCCTCAGGCGCGGATGTGCCCAGCTTCTGCGGGTAGCGCCGGGTGGCCGGACCGGCTGACCGGTTTCCGCGGACTCGCTTCGACCAGCGAGCTGCCGAGCCGGCCCAGGCTTCGCAGCGGTTCCCCGCAGCGGCGGCAGCTGCCGACCGGCCGGCCGGGCTCGGGACTGCAATCGATCTGCTCTATGTGGCCGCAACGGCGGCAGCCGGCGCTTACACGCATGCGCGTCTCCCCGCTTGGGATGTCGTGGCAGCCATTCCTTGCCCCCCTGCGGCAGCGGCGTGGAAGCGAGTGGCGTTCGGAGTCGATCTGCCCTGTTCTGACTGACGGGGCGAGACTGAGGTCTTCTTACCCCACCGAGACGAGGCTCAATCAGCGATGGCGGGCCAGGCGGCGGGGGCGCCCGCAAGCGACTCGCGCTCGGTTCATCGATCGTGCCTGCGCTTAGGAGCCGGCCAAGACCCGCTGCTTCTGGCCCTCGAACTCGGCATCCGACAGGGCCCCTTCGCGGCGCAGCGAGCTGAGGCGCTCCAGCTGCTCCAGTTGCGTGGCCGGCGGCAGCTCCCCGTTGGCGCGCGCTGACCGATGGCCGCGCCGCTCGTACGATTCCCGCGCCCGCTGGCCGAATCGCCCTGGCTCACCGCTCGGGAACTCCCTGATTGCCTGCCGGCGCAGCGCCTCCGTGCCAAGGGCGAAAAGGGCCGCGAAGAGGAGGATGCCGAAAGGCTTGCGGAACGCGGCGATCGGCGCCCAGGCGATCAGGGCCAGCCAGATCGCAGCGGCAACACCGTAGGCGGCAGCCCGACGCTCACGGAAGTAGGGCGCCGCTTCCCGGCGCAGCGCGACCGCGGGGGCGGTCCTCCCCGCCAGCCAGGCACCGGCGACGGCCAGAATGCCGAAGGCGACCGCCGAGACGGCCACGGTCAAGAGCAGGGAGGTGCCGATGTCCCAGGCGGCCTGCACCGCTGGCTCGACCGAGGCGGTCGTCGCCAGAGAGCCGGTGACGGCGTTCCCCCCGATCTCGCGGACCAGGAGCGCGAGCACCCCGGCGACGATGAAACCGAAGCCGATCGCTCGCACCGCCTCACGGCGGCGACCTCGGGCCAGGTAGATGGCGCCGCCATAGAGCAGGATCAGAAGGGCGGTGAGGACGATCGGCAGTTTGCGGATCGCCTTGGCGACCTTCTGCGCGGTCGAGAGCTGCTCGGAACCGAGGACTTTCAGTTCGCCTGCGTCCTTGGGCAGTTTCGCGGTCAGGTCCCGCGGCACCCCCACCTGTTCGCCGATCTGTTCGACGATGGCGCCGAGCTGAAGGGTCACTTCGCCTTCGCCGGTCGAGACGACGGAGCCTCCGCCGTTCACCACCGCCAGGAACTGCTCGTGGGCGGCTCGGTTCGCCTCGGCCCAGATCGCCTGCACCTGAGGGGTCGTCAGGGCTCGTTCGGCGACCTGCAGGGCCAGCTGGCGCAGGCCGCCGGCAGCGGGGCCGGCAAGCGCGCGTGCCTGCGGCGGCAGCGCCTTGCGCAGCTCGGCTTCGACATCGACGTTGGTGTAGAGCTGGGCGACGAGGAAGGTCGCCAACTGCGCCTGGATCTCTTCGTTTCCGAGCAGCTTGCTGCTCGTATCGACCCAGTGGTCCGTGTTCATCGCCTGGCGGTTGACCCAGAACGAGAAGATCGCGATGAAGGTGAGGAAGGTGGCGACCACCAGCAGGACGGCAACGATCTTCCGATGCGGCTGCTCGGCTCTCGCAGCGGGCACAGACATCGTCCTCTTCCCGGCAGTCGCCCCTGGTCCCCTTAGACCGTCACCCCGTCACTGCGGCCATTGCCGCTGAGGAGCTTCTGCTTGGCCTGCTCGAACTCGGAATCCGAAATCGCGCCTTGGTCGCGGAGTCCCGCGAGCTTGACGATCTCGTCGGCAGGGGAGCTGGCAGCGGCCTGCCGGATGTACGCATCGACCTGCTGCTGCGCGTCGGCCTGTCGCTTCATCCCCCGCTCCTGCATCGACCCGCCCCGCGCGATGAGGTAGATGAAGACGCCGAAAAAGGGGACGAGGATCAGCGCAAAGGCCCACGCGGCCTTGCCCCACCCGGAGACGGAGGGGTCGCCGAAGAGATCGCCGATCACCGTGATCAGGACCCAGATCCAGGCCATGAAGAGGAAGATCTCGAGGACGGTCAGGAGCGCCGCCCCGAGGGTGAACTCCGCGAGCGGAATCATCGCCCTGCCTCATCTGCCGACCAGTTGACGGTGAGCTGGTAGATGATCACGGTGTCGAGGATGACCATCAGGAAGGCCCAGAGCGGCGCCGCCGGGAACCAGACGATCTGGGCGACCGCGTTGACGGCGACGAAGAAGATGCCGGCCACCCGAGCGGCAGAGTTTCCGGTTATGAGCCCGACGCCGGTGAGCGCGACCACCGAGCCGAGGATCAGATGCACCCAGCCCCAGGTCGTGATGTCGAAGATCAGCGCACCGCTGCCGCCGACCACGACCACTTCGTCGTTGAGGATTGCCGCCAGGCCCCAGAAGGCATCAAGCGATCCGAGGATCACCATCATCACGCCAGCAAATGCGATCCAACCTGAATACTCGGCGCCGGCTGGCGGTCGAGACGTTTGATGAGCCTCCATCGGGGCTCCTTTCGCCGGGCCTTGAGCCCGGACTATGGGGTGTAAGGGTTCACCGTCCGAACCTCGTTCGTCCGCGGCCCTCCACCCAACCGTACGCTCTCGCCCGGCGAAAGCAAGGAATGCCACAAATTTGGGAGGGAATTCCTACCCATGGTTACGACCTTCGGTACGGTGTGGGAAGCGCGTGCCTCGAGCGCGACCGGCCTGATCACGAAGGGACGAGATGGAGAACGGAGTCATCGACGAGCTGGAAATGGGGCCGATCGATTACCTGGTGGTCGAGTGGCCGGGCCGCCAGCCGACCGGCGAGGCGATGCCATACCTGGTCGATCTCGTCGACCGGGGCCTGATTCGGCTCCTGGACCTGGCCTTCATCGCCAAGGCCGAGGACGGCTCGGTGGCGCGCGTGGCAATCGCCGATCTCGGCGAGGACGCCCAGGAGTTCGCGGTCTTCGCCGGCGTCGACTCGGGGTTGCTGAGCGACGAGGACACCGACGAGGCCGCAGCTGCCTTGGAGCCCGGCACCTCGGCGGCCTTGCTCGTCTACGAGAACCGCTGGGCGGCCCCCTTCGCCACCGCCGTTCGACGCGGCGGCGGCCAGCTCGTCGCCAGCGGCCGGATTCCGATCCAGGCCGTGATCTCCGCCCTCGATGCCGCCGAGGCGGCCTAAACCCTCGAAAGGGGAATCTTCATGCCAGGACTGCTACGAGGAGTTGCCCGCACGGCGGTGATCGCGGGAACCGCCACCAGTGTCAGCAATCGAGTATCTCGACGGCAGGGCCAGCGCTGGTCAGAACAGGAAGCCCAGCAGCAGCCCCCGCAGGCGGTGGCGGCACCCCAGGCGCAGGCCGCGCCCCAGGAATCGACCATCGACCAGCTCAAGGAGCTGGGGCAGCTGAAAGAGCAAGGGGTTCTGACCGAGGAGGAGTTCGCGGCCCAGAAGGCCAAGATCCTCAGCGCTTGACGGCCGGTGCTGGCATAGCGATGCGCCCGGGTGTCGAGGGTGGACGAGAGGCGCGGCAGCGAGTGCCCCGCTCTTCGCAGGCCGAATGGCGGCCTTCGCCGGATCGAGCCGACCCGGTCGAGGTCCTCGGCGCCCAGGACTCGGCTCGGGTGCAGAGCCTGGTCCCCGTTCGCTACGAAAGGATGCTGGCCTCGGCCTTCACCTTCTACCGCGGAGCGGCCGCGATCATGGCGGCCGACCTCGCCGCGGCCCCCGATACCGGCCTGCGCGTGCAGCTCTGCGGTGACGCTCACCTCTCCAACTTCGGCATCTTCCAGGCCCCCGACCGTCGCCTCGTGTTCGACGTCGACGACTTCGACGAGACCCTGCCCGGACCGTTCGAGTGGGACGTCAAGCGACTGGCGGCGAGCATCGCGATCGGGGGCCGAGACAGGGGCTTCAAGCGCCGCGAGCGTCGCCGCGCGGTGCTTCGCTCCGTCGCTGCCTACCGCGAGGCGATGGCCGAGTTCGCGGCGATGCGCGAGATCGAGGTCTGGTACTCGCGCCAGGACGTCGCCGAGATCGCGCGGGCCCTGGGGAGTGAAGCGTCCGGCGCCGACCGGCGCCGGCTGGCGAGGAACGTCGCCAAGGCGCAGGAGAGGGACAGCCTGCGGGCGTTGAGCAAGCTGACCGAGGTTCGCGACGGGCAGATCCGGATTGCCAGCCGCCCACCCCTTCTCGTTCCGATCGAAGAGCTGGCGGCGAGCGAAGCGGTCGACCGGGACGAGCTCTCCTCGACGCTGGCCGATCTGCTCGTCCGCTACCGGGGCACCCTGGAGGATTCTGCCCGGGCGCTGGTCGAGCGCTACCGCTACGTCGACGCCGCCCACAAGGTGGTCGGCGTCGGCAGCGTCGGAACGCGTTCGTGGATCGCCCTGCTGCTCGGGCGCGGCAGCAGCGATCCGCTCTTCCTGCAGTTGAAGGAAGCGGGTCCCTCCGTGCTCGAGCCGTTCGCCGGTCCCAGCGAGTTCGACAACCACGGTCGTCGGGTCGTCGTCGGCCAGCGCCTGATGCAGGCGAGCGGCGACGTGCTGCTCGGCTGGGTGACCGTGGACGGCTTCGACGGTCGGCGCCGCGACTTCTACGTCCGCCAGCTCTGGGACGGCAAGGGGAGCGCCGAGATCGAGACGATGAACCCGAAGCGGATGACGATCTATGCCGGCCTCTGCGGATGGACCCTCGCCCGCGCCCATGCCCGCACCGGTGACCCTGCCGCGATCGCCGCCTACCTCGGCAAGAGCGAGCGCTTCGACCGGGCGATCGGGGACTACGCCGAGTTCTACGCGGACCAGAACGAAGCCGACTACCAAGCGGTCCTCACGGTCTAGGGTGGCCCATGGCTAAGTGGGGAGTCTTGGCGGTCCTCGGCGCCGCGCAGTTCCTGATGGTGCTCGACCAGGCGGTGATGAACGTCGCGATCTCCCAGCTGGTCGCGGATTTCGACACGACGGTGACGACGATCCAGGCGGTCATCGCCCTCTACGCGCTGGTGATGGCCGGGCTGATGTTGACCGGCGGCAAGATCGGCGATCTGATCGGGCGGCGACGTGCCTTCGCGATCGGGCTCGTCATCTACGGGGCCGGCTCCGCACTGACCGCAGCGGCCTGGAGCGTCCCGACCCTCACCCTCGGCTGGTCGGTCCTGGAGGGAATCGGTGCCGCCCTCGTCCTGCCGGCGATGGTCGCCCTGGTCGCCTCCAACTTCCAAGGCCAGGACCGGGCACTGGCCTACGGGGTGCTCGGCGGGGTCGCCGGAGCCGGGATCGCGGTCGGCCCGATCCTCGGCGGCTGGGCGACGACCGAGCTGAGCTGGCGGGTTGTCTTCGTCGGCGAGGTGGTGGTCGCGATCGGGATCCTCGCCGGCATCCGGCTGATCAAGGAGCCGCCGCGGACCGAGGCGAAGTCGAGCCTCGATTGGGTGGGCGGCTGCCTCTCGGCCCTCGGCCTCGGACTGCTCGTCTTCGGCTTCATCCAGGCCAGCAACTGGGGCTGGCTGGCCCCGCGCAGCTCCCCACTCGAGCCGTTCGGCTTCTCCCTGACCCCGTTCGTGATCGCGGCCGGTGGCCTCGTCCTCGCTGCCTTCGCCGGCTGGGAGCGCCGCCGCGAGAACCGGGGCGAGGATCCGCTCGTCCACCTGCAGTTACTCAGACTCCCCCGCCTGCGCGGCGGCGTGGTCATGCTCCTTGCCCAGAACCTGGTCCTGATGGGGGTCTTCTTCACCGTTCCCCTCTTCCTGCAGGTGGTCCAAGGCCTCGACGCGCTGGAAACCGGGGTGAGGATGCTTCCCGCCTCCGCCGGCCTGTTCGCCAGCGCGCTGGCGGGCTCGGCTCTAGCCAAGCGGTTCCCGGCGAGGTTGCTCGCGCGAACCGGCCTCGCGATTGTCTTCCTCGCCGTCCTGCTCCTCCTCGACACGATCGAGCCCGAACTCGACAACGCGTCCTTCCTCATCGCGATGGGCGTCCTCGGAGTCGGCATGGGCCTGATCATCTCCCAGCTCGGAAACGTCGTTCAGTCGGCCGTCGGAGACGAGGACCGCAGCGAGGCCGGGGGCCTTCAGTACACCGCTCAGCAGCTCGGCTCCTCGCTGGGAACGGCGGTGCTGGGGGCGATCGTCATCACCGGTCTCCTCTCCGCCTTCTCCGCCAATGTCGCCGACAACCCGAAGATCGCCGCCGAGACCAAGCAGCAGGTTGAGATCCGCCTCAGCGCCGGCGGCAGCTTCGTCGCCGCCGACCAGATCCGCGCCACCGCCACCTCGGCCGGCCTCGATCCCAGCACCGGGGACGAGATCGCATCCGACTACGAAGACGCTCAGCTGAAGGCGCTGAAGACGGCGTTCCTGGCCGCCGCGCTGCTCGTTCTCGCCTCGTTCTTCGCGACTCGGAAGCTGCCGACGAAGCGCTTCGACGAGTTGCAAGCCGCCGTTGATACGTAGCTCATCGAGCTGCTTGCCCCCCACCGCCGATCCTCAGCACGGCAGCCCCGCGGAACCGGCCCGAGCGCAGATCCTCCAGGGCGACGTTCGCCTCCTCCAAGGGATAGCTCGTGATCTCGGTCCGAACCGGCACCCGCGGCGCCAGCGCCATGAACTCCTCGCCGTCGCGGCGGGTCAGGTTGGCGACCGAGCCGAGGCTGCGCTCCTCCCAGAGGATCTCGTAGGGAAAGGAGGGGATGTCGCTCATGTGGATGCCGGCGCTGATCACCCGCGCGCCTTTGGCGCTGGCCCGCAGCGCCGCCGGCATCAGCTCCCCCGCGGCGGCGAAGACGATCGCGCCGTCGAGCTGCTCGGGTGGCATCTCCGCAGAGGACCCCGCCCACTCGGCGCCGAGGGAACGCGCGAACTCCTGAGCCGCGGCGTCACCCCCGCGGGTGAAGGCGAACACACGGCGGCCTTCGTGGACCGCGACCTGGCAGAGGATGTGGGCGGAGGCGCCGAAGCCGTAGAGGCCGATCCGCTCGGCCTCTCCGACCAGGCGCAGCGCCCGGTAGCCGATCAGTCCCGCGCAGAGCAGCGGCGCGGCCTGCTCGTCGGGGTAGCCGGCGGGGATCGGGAAGCAGAAGCGCTCCTCGGCGACAGCGAGCTCCGCGTAGCCGCCGTCGATGTCATAGCCGGTGAAGCGGGCGTGCTCGCAGAGGTTCTCGCGGCCGCCGCGGCAATAGCGGCACTCCCCGTCGGTCCAGCCGAGCCAGGGAACGCCGACCCGCTGTCCCGATTCGAAGCGCTCCGCCCCCTCCCCCGCCCCGGTCACGGTGCCGACGATCTGGTGGCCGGGCACCAGCGGCAGCGTCGGCTCGCTGAGCTCGCCGTCGAGGATGTGGAGGTCGGTGCGGCAGACGCCGCAGGCGCCCACAGCGAGCAGGATCTGGCCGGGGCCCGGCTCGGGATCGGGAAGCTCGGTCAGCCGCAGTGGCTGGCCGGCTCGCTCGAGGACCATCGCCTGCATCAGCTCAGGCGGAGAGGTCGCGGCGGTCGAACAGCCGGGCGCCGATCCAGGCGAGGAGCCACCTCTGTCGAAGCGTTCGCGCGAACCGCACCCGGGGGGAGTATGAATCAGCAGATGCGCTCGATCCTTCTCCGGCGCGCCGCTGATCGAGATCCTCTTCCTCACCCAGGCCCGGAACGCGGTCCTGCTGCTGCTGCTGCTGCCGTTCAGACCGGCGACCGCCGCCACCCCCATCACCCGGCGGCGAAGCCGAGCAGGGTGGGCGCCAGCGCGACGGCGCGCGCGAGCCGAGCAGGAACACCGGCACCGCCCCGAGGCCGGTGGCGAGCGCGGTGCCGCAGGCTGCCAGGAAGAGAATCGCTGCCTCGGGCATGGGGTGAAGCTAACCTCGTCGGCGGTGCCCGAGCTGAGCGAAGCCGAGCTGGACGGCCTCGTCGCCTACTGGGAGGCGGCGAACTACCTCACCGTCGCCCAGATCTACCTGCAGGACAACCCGCTGCTGCGCGAGCCGCTGGCGCCCGAGCACATCAAGCCGCGGCTGCTCGGCCACTGGGGCACCTCCCCCGGCCTGAACCTCGTCTACGCCCAGCTCAACCGGCTGATCCGCGAGACCGCCGACGAGGTCCTCTACGTCGCCGGACCCGGGCACGGCGGCCCGGCCCTGGTCGCCAACGTCTACCTGGAGGGCACCTACTCCGAGGTCTACCCGGAGGTCTCCGCCGACGAGCGCGGGCTGCGCCGCTTGGTGCGCCAGTTCTCCACCCCCGGCGGAATCCCCAGCCACGTCAGCGTGCCGACGCCGGGCTCGATCCACGAGGGAGGCGAGCTCGGCTACGCGCTCGTCCACGCCTTCGGCGCCGCCTTCGACAACCCCGACCTGCTGGTCGCCTGCGTGATCGGCGACGGCGAGGCGGAGACGGCGCCGCTGGAGGGTTCGTGGAAGGGCGCGCGCTTCCTCAACCCGGCCCGCGACGGAGCCGTGCTGCCGATCCTGCACCTCAACGAGAACAAGATCTCCGGGCCGACTGTCTTGGGGCGGGCGCGCAAGAGCGAGATCGCCGACCTGCTCGCCGGCCACGGCTACGAATGCCACTTCGTCTCCGGCGACGACCCGCGGCAGGTCCACCGCGAGTTCGCCACCGCGCTGGAGGAGTCGCGAGAGCGGATCGCCGCGATCCAGGCGCAGGCGCGGCGCCCGCAGGCGATGGCGCGGCGCCCGCGCTGGCCGGCGATCGTCCTCCGCACCCCGAAGGGCTGGACCGGGCCGAAGGAGGTCGACGGCGTCGCGGTCGAGGGCACCTTCCGCGCCCACCAGGTGCCGCTGAAAGGCGTCCGCGAGAACCCCGAGCACCTGGCGATGCTGGAGCAGTGGATGCGCAGCTACCGCCCGGATGAGCGCTTCGACGAGCAGGGGCGCCTGGTCCCGGAGCTGGCCGCGCTGGCGCCGAAGGGCGAGGATCGCATGGGCGCGAGCCCACAGGCCAACGGCGGCCGCCGCCTCGTCCCCCTGGAGATCCCGGACCCATCCGCCTACGCGATCGAGGTCCGCGAGCCGGGAGCCGAGCACGCCGAATCGACCAAACGCCTCGGCCTGTTGCTGCGCGACCTCTACGCGGCCAACCCCGACAACTTCCGCCTCTTCTGCCCCGACGAGACCGACTCCAACCGGCTCGGCGCCGTCTTTGAGGTCTCCGACCGCTGCCTGATGGATGCCCGCCCCGAGGACACCAACGTCTCCCCCGAGGGCCGGGTGATGGAGGTCCTCTCCGAGCACAACTGCCAGGGCTGGCTCGAGGGCTACCTGCTGAGCGGCCGCCACGGCCTCTTCGCCACCTACGAGGCCTTCGCGATGGTCTCCGCCTCGATGGCGATCCAGCACACCAAGTGGCTGGAGGAGATGCGGCGGCTGGAGTGGCGCGCCCCGGTCGCCTCGCTCAACCTGCTGCTCACCTCGACCTGCTGGCGCAACGACCACAACGGCTTCAGCCACCAGGGGCCGGGATTGATCGACACGATGCTCAGCCTCCGCGGCGAGGTTGTCCGCATCTACTTCCCGCCCGATGCCAACTGCCTGCTGGCGATCGCCGACCACTGCCTGCGCAGCCGCGACTACGTCAACCTGATCGTCGAGGACAAGCAGCCGCAGCTGCAGTACCTGACCTACAAGCAGGCGCAAGCCCACGCCGCCGCCGGTGCCTCGCGCTGGGAGTGGGCGAGCAGCGACGACGGCGAGGACACCGACGTCGTCCTCGGCTGCGCCGGGGACATCCCGACCCAGGAGACGCTCGCCGCCGCCTGGCTGCTGCGCCGCCACACGCCGGAGCTGCGGGTGCGGGTCGTCAACGTGATCGACCTGATGACGCTGTTCCCGCCCGAAGCCCATCCACATGGCATGCCGGAGGAGCGCTTCGTCGAGCTCTTCGGCCGCGACGACGAGGTGGTGTTCGCCTTCCACGGCTACGCCCGCGCCCTGCACCAGCTCCTCCACGGCCATCCCCACCCCGGCCGCTTCCACGTCCGCGGCTTCAACGAGCAGGGGACGACGACCACGCCCTTCGACATGGTCGTGCTGAACCGGATGAGCCGCTACCACCTGGCGCTGGAGGCGCTGCGGCGGGCGAAGCGGACGCCGGCCGGCGCGGCCGAGCTGCACGCCCACTGCGAGGAGATGCTCGACCGCCACCACTCCTACGTGCGCGAGCACCTCGAGGACATGCCCGAGGTCCGCGACTGGACCTGGGACCAGGCCTGACGGTGGTGCCCCCGCCCGGCCGCATCCTCACCGTCAACGCCGGCTCCTCGAGCCTGAAGCTGCGGGTGCTCGACGAGGAGGACCGCGTGGTCTGCTCGCGGGACAGCGGCTCGATCGGAGACGAGTCCGCGCTGCGCGAGGAGCTGGAGGCGATCCTGGCGGACGGCGGGCTGATCGAGGCAGCCGGCCACCGGGTCGTCCACGGCGGCCCCGACTTCACCGGCCCGACCGTCCTCGACCCGAGCGTCGAGGACAAGCTCGACCACCTCGCCGATCTCGCCCCCCTTCACAACCCGCCAGCGGTGGCGGCGATCCGGGCGCTGGAGGCCCTGGCGCCGGGGCTACCGACGGTCGCCTGTTTCGACACCGCTTTTCATTCGACTATGCCTGCGGCGCCGTCGACCTACGCGCTACCGGCGGCATGGCGCGAGCGCTGGCCGTTGCGCCGCTACGGGTTCCACGGCCTCTCTCACGCCTATGCAAGCCGGCGGGCCGCCAAGCTGCTGGGCCGCCCGCTCGCCGAGCTGCGAACCGTCACCGCCCACCTCGGCGCCGGCGCCTCGCTTTGCGCCGTCGAGGGTGGCCATTCCGTGGATACGACGATGGGCTTCACCCCCCTTGAGGGACTGGTAATGGCGACCCGTTCGGGCTCGATCGATCCGGGCTTGCTGCTCTGGGTCCAGCGCCACGGCAGTATCGAGGCCGAGGAGATGGAGCGAGCGCTCGACCGTGAATCGGGCCTGCTCGCCCTCTCGGGCCGCTCCGGCGACATGCGCGAGATCGTCGCCGGCATCGGGGAGGGCGACGAGGGCTGCCGGCTCGCCTTCGATGTCTACATCCACCGCCTCGCCGCCGCCATCGCCGCGATGGCGGCGGCGATGGGCGGACTCGACGCTCTCGTTTTCACCGGCGGGGTGGGCGAGAACTCGGATCGGGTGCGAACCGCTGCGGTGGCCAGGATGGACTTCCTGGGTATCGGGCTCGACCCGCGGCTCAACGCCGAAGCTGACGGCGACCAACGGCTCTCCGACGCCAGCGCAGCCGTTCCCGTCGTGGTGGTCCAAGCTCGTGAGGACCTTGAGATCGGAGCCCAAGTCCGCCGAGCTCTCTTCCCCACCACTTAGGGGATAGCCCAGGTGAATCGCCGCTGCCTCGTGCGACCGGCCAAATGGCGCCCAGCGCCCTGATTTCGCAAAATTGTGACCCGGTTGTAACCCGCGGCGCCTGTGACACATGGCCTAGACACGAAAAAAGCCCCGTTTCCGGGGCTTTTCTCTATAGCGGGGGCAGGATTCGAACCTGCGACCTTCGGGTTATGAGCCCGCGCCTTGGAGTCGGCTGGACTACGTGGAGCTAGATTTCAAGCGGTTTTCGCGAGATCGAGATCGGCTGGACTCGGCTGGAATCTGTGGGACATGTTGCCCCATTTGTTGCCCCAGCGATTCAACGCGCCCCCAGCGTCGTGTCGACCCCCGAGCCATCCGTGCTCCACCCCACGCCCACGCAGGTGGTGCTGCGGCACGAGACGCCGAAGAGGGAGCTGAAGTCCGCCCCCGAGGGGTTCGAGGTGCCCTGGATCGACAAGCCTGGTCCCGTTCCACTTCTCGGCCAGGGTCTCGGTCGTTCCTTCGGCGCCTTCCCGACTGCCGGCCGCCGTGCAGGAGGTTTCGCTCGCGCAGGAGAAGTCCTGGAGCATCGCCCTCCTGATCCATTCCTAATTCCTAGCCAGAGAAGCCACTGGGACTCGATTTGGTTGCGACTTCATGCCCGTAAAGAAATATCTGCTGCCAGCTGCTGCTCGGGTTCCATTGCCAATCAGTGATCGAGTTGAGATTCGCGGCGTCGACGAGGTAGACGTTCGGAGTGGTGCCGTTCATCACGGCGCTCGGACTTGATCCCGTGGCAACGGGATGACCCCAGAACGGGTACTGCAGCCAGCCGGTGCTCGACGCCCAAGCCCACGCCGTGATCGTGTTGTTGTTGGGCGCGTCAACGAAGAACACCTCCGGGATGCCATTAACCATCATCGCACTCGGGCTGCTTCCTGCAGCCACCGGGTGACCCCAGAAGAATTCCTGCTGCCAGCCGGTCAATGAGTTCCACTTCCACTGAGTGATCGTTTTGTTGTATGAGGCGTCGACGAAGTAAACGCGCGGGTTGCCACTGCTATCAACCATCGCACTCGGGCTGCTTCCCGCAGCGACCGGGTGGCCCCAGAAGAATTCCTGCTGCCAACCCGTCCCTGAGTTCCACTTCCACTGGGTGATCGTGTTGTTGTCTGAGGCGTCTACGAAGTAGACACGCGGGTTGCCACTGCTATCAACCATCGCGCTCGGGCTGGTCCCCGCAGCGACCGAGTGCCCATAGAAGTATTCCTGCTGCCAGCCGGTCCCGGAGCTCCACTTCCAGTCGGTAATCGTATTGTTGTTCGAGGCGTCTACGAAAAAGACATGCAGGGTGCCGCCGACTTGAATAGCTGAGGGGCTCGATCCTACCGCCACGGTATGGCCAAACAACGGTTCCTGTTCCCAGCCGTTGCCCCACTTCCAATGAGTGATCGTATTGCCATACGATTCATCGACGTAAAAGACATGAGGCGATCCTCCCCCGTCCGTCAGCGTCTCAGGACTGGAGCCGTCGGCGATCCTATGACCCCACAGTGGATACTGTTGCCAGCCGCTGGTGCTGTCCCAGGTCCAAGTTGATGCCGACTGCGCGTTCGGCGCGTCGGCAAAGCTGACACGAACAGGCGGGGCGGGTGGTGGTGGAGAAGGCCAGGTGGGGGCACCAGTCTGTGCCTGGAAGGCATACCAAGCGGGACGGAAGCTGTTATCCAGGCGGCGCAAGCCGGCATGCTCGGCCCATTTTTCGCTTTCTTTTTCAGCGACGAAGTCGTGGTAGTTGAAGTAGACCAGCGATTGGATGTTCATGCTTGCCTGCACCGACTGAATCCAGTTGAAGCTTCCGGTCAAATACTGGGCCTGTTTTTCCTCACCGGAAGCAGGGTGGCCGGCATCGCCGCCTTCGGCGAGCCAGCCCAACTCGGTAATCCAGATCTCCTTGGTTGAGCCACCAAAGAACTGGTTGAGCTTTTCGCGAGCGAAGTTGACATTTGTTTCTACGCCCTCGCTCCCGCCTGCGAAGGAATATGGGTGCAGGGCAAGACCGGTGAAATTGGAGCCGCCGGGATCCACATTCTTGGCTTTTTCGAGGAAGAGGCCGACGTTCATCGACTTGTAGTTGATGCCTTCTCCGCAATTCGCACCGTCTTTGCAGGTTGCGGCCGAGAAGAGATTGCCGAAGTTGACCCTGGTGCCGACACCGCTCTTTTCTTTCTGGGCTTCTTGAACTGCGACGGCAATCCGGCGAGCGAAGCGGGTGTAGCTTTCTGGATACACGCTCGCGCCCCCGGGGTTGTTCTCACGTAGATTCGGCTCGTTCCAGATCTCCCACTCGGGAACCGGCTTGGGGTTTGACTTGCCGTTCCAGAAGTCGCCCTGGAAGCCGTAGCGGTGCACGACGTCGTAGACGAACCAGATCCAGGTGCCCGGCCCGTTCCCTTCTGCTTCGAGTTGTTCCAGGGTGGGAAATTGGCCACCGGTCGGCCCGCCGCTATAGAGGTAGGGGAGGATCGTGATGCCCTGTTGCCAGGCGAGCTGGAAGACCGGGTCGTATACGGCGGCTACGTTGCTGGTCCGGGAGAGCTGCAGGTGGTAGTACTTGGCGCCCGAGTGGGCGACTGCTTCCATGTCGGCGGCAGTCTGGTTGCTGGGGCCACCCCAGTGGAGGCCAAAGAACTTTTCGGGGAGGGCGGAGGCCGAGGGAGCGCTGGCAAGAAGCAGGGCGAGGCTCGTGAGGAGGGCGCTGAGGAGCAGCGGCAGCCGTCGCGGCCCCTTCACGGTCCAGTTAGTCCGAGGCCCCCAACGCAACCAGAACCAACCCACTTAGATCACCCTTTCAATTGATCAGTGATAACGTATTGATACCCATTTATTGCGGGGTCAATCGAACCGTGGGGCTGCATGATCAGCTCTAGGGTGGGCTTAATTCGGTTGCCAGCCGATACCCTGCGGCAGCCCGACAGGGTCCGCAGGACCTTGAGCAGAGCCAGATTGGGGAATGTTCGCGCTACCCTCGTCCTGGGGCTGACGAGACGAAAGTCGAGGAGCACACTTACGCGACCTTCGGGTTCCTACAAGGACGGTCCGATTATGAGCCCGAACCTGGGGTCCCGCTGGGCTATGTGGGGCGCGGTCTAAAGCGGTTTTCATGAAATCGAGATCGGCTGAGATCGGCTGAACTCTGTGGGGCATGTTGCCCCATTTGTTGCCCCAGCCCAGCCTGATCCGTGCTCACCCTTCCAAGGTCAGACTCAGGCTACTTCTCGCCGCGCGGCCGATCGCATCGGTCGCCCCCCCAATGATTACGATCCTCACCTTCGTTAGACGCCGGAGCGCTCTGCGACCTCCTGGAGTCAAAGCCAAAACCAGCTTCCGCTTGCCGGCCGCGGAGAAGCGGACGATCTCTTTCTTGAAGACAGCGACGAGGCGCGTCGCATCCGACCGATTAGCGCTAAGCCGGAGCTTGGCCCGTCCGGTCACCACCAGCTTCGCTTCATCATCGACCTTGACGGCAATGATGAGCTTCCCGCTCTGCAACAGCTCGCGCAGCGACCTTCTCTCGACACCAGCGGATAACTCAACTTCGAGGGGCTGCTTGTCACCGCCACCGCCTGGCGTTTCGGAGCCCCCCGGCGTCCCTTCCTTTTCCTCAGGCGGCTGCGGCTGGGGCTGCGGCTGCGGCACGACGGTGTAGCCGATCGAGGTGCTGTCGGTCAGCCCGGTTTTCGACGCAGCCGCCACCGTGTAGGTGTGATCTCCGACTGACGAAGTGTCGAGGTGGCCGACGCTCCCGCTCACGCTCGTAGCACCACCTGAGTCGTTGCAGGAGGAGAGGCCGGTTCCGCCGATCCCCTCGCTGCACGAGAAAGCGGTCGGCACCGTCTGTCCGATCACATAGGTACCGCCGGCGGGCGGCGAGGAGATTGCCGCCGACGGCGGACCTGCCACGTTCAGCGCGGCCGTGGCTTCGGCGTAGTTGCCCGCCGGGTCGGTGGCTCTGTAGTCGAAGGAGTCCGATCCGAGATAGGAGGGTTCCGGTACGTAGGTGAACGACCCGTCGTCCTGCAAGGCGAAGGTCCCGTGGGCCGGAGGATTGACCAGGGTCAGCGCAGCACCTTCGGGGAGCGACCCGCCCGCGAGAACGCCTTGGTCGGCGGCAACGTCGAGCTCCTGATCCCCGTAGGTCGTGTAGCCGCGGGCCGCGAGCCCCACCGGATCGTCGTATTCGACAGACAGCCATCCGTCGCCTTCTCCGCTGGCCGTTCCGAAGCTTGCCTGTAGGCCAGGCGCCGCGAAGCTGGACCCGCCCCCTCCGCCTGCCGAGCCTGCCGTGGCGCCGCAGTTGTCGCCAGCGGCTCCACCACCCTGGCCGCCGCCGACGTAGCCACCTCCTCCACCGCCGCCGGCATTTGCGACTCCACCGCCGCCGCTGAGGCTGCTTCCCGGCGCGCCTAACGCGCCCGCATGAGCGCCTCCAGGGCAAGCGGCCGAGCCGGTCACCTGTCCTCCTTCTCCGCCCGTGGCGCCTGCGCCACCCCCGATGCCTCCCTTGCCGCCTTTTAGCGTCGCCCCCTGGGCGGTGTTGCCAAAGCCGGCGGTGCCGGCAGAACCCAGCTGGCCGCCGGCGCCGCCATGGCCGCCGGTCGCGCTCAACGTGCCGTTGGCGCCATCCAGACCGCCACCGCCACCCCCGCTGGCAAGAACCTCGAGCGTGGAGTCGAGCGCGAACGTCGTGTAGCCACCGCCCCCTCCCCCGATGCCGCCGTTGCCGCCGCCGTTGAAGCCCCCGACACCCCCTTCGGCGTAGGGCTTGCCCTGCCCCCCGATGCTGATTTCCGCCACCTGTCCCGGCGTCAGCGGTTCCAGCGTCGCCCAGACCCGCCCCCCGTTCCCGCCAATCCGGTCCGGCCCTCCACCGATGCCTCCGCCCGCCGCGCCGTCCACGGTCAAAGATGCGCCGTTCACACCTGGCGGCACGGTCCAGGTTGCGGGCGCTCCGGAGTAGCGATACGCGAGCTTGCACTTCCCCTCCGAGCAGGTCGGTCCCGACCTGCTCGGAACGGTGACCGTCAGGGGTTCGGACGGTTCGCTTTCGTTTCGGGATTCGTCACGCGCGACGACGACGTAATCGTGGTCGCCTGCCGGAGCCCAGCGATCGAGGAAGCTCGGGTCTGAGCCACTCGTCAGCACCTCGCCATCGCGGTAGACGAAATAGGTTTCCACTCCCACGTTGTCGCTGCTCACCCAGTTGAGTTGCACCCCTTCGGCACTGAGGGTCGCTTCGAGTTCCGGGCGGCTAGGAGGCTCGGTATCGACTTCGACTTCCACGGTCGCGTGCCCACCCCCCGCCGAGAGGGTTTTGATCTGTACCGGTCCTCCGTCAAACGTCTCTCCGACTTTCAATGGGGCATCAGCGAAGGTCGACGTCGCCGGGTTGGCATCGAGCAGCAGAGTCTCCGGCGATTGGCCTTCCGCCGTCGCACGAATTGATACACCCGTCGCGGAGGCGTCGGAGACGTTCTCGAAGATGCCGCCGGTCTGCCTGATTTCGAGGTAGTACCAGGAGGAGACGCTGCCATTGGGCGCGCGGGCGCGCGGGAGGCGCAACACCGTTGGTTCGCTGGTCGGCGCCAGCGCCGCGCGCAGGGCGTAGGTACCCGAGGTGGTGATCGTCTCGACGTTTTCGGGGCCAAGGATGCCGAGTTTGGCCAGGTTCCAGCCACTGTTGTGCCGGTAGCCGATGCTCCCCATCGTGTCGAAGGGGTCACCGTACTCGCTGATCGTGCAGGTCTTGCTGATCTGGACTCTCACGCCGCCGGAAGTACAGGTCCAGCTCCCGGCGTGCTGGAGCCCCATGTTGTGGCCGAGCTCATGAGCGATGACTGGTGAGCGAAGGTCTCCGTTGATATTGGCGCGGGCACCACCGAGCACCGCGATTCCGGCCCAAGGACAGGTGCTTTGATGGGGGAAGACGTAGACGATGTCCTGATAGCCGCTGAGGTCGACGCCGGCGTCAAGGGCAGCCTGGTCGGCTTCATCGTCCCAGTCGTCGACGGGGCAACCGGCCGTGGCGCCGGAAAGGGTGAACCAGCCGAAGACGTCGCCGTCGGAGCGCAGCTTGCCGGTCAGGGAGATCTGGCCGTAGGACTCCTCCTGGTAGAAGGCGCTGGCCGAATTGGTCGCAGTGAACACCTGCGAGCGCGCTTCGTCCTGCGAGTAGGGTTGTCTAGTGTCGGAGGCGAAGTTGACCATGAGCACGGCAACTTTGCGCACGCCTTCTTCGGCGGGAGCCTCCGCGGCTTGCGCTGCTCCGACTCCAAGTGCCGACGATGGCGCGAGGGGCTGGAGTTCGTTTGGCGATCTCCGAACGGCTCCGGCGACGACGCCATCACGCACCTTGCCTGTGACCACCACGTTTTCCCCAGGTTCCGCCGCGAGAGTGGTCGGCCGCAGCCGAATTTCGCCTCCGCGGGCAGTTTCCAGGGTGTACCTGGTGGTCGATCGGCCAGTTCGAAAGTTGTCGGCCACCGCCGCTCGCAACGTCCCCGAATGGGTGATCGCCGCCGCCGATGCCGGCGAACAGAGCACAAGAGCCGTAAGGCAGATCACGCCCAAGGCCGCCTGAAGCTGATGGGCGCCCTGAGGCCGAAACAGCCGCTTGCCCTTCCCATGCCTCCTGGCCGTCCTTGAGATCACCTCAGCAGCCCCGCAAAACATCCCGGCACAAGCCCTCCTTGAGCTATAAACGCTCGGTTTTGTAGCTGTGAATTGTAGACTGGCTAAGAGGGTCAACCTTTCTTTCCTTCGCCTCTCGCTGATCCGGGTTACCGAAGCGCGCCCAGTGAATCAACGGCGGGGATTTGGTGCACTGCATCCGGGCGAGCCTGCGACCCTCGGGTTCCCACAAGGACGGTCCGATTATGAGTCCGAACCAGAGACCCGCTGGACTACGTGGGGCACGGTTTCAAGCGGTTTCTGCGGAATCGAGCTACGTGGAGATCGGCTGGAATCTGTGGGGCATGTTGCCCCATTTGTTGCCCCAGAGAGGGCAGGCCAGGCCGGGCTTTTGACCTCGTCCGGGGCGACTGCCGCCGAGCATCAAGCGCTGCTGAGTAACGTGGCTCCCAATGACCGGGTTCGCCATCACTGTCGGAGGGCGAACGTTTATGTGCTCCGGCGGCCGTCTTACCACCGAGATCAACGAGCCAGACAACGCCAGCGGCAGAGTCGCCGCCTACGCCATTGCGGAGCGAGGTGCCGACTGGGCCGGGCCGGCGCACGTCTCGATCGACAGCGAATACGTGATGCACGGACGCATATTCGAGGCGCAGCCCGAGGACGGGGAGGTAGCTCTATCGGTCCGCAGCGCGACCATGATGTCGGAGTCGCTGCTGCCACCGATGGTTGTCCAGCAGATCGACGCGCGTGAGGTCGTTTACCTCGCCGCTCGTGAAGCGGGTTTCGATCCGGAGGACATCGACATCGACGGGCTTGCCGAGGCTGTGGCATTCGAGCCGCTTTGGGTGCTCGCGCCCCTTCGCGGTCTAGATATTCGTGAAGCCGTGAAGGTGGGCGTGGTCGAGCTGGTCTCCGGCGATGCGGGGCGGGAGATGCTCCTGCGCTTCAACCCGACCTTCGAGACACAGTTCGCCGGACCCCTGGAGAAGGTTGAGGCATTCGCGCGGGTGCCCGTCCCAGCGAAGTACATGTACGAGGCCGAACGGGAGGGTCTCGACTTGATCGATAGCGCCACGGCATGGCTCACCTCGCGGCTGCGCTACTCGTGGTCTCACTCACCCGATGGCCAACTCGAACCATACGAGCGCGCTGTCACGCTGACTGTCGTAGAGCGGCTGCCGGGGGTGGCGGTCTTTCCCGTGGCGACGGTTGGGCGCCGCTGGTGGCGCGATACGGCTGTCGCGCAACCCGCGCGAGACGTGGAGCTGTCACCGGACTCGCGCTGGCTCACGCCAGCGATGCCCACGCAGATTGATTTCGGCGACCGCCAGGCGCTGCTCGCGCTCCACCGGGCGATTACCGTTCGCGACCCCGTACAGCGGGTCGCTGCACTTTGGGAGGCCATCGAGTTCTACCTCGGAGACCGTGGCCCGGAGCCGGAGTTCACCGACGAGGAAATCGCCGCCGCCGTCGACCGGGCGACCGAGGGGATGACCGAGGCGAAGTCAAAGCGCGTCGGAAACGTGCTTCGACAGTGGCTGAACTCCTGGTCGCCCCAGGCGCGGCTTGAGAAGGTCCTGACTGACGAGGGCATTCCATTCACGGACGAGGAAATGCGACGCATTAGAAAGCTTCGAAAGGCACGCAACAGGGCGCTTCATGGTGCTGACTCCATGCCAAAACATGATGAGATCGACCAGGCGATTAACCTCATAAGCCGCGCGATAACGACGCGGTGGAGCCGATCAACCGGCCCCCAACACTGATTGGGAGCCTCACAGATGGTGCCACCCGGTAGAGCGGCCTTCGTCCGGCGACCTCCCTAGCGTCTCCTTCTATCTTGAATCTGAGCTTTGAGGAAACCCTCGCGGCCCTCCTGGGACTGATCGGCGAGCCTGTCGAGATCAAGCTGACGGTCGGAGGAAAGGGTGAACCGAGCATCACGGTCGGGTTCATGAGCGGCCGTTTGCAGCGGGCGATGAACCGAGGGCCCGCGGTGATGCCGGGCCTCGACGCCGGACCCGAGGAGTGGAACGATCACGATGCGCATTTCTTCGTCGTGGGGGACGACGAGGGGACGGGTTTCTACCTCGCGCCCCAAGCGTTCGAATCCGCGCGGTGGCTCAGCCCGACCCAGCACGACCTCTGGATCGAGCAAGGGCCGTATCTCGTCGTCTCGGTGATCGCGCCGAGCCGGGTGGACAAGGCATAGTTGGTGACGACGCCCGGCGCCTGAGAGGTTCCGCCGATGTCCGATCCGCCACGATCCGAGATATGACCGACCCTCGCATCGAGAAGTGGCGCCGCTGGTTCGAGCAGGGCATCACGGACGACATCTACACGATGCACCTGGAGCGCTTCGCCTGGAAGCGCATGGAGGAGATCGTCAACGGCAACCCGGCGCTGAAAGGCACCGAGTCCTATCTGTGGGAGTTCCTGTTCAACACCTACGCGAAAACCCAGGCGATCGCCGTCCGGCGCCAGGCGGATACCGACGACCAGGTCGCCAGCCTCGGCCGGCTGATCCTAGAGGTCGGCGAGACGCCCGACCTCCTGACGCGCGACTGGTGGCTCGGCCTGTGGAGCGAGGACGACCACGACCCCTACTGGCGGCGAGTCGCCGAGGACGCCTGGGCGGAGCAGTATGCGGGCGAGGTTGGCGACCATCTGGACCCGGCGATCGCTGCTGCTGACCTCCGGGAGCTCCGTGAGGGATCGCGGAAGGTGAGGGAGTACGTGGATCGCAACGTCGCGCACCTGGACGCCCGGATGATCTCCAGCGGCGAGGGTCCGCCGACCGCGACCCCGCCCGACGCGCCGACGAGGCGCGGCAGCAACCTCACCTCGACCTCGGCCTCAGAGACCTCGCGGATCACGTCGCGGAAGTTCTGGATCGCCGACCCCTGGAAGGGGGGCAGCAGCAGCTTTCGTTGACGCAGGTGCTCGCGCCCGTCGAGGATCAGGACCGATTTGTCGCCGAGGACAGGAGCGAGGGGCGCGTTGGCCTCACCGGCATGAAGGTCGGACTGGTCTCCGGTCAGCATCTCGCGGATCGCGTCTGGATCGGACACGTAGACGCCAGTGCCGAAGACGGGGAGCTTGACGGTGTAGGCGTCGCCGTAGCGCTCGCGCCAGCCGATCAAGGACTCAAGCGGACGCTGGACGAGACGGGCCATATTGACCGCGGCCGGAGCGCGCGGGCCGGGTGGCAGCGCTTGCGGCACGCCCTTGCTCATGTGCGATCTCTCGGAGGCAGAGGCTCGCTTGCTCGCCTCGCTAGGCGCCAATAGGCCAATCCGACCAGGGCGACGACGGGCGCGGCACACAAGGCGCTGAGCAGCGCGCCGCTGGGGCTGAGTTCGTCGGCGGCCAGGCTGGCGAGCGCCGAGGTTCCACCGAGGCCGACCACCGCCGCGATGAGCAGCAAGAGGAAGGAAACAGCGCCGAGCGCCGAGGTGAGAAGGCCTTGAACGCCGATTCTTGCCAGCGCAGGCGCCCTCCCGGTTTCGAGGCGAGAGATACGCGCATCCAGCAGTCCGGGGTCCGCGAGGGAGACGGTTATCACCGACTCGCAGCCCGGCTCCTCCAACGCTTTCGCCAGGGCTCCGAGAAGCGCGCGGCGACCGCCGGCGCGCTCGGCGCGACGATCGGCGGCCAGCTCGCGACCGGCCTCGTAGCGAAGGCGCAGAACCTCGAGGGCGGGCAGGAGGAAGAACGCCTCGGTCAGCGTCTTTCCGAGCAGGGCGCGAAGCGGGTCCAGGTGCCGAACGTGGTAGCGCTCATGCTCAAGCGTGGCTAGAAGCTCCTCGGCCGTGAGGCTTTCGAGAAAACCCCGACCGATGGCGACGCGGGGAACGAGGATGCCGTAGACGAAGGAGAACTGCTCGGCGGAATCCACCACCGTCACCCTGCCGTCCAGCCCGCTTGCTTTTGCCGCGACCGACAGCTCGGGCGGCGGCGGAAGCGCAAGTGCTCGAACTCGACGCGAAAGGCGGCGGGAGGCTGATACCTGGCGCGCGAGCATTTTCGAGGCGAGGCCGATGGATATGGCGACCAAGACGGTAAGCGCGATCGCCGGCAACAGACAGACGGGTCCAAGGTGAGCCAGCGCGCCCGGAGAAAGGCTGAGAAGCGGAATCAGGACGTAGGCGATGAACCCGCAGACTGGGTAGGCGGCCAGCGCGGCGGAGCTTCCAATCAGTCCGACGAAGTTCCGGGTTGGGCTATCCATCGTCGTCCAGCAGTCGTTGCAGGCGGCGCCGAAGCGAAGGGTCGGCGCGTGCCTCATCCACGAAGTGAGCCACCGCCACCTCGCCGTAGGCGCGCAGCACGTCTCGGACCGCGATGCCGGCGGCGTCGGGGGCATTGGCCTCGTAGATGTAGCTGCGCCCGGACTTGCGGCGATAGAGCGCGTCCTTCTCGGCCAGGCGGCTCATCACCGTCATCACGGTCGTGTAGGCAAGCGGCTCGGATCGGGACTCGTTCAGATCGTCAACGACCTCTCTCACTGCCACCGGGCGACCGGCTCGCCACACGACCTCCATGACCTCGCTCTCCAACGGGCCGAAGTCCTTGCGGCTGGGCTTCTCGCCATTCATCGCAGTTGGCAATCTACTACAGAAACGTAGTATATGGTCGGCGCCATGAACTCCTCCAAAGATCACCCGACCCGCAGATCCCAGAGCGCCAACGCGAGGCGCTACGACCGCATCGCCCGCACCTACAGCGTGCTTGAGCCCCTGTACCTGATCTTTCCGCCGGCCCGCCGCAGGGCGGTGGCGGCTCTCGGGCTCAAGCGGGGCGACACCGTCTTGGAGATCGGCGCCGGCACCGGCCGCAACTTCCCCTACCTGGTCGATGCAGTCGGCCCGAGCGGGACCATCATCGGCGTCGATGCCTCGCCCGGAATGCTGGCCGAGGCGCGCAAGCTGATCGAGCGGCACGGCTGGTCAAACGTCGAGCTACTTCAACAAGACGCCACCCAGCTCGAAGTCGACTGTGAGGTAGACGGCGTGCTGTTCAGTCTCAGCTACTCGGCCATGCCCGAACCGCGTCCCGCGTTGGCGCGGGCATGGGAGCGCCTGCGTCCCTCCTCGAGTGTCGTAGTTCTGGACATGGGTCTGACCCAGGGGGGGCCGTACCGCCTGCTCGCTCCGATCGCCCGCCTCCTGGTCAAGTACGCGCCCGGCGACGCCTACTCCGACCCGTGGAGCGAGCTCGCCAAATACGGCCGGGTCGAGACCACGCGCTTCCTACTCGGTTTCTTCTACGTCAGCGTCGTGGCAAAGCAAACGTGCCCGGACCCGGCTGACATGGCTGATCTGAGTTGACCTAGGCGCCGAACGCTGACATTACGAGAGCTACGAGGGGCGACGATCTTCGTCATACCGCCGACCTCTGCACGTCGATGGCGACCGAGGCGATCAGGTGCTTGAAGTACAGCGCCGGTCGGCTGGCCCGCACCAGGAGACCGTCGCTGAAGACCAAGCCCTCGTCGTCTAGGACGCGAATGGCGCGGGCGAGCGCAACGCCTCCGGTGAGGCTGCGCGGATTCGCCAGCACCCGGCCAGCGAGCGCTTGGAGCGTCAGCACGTCGGGATCCTCGCGAAGGACCTCGGCAAGCACGTCTAGCTGGATTTCGAGATCGGCCGTCAACACCGGGCGCTCCTGCGCAAGCTCGCCGCCGGATGCTCGACGTAGAAATCTTCATCGACATGGCGGCCGGGATGCCACTCCATCCCCTCCAGAAGAACGCAGGGCGAGACGTTCATGCCGGCGGCGAGCTTGTGGACGGTGTCGATGCGGGGGAGGCGCAGCCCGCGCTCCAGCGGGCTGATAACGGTCCGACTGACCCCGATGAGGTTCGCGAGGTCGTCCTGGGACAGATCGGCGCGACGCCGGCAGCGCCAGAGGTTGAGGCCGAAGCGCTCCGCCAGGGTCGGCTCGGGGCTCAGTTGAGGCGGGGTCCGCACCATCATCCCCGCCCCCACTCATGGGCTCGTTTGACCAGCGCCCACATCGGCACCTCAAGCCCGCTAGAAAGCCTGCTGATCGTGGCCCAAGTGGGGTTGCGCTCTCCCTGCTCAATGCGGCTGACCATGCTGTTGTCGAGGTCGGCCCGAGCGGCCAGCTCCAGCTGGGTCAGGCCGGCCTCCTTGCGCAGCGTCTTGACGACCCTTCCGAGACCGACAAGCGAGGAATCCGGGCTAAAAGGTCGCCTGGGAGACATCTACACTCCCCCCTTCGGTGGCGCGGGCGTCGCGCTCGGCCAGCTCGTCCAGCACCTTTTGAACGGCGGCCTTTCGGGCAGCCCGCAACGGCACGATCTGAGCGGAGAGCGCGGACCCGTTCCCGTTCAGGGCGCGGCAGAGCTCTTCCAGCATCCGCAGGCCGGGATCGCTGCACTTGCCTTCCTCGATCCCCACGATGAACTCGGCGGTGGTCGGCGAGCGATCCGCGAGCTCTTGCCGGGTCAGCCCCCGCTCCTCGCGAAGCGCCCTCAACGCCTGCCCCGTGCGCAACACCCACGCCGCATCCGGCTTCTCGCGGGGAGCGACCTGCGGTGCGTCGTCGCGCAGCAGTTCGAGCACGGCGCGGTGGTCCGGGTCTTCCATGCGCTGCCTGAGCCGGTCCTTGAACCGCTCCTCGCTCTCATAGCCGACGGGCGATATCCGGAAGCCGGCCGGCAGGTGGAAGTCCCGAACTTCATAGCCGCTGATGTCTGCGATAGGCGACGGGGTCTCGTAGTGCTCATGGCGGGCCGGGTCCCACCACATCCACTCGACGAGGTCGCAGTTCTTGACCTCCATAGCTGCGACCAGCTTGAGGATCACGTCGAGACGAGGCAGCCGGTGCCCGTGCTCGATCATGCTGAGGAGCGAGCGATTGATCCCGATCCTGTCCGCCAGCTCCCCCTGGGCCAGACCGGCCCGGCGACGAAACCAGACCACGTTCGCGCCGAACCGTTCGCCCAGGGCCCACTCTCTCGGAACCCATCTGTCTTCCTGGCCGAGGCCGCTCATCTCGCCCCCTCCTTCGGCGGGTCGAGCTCCCAGGCCAGCCCCGTCAGCAACGCGCAGGGCTCCACTTCGACCGCCCCGGCGAGCTTCACAATCGTGTCGAGGCGCGGGACGCGCCGGCCGTGCTCCAGCAGGTTGATCTCGGTCCGGTTCAGGCCGGCGCGTTCGGCGGTGCCGATCTGCGACAAGCCGACGCGGCCGCGCAGCTCGGCCAGGTTCTGGCCGAAGCGCCAGCCGAGCTCGATCGCCTGGCGTCCTCTCTCACGCCCCATCGTTCAGCTCTCCAGGCCGAGGGTCGCCAGAACCCACGGCGTCTTTTTGACGAGGTCGGTCGGCAGGTAGAAGTGCTCGATCGAGCCCCGCACCCGCCGGTCGCCTGCTTCCTCGATCGCGCCGCACTTGAGGAGAACCCGGACGTGGTAGCTGACGCCGGAGAGCGGCTGCTTTTCCAGCTTCGCCACTTGCTTCGGGCTCAGCATCTCGGCCGACTCGACATAGCGCCTCAGCAGGCTTCGCCGTAGAGGGTTCCGAAGGGCGTCGAGCAAGGCTTGATTCGGGTCGTTCTTCGCCATCAGACCGCACCCCCGGTCAGCTCCGAGTAGCGGTGGGCCGCACGGGTCGGCCGGACCAGCTCGTCCTCGCTGGGCCGATGAAGCAAGCCGGTTCCGGCCAGCTCGCGAACCGCCCGCTGGATCGCGTCGAACTCCGGGAACTCCCGCGTTCCGCCGCCGGTCGTTTCGCGGACCAGCTCGTCCATCGTCAGCGTCGCCGGATAAAGCTCCAGAACCTGGCGAAGGATCGCTGCCTGCTCGCGATCGTCCTCCTCCCAGGTAGTGATGGCGCACTCGTCCCTCGCGCACTTAGGGTGGTCCTGCATGGGAAGCCTGCCTTCCTGTGCCATGCCCCCGGCTGTTTGCGCAGCGCGGGGGCGCTTTTGCCGTATGTCGGCGGCGACCGTAGGTGGACGGGCAGCCCGATTTCAAGGGCTGGATCGACCTCTCCCAGACCTCGTGTTGCCCCAGGGGTCATCTTGCGGCCTCTTGTCTACGTCTCCAGAAACGCGAAAACCCCGCATTTGCGGGGCTTTCGTCCTATAGCGGGGGCGGGATTCGAACCCGCGACCTTCGGGTTATGAGCTCTCTGGAGCTGGTTGACCAGGCTGGTTTTTGGCTTGTTCAAGCGGTTCCAGTTGGTGCGAGTTGGGCCTAGTTTCGCTCAACTTAGTACCCACTTAGTACCCGCCTGCTGTTCATTCTTGATCGCCCATCCCCCCGCCGGAGTCCTGCACTGCCGGAGCCGTGAGAAGCCAGGAACGCGCTTGCATCTCGAGCTCGCCAGCATCAATTGCGCTGGCAAGCTTGCTAATCACGACCGGATATTGGAGTTCCCGCAACCTTGAATACTCGTCTGCCGGATCGCGATCGAGATCGATCTCGCCCCAAAAATGGAGAAAGTGGCGTTCCGGATCGGCGCGAGCGCCCTCGAGCTCGCGGTTGCTGAGGTGGAAGCGAAGGGATGCGCTACGGGAGCCCTTGACCTCGATCAACCGTGAATCGGGTGCATCCGTCTCAATGTCGTAGCCAAACCCATCCCCGACCTCGCGGGAGACATGACGAACGCGGTGAGGGCCGAGGCGGGAGCGTTCGAGTCTGAGCGTGTAGAGCTCCGCGCGCCAGCCAACAGCATTTCGATCCAACACCCATGGCGGAATCTCAGCAGAACGTCCCATGGCCTCGGTGACCAGCAGCGAGTCAAGCAGCGAGAGTGGCACGACGAGGTCATCACCTTGACGTAGACCTGGGTCCCAGGTAAGGAGAACGCCGGCTCGGGGAGCGAGCCTTGGCAGGGCAGCGAGTGGGCAACGCAACGAATTCGGCTCCTCGGTGGCGCCCTCGATCAGTCTCATCAGTTCGTCCTCAAACGCAGAGGCAGTGAGCAGGGAATGGGCGTAAACGACCCAATCGCCAGCGGCAAGAGCATCGAAAGCCTGTTCACCCACATCGCTGAGACCCCAGGAGCCGAATTCATCCTTGACCAGACCACAGCTACGTAGAAAGTCGAGCAACTCTTCAATGGAGCCGCCCGTCAATGAGCGACCTATCGCTACAAACTCAGCAGCGCTCCAGGAGTCTCGGCCAAGCGCGCGGAGCGTCGAAACTGCCCGGGCGGCGAACTCAAGGTCCTGGCTGCTCGGCTGCACGGGGGATCATTACTGCTCGCCGAGCAGATACCGGAGAAGGGCCTCCAGGTCGGCATCTTCACCCTCGGCGGCGGCGATCGTGTCCTGACCCGCCAGGCCGGTCGCACGAAGCTCTGCGGCGTTCAGGAGCTGCTGCATCTGATCCTCCTTGCGCTGCAGTGATGCCTGGACGAGGCCGTCGATAGTCGTTTCGCCCAATAGCGTCGCGGTTGGAACCTGGACCTCGACCCGCACCCCGTCCGGCAATCCGAGGCGGTGGATACGGTCGATTGACTGGAGCCAGCGTGCACAATCATGGGTGCGATCGAGGTAGAGCGCCCGGTAGCACTCGCGGTGGAGTGAGATCGACTCCGCACAGGCTGCTGGGTTAGCGACCAGGATTGCGAAGCCCTCGGCACCGAGGAACTGGTCGATGCGTTGCTCGCGGGTCTCATCGATCTCCTCCCCGGTGTGATCTTCGTCCTCAAATGCCTCGTTGATCTCTGGGTCGACCGTCTCGGCGGCGGGAACCCGGCCATCAACCGTGAGGACTGGTCCATCCAGGCGATCCTCAACGAGATCGGCAAACTGATCGATGTTGCGGATAAAGGTGGTCCACACGACACACTTTTCGTTTCGACTCTTGACCCTTGTGAGGTAGTCGAGCCCCCACTCGAACTTCGCCGGCAGCTCGCCCTGCTCGCGATAACGCTCAAGGCGCTCCATCAGCGTGCCTGACGGTTCTTCAACTGGCGGAATCTCAAAGAAACCGTCAGCCTCGTTGAGGAGGTCGGGGTTGCTGGCAGCCTGGATCAAGCGGATCGGGCGGGCGCGACGCAGCCGTTCGATCTTGTCGGCCATCGTCGCGTCCGTTGGAATCGCCGAGCGCAGCTGGCTGAAAATCAGTCGATAGATGTCAGCCTGAATAGGCGCCAACTCAACTGAGGGGGCGTAGAAGTCTGCTTCTTCAAGCTTGAGCGCCGCCTTCGGGGTTCGGGTAAAAAAGGGCTCCAGACGCTCAATCGCCGCACCAAAGCTGGCGTCAACCATAGCCTGGAAGGCTCCGCGGCTCCCAGTGGCCTCCTCGCCTGGCCAAAGGATGTTGAACTGGCTCCAAAGATCGGTCGGACCTTGGGGCATTGGCGTGCCGGTCAAAATCATCCTCACCTTTGCGTGCGAGGCAAGTTCGACAAGTGCGGGGGCCCACTCGCCACCCCGGAAGCGCTTGACCCGGTGAGACTCGTCAACGATCAGCATCACGTCGAGCCGATCGCACAGCTTTTCGAGCTCGGCACGATCATGCGCGGCGGTGGCATAGCTCAGCAACAACAGGTCGCCCCGGTCGGTGGCTCCGTAGACCTCGGCACGAGCGGCGCGCTGCATGCCACGCACGCGCCGCACGCGAAAGACCCCTGGTAGCGCGGTGTCGGACTCCCGCTCCCAGGGTCGGAAACAGGAAAGGGGGCCAACAACCAGAACGGCATCGGTCACCCCTTGAGCGAGGTGGGTCACGGCAACAGCGAGCGAGGTGGCGGTCTTACCAGCGCCGGGAACCGAAAAGTTGGCGGCGTTGGCAGCAGTGAGAGCATGCATCATCGACTCGCGCTGATGGGGAAGCAAGGCTCGCTCGGCGTTGTTCCACCCCGACTCCTCAAGCGCCTCCATCGCGCGCCCTTCATCAACGGTGATGATTCGGTGTCCCTCGTCGTTCAAGCCCAGAAAGTCGCGGGCAGCTCGTTTAGCACGCTCGAAGCTTCGCAGTCGATCGATGTCGCGCTGGAGGGCCTGGTCGGCGGGACCGCCGGTAGCGGCTACCTCGAAGCCACGGCTGCGGAGCTGCGTCGCGATTTGAACGATCAGGTCATTTCCAGACCGACGGCGAAGGGGACACACCCAAACGCCGTCCTGCAGCTCACAGCCGAGGATCGCGCGAAAGTAGAGCTCGAGACGACTGTCAGCGAGGTCGGGAAGCGTGACCTTGACTACATCGTCAGCAAGTGCCACCTCGACGCGCGGCCGTTCGTCTTGCATGACTCTGGCCTACTCGTTGCCTTCAAGCGCCGCACGAGCAGTTTCAGCCCAAGCGATTACCTCTCCGATCGCCTCGCGCGCACGCTTCTCGGTGCCTCCACTGCTTTCGGAAAGCAGCGCCGCAGGATCAACTTCCCCAAGCTTGGTCGCCGCAGTGCGAAGCTTGGTCTCCGGTGGATCTCCGTGTGCGCGAGAAGCTTGGGCGGCGGCATTGATCGCCTCGTGAATTCTTTTTTGGCGAGCAGTGGTTGGACGGTCGGTGGTAACCACCTCATCCTCAAGGTCGGCTTCGCGGTCTTCCTCCTCTTCGTCCTCATCCTGGGTTGAGGTATCAGGCTCTGGCTCTGGCTCGTCGCCGTCGGGCTCGGTGGCGATTTCGGAGACTTCGGAGACAAGGGCGTCGAAGCTAGTGGGGTCGCGTTTGATCAGTTTCCGCATCTCGCGAATATCGGGGTGATTCGTGCCGGATTGGATCGCGAGGAAACAGAGTTCAAGCATCGCCGCTTCGTGCTCAGGTGCATTGTCGGCAAGCCACTTCATGTTCTTTCCGACATCGCGGAACCGCTCGACCTGGCCGCGTAGAGATGCGAAATCGCCGGGACGTCCGATCCAGTCGAGGTAGGAGCTCATTGCTTTCACCGCTTCGAGCTGTACTCGTGCGTAGCCAGGGTTGTTGCCGACCAGGTGCTGAATCAGCTCAGCGACCTCCTTGATCGAAATTCGATCGTGCCAGTCGACTTTGTGCTTTTCAGCAGCATCCTTGAGAGTGAGGAGGCCGTTCATCTTCGTGTAGCGGACCTTGAAACCCTCGGTCAACTGCTCGCGGAGCTCCATCTCAAAGAGGGTGTCGTCGTCGTATTTCTGCTCGTCCATAAAGACAACGTCGATCCAGTCGTAACCAGTCGTTCCCTCCTGGGCGGCGAGACGCTTAACCAAGGCGAGGCGCCGGTTGCCGTTCGAGACAAGACCGTTTGGGCGAATCCAGAGGGGACGCTCCTGGTGGCGCCGTTTCCAGTCGGCCGCCAGGGCCTCGGTGTCCTTGTTGCGGGAACCGACGATGCTGTCGCCCTCGACGCGAGGGTCCTTATCGAGCAAAAGAGCGATGATCGACTCCTCGTCTGCACTTGGATCGAGGCGCCGACCAAGCTCGGCCTCAGCCTCTTCGGCCTCGGCGCGGAAGCGGCGGTTGGAGGCGTTCAGCACCAGGAGTTCCGTCGGTACGCGGAAGACCTCGAAGTCCTCGAAATCGGTCTTGGTCCAGATCCGCTCGCGGCGGCCGTCAAGCAGCTCTCGGCGCTCAGCGAGCGCAGCGGCTCGCTCGTCGGGGTTCACGTGCTCAGCCTCTGAGCAAGGGCAATGCCGAGCTCCATATTGCGGCGGTCGTTGGCCTCGATCTGCTCCGCACCAAGCTCGCAGAGCCAATCTTCGACGTTGTCCTTGATCAACGGGCCGGCGGTGCCGCGCGGTCGACATACGAAGACCAGATCCCACTCGCAGTTACCGACATGTCCGTGGCTGCCACCCCTGCCATCGGCCCATACAGGGAAAACGGCGTGAACCGAAAATCGGGCACGACGCAAAGCGGTCTCGACCGCATTCCAAGCGCGTTGGTGGGGCGAGTGGAAGGTGAAGATCATTGGCCGCCCCGACTTCAGCGCCTTCCGAACCTGACTAAAGGCACCAGCGAGGCGCGAGGAGAACTCGGTGGCTGGATCATCGCCCACGGGATAAATCGGGGCACCTCCGAGGGCCTCTGCTCCGCTCTCTGGCGCGAGCCAGGCTCGGTAGAGAAGTGAGAGGTCGGAGTAAGGGATGAAGTCGAAGTAAGGTGGATCAGTAAGCACGAGGTCGAAGGGGCCACGCTCAAGCGGCAAGGCCCGGTCGGCCGACTGGCAACGGACGGTACGCCGACCCGAGCCACGCGCCGTAAAGCGATGAGCAGTGATCTCCCCCGTCCCGGGGTCTATTGCGTGGCGCCGGACATGCTCGGCACTCGAACAAGCGATCCGGCGCAGCGTCGCGGCCAAAGTGCCGCGCCCCGCACTTCGATGCAGAGGATTGAGCTCGACGCTCAAAACGGGCATCGAGTAGGCGCGAACGCCACTGAAGAGCGCTGAGAGTCGACCGTAGTCAGTCGCATAACCGCAGAGAACGTTGTTGGCGCCTAGGGCGTTGGAGACCGCTAGAAGCAGAGCGTCACGGGTCTGGGGCGGAAAGTCACGGGAACGGATCCAAGTGAAAGCCGTGTTGAGGACGAGGCGCTGGCGGGAATAGAACAAATCCTCCACAGTCTTGAAACCGTAGGAGGCAGGCCGGCCTGAGTCAGTCTCCGCGATCGACTCCCCGCTCAGCGCCGGCAGTCCAGCGGCCAACGACTCGGCCTCAGCGAGTGCCTGCTGATCAAGCTTGTCTGGCGAGCGCAAAGTGCGATAAGTGGCGGCGCCGGTCTCCTCGATAGCGAGGATTTTGGACGGGAGGAGGCCGACCTGCAGATCCTCGTTGGCAGCCGGGTGATCGCAGTGCGGGCAGCGAAACCCGCCACGGCTGAAGGTGCCATGGTCGAGCCGGTGGCGCCGCCCACAGCACTCGAGGAGCTTGCGGTCTGCATCTATGTGATGGAGGGAGTCGCAAAGGGGGCAGAAGGCAACACCGCCCTCATCGCGGACAACCGCGCCGGCAAGCCCCCGATCGCGGGCAAGCCAAAGGTTTCGGTAGATCAAAGATTGTTCGCCACAATGTGAGCAGGTCGCATCGCGGAAGCGGAAATAGTGGAGCGGTTCAGCCTCACCGGCACCGGGGTAAAGGACGTCGTGAGCTTCCCGCAGGTGCTCAAGCAACTGGCTCGACGCTACGAGATATGCATCGTGGTCGAGCGACGAGAGCTCGACCCGGGCAACACGGACAGCGAGGGGATCGACATCGATCCCGGTTACATCTGCACCAAGACGGGAGGCC
Organism: Solirubrobacterales bacterium; assembly: GCA_045805725.1. GTDB lineage: Bacteria > Actinomycetota > Thermoleophilia > Solirubrobacterales > 70-9 > VAYN01. The sequence continues at coordinate 60,817 of JBJMKQ010000036.1, forward strand.
TCAACCAGCGTGGTAGCACCTCCCATGAATGGATCACCGACGGAAAAGCCGGCGAGCGCGTCGTCAGAGTGAGCAAAGTGGCGCCAGAACTCCGGCAAACTAGTGTCAGCGGGAAGCGCAGCAGCAAGGAGAAGAGCCCTAATCACCGCTGGCGGGCGTCGCGCCCACCACTTGTGGACCGCGTAGGTGTGGTCGTTGCAGTAGCGGTCCCGCCTAGCAAGGCGGGACACTTCAGCGAAGGGAAAGCCAGATTCCAGCATCGAGTGCGGTGCCGCTGGAACGGCCTTGGCTAAACGACGTTGGCTCGCGGCAGATTGCATCTCGACTAGACGAAAGACTCCTGCACGATAGATGCCCGCTTCGACAGAAGCGCTACGGCCCAACCTTTCGGCGCCTTCTGGTCCGACCTGACGGCGCGATTCCAGAAGGTAGTCCCTTCATTCCGCTCTCATCCCCGCCGAATCGGTCGCCCTTCCCGAGACCATACGCGAGGCCCCGGCAGCTACTGGAGAAGCTGGCGGAGTTCTTCTAGGGTGAGGTCGGCGTCGCGCAAGATGCCGGCGAGAGTGCCGCGACGGAGTTCCCGGTGCAGGGGAACGACGAGCGCGTGCCTGCGCCCCGCCTTCTTCAAGCGGACGTGGCTACCCCGTTGACGGACCACTTCCCAGCCCTCCTTGCGCAGCGCCTTGATCAGGCGCTCGCCGGAGACGACCGGCTGGCGCGGGCTCACGCCGGGAGGGGAATCGAGCGGCGGATCACGCCGCTGTCGAGCGGTTCGCCGTCTTCGCGCAGGCCCTCGACGTAGAGGGCGACCGCCTCGCTGGCGTTCGCCATCGCGTCGTCCATGTCCTCGCCCTGGGTGTGAAGACCGGGAAGGTCGGGCGCGTAGACGTGGTAGCCGCCCTCGTCCTGGGGCTCGAAGACCAGCTCGATTTCCTGTGCATCTGCCATAACCGCTCCTCTCTAGCTTACGCCAGCCCGCGGGCCTGCCCGCCTAACCGGCCTTGTTCTCATCGTCGGTTGCATCGCCGTCTTCTTCCACGTCCTCCTCGGCGAAGGCTGCCTCTGCCCAACGGGCACCTTGGACCGGATCGGGCGCGTAGTCGGCGTAGATTTCGGTCGTCTTGTAGTCGCGGTGTCCCATCCACTCCTGAATGGTCCGCAGCGGCGCGCCCGCAGCAGCCATCCTCGTGCCGAACGTGTGGCGGAGGTCGTGGAAGCGGATCGAGCGGACCCCGGCCGCCTTAATCGCGTCCTTAAACCGCTTCCTGATCTTCGAGGCATCGAATGGTCCGCCGGTCTCGGGATGGCAGAAGACGAGATCGTCGGCGCCGGTGTACTCCGAGCGCTTGAAATGTTCTTTGAGCACAGCGGCGACGCGCCCCGGCATCGGGACCGGACGGCTGGAGCGCTTGGTCTTCGGGGTGCCGAACCGCCCGCGGGTGTAGTTGCGGCGTACGCGGATTAAGCCCGCATTCCAGTCGACGTCCTTCAGCGCAGCGCGATCAGCTCGCCCTGGCGCAAGCCGGTCATCGCGGCGGTCAGATAGAGCGGTCGCTCGACCGCGCCGAAAACGTCGTCGGGGACCCACCTCGACGGACTGCTCACGGAAGCGGCGGAGCGGCCGGCACGTTGGCCAAGATCCGCCAGAAGGTCGAACGGGCGCTCGCTTTCAGCCATCGCCTGTTCCCCGAGCAAGAGACGCGCTTTGAGTGGTGGTCGCCGAGGGCAGGCCCGTCCTTAACGGCGGGCTTCGAGCTCATCGAGCAAGACCGCGGAGGTGGAGACACCAGCATCGCCTTCATCGTCAACGGGGAGTATGCGAAGCGGGTTGCGTTGCTGGCTGAGAAAGCGCAGCAGGGGACGAAGGCGACGCCGGAGCCGTTCTTTCGCTCGCTACAGATCCTCACCCACCTGACTGGCGCCCCGTTTTCCTGGGACGCCCCAAACGTCGATTGAGGCGACGGTTTGTACGAACACTCGCGACCACGCTGGCGAAGTCTCCGCGAAGATCAGCTAGGTCGATGGTCTTTCTGCTTGGAGTGTCTCCCCCGCCGATCATCCTGAGCTTGGACGTAGGGCTTGGCGCGTCGGGCGAGCTTGGTGTCGGCGACCTCGTAGCTGAACTCGGCTAGCTGCGATGGGCAGTCTACACGGAAGAGGAAATCGGCGTGACCACGCAATCCGCTCCGGAAGAAGGTCGCCTGGTAGACGACCTCGGCGCCGCTTTGCAGCGCCTCCTCAGTGCGAGCGACGGCGTCGAACAGGGCGGCACGCGAACCATCGCTCTCGGGAATCTCGGCTACCTGCCGCCCGTCGGCCTTCAAGGCCCTCCAGGTACCTCAGCTCGAACTCGTCGCCCTTGCGGGCGAGTAGCTCGGCGTCTGCGCCTCGCTCCGGGCCCGCCTCCAGCTCGCCGCGCACTTGGGCCAGGTCGAGGGTCGTCAGGTGGGTACAGGCGAGGAAGTTGCTGAGGTCGCTTGCCGACAGGATCAGCTGTTCATCGAGCAGCTGCATCGGCTATGAGCGCAGTCTGATCCTGCGCTCGTCCGAGTCGTACTCGTAACTCTGAATACTCTCGGACTGGATCAGGGCAATCGCCTCGTTGATAGCGGGCAGTGGAACATCGAACCACTCGTTGGCCTCGGCGATGATCTGGCCGTTCTGCTCGAACCAGGTGTCGAGGCGAGCAGAAGCGAAGAAGCTGTGCAGGATCGCCTCGACCGGCTGAGCGGCCACGGCGGGGAGAGAGTAGGACGCGACCGTCTCGACCGGAGCCCCCAGGAACGTCGTATCGCCCTCTGCGCCAGCGGTTCGGTGCTCTACAGCCTGGGTGGTGAAGCCGATCTTGTGGACGTCTCCGAACTCAGCGAGTTGCGGGTCCTCGGAGAGCGAGCGCAGGACGTAGATGTGGCCCCTGCTGGTCTCCGCCTCCAAGCCCATGCGCTGCAGCGTCACCTCGCTGGGCTCGGTGACGCGGCGACCGTCCTTATAGAGATTGCTGGCGAGCGACTGCATCAACAGGTTGGATTCGGTGCCGTTCTCGAAGATGCAGCGGGTGCGCGCGTTGGCCTTGCGGATCTGGTCAAGCTCCAACTCCCCCATCTCAGCGACGTAGAGCAGGACTCCGTTGAGGACAAAAAACTTGCCGGTCTCGATCTCACTCGGATTGCGAAAAGGGAGCAGCTTGCGTTGCCCGGCACGCAACCCTGCATGGCAGTCCCTGAACAGCTCTTCATAGTGATCAAAGTCCTCCGCTGGACGACGCCGCGCGATTTCCTCCGGCATCGTCTGGGTCTTGGGAACGTGCTTGAGGTCGAAGATGTCTCCGGCGCCGTCCAGTAGGCCGAACGGGTCGGCAGCGCGGGCCTGATCGACCGTCTCCGGAGGCGCGTCGGGGATCACCACCGGCTCGGGCTCGGGCGGCGCCTCTCCGAGCAAACCGAGGTCGTCGGCGCCTCGCAACGCGGCTGCCTGGTCCTCGTTCGCGCGGATCGCCTTCAGCCGCATGGCCAGCTTCGCCTCCGTCATGTCGGTGGGCGTTCGCTCCGGCTCCCTGCCGTTTGCCCGCGTGAACTCGGCGATCTCTTGGAAAGCAGCCAGCAGTCGATCATCGGCGGTCACCGGCGCGCGCTTGGGGGCGGGCTTGAGCAGGCCGTACTCATCCTCCGCGAGCATTTGCAGAAGCGTCTCTCGGTCCAGGGTCATTGCGGCTGGACGTTCTGCTCACGGACCTCGCGCTGCATGTAGAGCAGCGCCTCGGCCATGCGGCGCTCCAGCGGATCATGCGAGCGGATGTCCGGGCGCTGGCCGCCGTGTTCCTTCACGAACAGGTTGATCTTCGGCCAGAGGAGCTTGGCCTCTTCCCCGGTGATGGCCAGGCGGGTCGTGTCGATCGCGTCCTGGATCACCTTCAGCACCTGTTTGGTGACGCTCTTGGAGAGGATCTCGAACGCCTTCTGGAAGGGGTTCACCTGGTCGATCAGGTCGATGTGCAGCTCGTTGATGTTGACGAACTTGCCAGCCATCAGAACGAACTTCCTGTCCCCAACCTCCTTGATTTCGCCGTTCTTGACCACAGAGTCGACGACGACGTGCTGGCGAACCTCCTCGACCTCAGCCTCGTCGAGGCTCGGGTACACCTCGCGGATGATCTTTGGGATCAGCACCTTGTTCATGACCTCTGGATCGATGTTGCCCGGCATCGCCTTCAGCATCTGCTGGTCCTGAAGGATCTTGGCCTTGAGGTCATTTATGTCCGCCTCGACGATGTTCTTCACCCGCTCGGTCGAGGGTTCCTTGAAGCCGCCGATCTTGAGCTCACCAGGCGAGGGAGGCGTCTCGTCGCCCGTGCGCCGGGGCTTGAAGTTGAAGTTGGGCGCAAGCACCTGCTCCATCAGCAGAGAGGCGGTGATCGCCTTCAGCATGTTGTTGACCGCGACCTTTACCTCTTCATCCTCGGCGTCGGGCTGGGCGATCAGATTGGTGAACTGGGCGTGGACCTTGTTGGGCGAGTCACGGGTCGCGCGGCCGATGATCTGGATGATCTCCGTCAGTGACCCTCGGTAGCCGATCGTCAGTGCGTGCTCGCACCAAGGCCAGTCAAAGCCCTCCTTCGCCATGCCCAACGCGACGATCAGATCGATGTCGTCGGCCTCCTCGATCTGGCGCAGGTAGCCGACGATCTTGTCGCGCTCGCGGGGATCGTCGTTGATGAGGTCGGCGACCCTGATCAGCTTGCCGTCACCACTGCGTTCGATGGTGATGACGCCGGTTTCGGGATCCTGGCCGACGATCTTGCCGATGCTGTCGAGGATCGAGTCGACCTCAGCGACCTTGTCCTTCAGCGACTCACCCGACCCGACGTGTGGGATGTGCAGGATCGTCTTGTCGTCGGTGTCCAGCACTTCGTGGACGGCATCGGTGTAGCGGCCCTGGTAGAAGTGATAGCCGATACCGAGGCTCTTGAGATAGGTGTATCCGTTGAGCTGCTCGTAGTAGTTGTAGGTGATCTTCGTGAACTTCTCCTCGTCCTCTGGCAGCAGCACGGGGGTAGCGTCACCACGGAAGTAGGAGCCGGTCATGGCGACGATGTGCGCGTCGGTGTTGCGCATGACCGACCGAAGCAACGTGCCGAGGCGGCTGTTCTCGTCGGAGGAGACGTGGTGGAACTCGTCGATCGCAAGCAGGGCGCCATTCAGCGCCTCCTCGTCAATTGCATCGTGAGCGGAGCGGAGCGTCGAGTGCGTGCACACGAGCGTCGTATCGGCGCTTCCGAGGAAGTCGAGCACTGACTGGACCTTCCCCTGGTCGGAGCCGGGGAGGCAGAGGTTGTTCCGCTCCTCCACATCCCAATCGGCAAAGAAGCCGTGAGCCGTCAGTTTCGTGCTCGCAAACGACGCTCCGATCGACCGCTCCGGTACGGCGACGATCACCTTCTTCAACCCCTGGTTGAAGAGCTTGTCGAGCGCCAAGAACATCAATGCACGCGACTTCCCGGACGCCGGCGGCGCTTTCAGCAAGAGGTACTGGCTGGCACGGGCGGCGAACGCTTTGCGCTGCATGTCCCGCATCCCGAGCGAGTCGGTCTTCGTGCTCTCACCGGTCTGCGCATATGTGACATCGACGAGATTAGGCATCGGTCGTCTCCATTGCCTCAGGCTCGGTCTTGCCTCCGTCGGTCGCGCTCTCGTACATGTCGAACAGCAACTCTAGGCGCTCGTCATCGGACTGAAAGGGACGTTTGCGGTACAGCTGGTCCACCGCCACGTCGAGAAACTGGTGCGCCTCCCGCAGCTCACCCGGGATCTTCTCCGGGTCATACAGCTCGGCCAGCGACTTGTCAGAGTGATGCTCGCGCGCCTCGAGCACAGCGAACGTGCGCTCGGAAAGCAGCTCACGCTGCTTATCCGGTAGCGGCGGAACCGGATACGTGTTGTAACACAGCGTGGCTGAGTACCTGATTCGGGTCTCAAGTGCGCCTGCAACGGCACGGACCCACAAGTTATGCATCCGTGAGGAAATCAGGGCAAATAGCCAGGGCTCGGCACCATAGATCGCAAAGGCCAGATTTGAGACGATCGTGCTTCCATCTAGGAAGCCAACGGGTATGTATTCACGCTTCTCGGACGAAACGCTCGGGACAATGATCGAGTTAGTGTCCTGATGGCGCACCTCACCGAACCGGTAGGCCACCTTGGCAAGTTTCCGCGTCGCCTCGCGTTTGCTGGCGAGTCGATATTCAGCGACTCTCTCGATGCGATCCGCGATCTCCGCGATGGAGGAGGCCGCGGCCAGCTCATCAGGCGTGATCCATAGTGCGTATCGCTCCTGCCCTTTGAGGAACTCGTCTGCTCCGAGGAACCTACGAATGAACTGCTCCGCCGCAGGCGCCTTCCCCAATAGTGCCGCCCGCTCGTCGGCTCTCAGCAAGAGGTGCCCTCCGTCGTTCGGCATGCTCCCAAACACCAGCGGCGGGAGGGATGGGCTGATTGGGGTCGACTGCTTCTCGACGATCACCCGACGATGCGACTTCGTCAGGTACGGGCTGATCAAGTCGACTTCCTGCGCAAATGCACCGGTGTAGAGACGCCGAGGAAAGCTGGCATCACGACGTAGACCGACGATCACGCACGTGACTCCCGCGTTCCCCTTCGCGTTGTTGTTCCACCGAAAGGATTGGACGCCGAACGAGATGTCCGCATCGAGACGGTAAACGAGGGGCCACAGCAACGCGACTTGGTCGCCCTGGCAGATCGAGTTGGTGGAAACGAACCCGAGCGCTGCATCATGGCGAACGACGAAGTCTGCACCAAGGAGAAACCAGATAGCAACGTAGTCGAGATTGTTCGAAATTGCCCCGAAACGCGACAAGGACTGGAGATCTGCCTTCTTCGATGCGTCCTGGATGCGCGCGCCGAGATAGGGCGGGTTGCTGAGCAAGTAGACCTCCTCCCCATCGCTGACTGGACAGACCTCGTCCCAGTCGACTCGCGCCGCGTTTGCGCAGATGACGCTGCCGGCATCGCGCAGAGGAATGAGCCGAATCTCATGGCCGAAACGGTCCCTGAACTCGACGTTCATCTGGTGCTTGGCGAGCCAGAGCGAAAGGGTGGCGACCTCGTGAGCGAAGTCGTCGATCTCGATCCCGTAAAAGTTCTCCAGCTTGATCTTGGAGTCCTGAAACAGGGTGAGCGGCGCCCGCGGATCAACCTCTTGAAGCCGTCTAAGGATGCGGTGCTCCAGCTTGCGGAGCTCCTTGTAGGCGATCACGAGGAAATTGCCGGAGCCGCAGGCCGGGTCGAAGCATTTGATCGAACTGATGCGATCATGCAGCCGGCTCAGCTTGGCCTTGGTGTCCGCGGCGTCAAAGGCGGATTGCAACTCGTCCAAGAACAGCGGCCGGATCACCTTCATGATGTTCTCGACCGACGTGTAGTGCATCCCCAGGCTCTCGCGCTGACCGGGATGGACGACCGCCTGCATCATCGAGCCGAAGATGTCTGGATTGATCTGCGACCAGTCCAGGGTCCCGCAATCGAGAATGAGAGTCCGTGCTTTGGCAGTGAACCTCGGCGCGCTCGAGTGACGTTCGAAGAGCTTGCCGTTCACGAAGCCGAACCCAAGGAGGTGCGACGGATAGCCAATCCGTTTGCTCTCCTCGGTATTCAGCACGTCGAAAACCTGGTCGAGAAGTTCGTGAAGGTCTTTCCCGTCTTCGCGACTCAGGGATCCGACTGCGTTGGTGAAACTGCCCTTCGCGAAGACCCCCGTGTCCTCGGCAAAGAAGCAGAAGAGCAGTCGCGAGAAGAAGACGTTCAGATCATGGATCTGCTCCTCGATTTCGACCGCGTTGTGCTTGACGATCTCGTCATAGAGCTTCGCCATCTTCTCGGCAGCCTTGACGTCGGCAAGGTTCTGGTTCTCGATCTGGGTCTTCTCGATCCTGGCCCACGGCAGGAAGAAGGCCGCGTGGTTTTGGAGCTCCTCCACTTTGGAATCGAGAGCGTCGCCGGTCTTCAGGTCCGCAGCAACGAGCTTCGACCGGTTGCGAGCGATCACGAAGCGCGGCCTCTCACGCCGAACCCGCTCTTCGGCCTTCGCCGCGTCGACCAAGGCATAAAGCTCCTCGTCAGGGCACTCGACCGACCGGAAGTAGACCTTCTCCCTCCACAGATACTCGCCCTCCTGCTCGGACCTGTTGTAGGACCCTGTACGCAGGCGGGTGATCGACGCCTTTGGAATGCCGTATGCACGCAGCAACTCGAAGAGAAACTCGCCCCCTTCAAGGACCTTCGCTGCCGCAACGCGCTCTTCAATCTCTCGGAGGGTCATATCGACTGACCGGTGGGCATCAGACGGCGAACTCTATTTACGCAGCCTGGGACCGCAGATGCGCAGGAACGACCACCGCCTGATCGAGACGGCGGTGCAACAGCGAAGCAATAGACATCATGTCGAGGGCGTCCGCCTCGCTGATCGGCCAGGCAACCTTCGGCCGATGGGCGGTCGTGTTGCGGAACGCACCGAAGAGACCGCGCAGCATTTCTGTATCGTCGTGCTCGGACTGATCGGTTCGACTCTCCAGCCGATTCATGGCAACGATGGGAAAACTGCCTGAGCGACCGAGGGCCCGATCAACGAGAGTCGTCCCGTCTTCGTTCAAACCACTGAGAGATCGCAGCCTGTCCGCAAGGCCCTTCGTAGTCTCGAAGACCGCGTGAAAGTAGTTCTCGTCCTCAATCTCGGCCGCACATCCGGCGATGACCAGGTGGTGGACGCCTCGGGCTCGCAACGCCTCGCGAAACCGGTTCGCACGAATCCGCGCTTCGGAAAGAGTCGATGCCGCCTTCGGCAGGCGCCGGATCTCGCCTTTCTCGGAAACCATGAGCCCAGAGAAAGCAAGTGCCTCGTTAATCGGCGTGCGCCAGTAGTCGAAAGCTTCTGGCGCGTCCAAGAAACGATCCGGACTAAGGGCGAGTTGCAGACAAGCCAGGACCCCGTTGGCAGCGCCATCTCGGGCTTGGCGAGTTCGAAAGGCCCTCGAAGAGACGATCGCGCTTCGTCATTTCGCCGGGATCTTCGATGCCGGCTTCCGCAAGGAGGGCCGCTTTCGCGTCCCCGTCAGCCCCGTCTCAGTATCTCCCAAAACCTCGCAGATGCGACGCAGGACGCCAGTCGGTAGAGAGGGAACCTCAGCTATCTTTTCAGTATGGGGCAGCAAACGGACAGGCTCATCGTTTCCGCCGACGAGCACCACAGGAGATGAACTAGAGCTGAAAGAGCGGGCGTCCCCGGCCATTCAATCCCAGGTCGATGCGGCTGAAAGTTGCCGAACTTAGTACCCACTTAGTACCCGCGGGAGATTTGCGGCACGACTCCAAACACGAAAAAGGCCCCGTTTCCGGGGCCTTTTCCTATAGCGGGGGCAGGATTCGAACCTGCGACCTTCGGGTTATGAGGCCGAACCTTGAGATCGGCTGGACTACGTGGAGCGCGTTCTAGAGCGGTTTTCGCGAGATCGAGCTACGTGGAGATCGGCTGGAATCTGTGGGGCGCGTTGCCCCATTTGTTGCCCCAGGGATCGGCCTCTCGGCTAGCCAGAACTGCTCGCAATTGAGACGCCAGGAAGTTCAGCAAAGGCCCTTTGATCGGAGCTCACGACCTGCCGCTCCTGGGCTCGTGCGGTCGCAGCGATGATGAGATCGTGAGCGCCGCGTGGCGTTCCCGCCCGCCGAACGTGCGCCAGCAGATCGGCGTGCGCCTCGGCAACGTCGAGGTCGTAGGGCTCAATCGAGACGGCGTCGAGAACCGCTGCTACGAAACGCTCCCGCTTCTCCCGCCTGCGACCCTTCGCCAGCTGGATGCCGACTCGCAACTCCGCCACAGTGATCGCCGCGACCGCGACGTCGTCGCCGTCGTCGATCACCTCCTCCAGCAAGTGGCCGCCGCGCTCCGCGTCTACCAAGACCGTCGTGTCGAGGATCAGCCGCGCCAGGGGTCCGTCACCGGCTCCATGCCCTCGCGAAGCTCCCGCAGCTCACCCGCCCAGGCATCATCGGGTCGATGAGCATGAAGCGCCTCCCGCAGGGCTTTCCCCGTTCCGCCGCTCGGGGGACCGATCGTCGCCACGGCGCGACCATGGCGGACCACAACATAAGACTCCCCTCCGCGCTCTACGTCGTCCAAAACCTCCGAGAACCGGCGGGACGCATCAGTCGCACTCAACTGCTTCATGAAATCAGATTATCAGATAGTCCTCCCCGATCTGAAGAGTCCAATGAACAAATCTAGTGCTGCTTGGTGGACCCTCGGTACGTACAAGCTGAGTCCGGGGTCTCGGCAACTCGAACGGCTGCCAATCCAGAAAGACCAGAAGCCAGACGCTCCCATAGCCAACCGGCCAGCACCTCTGAGGTCGGGTTATCAAGACCAGCGATGTCGTTAAGCAGCTGATGATCAAGCTGAGAGCACACCGGCTCGACCACCGCGTCGACATCGGCAAAGTCGAGGACCCACCCACTTCTCTCGTCGGCCTGGCCGCTCACGGTTACATCGATCCGATAGCTATGGCCGTGTAGGCGTCGGCACGCATGCGACTCGGCCACATGCGGGAGGTAATGCGCTGCCTCAAAACGGTAGGAGCGCTGCAACTCGAACACACCGCTCACGGGATTTCCAAGACCTTGTGAGTTTGCAGACTTAGCCTCCAAACGGGGTGGGCCAGGCAATACTCAAGAGCCGCCTTGGTGTGGGCACGCAGGTCGGCCCCGTCCATTGGCTGCAAGAAGAAGTGGTCAAATGCCAAACCCTCCAACTCGTCCAGCGAAAGCTGGGGCTGCGGGAAGACCACCTTTAGCTCGTTCCCCGAAGACTGAACTAGCGGCGCGCCCGCCTTGGGAGACACACAAATCCAGTCGAGGCCCTTCGGGGCCAACAGGGTGCCGTTAGTCTCGATCGCAACGGCAAAGCCGCGTGCGTGCAACTCGTCAATGAGCGAGGCATCAAGCTGCAGCAAGGGCTCGCCGCCGGTACAGATCACCCATCCGATTCGGTCCCGCCGGCGGTCGCGCGGCCAAAGGGCACTGATGGAGTTGACAAGCCTCACAGCCGACTCGTAGCGGCCACCGAGGGTTCCATCGACGCCCCGAAAGTCGGTGTCGCAGAAGCTGCAGATCGCGTCCAGACGGTCCTCCTCGCGGCCCGTCCAAAGGTTACAGCCGGCGAAGCGACAGAACACTGCTGGGCGCCCGACCTGGGCGCCCTCTCCCTGCAGCGAATAAAAGATCTCCTTGACTGCGTAGGCCACGCGGGGATGCTCGCATGCATCCAGGCGCTCTTGACGGACTAGTATTAAAACCCTAGGATAAAAATATGGGCCGGCCGCGAATCGACGAGCATCAGCGCGCCCGTGCGCAGCGGCTCGGCCGCTTGTTGTCCAACTCGCGCGAGCAGCGGAGCTTGAGCCAAGAGCAACTTGCACGCAGCGCCGAGGTGTCGGTGGACACCTTGCGCAGCGTCGAGCAACATCGGACCACTGCCCCGTCCTTCTTTCTCGTTGCAGCCTTGGCCGCTCCGCTCGAACTCAGCTTGGATGAGCTCGCCAAGGCCGCGGAGGTGAACTAGTGGACCAGCAGCGGAGCCTCTTTTCGCCACCACCGGCTTCCGAGCCGCGAGGTGAAACGATCGAGCTTGTCATCGATAGCAAGCGGCTCTGTTTTGAATGGGGAGAGATCCATGAGTTAGGAACCGCGGCCTACTGGGCCGAACAGACCCGGCGCCTCGGCGAGCCGCCCGCCTACCGGCTCGGCGAAACCTTGGCTGAGGAGATTGCCGCGTGCATCCTTGGTGGCCACGGCATCCCTGCCGAGATCGGGCTGGCGGCATTCGCGAGTCTGCGAGGGGCGGGACTGCTTCATTCTGCGGCCGATCCCAATGCAATTGCAAGGCATCTTCGCGAGCCGCTACTCATCCCCGGCCGCCCACGCCCAGTGCGCTACCGCTTCGCTGCACAGCGGGCGGCCCGAATAAGCGCCGCGCTGGAGATCCTTGACGGCGAATCCGCACCAGAAGATCCACTCGCGCTGCGCGACTTCCTCCTCGCTTTCCCTGGTATTGGTCCGAAGACTGCCTCTTGGGTAGTGCGCAATTGGACCGGCTGCGATGGGGTTGCGATCATCGATATTCACGTACAACGAGCCGGCATATGCGCCGGGTTCTTCTCATCATCCTGGCGCTTGCCACGCGATTACGCCCTCTTCGAGCAAGCCTTCTGTGAAATCGCTCGTATTGCCGGTGTAACGACCGCCGCGCTCGATGCCTGCGTGTGGGATCAGATGCGGGCCCTAGGCCGAGCCCAGACGATGATCTTGGGCGCCAGCAGCCAGCAAGCCGCGTAGGGCGATCGCGCACCTCGGGTCCGCGACGTATACCATTTCAGTACCTTGATAGCGATGAGGGCAAAGTGAGTGGGGGAGGCGGCGGGGGCGGGCCCGGCGGGGGCTTCGAGCCCGCAGGGGACCGCACCCCATGTGACCAGCTGAAGTTCCGCACTTCTGTCGCCTCACCTCAGCCTGCCGCCGACGCTCTCAACAACGGTGATGTCCTGCGGGTAGTGCTGGAACCCGGCCCGCCGGTCGTGATCCACTTGGTTGACGGCAACGGCGATGTGGTGGGATCCCTCATCACCCGCGTCGCCGATCTCCTGCGCTGCATCCAGGACGGATTTAGCTACGAGGCAGACGTTAGAGTGATCAACGGCGGCGACTTCCAGGTCGACGTCCGTCTGGCCTGATGCAAATCGCTGGCGGGGCCTACCTGGAGACCTGCCGCGAGCCGACGAGCGAAACCATGGCTGGCTCGGGATTGCGGGCGGCAGCGGCCCTGCAGCGCGTGTGTCCTGAGCTGATTCTTAAAAGCGCAATTGACGAAGTGTTCCGCGACCAGGCCGAAGCCATGGCCACTGGTCTCGGAGTAAAGGTCGACTGGGTCGAGCGGTCTGAGCTAGTGGCATTCGATTATTGGACGCCACTTAGCGCCCCCACCTTGCGCGGTCCGAACGCAAAAGCGTCGACGGTTCGCATCGCCGGTCCAGCGGGGCTCGTATTCGGAATGATCGAGGCGACCACGGAAGCCGAGGTCGAGCGTTTGGTCTTCGATCCACAGCAACCCAGAGACCTCGGCCGACCAGACCTGTCTCGAATGAAAGCCGAGCACTTGGCATTGGTCGCGAATTCCGCAGAGACCCGCTCGATGACTGGAGAGGCCGACCTGGCCACCGCTGCCAAACGCCTGCTTGAGAGCACGGCTGCCGAGGTGGTTGTGACTAAGCGCGCCGCGCGTGGCTGCTTAGTCACTTCCGCAGACGGCCAGGAGGAAGTCGGCTTATGGCCAACCTCGCAGGTATGGCCGATCGGTTCGGGAGATGTCTTCGCCGCAGGCTTCACCTGGGCGTGGGCACAGGAGCACATGGACCCCGCTGAGGCGGCTCGAGTCGGATCACACTTGGCGTCCTTGTGGTGTGGGCAGCAACGCTGGCAACCGACGCCCCAAGACTTCGAGATCCCGGCCGGGGAGTTCATGCCGCAAGATGGTCAGGTCTATCTGGCAGGCCCTTTCTTCACCCTCTCGCAGCGCTGGCTCATCGAGCTAGCACGAGAGAGCCTGCTGGGTCTAGGCGGATCGGTCTTCTCGCCGCTTCACGATGTGGGCCCGGGGGATGACGAGGTTGCCGAGAAGGACCTAGCCGGTTTGGACTCATGCACGGCCATGCTTGCGCTCTTGGACGAGGTCGATGCTGGCGTACTGTTCGAGTCGGGCTGGGCTTGCCGTGGCGAGATCCCTGTGACCGTGTATACCGAGCACACCGACGATGATCAGCTCAAGATGGTTCGCGGTAGCGGCGCGGAGATCTGCGACGACCTGTCCTCAGCGATCTACCGGGTACTGTGGGCCAGTATGGGCTTGAAGGAGTAGACGGACGTGCAGCTGCTGCTGCTCTCAGGCGGCCTTGAGTCAAGCGCCCTGGCGGCTTGGTTACGCCCTCCCCTAACGCTCACGATCGACTACGGACAGGTATCTGCACGGGGAGAGATGTGGGCCGCTAGTCGAGTATGCGACGAGCTGGGCTTGGAGCATCATGCGCTGCAGGCCGATTGCTCAACCGTGGGGTCAGGCCTACTGGCCGGGCGCGAAAGCGATAAGCAGGCACCGGTGCCGGAGTGGTGGCCCTACCGCAACCAGCTTTTGGCCACCTTGGCCGGTGCCTGGGGTATTAGCCGTGGCGTCAGCGAGATCCTGATTGGCTCGGTGGCCGGCGACAGCAGCCATGCTGATGGTAAGGCCGACTTTTATGATCTGCTCAATCGGCTCATGGCTCTCCAGGAGGGAGGGTTGCAAGTCCGAGTTCCTGGGATCGAAATGTCCAGTGCCGAGTTGATCGCTGAGTCTGGCATCAGTGATGCCGTGCTTGGCTGGACGCACTCGTGCCATGTCAGCGATATTGCCTGCGGCTCATGCCCAGGCTGCTCCAAGCGACGAGACGTCCTCACTCACATAGGTCGTCTGCTGTGAGGCTTACCTTCCGGGTGCAGGACGACGAGCTATGGGCCTGCGACGATGAAGGCTGTTCGCGCCGAATTGACGATTCCCATGCAGCTGAGCTGGTGGCCTGGTGGGAGCAGTCGCCGTCAGCGCGGCTAAGCGACGGACGAACCGCTGCGGTATTGGCTGATCTTGGACAGGCTCGCATGGCGCGGCCACATCCGACCGGGCGCACCGTGCCTGCCCAAGTGAGAGTCGAAGGCGAACGGACCCCTCTGGGCGAATTGACGACCACTGATTCGGCACGGTTGGCCGATCTCTTGGAACGCCGTCATTCCTCCCGAATGTTCGGTCCCACCATGATCTCTCAACTCGCCACGCTGCTTATGCGCAGTGGTCGCGTGCGAGACTTGACCACGGTCGAGGATGGCTACCAAGCCAGCCGCCGACCCGCACCGTCTGCGGGGGCCCGCCATCCATTCGACCTACATCTAGCAGTAGGCTGCCAGGTCGAGGGACTCAATCCCGGCATGTATCTCTTCGATGCCGTGACCGGCGCGCTTGTCGCCCGGAGCCAAGCAGACTTCGCGCCCGAAGAGCTTCTGAGCCGTGTTAGAGATCACCTTGGCGCTCCGACCGCTCCAGCGACCGCAATCTTCTTGGTCGGGCATCTCGATCGTACCCTCAGTCGCTATCCGGCTGGAATGTCGCTTGCCTGGCGCGACGCCGGTGCGCTCTTGCAAACCTTGCACCTATGTGCGGCCGACCTGCACCTACGCTCTTGCATCGTAGGGATCTGTGGCCTCTTGTATCCCGAGGGCCCAGGGTCGGTAGTTGACATGGGGTGCCTGGCGCTCGGGGGGCCACCCCGCTAGCGATCAGGACGTACGCGCAGTCAAGTTCAGATCGCGCTGTCGGTGCCTCCCCAGATCGATCCCGATCGATCCGAAAGTTCCTCTTTCAGACCTCATGTTGCCCCAGGCGTTGCCCCACGGCCTAATTTACATCCTCTTGTCTGCACACCCAAGAAAAACAAAAACCCCCCATTTGCGGGGCTTTTGTTTTCTCTCGTCCTATAGCGGGGGCAGGATTCGAACCTGCGACCTTCGGGTTATGAGCCCGACGAGCTACCTGGCTGCTCCACCCCGCGGCGGACTGTCGATGGTAGCAATCTGGAGGCATAGGAGCGAGGGGAGACGTTCAGTGCAGGTGGAGGACCGCCATCGTCTGGATTGCCATTTCGTGCTCGCCGAGCGCGTTTGGGTGGACGACTACCGGGTTCGTTCCCTGGAGGACGGGCTCTACCCAGCGGACGCCGATCGGTTGGCAGGCGTCGTGGCCGTTGGAGACGGCGTTGAGGCTGACGTAGGTCGCGCCGGTGGTGGTGGCGGCGCGGCGGACGGCATCGTTGAGGGTGGCCTGGATGCCGCGGACGTAGGGGACGTCGCCGCTGGCGATCGGCATCTTGTCGAAGCAGCCGCCGCTCGGCGGCATGATCCAGGGGTAACCGAGGATCGCGATCGTGGCCCGCGGGGCCCTCGCCCGAACCGCCTGCAGCGCCCCCACCAGGGCGGGATAGGTCGTGGTCTTGATCGTGTCTTCGAACGAGGAGCCGTAGCGGTCCTTGCAGGGGCTGCCCTGGCCGAGGCTGAGGACGCCGAGCGTGCCGCAGGACAGCACGGTGTCGATGAAGACCCCGCTGTCGTTACCGCCGATCGTCATCGTCACCAGTTGGGCGTCGCTCTGCACCGCGTCGAGCTGCGGCGGGACGCCGGGATACTGGGATTCGGAGAAATCGCTGGTCTCCGCCGCTCCGCAGGTGACGTCGGTCAGCCGCACGCCGGTGCTCGCGGCGATGGCGTGCGGGTAGTTGCGTATCGAGCGCAGGCACTGAAGGGGCGCCGAAGGATCCGGCGGCAGGACCCCTGAAGCGGCGCTGTAGGAGTCCCCGAGGGCCACGTACCGCAGCGGCGAGACCGCCCCCTGCGCCGCCTGTCCGGTGAGCGCAAGGGCGAGGATCGCAGCAACCAGGACGGCGGCCAGCCGACGGATGCGAGTTGAAGCGGAGTGCGGGTAAGGGACCATTCTTCCTCCTCGGATCTGGGATGAACCTGCCCGATCCAACCCCCTCCAAACACGCGGAAGCCACGGCGCTGCGGGATCTCGGCGCGCCACTGCGCCGATTAGAGTGCGCGCATGACGGAGGGTTCAAAGCGGGTCGCGGTGATCGACGTCGGGACCAACTCCACTCGGTTGCTGGTGGCCGACGTCGAGGACGGCGGGGTCTCGCCGCTGGAGCGGCGCAGCACGGTCACCCGCCTGGGCCGCGGTGTCGACCTCTCGGGCCATCTCTCGGCCGAGGCGATCGAGGACGTCTGCGCGGCGATCGCCGGCTACGTCGCCATCCTCGAGGAGCTCGGCGCCGAGACGATCGACGCGGTCGCCACCAGCGCGGTGCGCGACGCCGACAACGGCAGCGCCTTCATCGCCGAGCTGCGGGAGCGCTTCGCGCTCTCCGCCCGCGTCCTCGACGGCGAGGAGGAGGCCCGCTCCACCTATCTCGGCGCCACCTCCGAGGCACCCCCGACGGAGCCGACGCTGGTGGTCGACATCGGCGGCGGCTCAACCGAGCTGATCGTCGGCCAGGGCGCGGAGATCTCCTTCCACGACTCCCTCCAGGCTGGCGTCGTCCGCCACACCGAGCGCCACATCTCCGGCGACCCCCCCACCGCCGGCGAGCTGGAAGCTCTTGCCGCCGACGTCCGCGGCCTGATCGGAGCAGCGGTGGGCACGGGCGTAGGGGCGGCAGCCGGCATCGCCGTCGCCGGGACCCCCACCTCGCTCGCCTCGGTCGAACTGGGCCTGGAGCCGTACGACCCCTCGCGGGTCCACGGGCACGTCCTCGCCCTGCCCTCGATCCAGCGCATGCTCTCGCGCCTTGCCTCGGTGCCCCTCGCCGAGCGGGTCGAGGTGCCCGGGATGCACCCGGACCGGGCGCCGACGATCGTCGCGGGAGTCGTCATCCTGGTCGAGGTGCTGCGCGCCTTCGGGCTCGAGAAGATCGCCGTCTCCGAGCACGACATCCTCTACGGCACCGCGATCGCCGCGACCCGTCGAAACTCCTCGACGTACTAGCTGGACAGGCTGTCTCATGGGGTTCGGCCGATTGGGCTACTCACCATACCAAAGATCGAAAATTCGCCACTTTGACTCATTGTTTTTCGGTAGCTGCAACCGGCCCGAGTGGAAGTGAAGGACGTTCGGGTACATACTTTCCTCAGCCGGGGCACGAGTTGGGGTTCGCTTCATCTTGCGCACCGGAACAGGGCTTAGGCGACTTGCCGCATCATGGCGCCTCCCGCCGTCTGGGCCCACCAAATAAAGGTCCCTGAAGACGTACCCCTGCCCGTCCTGAGGGGCCGATTGAATCGGCCGCCAGCGATGGCGGCCGATTCTCTTCGCCAAGCCTCGGGCTCGCCGCGTGACGCCCCGCTCCCTGTACCGCAGAGCGACGAAAGGGACAGGAGGCACTCTGGGTTCAAGCCAGAGGCACTCTGCCCTCAGGCCAGGTTCGCCTTGCGCGGGTAGGCGACCTCGGGATCGGTGAGGACGTTGACGAGGGTGGGCCGCCCGGAGGCGAAGGCACGCTCCAGCGCCGGCCTCAGCTCCCCCGGCTCCCGCACCAGGATCCCGTCGCAGCCGAGTGACTCGACCAGCTCGTCGTAGCGGGTCTCGGGCCGCAGCTCGGCAGCGACCGAGTAGCCGTAGAGGAACTGCATCGGGTGGTGCTCGAGGCCCCAGATGCCGTTGTTGCCCATCACCCCGACCACGCCCAGGCCGTGGCGCGACATCGTGTCGAACTCGATGCCGGCGAAGCCGAAGGCGCCGTCACCGAGCAGGAGGCAGACCTGCCGGCCGGGATGGGCGACCTTGGCGCCGATCGCCTGGCCGGGTCCGGCGCCGAGGCAGCCGAACGGTCCCGGGTCCATCCAGCAGCCGGGTTCGAAGGTCTCGATCAGGCGACCGGCGTAGGAGACGAAGTCCCCGCCGTCGCCGACGACGATCGCGTCGCGGTCGAGGACCTCGTTCAGCTCGCGGTAGACCCGCATCGGGTGCAGCGGCGTGCGCTCGTCGTCGAGCTCGACCCGCTCGGCCCCCCGCCTCTCCTCCTCGACGTTGCGCAGCTGCTCGAGCCACGGGCGGTTCCCCGAGCCCTCCCCCGCCGCCTCGCGCAGCGCCGCCAGCGTCGCCCGCACGTCGCCGACGAGGTCGAGATCGGGCGCCCGGTTCTTTGCCAGCGCATTCGGGGCGACGTCGAGGCGGATGATCTTCGTCTCCTCTCCGAAGCTGCCGCCGAAGCCGAGCCGGAAGTCCATCGGCACGCCGATCACCAGGGCCACGTCGGCCCCCTGCAGGGCGGTTCCGCGGGCGCGGCTGAAGGCCAGCTCGTGGTCGGCGGGCAGGCAGCCGCGGCCGAGCCCGTTGAGGAAGACCGGAATCCCAACCGCCTCGGCCAGCGCCCGCAGTTCCTCCTCGCCGCGGCCCCAGTAGAGGCCGGAGCCGGCCATGATCGCCGGCCGCTCGGCGGCGGCAAGCAGCGCCGCCGCCTCCTCGATCCCCTCGGCTGGCTGCGCGTCCGCGGCGCCCGGCACAGGCGGCAGCTCCAGCTCTCCCTCGGTGAAGACGACGTCGAGCGGATAGTCGACGAAGGTCGGCCCGCTCGGCGCCGCCGCCGCGCGGTCGAGCGCCGCCGCGGTGACCGCCCCGATCCGCCCCGGGTCCTTCACCGTCTCAGCCGACTTGACCAGCGGCGAGACGAAGGGCAGGTGGTCGATCTCCTGCAGCGAGCCTGAGCCCCAGCGCAGCTCCGGCGCCCGGCCCCCCAGCACGCAGATCGGCGAGTTGTTGGCCTGGGCGCCGGCGATCGCGCTGATCCCGTTGGTGACGCCGGGCCCCGCGGTCAGCGCCGCGACCCCAACCCGCCGAGTCGCCTTGGCGATCCCCTCGGCGGCGAAGGCGGCGGTCTGCTCGTGGCGGACGTCGATCAGCTCGATGCCCTCGGCCCTGCAGCCGTCGTAGATCGAGAAGAGGTGCCCGCCCGAGAGCGTGAAGAGGCGGTCGACCCCGCGCGACTTCAGCGCCCTGGCCACCAGCCTGCCGCCGTGCTCAGCCATGGCCGGAGCCTATTGGTTGTCCCCACATACCGGAGACGACCCACCGAAGGCGAGCAGCTTCTCGAACCGCATCAAATTCTGGTTGCCTCAGAACCACAATTTGATGCGGTTGGCGTCACGGCTTGGCGCAGCGCGGGCTACCATCGCCGGGCCCGGGTGGCGAAACTGGCAAAAGCGGCGGCCTTAAAAGCCGCTGCCCCTTCGGGGGCTTGCGGGTTCGAGTCCCGCCCCGGGCACTCCCGGCCCAAGGCACTCGCTTTGGCCACGGTCTCAGGCGTCAAATCTCGGACTCTGTTCGTCTTTTCCCTGCTCCTGCTGATTTTGCGGCGCCTAAAACGGCAATAAATGTTCTAGGGCCGCAACTCACCCCTTGTTACGGTGTCCTTAGACCAGGAACCGTCCTTCCGCGGGAGAGACCTTTGGAGGCTTCAGCCCTAACTCATGCCAGTCGCCGCGGGCTCCTCGCTCGCCGCTCGCCCCTGCTCAAGCTGCAGGGCGACGAGAAGCTGATCGCGATGGCGCGGTCGGGCAACCCGGGCGCCTTCGAGGCGATCGTCGAGCGCTACCAGGGCCGCCTGCTCGGCTTCTGCCGGCAGATGCTGGGCTCGACCGAGGACGCCGAGGACGTCCTGCAGGAGGTCTTCGTCAACGCCTACCGGGCGATGCTGGCCGACGAGCGAGAGATCAACCTCCGCCCCTGGCTGTACCGGATCGCCCGCAACCGCTGCCTCAACTACCTGCGCAAGCCGAAGGCCGACGCGCAGGAATCGATGGACATGGTCCCCGAGGTCGACGCCGCCTCGACCGCCGAGCGCGTCCACAACCGCGAGGAGTTCCGGCAGATCCTCAGCGACGTCAACAAGCTTCCCGAGACCCAGCGCGCCGCCCTCCTCCTGCGCGAGATGGACGCGCTCTCCTACGAGGAAATCGCCGCCGCGATGGAGACGACGGTGCCGTCGGTCAAGTCGCTGCTGGTGCGGGCGCGGATCTCCCTCGCCGAGGCGAGCCAGGCGCGGCTGCTGACCTGCGGTGAGGTCCACGTCGAGCTCTCCGAAGCCGCCGAGGGCCTGCGCAAGGTCTCGGCGCCGGTCCGGCGCCACGTCCGAGAGTGTGAGGAATGCGGTGCCTTCCGCAGCCAGATCCGCTCCAACGAGAAGGCGCTGGCGGCGCTCTTCCCGGTCGCCCCGCTGCTCGCCCTGAAAGGGTTCATCGCCTCCAAGCTCGGCCTTGGGACCGGCGGCGCCGGTGCAGGCGCCGCGGGAGCGGGCGCCGCGGGAGCGGGCGCGGCCGGAGGTTTCAGTGCCGCGATCGGCGGCAGTTCGGCCGCTGGCGGGATCGGGGCAATCGGCGGCGCGATCGGAACCAAGGCGGCGGCCGGAGTCGTCACCGCGGCGCTGCTCACCGCCGGCGCGGTTGAGGTCAAGCAGACGACCAGCTCACCGGTCGACCCGGTGCCGATCGCCAGGGAACGGGCCTACGAAGCCCCGGAATCCTCTCTCGCGATCGCCGACGCCGCGGCCGCACCGGCCCCCGCCCACCCGAAACAGCCTCCGGTCGCCGCGGCCGAGGTGCAGACGGCGCCGCCCGTACCGGCGCCGTCAGCCGAAGACAAGCCGGCGCCGGAAACGGTGCCGAGCGAGGCGACCGGGGACCAGGAAGCCGCCGACCAGTCAGCCGCCGAAGGCGAAGTCACCATCGGCGATGCCGAGAGCGAAGGCATCGGAACCGCCAAGCCCTCCGAAGAGGTCGCGGGCGCCCACGGCGGCACCGGCACCGTCGTCGTCGTCACCGCCGCTCCGCCGCCGCCGAGCCAGCCGGGCCCTGCGCCGGCGCCCGAAAGCAGTCCGCCGCCTCCGCCGCCGAGCGAACCCTCGACGGCCGAAGGCACCGGCGGGCCGCCGGTCGAAGGCACCGGGGGCGAAGTCCCGGTCGCCGAAATCCCGTAGCGGCCGCTATCCCAGGCCGATGACCTTGAGCCGGCGCATCAGGCAGGTCCCGGCGAACTGGCGAGTCTCCTCGAGCGAGTAGCCGAAGAGCTCGAAGTCCTCGCCGGCATTCTCCGCCCAGGGCGGTTGCAGGACCCCGTCGGCGAGCGGCAGCGCCTGCTCGAGGGTGCGCTGGATCGCCTGCTTGTAGCGGTCGTCCTCGCCCGCCTTCTCACGCAGGAAGACCGAGCCGAAGGCGACGTGGCGGTGCTCGTCGCGGGCGACGTTGGAGAAGCCCTCGACGAAAGCCGGCAGCGTCCCTTCGCGTTCGTTGAAGTCCATGATGAAGTGCTGCCCGGTGAGGGCCAACATCCCCTCGATCACCATGTGGTAGAGCGTCACCGCCTCGACCAGCGCCTCCGTGTCCTCGGGCTCCGCGGATAGCCGATCGGTCCGCTCTTTCAGCATCCCGTCGAAGAGGGCGCCGAACTTCTCGTTGAGGTGCGCCGAGGTCTCGCTCAGCATCTCCCCCAGCTCGTCGGACTCCAGCACACCGACCTCGCGGTAGAAGCGCTCGAAGAAGCGGACGTGGCGGGCCTCGTCGGCGATCTGCGTGCAGAGAAAGATTTTCTGCTCCTCGGTCGGCGCCGCTCGCATGATCGGCCCCAGCTCCTCGGCCACCTTCTGCTCGCCGATGAAGAAGGAGCTGAGCCCGTACATGCGCTGGAAGCGCTCCTCGGGGCTGATCCGCTCATGCCAGTCCGCGCGGTCGCGGCTGAAGTCGAGCTCCTGGGTCTGCCACTGCTGGCGCTCCCAGAGGTCATAGAGCTCGCCGTAGCCGAGCAGCTTGATGTTGGCGGTGCGATCGGCAGCCTCGTTCAGCGCCGGATCGGCCGTCGCCTGAAAATCGGGGCGCTCCGTCCTCGACTGCGTCCCCGATGCCTCTCTGGCCTCCATAACCCTCTCCTCGGTCGGCTGCGGCGTGCCGACGGAGACTACACCGAAACTGGCCAGCCAGCCAGTTATACCGACCGCACTTGTCCCCGGTATGCGGAGACAAATGCGCTCTGTAGCTCAGACGGCGCGCGTCGCTCCCGGCGCGAGCACGACGACCTGCGAGGAGGTCTGGGACTCGACGTCGCCCTTGAACGCCGCGGCGTCGGTCTCGATCGCCGGGAAGGTTTCGAAGTGCATCGGGATCACGGTCTTGGCGCCGACGAACTCGGCAGCGACGACGGCGTCGCGGCGATCCATCGTGTAGTGGCCGCCGATCGGGACGCAGAAGACGTCGATGTCGCTGCGCTGGGCGATCAGCTTCATATCGCTGAAGAGGCAGGTGTCGCCAGCGTGGTAGACGGTGGTCTCGCCGATCTTGATCACCAGGCCGGCGGCCGCGCCGATCACAACCCCCTCCTCGGCGCTGAAGAGCGCCTCTTCGGAGCCGGCGACGGTGCTGGTGTGCCAGGCGGGGACGAGGCTGATGTACCCCCAGTCGAACTCCACCGTGCCGCCCAGATTCGGGTCGCTGAGCGCCTCGACCCCCCGCGCTTTCAGCCATTCGGCGAGCTCGACGATCGCGACGCAGTGGGCGCCGGTGCGTTTGGCGACCGGCAGGGCGTCGGCCATGTGGTCAGCGTGCCCGTGGGAGATCGCGATGTGGGTCGGCTCGACTTCCTCGGCCGTGTGCACCGCGGTCGGGTTGTTCGGCTTCAGGAACGGGTCGACGAGCACGGTGGTCTCGCCCTCGCTCAGCTCGAAGCATGAATGCCCGTGGTACTTGATCTCCATCTAGCCCTCTCCTCCCGGCTCGCCGGTTTGTTGCGTGTTGCTCCTGCTGGTTGTGGCCAGCTCTTCCTTCAATGCCCAGCCGACCGCGACCCCAACCATCATCCCCATCCTCGCCTCCTCGGCGAGCAGGCCGCGGACGGCGGCCAGGCGCTCCTCGGGGTCGGGAACGGTCGCCGCCTTCAGCGTCTCGGCCTGGTGGGGCTCGCCGAACCAGCCGCCCTCGGCGAGCGCGGCGGCGAGGACCCGCTGCAGCTGCGGCGCCGCCTGGGCGACGACCCGCTCGGCCTCGGAGAACCGCCCCGGCTCGAGCAGCCGCTCTATCGCCGCCTGCAGCTCGGCTTCGTCGGGCACGCCCAAACCCTAGCCGCCCTCGAACTGCATCAAATTTCCTGGCTGCTGGGCCGGAAATTTGATGCAGTTCGTGAAGCGCCGGCAGTAATGGGCGCGACCGTCCGCGGAGCGTTCGAGAGGCTGGCTAATCGCCGCGGTGGAACGTCGATGCCGCGAGCCCGGCCAGGCCGCCGACGGCACCGCCGACCAGGCCGGCGACGAAGTCCGCGGTGGGGGCGAAGAGCGGCAGGGCGATCAGGACGACGGCGGCGACCGCGACCCCGATCGCGTCGTAGTCGTCGCCGATCGCGTCATGGACTTCGGCCCGGCGGATCGCGAACCAGGCGGCGACGGCGCCCAGCGCCATCCCGTTGCCGCCGGCGACGACGGTGAATTCCCCGCGGGCGTCGGCGACGGCGCTCGCCGCGAGCATCCCGAGAGCGCCGCAGGCGATCAGCAGGACTGCCGTCGGCATCGTCCCGAGGCGGCGCTCGACGCCGGTTCCGAAGATCGCCAGGCCGACCGCGACGACGAAGAGGTAGCCGACGTCGACGTAGGCGAAGGGGGCGGTGAGGACCCGCCACCACTCGGTTTCCAGCGGGACGACGAGGCCGCCGAAGGTGGCGAGGGCATCCCCCGATGCCTTCTGGACCAGCAGCAGGATCGCGGAGGCGAGGATCACCCCGATCGTCGCGTAGGGGCGCTCGGCGGACAGCGCGAAGCTGGGCCTGCCCGGGCGCGGGATCCGGCGCCTACGGCGGCGCGGGCGCTGCGCCTCGAGCCCGTCGCCGCGGCGCTCCAGCTTCGGCGCCCGCTTGCGCAGCCGCGCCCCGCAATAGGGGCACTCGGTTACGTAAGGACTGACCTCTGAGCCGCAGTTCTTGCAGATGACGCTGAGCTCAGTCTCGCTCATGCAATCGAGGATACCCGCAGCCGCCCGACCCCCCCTGGGATGCCTTGATGTCGCGCCCAGCTCTAGGGCGCGACGAGCGGCACCGGTGGCATACTCCCCCCACACCCATCTTCGAGGAGGCAATCACCGTGGAGTTGAAGAGTCTGACCGAGCAGAAATCGCTGCTGGAGGTCCTGCCGCCGGGCAAACGGGCGCGCCTGCACCGCCTGCTGTTCGAGTTCGGTCCGGGCAACGGAACCCTGATGCTGCTGCCGATCGACCAGGGAATCGAGCACGGCCCGCGCGACTTCTTCCCCAATCCCGCCTCGAAGGACCCCGACTACCAGTTCCGGCTGGCCGCCGAGGCCGGCTACTCGGCCCTCGCCTGCCAGATCGGGATGGCCGAGAAGTACTACCCGGACTACGCCGGCCGGGTGCCGCTGATCCTCAAGGTCAACGGCAAGACCGACCTCCCCTCCTCCGCCAAGGCCTTCTCGAGCTGCAACGCCAGCGTCGAGGACGGCGTCCGCCTCGGCGCCGACGCGATCGGCTACACGCTCTACGTGGGCTCACCGCGCCAGGACGAGGATCTCGCCCAGCTGCGCCGGGTGCGCGAGGAGTGCGACCGCTTCGGGATGCCATTGGTGGTCTGGTCCTACCCGCGTGGCGAAGCGGTCGAGGCCAAGGGCGGCCAGAACAGCTTCTACGCCATCGATTACGCCGCGCGGATGGCGATGGAGATGGGCGCCGACATCGTCAAGCTCAACATGCCGAAGATCGACGCGGGCAAGGACAAGGACGCGCCCGCGCCCTACAACGAGATGGAAGTCGACCAGACCGAGGCGATCCGCCAGTGCGTCGAGTCGGCCGGCCGCGCCCTCGTCGTCCTCTCCGGCGGCTCCAGGACCGATGACGAGACGGTGCTGCAGAACACCCGCGAGGTGATGGAAGCGGGCGGCTCCGGCGTCATCTTCGGCCGCAACGTCTGGCAGCGCGAGTGGAGCGAGGCGCTGGCGATCATCGAGCAGATCAAGGAGACGCTGCTCAGCAACGCGCGCCGCGCGCCCTAGGCGCCGAGCGGCGGCGCAGCGGAAGGTGTGCCGGTCCTTTGTCCCGCATAGCGGTGAAAAAGACCGGCGGACCTTTTTGGGCGGGGCGAGAATAGGGACGCTGCGCCTTAGACAGGGGTGCGGCGCGATCTTGGCAGCCTCTTTCTCCTCGCCCTCCTGGCCCTTGTCCTCGTCCGGCCGTGGGAGCAGGTGCAGCTGGGCGGGTCGCCGCCGCGCAGCGCTGCCGCCTACGTGCTGCGGGCGGTCGACGGCGACACGATCGAAGTTGAGATCGGCGGCGAGCGGGAGGACGTTCGCTACATCGGCGTCGATACCCCGGAGACGGTCAAGCCCGGCACGCCGGTGCAGTGCTTCGGGCCGCGGGCGCACCGGTTCAACGCCCGCCTCGTCACGCACCAGCGGGTGCGGCTGGTGTTCGGCGAGGAGCGGCGCGACGTCTACGGCCGCCTGCTCGCCTACGTCTACCTCGCGGACCGCTTCGTCAACGCCGAACTGGCTCGGCGCGGGCTGGCACGGACGCTGACGATCCCACCCAACGACCGCTTTGCGGGACGCTTCGGACGGCTCCAAGCCGTGGCCGCGCGGGCCGGACGCGGCCTCTGGGGCGCCTGCTGAATTGTGAGCGGATGATGAGCCCTGCAAGATCTTTTGCTACGGTGCCCGCTGCCCCCGGGACACCCCGGTGACCGGCGGGGCATTTCCTTATGAGAATGCGACAGAGCATCTCCCAGTTCGAGACGGCCTTCGAGCAGGAGACCTACCTCGAGCGCCGCCGGCGCGAGCAGCTGCGCCGCCGCGCCGCGAACCGCTCGCGGGCGCGCAAAATCAACCGTGTCGAGCAGGAGGGCAAGGTCCGCTTCAGCGTCCTCGCCGTCTGCCTGACCGCCACGGTGATCGTCGTCGTGATGGCGATGTTCGAGGCGCTGTCCTTCCTGATGTCGTAGCGCCCCGCCCCGCCACGCAGCCCAATGCCCTCCTTCAATAGACTCGCGCGCCGATGGCTCGACGCTCGCTGAAGCCGCAGCTGAACCAGATCCGCGCCTGGGTCCACCAGGGGCGCACTGATGCCTGGATCGCCCACCAGCTCGAGATCAGCGCCCAGGAGCTGCGCGACTTCCGCAAGCAGTACGACCTCTCGCCCGACGACGAGAACGCCGGCTCCAGCGAAGTCGACCTCCGCGACGAGATCGAAGCGGAGATCGAGGCCGCGACCGAGGCCGAGGAGCCGGAGGACGAGGGCGACGATGAGGCTGACGAGGACGAGGGCCGCGAGGATCGCGGGGAGCGTGACGACCGCGGGGAGCGTGAGGATCGCTCCGAGGCCGGTGCCGGTCGCCGCCGGCGCCGGCGTCGCGGCCGCCGCGGCGGGCGCGGCCGCCGCAAAGAGCTCGAGGCCAGCTTCGACCACGGTGAGAGCGACGGCTACGGCCTCTGGCTCGACGCCTCGGTCAAGGACAATCCCGTCTACACCGAGCACTGGGCCGGCAAGCGCGACGTCACCGTGCGCATCGAGGCCGACCAGATCGTCATCCGCCGGGCCGGCGAGAGCAACGCCGACGGCGGCGGATCGGATTCCGAGTCCGACGACTCGGCCGAGTAGCTCAGCGCTTCACGAGCTGCGTAGGCGGATCCGCTGGATCTGCGCAGGTGACGCGACCGAGGTCGCCGCGAGGCACCGGTCAGACGGGCAGCTGGCGGCCGCCGGCGAAGTCGGTCGCGCCGCGTAGATACAGCCAGAAGGCAGCGTCGGCGAGCGCCTGCGACTCGTCCTCGATCGCCGAGGCGACGTCGATCGCGACCTGCTGGCACCAGTCGGTGCCCCTGCCGTAGAGCTCGGCCAGCTCAGCCGCGGTGAAGGTGGGGCCGATGCGGCGGCGGAGTTCGTCGCGGATCGCCTCGACCACACGGTCGGCGAGGCGGCGGCGGCGCGGGTCCTCGATCTCCTGCAGCGCCCGCCTTCCCTCCTCCCATTGGAAGAGCGCGTTCTCCAGCGGATAGGCCACGGGCCGAGATTACCCGCCGCGGTCGCCGCCAATCCACCGCGTCCCGCGGTCAGCCCCGCGGCGTGTTCGGAACCTGGCGGAGCGGGGCGTTCCTCCCGGTGCAGCCGGCTGGGTCGAGGCGCCCTCCCACCTTCCACACCGTCACCTGCCCTTCGTGGAGGATCGCGCGAACCGCGGGATCGCCGCGCAGCCAGCGGCTCTCGGGCGAGGGAATCGGATCGCCCGGGTGGAGGAAGTTGAGGAAGGGCGCGGTGACCAGGTAGTCGAGGTCAGCGGCGTTGACGGCGGTGCGGAACCCGGCGCAGGCCGGGATCGCGTTGAAGGCGCCGTGCGGTCCCTCCTGGCCGAGGTAGACGACCCGGTTGGTCAGGTCGGTGCCGTAGAACCCGTAGCCGGCGAAGCCGGCGGTGGTGCCGGCGAGGCCGATCCGCGCGTGGTCGACGTCGCGGGCCCAGCGGTAGGCGCCGTTCAGGTCCATCCCCGGGATCTGCTCCTCCTTCGAGCCGGCGTTGGCGAAGCGCCCCTCGAGGTAGTGCCGCTGCAGGGGGTAGCCGATCGCCAGCGCGACGAGGAGGAGGGCGCCCAGCGAGGCGGTGAGGACGGCAGCGCCGGCACCGCGGGAGCGCCCGTAGAGGAGCAGCGCCGGGGACGCGACGGCGAGGAGGACGAAGAGCAGGGCGAAGACGCGCGCCGGCTCGTGGAGCGCTTGGTCGGGGCGGTTGGTGGCGAGGAAGACGACGACGAGCGCGGCGAGCAGCCACCACCGTCGCCGGCTCGGGTCGAGCCCCCGATCCAGCGGCACGAGGACGATGCCGGCCAGCAGGGCGGGGATTGCGTAGCGGATGTTGATCCCGAACCCGACCGGTTCCCCCTCCGAGCCTGCGGCGCTGAGCGGGGTGAAGAGGTAGGTGAGGAGGCCGACCAGGGCGACGAGGCCGACCCAGCGGACGATCCGGTCGCGGCCGCGGAAGATCGCCAGCAGCGCCGCTGCCGCGGCCCCGAAGACGACCAGGGGCCAGAGCGCGCCGAACGCCTCGTGCAGACCCGGGGCGAAGAAATGGCGCCAGACGCCGGTGTCGGCGGCGTAGTGGGCGATGCTGAAGTCCGGCCGGCCCTCCTGCAGCCGCTCGGGGTGTGGCAGCGAGATCGGCCCCAGCGACTCGACCTCCGGGATCGGATTGCCGGCGACGACGAGGTTGCGCAGGTACCAAAAAGCACCGCCGGCAAGAGCAGGGAGGAACCACCACGCAAAGGCGCCCCGGCGCCTCCCTCGCGGCGCCAGAACCACCACAGCCACCGTCAGCGCCGCCGCCATCGCCAATCCCGTGACCCGCGTCCCCGCCGCCAGGCCCGCAGCGAGCCCCGCCGCCGCAATCGCCCAATGGCCGATCCCATGCGAACGCAGTTGTCCCCGCATACTGGGGACAACTGCGTCCGCCCGCTTCGCCCAAGCCTCGACGAGAATCGCGACCGCGGCGAGCAGCAGCGCGGCGGCGGCGAGATCGTTCTTGGCCGCACCTGGGTCCCGGACGACGAGCGTGTGGCAGGCGAGCAGGATCGCGCCTGCGACTGCGGTCAACGCTCCACGCCCGTACGGCCGCCCCACGCAGTAGGCCGCCAGGAAGGCCATAGCCAACCACCCGAAGTTGAGGAACAGCGAGAGCGTGTCCCTGCCGGTCAGCAGGATCCCCACCGCGTGCAGCAGCTCCGAGTTCTGCGGATAGAACCAGTTCGTGAACACGGTCTCGACGTGATGCATCCCGACGACGCTGTGCGTCTGCGCCATGTCCACCGCGAAAGGCATGTGGTACCAGAGGCTGTCGAAGTTGAAGATGCCTCTGTCGACCGCGTGCTTCGTCGTTACCGCCCAGCTGAACACCGTCGCCGCGATCACCAGCCCCATCACGAGGAACGAGACAGTGGTTTCCGGGCCGGCGGGTCCTGTCACCGAACGGGTCCCACCACCCCCCTGCGCGGCAGGGGGGTGGTCCCCCCGTTCGGCGCCACCCACCGGCAGGAACCAAACGACTAGACCCAGTAGGAGTGAGGCGGCGATCAGGGTTCCGGCGTAGAAGAGCGCGACGGTGCCGAGGATCTCGGAGATCCAGATGATCAGAGCGACGGCGGCGATCGACTCCACCAAGCGGGCCGGGGCGCCGGTCCAGGCAGGAAGCAGGCGCCGCCGCAGCCGGTAGGCGCTGAAGACGATCGGGGCGACTACCAGCGCCAGCTGGAGGGCCCCCAGGAGGTAGGAGCCGAGGTCAACCACCGGGCGCTCCTCGAAGGGGGCTCAGCCGCCGAGCCTGCCGCGGATGACGGCGGGCGTGTCGCCTTCGGCGACCATTCCCTGCGCTCGAGCCTCGCTCTCTACCGTAATCGGGTCGTCGGAGGACTGGATGCGGTTGTGGAGCTGCCGGTTTTCCTTCAACAGCTGGTGCAGCTTCGCTTTCGCCGTGGTGGTGCCGGTATAGGTCTCGACGAAGTCGATCGAGGGGTTGAGGTAGGAGTAGAGGACGGCGGCGAGGATCAGGGTGAGGGCGATGCGGCCGACGCGGTCCCATTTGATCCGGCTGGGGCCGGTGCGGGCCGCAGGGCGGGCCTTGCGGGCGGCCGGGCGCCTGCGGGCGGTGCCGGCTCGCCGCGGGGCGTGGGCGCTGGCTGCCATACCCGGAGCTACGCGGCCGGGCCCCGCACTCCTGCATTTAGGAGCGTTGTTGGGCGAACGCCTGCAGGCCTGGGAAACGCGCGGCGTCGCCCAGCTCCTCCTCGATCCGCAGCAGCCGGTTGTACTTGGCGACCCGGTCCGAGCGCGAGGGCGCTCCGGTCTTGATCTGGCCGGCGCCGGTGGCGACGGCGAGGTCGGCGATCGTGGTGTCCTCGGTCTCGCCCGAGCGGTGGGAGATCACGGTCGTATAGCCAGCCTCGCGGGCGGTGCGGATCGCCTCCAGGGTCTCGCTCAGGGTGCCGATCTGGTTAACCTTGACGAGGATCGAGTTGCCGACGCCGAGCTCGATTCCGCGCCGCAGCCGCTCCGGGTTGGTGACGAAGAGGTCGTCGCCGACCAGCTGCACCCGCTCGCCGAGCCGTTCGGTGAGCAGCTTCCAGCCGACCCAGTCCTCCTCATCCATCCCGTCCTCGATGGAGAGGATCGGATAGCGCGAGCAGGCGTCCTGCCAATAGTCGACCATCTCCTCGGAGGTGAGCCTGCGGCCCTCGTGCTCGAGCTCGTAGGAGCCGCCCTCGAAAACCTCGCTGGTCGCCGGATCCAGGGCGATGAAGACGTCCTCCCCGGGCTGGTAGCCGGCGGCCTCGACCCCGGCGAGCACCGCCTGCAGCGCCGCCTCGTTGGAGTCGAGGTCGGGCGCGAAGCCGCCCTCGTCGCCGCCCGCCGTCGAGAGCCCCCGCGAGTGCAGGGACTTCTTCAGCGCGTGGAAGACCTCGGTCCCCACCCGCAGGCATTCGGAGAAGCTCCCGGCGCCCGCCGGGACGATCATGAACTCCTGGAAGTCGACCGAGTTGTCAGCGTGGGCGCCGCCGTTCAGCACGTTCATCATCGGCACCGGCAGCAGGCTCGGCTCGCCGCCGCCGTAGAGCTCGGCGAGGTAGCGGTAGAGCGGCTGCCGGGAGTCGGCCGCGGCCGCCTTGGCGGCGGCAAGCGAGACGCCCAGCAGCGCGTTCGCCCCCAGCCTCCCCTTGTTCGGGGTGCCGTCGAGCTCGATCATCGTCCGGTCGAGGGCTCCCTGCTCGGCCGCCCGCGCGCCCGTCAGCGCCTGGGCGATCTCGCCGTTGACGTTGCCGACCGCGCGCCCGACCCCCTTGCCGGCCCATGCCTCGCCACCGTCGCGCAGCTCGACCGCCTCGAACTCGCCCGTCGAAGCGCCGGAGGGCACCGCCGCCAGGCCGCGGGCGCCGGACTCCAGCACCACCTCCACCTCGACGGTGGGGTTGCCGCGCGAGTCGAGGATCTGCCGCGCGTGGATCGAGAAAATCGTGCTCACGGGCGCGCCAGTCTATTTGGCGGCGCCGGACGAGAGCGACTCGCTATCCACCCGCCGGGATCGGGCCCTGCAGTAGCCCGTGGCCGCTCGGCAACCGCTCGGTGAAGGTCCCTGGCTGGCCAAGCGCGCGCTGCAGCAGGGGCGCCGGACAACCTTCGACGGGTTCCGTGGGTTGCGCTTCGTAACAGGGCGCCGAGACATGGCCCGCCACGTAATTGCCGCACTGTTCGACGACGAAGCCGTCCTTGCAATGGGTGCGCGGCAGCCATTCTCCCGGGAACTTGAAGTCGATTTCGGTGAAATAGGGCTGCGGGTTGGACGGATCCGGGGCTTCCCTGGTCAACCGGGCCATGATCTTTTCCTGCAGGATCGGGAGGCTCAGCCGCGCCTGGGACCGCCCCACCTGGAGGCCGAGTTCTTCTCCCTGCCCCGCCAGCCAGGTAACCGTGATGAGTTCGGAGAGGGCCTGTTTCTGGGCAACTTCGTATTCCTCACTCCCGGGTCGCGGAGCTTCGCCGCCGCTCAGGCCGGCCTGCCGCTCGAGGGCCCTCCGGAGCTCCGCTGTGGTGATCGTTTCGGTTCCCGGCGGAGCGCCTTCTATCACCGCGACGGCACCAGCCGGGATCGAGGGCGAACCGAAGCCCACGGCGACCGCCAGCCCGACGAAGAGCAGGACGAACAGGCCGGCGAAAGGGAGCAGCAGCTTTGATGGTTTCCCTCTGAGCGCTCCCACGCCGAGAGGATACTCAGTAACTACAGATTATTCGCCGGTTTCGGCTTCCGGGGCGGCTTCGGGAGCGCCGGTCGGCGGGGCCGCGGTCGCAGCTCCATCTTCTTCGCCGGAGGATTCCGGCAGCGGTCGCTGCGGGAACGGTTCACCTTTCGGTTTCCGCTCGGTCACGCTGCCCGGGAGGGCCGGCGAGATCGGCGTGACCGCGGCGGGGCATTCTTTCGCCGGAGTTTTCGGGTCGGCTTCGTAACAGGCGGGGGGGGCGTTGCTCGGATGGCCGGAGCCCTGGTAGTTGGCGCAGCGTTCGATCACGAAGCCGTCGGCGCAGTTGGTCCGCGACTGCCACTTCGACTGGTAGTCGGCGACGAATTCAGAGAAGAATTCCTGCTGCTTTTCGGACTTCAGCGTTTCTTCGATCTGGGCTTTCACTTCCGGCAGCGTTTTGACTTTCGCCGGTTTCAGTTTCACCACTTCGGTGAGGACGTAGTTGGTTTCGAATTTCGTCGGCCCGACGAGTTCGCCGGTGGCGCTGCCGAAGATCGCTTTTTTCAGCGGTTCCTGGAGGAATTCTTCGCTGATCCCTTCCTGCAGGCCGCCTTTGGCTTTGCTGGTCGGGTCGCTCGAGTACTTCGTCGCCGCTTTTTTCCAGCCGGCCGGGGAGTGGTCCGCTTCGAGCATCTTCTTCGCCGCTTCCACCTTCGACTTGTCTTTGTTGAGGATGAGGCGGATGTCACGGCTTTCTTTTTCGGTGTACTGCGTCGCCTTTTCGGCCTCGTAGTAGCTCTCGACCTCCGCGCTCGACGGGGGCGGCGTTTCGCTGTTGACCTGTTCCTGGATCGCGTTGCTCAGCACCTGCAGTTCAACCCGGTCATTCACGTCTTCTTCGGTGAACTTCGATTCGGCGAGGAATTTCTGGAAGGCGCCCTTGCTCGGGAAGCTCTGTTTTTTGATGTTGGCGAGTTCTTCTTCCACCTGTTTGTCGGTGACCTTGATGCCGAGTTCTTCGGCCTCGCCCTTGATCCAGATCTGATCGAGGAGTTCGCCCAGCGCGCTGCTCGTGAGTTCTTTGTATTTTTTGCTGCCCGGCGCGGCCGGCTTTTTCAGTTTCGCCTGCGCTTCCTGCTGTTCGATCGCGTGGTCGAATTCGCCGGTGCTGATCGCGGCGAATTCGTCCGGGACGTTCTCGACCTTGGCGACGTCGCCGGAGGGGACGCCCGGCGAGCCGATCCCCTGGGCGACCGCGAAGCCGACGAAGAGCAGGACGAAGGCGGCGGCGAAGACGGTCAGCGCCAGGCGCTGCCGGCCGTTGGCACGGTCCCGCTCGCGTTTCCCTCTCTTCCCACCTTTGGCTCCCACGCAGGCGGCAGCATAATCAAATCGACCGCCTTAAGCAGCCTTTAGGTGTGCCGGGAGGCATCAGGCCGCCGCCGGCTCGACCGCGCGCCGCGCCTCCCGCAGGCCCTCCGCCAGGGCCAGCACCGCCGCCAGCCGCTGCTCGGGCTCGCCGCCGACCCGCACCGCCGCCGTCTGCTCGCGCCATTCGTAGAGCGCCCCCTCGACCTGCTCGGCCAGCACCCTGGCCCCGCTGGAGTCCAGCTCGACCCCGGTGACGCTGAGCCGGCCGCCGCGGAACTCGACGCTGCGCGCCCCCGCCAGGCCGAGCTGGATCCGCGCCTGCTGCAGCGCCAGCAGGTTCTCGGCCGGCGCCGGCAGCGGCCCGAAGCGGTCCTCGAGCTCGTCGCGGATCGCCCGCAGCTGCCCGGGCTCCCGCGCCGCGACGATGCGGCGGTGGACGTCGATCTTCGCCGCCTCGAAGGGGACGAAGGCGGCCGGCAGGTAGGCGTCGACCGGAACGTCGAGGCGGACCGGCTCCGGCGCCTCCTCACGCTCCTCCTCGGCCCCCGCCTCGGCGACGGCTTCGTCGATCATCTGGCAGTAGAGCTCGAAGCCGACCGCGGCGACGTGGCCGGACTGCTCGTCGCCGAGCAGGTTGCCGGCGCCGCGGATGTCGAGGTCGCGCATCGCTATCCGGAACCCGGAGCCGAGCTCGGTGTGGTCGGCGAGGGTCGAGAGCCGCGCCGCCGCCTCCTCGGTCAACGTCTCGGCCGAGGGGTAGAGCAGGTAGGCGAAGGCGCGTTCGCGGGAGCGCCCGACCCGGCCGCGGATCTGGTAAGCCTGGCTGAGCCCGAGTTGGTCGGCGCGCTCGACGATCAGGGTGTTCGCGGTGGGGATGTCGAGGCCGGACTCGATGATCGTCGTCGTCACCAGGCAGTCGGCCTCGCCGCGCAGGAAGGCGAGCATCGTCTCCTCGAGCCGGTGCTCGTCCATCTGCCCGTGCGCTTCGAGGAAGCGCGCCCCGGGGACCAGCGCCCGCAGCCGCTCGGTCGTCTCCGGCAGGGAGTCGATCCGGTTGTGGAGGACGAAGGCCTGGCCCTCGCGCTCGACCTCGCGCCCGATCGCCTTGCGGACCAGATCCTCGTCGTAGGGGCCGACGTAGGTGCGCACCGGGCGGCGCCCCTCCGGCGGCGTCTCGATCACCGAGATGTCGCGCAGCCCGGCGAGGCTCATCTGCAGCGTCCGCGGGATCGGCGTCGCCGAGAGCGCCAGCACGTCGACCTTCAGCTTCAGCTGCCGCAGCAGCTCCTTCTGCTTGACCCCGAAGCGCTGCTCCTCGTCAACCACGACGAGGCCGAGCTCCTTGGCGCGGACGTCGCGGGAGAGCAGCCGGTGGGTGCCGATCAGGACGTCGACCCTGCCGGCCTCGAAGTCCCTGAGGACAGCTTTCACCTCGGCCGGCGGGCGCAGGCGGGAGACCGCCTCGACCCGGAACGGCAGGTCGGCGAGCCGCTCGCGGAAGGTGCCGTAGTGCTGCTGGGCGAGGATCGTCGTCGGCACCAGGACCATCACCTGCCTGCCGTCGGAGGCGGCCTTGACCGCGGCGCGCAGCGCAACCTCGGTCTTGCCGAAGCCGACATCGCCGCAGACCAGCCGGTCCATCGGCCGCTCCGACTCCATGTCGGCCTTGACGGCCTCGATCGCTTCCATCTGGTCGGCGGTCTCGCGGTAGGGGAAGGCCGTCTCCAGCGCGATCAGCCATTCGCCGTCGGGCGGAAAGGCGTGGCCCTTGCGGGCGCGACGCTCGGCGTAGAGGTTGAGCAGCTCGCCGGCCAAGGCGCCGGCCGCCCTGCGCGCCCGCGCCTTCAGGTTCTGCCAGCGTTTGCCGCCCAGCGCCGAGAGGGTCGGTTCGCCGCCGGCGCCGACGTAGCGGCTCAGCTTCGCCAGCTGCTCGGTGGGGACGTAGACGCGGTCCTCGCCCTTGTATTCGAGGTAGAGGTAGTCGCGGGTGACGCCGCCGACCTCGCGCGTCTCGAAGCCGGCGAAGCGGGCGACGCCGTGGTCCTCGTGGACGACGTAGTCGCCGACCCGCAATTCGCTGAAGGCAAGTCGGCCGCGCCCTCCCCGCGGCGCCGGCTCCTCGCCGCGGCGGCGGTGGACGAGGCGGCGGAAGGGGTAGACGGCGAGTTTCAGCTCCGGGCTGACGAAGCCCTCGCGGAGGCGGGCCTCGGCGAAGGCGAGGCCGGGCTCGGGCGAGAGGTGGCCGCCTTCGAGCAGGCGCGCGTCGAGGCGGTCGAGGCCGTAGCGGGTGCGCTCGGCCTCGCCGCGGCTGTCGAAGGCGACGACGGTGCGGTAGCCCGAGCGGACCAGTTTCTCCAGCTCGCCCTCGGCCTCCTTGACGCTGCGGGCCGGCGACTCGGCGCGGGCGGCGCGGAAGCCGTCCTCGTCATCGTCCTCGCCGGCCCCGGTCAGGGAGAGGGCGGCGCGCTCCGCAAGCGGCGCGGCGACGTCGACGTAGAGGTGCTGGGCGTCGTCGGCGTGCATCGCCGTGGTCGCGTCCTCCCAATGGTCGCGCAGCGCCGGCTCGATCTCCTCGGAGCCGACGAGGACCACCGCGGCCCGCGGGGGGATCAGGTCGAGTGGGGCCCGGAAATGCTCGAGCGGCAGCACCTCGGCGAGGTTGAGCGAGTCCGCTCCCTCCTCCTCGGCGGCCATCGCCGCCAGCTCGGCCAGCTCGCGGTGCTCGGCGTCCATCTCCGCCGCCGGCGCCAGCTCGACCCGCTCGCTCTCACCGAGCGAGCGCTGGGTGAAGGTGGAGAACCAGCGCATCGACTCGACCTCGTCGCCGAAGAGCTCGATCCGCACCGCCCGCTCCTCGGTCGCCGGGTAGACGTCGAGGATGCCGCCGCGGACCGCGAACTGGCCGCGCTCCTCGACCTGCTCTACCCGCTCGTAGCCGGCGCCCACGAGGTCCTCGGCGACCGCGTCGAGCCCGATCTCCTCGCCCAGCTCGATCGAGAACCCCGCCGGCCGCAGCGAGGCGTCGGGCACCGCCTCCGCCAGCGCCGTCGCCGAGGCGACGACGATCGCGTCCCCCTCGCCCCGAACCGCACCAAATTTCCTGGCTCCCGGGCCGGAAATTTGATGCGGTTCGCTGGAGGCGAGGGCGTCGAGGGCGTCGATCCTCAGCCCGACCAGGTGCGGCGGCGGGCTGACGTGGGACGCGTAGCCAGTTCCGCGCGAGGGGTAGAGGCGGACGCGCCGCGGCGCCAGGTAGGCGCGCAGGTCGGCGGCGAGGTCGCGGGCGGAGCGGTCGTCGGCGCCGACCAGCAGCGCCGGGCGGCCGCCGAGGGCGCGGTCGTCCTCGAGCAGGGCCGCGAGCAGCAACGGCCGCAGCATCGCCGAGGCGCCAACCCGCGCAGCCTCTCCCCCGTCCGCGGCCGCCCGCGCGCCGGAGGCGAGCGCGTGGACGCGCTCGTTCCCGGCGGCGATCTCGATCAGGGGACGGAGGCTCATGGCAGCGAAAACGCCCGGATCGGGCGATCGGGCGGAACGAGCGATTCTAGGGAGCGCGTTAGGCGCCCGATTCGAGTTCCACCAGGCCCCGTTCGCCGCCGCGCTGGGCGCGGCATCCGGCGAAGAGGCGTTCGGCGTCGCCGACCCGTTCGGAGCGGGAGAGACCGCTGCCGTCGGCGTCCGGCAGCGCCCGGTCGGTCACCGCCCAAGGGCATTCGAAGCGAACCTGCAGACCCGGCGAGCGCGGACTGCCCTGCAGCAGCGGGAAGCTGCAGCCCTCGTGGCAGGTCCCGCCCCATTGGCCGGGCCAGCCCGCCCAGGAACCCGCGAGGGGCAGCGCCAGGTCCTCGGCGGGTTCGACCTCCGGCATCGGGCGGACGCATGTGTCGAGCGCGCACCTCGTGTCGTCGTTCTCTCCCCAGGCGGCGGCGCCGTCGTGGGGGTCCTCCGGCAGGCGCGCCGTATCGGCCAACCGCTCGTACTGGCGGCAGGCGCTCCGGCAGCGATAGGGGTAGGAGGCATGGGTGCCGGCGGCGACGAAGACGAGCGGGCGGCCGCCGGCGAGCGGCAGCAGGGCGCCGTCGACCAGCACCCGATTGCGGTGGGCGGCGTAGATGGCGCCGAGGATCGTCGGCTTCCCACTCGGGGTCGTGATCACCGTGATGCCCTCCCAGTCCCCCTCGTGGTCGCTGCAGTTGATCTTGTTGCATTCGTCAAGCGGCCCGACGTAGTCGTTGTAACGCAGGAACCACCAGTAGTCCCAGTACCAGCGACCTTCGTGGGTGGTGCGCCGGTAGTAGATGGCCGCCTGCGGTCCGGCGTTGCAGTCGAGCGCCGGCGGGCGCGCCCTGCAGGCCGGGTCCGCGGCCTGGAAATCGACGCCGTTTTCCCGATCGCCGTCGATATCCAGGTAGGCGGTTGTGGACGCCCGGGGGCTCAGCTCGGCGGTACCGGTGGTCAGCCTGCACCCGCGGCTGGGTACGCAGAGCCGGTGGCCGCCGACCTCGAAGCGTTCGGAGAGGAGGGCGTCGACCGCGACCGGGCGCCAGCGCTCGCCGCTGTCGAACAGGAGACGGGGCCGCAGCCGCATCGCCAGCGCCAGCTCCCGGTCGCTGCTGTGGCCACCGAGCCGGGCTTCCGCGATCGTCGCTTTCGCCTTCTGCCCCGGGGACAGCGGGCAGGCAAAGGTCGAGGAGAGATCGCCATATTCGCTGCGCGTCACCTGTGCGGAGGGCAGTTCCAGGATCGCCGCCTCGTTCCCGAACTCTTCCTCGAGGAAGATCCGGTCCGAGCTCTCCCCGATCAGCTTTGCTTTGACCGGCAGATTCGCCCCGGCGGTGCAGACCTGTGCGGTGACGAACGAGCGCGTGCTGGCGAACATCGCCAGCGGGATGACGGCGACCGCGGCCCAGACGGCACCGGCCGCCAGGGCCTTCTCGCCGCGCGACCAGCCGCGGGCGCCGATCCCCCCCAGCAGGTACCAGCCGCCGATCAGAGCGCCGGCGGTGACCGCGGCGCCGATGAAGTAAACCCACAGGCCCCGCGAGGTCTCCTCCTGGCCGATCGCATGCGCCAGCGCCGGCAGTGAGACCAGCAGGGGCAGCACCAGGAAAAGGAGGAGGAAACCAACCACGCGCCCGGCGGAGCGGCCGGCCCGGGACCGCCGGCGCGGGCGGCGCAGGAGGCCGCTGACCAGCGTTGCGATCAACCAGACCACGGCCGCCAGCCCGAAGACGCTGAGCAGCGCCGCGGTGACCACCGTCTCGCGAGGCAGTTGAGCGACCGCGCTCACCACTTCGTCCTGCTGAAAATGATCGAAGAAGAGCCGTAGCGCCAGTACGAGGCCGCCGGCGACGTAGATCGCCGCGACGACCCCGGCCAGCAGGCCGATGAGAGCGCCAGCGGTCTTCAGCGGGCCATTGCCGGCGCTGCCGCCTTCCCCGTTCATCCCTTTTCCAGCGAGCTTCGCGCGACGCGGACGGCGTGGCAGTGCATGTCAGCGATCATCTGCGGCAGCCTCCCCCGAATTGCCATGAGAAGTCAAGAACCCTCCAGCGATCCAGGGCCGGCAGCGGTGTGCCGGCCGCGTCCGGAACGGATCCGATTTCGCTCAGTCGGGCGACGGCAGCCCAGGCCCGCTGCGCTGCCACTCGACCTGGCCGCGGCCCTCGGCGGCGGAACGGCCGACCACGTCGTCCCACTCGTGCAGCATCCGCTTCAGGCCGACGACCGCCTCGGGCGGGTGGGCGGCGATCTCGGTGGCGAGCTCCAGCGCCGCCTGCTCGGTCCCGGCGGCCGGGGCGACCCGGTTGACGAGGCCGAGCCGCAGCGCCTCGTCAGCGCCGACGGTGCGCGAGGAGAGCAGCAGGTACTTGGCGGTGGCGAGGCCGCAGAGGGTGACGAGGCGGGCCGGCCCGACCGGCACCCCGAGGGCGGCGCCGGGGAAGCGCATCCGCAGGTTCGAGCCGCCGACCCGCATGTCGCAGGCGACGGCGACCTCGGCGCCGCCGCCGACGACGTCGCCGTGGCAGGCGGCGATGGTCGGCTTCGGGAAGGCGACGACCTGGTCGTAGAGGTCGGCGAAGAGCTGCATGCGGCGGACCCTGCCCGCGGCGTCGAGCTCCTCGCGGACGTCGGCGCCGGCGGATAGGCCGAGGTGGTCGGTCGAGCTGACCACGAGCGTCCGCACCGCCTCGTCAGCGCGGGCGACGGCGAGGTGCTCGAGCAGCTCGACCAGCATCTGGGTGTCGATCGCGTTGCGCGCCCGGGGCCGGTCGAGGCGGATCAGGGCGACTCCCCGCTCGTCGAGCGAATAGCTGGTGACCTCGCCCGCCGGCGTGCCGCCGTTCTCCGCGCTCATGCCTCTGACGCTATCCGTTCGACCAAACGCTCGGTCTGCTCGGCGGCGCTTGCGACCAGCGCCTCGACCTCGGTCCGCGGCTCGCGGAAGCTGCCGAGGACCCAGGCCGAGACGATCTCGGGGTCGGTCGAGTCAGGCCGCCCGACGCCGACCCGCAGGCGCCAGAACTCGGTATCCCCGAAGCCCTTCTTGAGGCTCTTGAGTCCGTTGTGGCCGGCGAGGCCGCCGCCACGGCGGGGCTGGATCTCGCCGAAGGGCAGGTCGATCTCGTCGTGGACGGCGACGACGCGGTCGAGCGGGACCTTCAGGGAGCCCCGCGCCGGACCGGCCGAATCGCCGGAGGCGTTCATGTAGGTCTGCGGCAGCAGCACCGCGACCCGCGGCCCGCCGGGCCCCGTCCGCCCTTCCCAGAGCCGCCCCTTGAACTTCTCGCGCGGGCGCCCCAGCCGCCAGCGCCGGGCCAGCTCCTCGCCGACCATGAAGCCGAGGTTGTGGCGGTCTCCGGCGTGCTCGGGCCCCGGGTTGCCGAGGCCGACGATGAGGATGCGCTCGCCCTGCTCACCGCCCGCGCGGCGGCCGAACAGCGCCAGCAGCTACTCGCCCTCGGAGTCGCCCGAGTCGCCGCCGCCCTCGCCGCCGGCGGACTCGCCCTCGCCACCCTCGCCCTCGCCGACCAGTTCGGCCTCCTCCTCGACCTCGGGAGCGGCTTCTTCGACCCGCGGCGGCGAGACGGTGACGATCGTGATCTCCTCCGGCTCCTCGGCGAGGAAGGCGACCCCCTCGGGAGCGGCGACGGTGGCCAGCGTCAGGGTGTCGTTGATCTCCAGGCTGGAGACGTCGACGCAGATGTTGTCCGGGATGTCGGTCGGCAGCGCTTCGACGGCGATCTCGCGGGTGACGTGCTCGAGCACGCCGCCGCCCTTGACGCCCGGCGCGTCGTCGACGCCTTCGAGCTCGATCGCGACCTCGGCCTGGATCGCCTCTTTGAGGTTGACCTGCATCAGGTCGAGGTGCTGGAAGCTGCCGCGGACCGGGTGGTGCTGGGCCTCCTTGATCACGACCGGGACGGCTTTGCTGCCATCGATCTCGAGGTCGAACAGGGCGGCGCCCTCGCTGAGGATGCCGCGCACCTCGCGTTCGCTCACCTGGAAGGGCTTCGCGTCCGAACCGCCCGAGTAGACGACGCCGGGCACGATGCCCTCGCGGCGCAGGCGCCGCGACGAGCGC
Source organism: Solirubrobacterales bacterium (assembly GCA_045805725.1). Taxonomy (GTDB): domain Bacteria; phylum Actinomycetota; class Thermoleophilia; order Solirubrobacterales; family 70-9; genus VAYN01. The sequence continues at coordinate 102,206 of JBJMKQ010000036.1, forward strand.
GAGCCGAAATCCTCGCGCGGAGCTGCCTTGAGAGTGGAGCGACTGCTGGCCATCGGACGGGAGAGAATAGAGAAATCGCCGTCGGACGGCGGCTGTGACACCCTTCGATCGGATGGACGACGACTCGAAGATCCCGAAGGGACGGATCCGCCGCTCCGCCAAGCTGGGCTCGGTGGTCGGCGTCCAGGGCGCCCGCTACGCCGGTACCAAAGCGACCAACGTCGGCCGCTCCGAGGAGCAGAGCAAGGAGCGGCTGGAGCAGCGCCACCTGGAGACGGCGATGAAGATGGTCGGCGCCCTCGGGCAGATGAAGGGCGCGGCGATGAAGCTCGGCCAGTTCGCCTCCTTCATCGACACCGAGTTCATCCCCGAGGAGTACCGCGAGATCTACCAGGAGCAGCTGGCCAAGCTGCGCACCGACGCGCCCTCGATGCCGTGGGAGAAAGTCGAGCGGGTGCTGGAGGAGGAGTACGACGGCGAACCGCTGTCCGAGTGCTTCGCCGAGTTCGAGCAGGAGGCCTTCGCCGCCGCCTCGATCGGCCAGGTCCACCGCGCCGAGCTGCTCGACGGCCGCCGGGTGGCGGTGAAGATCCAGTACCCGGGGATCGCGGAGGCCCTCGACGCCGACCTCCGCAACGCCGGCACGATCGTGAAGCTGGCGAAGGTGCTGGCGCCGGGCCTCGACGCGAAGGCGATCGCCGAGGAGATCCGCGAGCGGGTGATGGAGGAGCTCGACTACGAGTACGAGGCCCAGAACCAGCGCACCTTCTCCCGCGCCTACCGCGAACACCCCTTCATCTATGTGCCCGAAGTCGTGACGCGGCTCTCGCGGCGGCGGGTGCTGGTGACCGAGTTCGTCGAGGGGATCGGCTTCGAGGAGATCAAGCAGCTGCCGCGCGAGGAGCGCAGCCGCTTCGGCGAGATCGTCTTCCGCGGCAGCCTCGGCTCGATGTTCCACCTGCAGCACTTCAACGCCGATCCCCACCCCGGCAACTACCTGCTGATGGAGGACGGCCGCGTCGCCTTCCTCGACTTCGGGATGACGAAGAAGGTCGACAACGAGCAGTTGCTGCTCGAGCAGCGCGCCTTCGACGCCGCCTCGCGCAACGACCCCGAGGCCTTCCGCCAGGCGCTGCACGACCTCGGCTTCGTCAAGAACCCCTCCAAGCTCGACGCCGAGCGGCTGCTGGAGCACATGGGCGCGGTCGGCGGCTGGTACATCGAGGACCGCGAGATCGAGATCACCGGCGAGCGGGTGATGAAGATCATCGAGTCGACCAACGACCCGCGCTCGGAGTACTTCGACCTGATGCGGCGGGAGTCGATCCCGGCCGAGGAGCTGATGGGCCGGCGGATGGAAATCGGCGTCGTCGCCGTGCTCGGCCAGCTGCGGGCGAAGCGCAACTGGCACCGGATCTTCCGGGAGTGGGTCTACGCCGACCCGCCGGCGACCGAGCTCGGGCAGCTCGAGTGGGAGTATTTCGAGGAGCGCGGGGTCAAGCGCGTGCCGGGCCTTGCCGAAACGTCCTGAGTCGGCGAAGCTCGACGCGGTCAACGCAAGCCAGGGAGAGGACGCATGAGCCGGATCAAGCGCGGTTGGGGTCTGACGAAGAAAAGCTGGGCGCTGCTGAACGAGCACCGCTCGCTGCTCCGCTTCCCCCTCTACGGAGCGGTGGCGACGATCGTCCCTGCGCTCGTCTTCCTCGGCCCGGGGCTCTACCTGTTCGACAGGGACGAGCTGGCCGGGGCGATCCCGCTGATCGTGCTCGGCGTCTACGCGCTCAGTGTCGTCGGCTTCTACTTCAGCGTTGGTCTGGCCGCCTGCGCGGACATGATCTTCCGGGGGCACGAGGCGACGGTCGGCGACGGGCTCGCGGTGGCGCGCAGCCGGCTCCCGCAGATCAGCGGCTGGGCCGCGATCTCGACCGCGATCAGCCTCGTGATGGGCCTGCTCGAGAACCAGGGCGGGATCGGCGGCCAGATCGCGGCGCGGCTGGTCGGCATGGCCTGGTCCCTGGTCACCTTCCTGGCGGTGCCGGTGATCGCGATCGAGGGCACCGGCCCGGTCGAGACGATCAAGCGCTCGGCTTCGATGTTCCGCGAGCGCTGGGGCCAGCAGATCACCGGCAACGTCGCGATCGGCGGCGCCGTCTTCCTGCTCGGGGTGCTGCCGTCGGTCCTGCTGATCGTCCTCGGCGTCGCCGTCTGGTCCTCGGCCTCCTTCCTCGGGGCGCTGCTGGTCGTGATCGGGGCGATCGTCCTGGCGATCGCGCTGCTCGTCTCGAAGGCGCTCAGCGGCATCTTCGGGGTCGCCCTCTACCGCTACGCGCTCGACGGCGAGGTCGTCGGCGGCTTCACCACCGAGGAGCTGGAGTCGGCGGTGAAGACGAAGAGCCGCCGGGGTAAGGCGACCCCGCCAGGAGCGACGCCCGGGACGATCTAGTTCACGACTCCGAGATTCGGGCCCTATGGGGGCCTCAAGTTCGGAGGCGCTCGAACAGGCGGGGATCGTTGGAGCAGATGCCGTGCACGCCGGCCTCGGCGAGCTGCCGCATGCGTGGCAGGTCGTCGACGGTCCAGGCGATCAGCTCGACACCGGCGAGGTCGCAGATCCGGGCCAGGCGCGAGGTGACGAGCGGGTGGTAGACCCACATCGCCGCGACGCCGAACTGCGGCAGCTTTTCGGCGGCGAGGCCGGGCAGGCGGGTGCGCATCCCGATCAGGGCGGCGCGCATCGGCAGCTTCGCCCAGCGCCTCGACGTCCAGTCCCTGGTGACTTTGGGATAGGTCCAGCCGCGCCGCAGCTCCGGCTCCAGTTCGAGGACCCGGCGCAGCGTATGCATCTCCATCGTCGAGATCATCGCCCGGCCGATCAGGTCGCGCTCGCGGAGCGCCTCGACCACCTCCTCCTCCCTGCCCGGCAGCTTGATGTCGAGGTCGATCTCGACCTCCTCGAGCGGCGGCTCGAGGAAGGCGTCGAGCGCCTCGGTCAGCTTCAGCGGCGTCCTTCGCGCCGCGTCCTCCCAATCGTGGGCGACCACCAGCGGGTGGCGCTGCTCCAGCGGCAGGTGCGCGTCTGCCAGCCAGAGGACGTCGAGCTCGATCGTGTCGACCCCGGCCTCGACCGCGGCTTCAAAGCTGGCGACGGTGTTCCCCGGCGCGATCAGGTCCGCCCCCTTGTGGCCGACCAGGCGCAGCTTGCGCGTCTCCGCCACTGGACCGGTCTCCGGCGCCGGGCCGCCGCTAGAAGAGTTGATTCTCGCCGGCGAAGATCTCGCTGACCGAGTCGTCGGTGAAGATGCGGCGGATCGAGTCGGCGAAGGTGCTGGCGGTGGAGAGGACGGTGATGTTGTCCGGGGCGCCGGGGCGGAGCGGCAGGGTGTCGGTGACGACGATCCGCTCGATCGCCGAGGCCGTGAGGCGCTCGTAGGCGGGACCGGAGAAGACGCCGTGGGTGGCGCAGGCGATAACCCTGGCGGCGCCCTCGTCGAGCACGGTCTGGGCGGCGGCGGTGAGGGTGCCGGCGGTGTCGATCATGTCGTCTACGAGGACCGCCGTCTTGCCCTTGACGTCGCCGACCACATAGCCGATCTCGGCGACCTGCTGGGCGGGCCGCTCCTTCTCCATCACCGCCCACTGGGTGCCGATGCGGCGGGCGAAGTTGCGGGCGGTCTTGACGCGGCCGGCGTCGGGGGAGACGATCACCAGCTCGTCGTTCATTTCCTGGTCGGCGAACCACTGGGTCAGCATCGGCATCGCCGTCATGTGGTCGACCGGGACGTGGAAGAAGCCCTGGACCTGGCCGGCGTGGAGGTCCATGGTGAGGACACGGTCGGTGCCGACGCCCTCCAGGCACTTGGCGACGATGCGGGCCGAGATCGGCTCGCGCGGCGCCGACTTCTTGTCCTGGCGGGCGTAGCCGTACCAGGGCATCACGGCGATGATCCGGTGCGCGGAGGCGCCCTGGGCGGCGTCGATCATCGTCAGCAGCTCGA
>JBJMKQ010000037.1:0-1828 GCA_045805725.1 Solirubrobacterales bacterium
GATCCTGCCGCCAGGAGGTGGCTCCCGTATTAACGGATAGGCACAAATGCCCTAAAAGGTGCAAGGCTCCGATCGGGCCCCACCACGAGGGGCGGTGGCCGGCAAGGTGTCGCAGGTCACAGCGCTCTTCGGGAGTAAAGGGCCCAAATTATCGCTTTGGTTACTTAGCAACCAGCACAACCCACTTGCTCAAGCGACCTAAATCGCCACTTCTGATAACAGACAGTGACGACGTCAGCGACGCGTCCGTCGATGGCGTGTGACCACCTCCTCGTTCAGGCGCTGAGCGGCCCCCCAACACCGCGGAGATTTTTTTCTTCATGTCGACGTCCGCACAGGTCCCCGGCGCCCCCGCGCCTCGGCGCTGGATCGCTCTGATCTTCATAGCCCTCGCCCAGCTGATGGTCGTCCTCGATGCGACCATCGTGAACATCGCACTGCCGTCCGCCCAGAAGGCGCTGGACATCTCCGACGGCAACCGCCAGTGGTTGATCACCGCCTACACCCTCGCCTTCGGCGGCCTGCTCCTCTTCGGCGGAAGGATCGGCGACCTCGTCGGACGCAAGCGAACCTTCCTCATCGGCCTGGTGGGCTTCGCCAGTGCCTCGGCGCTCGGCGGCGCGGCGCAGACCGAAGGTCTGCTGCTCGGCGCCCGTGCTCTCCAGGGCGCGTTCGGAGCGCTGCTCGCCCCGTCCGCGCTGTCACTGCTGGCGGTGACGTTCACCACCCCGAAGGAGCGCGCGAAGGCGTTCGGCATCTACGGCGCGATCGCCGGAGGCGGCAGCGCCCTCGGCCTGATCCTCGGTGGCGTGCTGACCGAGTACCTGAACTGGCGCTGGGCGCTGTACGTCAACGTGCCGATCGCCATCGTCGGTTTCCTCGGCGGCATGACGTTCGTCAAGGAACCCGCCTCTCGTCACCGTTCCCGCCTGGACGTTCCCGGCGTACTCCTGGTCACCGCGGGCCTGATCTCCCTGGTCTACGGCTTCACGCGTGCCGAGTCGCAAGGCTGGGGCGAGCGCGGCGTGATCGGCCTGTTCGTCGCGGCGGGCGTGCTCCTCGCGGCCTTCGTGATCGTCGAGAGCCTGACCAAGGCTCCGCTGCTTCCCCTGCGAGTGGTCGTCAACCGCATCCGCGGCGGCGCGTACCTGGCGGTCGGCCTCTCAGTGATCGGGATGTTCGGCCTCTTCCTGTTCATGACGTACTACCTGCAGACCATCAAGGACTACTCGCCGGTTCGGACCGGCCTGGCCTTCCTGCCGATGACCGCGGCCTTGATCACCGGATCGACGCAGATCTCCGCACGGCTGATGAACCGCATCCCGCCGCGGATGCTGATGGTCCCCGGCCTGCTGCTGGCCGCGGGCGGCACGGCGCTCCTCACCCGGCTCCAGGTCGACACCCCCTACACCCACCTGCTCCTGCCCGCCGAACTGATGCTCGGCCTGGGGCTCGGCACGACCTTCATGCCCGCGATGAACCTCGCCACCACGGGCGTCGACCCGCGAGACGCGGGCGTGGCCTCGGCGATGGTCAACACCTCCCAGCAAGTCGGCGGCTCCATCGGCACCGCGCTGCTCAACACCATCGCCGCGACCGCGACCAGGACGTACGTCGTCGAGCACGGGAACGGTCGCCCGTCGCCGCAGCTCGCGGCGGTCGGGCTTGTGCACGGCTTCTCCGTCGCCCTGTGGTGGGCCGTGGGCGTGCTGGTCCTGGCCGCCCTCTCCGTCGCCGTGCTGATCAACGCCAAGGGGCGCAGGCGGCCGGTCGTCTCGTCGTCGGTCGAGGACTCGGAGGCGATCGCCGAGGTCACGCCGGCCCGGGA
>JBJMKQ010000038.1:0-87896 GCA_045805725.1 Solirubrobacterales bacterium
GCTCGCCTCTTTCTGTTCGAACTGCATCAAATTCTGGTCGTTAAGCAACCAAGATTTGATGCAGTTCACCCGTTGGGGTCGCCAGCGCCTCCCCTTCTTCTGTTCTCTATGTCTATGGAGCGACCATAAGGAACAGGATGAGGAGCGCCTGAGGGCGCCGGATACCGGCGAGCGGTGCTATTTGCCGACCGAGGACGCCGCACCGCGCAGTGTCCGCCGCCGCCATGCGCGTGCGGGGGTTTCGCCAATCCCTCCTAGAGCGGTTCATCCAAGGGGTTCGGCTGAGTTCAGTGAAGCCAGGGACCAAGTTTCGGTGCCTTCAAACCACAAATTTGCCTTTCGGCGATCTCATACGCGCAGCGCACCGTGATCAAGGCCCGACCCCCGGACGGGTGAAGCGAGCAGCGTGCTCTCTACCTCCTGACCGAGGTGGCAGATTGGATGACTGCGCCGCCCTTAGCGCCGATTGCCCAGATTGCGGTTGATCTGCCCTGCGGATCGACAGCAATCTGCGGTTCGCCGAGGCTCTTCGTCCATTGGGAGATATCGGTGGGCCTCGACCAGGCACCGCCAGGCGGATGCTTCGCCGCCTGGATGGCGAAGTTGGGGCCGGGGCCGGTGTCGTAGCCCTCCCAAATCGCGGTCGCGTTGCCCCAGGAATCCACCACCAACTGCAGGTGCTGCCCACCCCGTCCGTCACCGGTAGTGATGTCGACCGGCCTCGACCAGCCCCCTCCGGCCCGGCGGGTCGCGCCCTGGACGACGAGATAACTACCGTTGGAACGTTGCCAGATCGCGGTCGCCTCGCCCTGGGGGCTGACAGCGATCTGCGGGTCCTGTACGTGGCGGTGTCCCGCCCTGGAGATGCTGACCGGCGCCGACCAGGTCCCACCGGCCGGGCGGGTCGCGGTCTGGATCTGGATCCGACGGCCATTGGACGTCCAGCCTGCCCAGACCGCAGTGGCGTTGCCCTGGGAATCCACAGCCACCTGTGGCCAACCGCCCGCTACCCCATTGGCAGAGAGCGTGACCGGCGTCGACCAGCTCCCTCCGGATGAGCGGGTCGAGCTTTCGATTGCATCGCTGTATTCCTCTTCCCAGACCACAGTTGCGCCGCCCTGAGGTTCAAGTGCGATTTGGGGAGATCGGGCCGCGTTTCTCGGTGGAGACAGGGTGACCGGTGCCGACCAGCTCCCTCCAACTGAGCGGGTCGCGCTTTGGACGACCGAGCGCCAGCCTTCCTCCCGTTCCAAGAGCCAGACCGCAGTCACGTTGCCTTCAGGGCCGACCGCTACGAGGGCCGACACCGCGCCAGCTGCGGAGAGGGTGACCGGTGCCGACCAGCTCCCTCCAACTGAGCGGGTCGCGCTCTGGACGACCCAGGAGCGACCCACACGGCGCCCCCAGATGGCCGTCTCGTTGCCCAGGGGATCGACGACGATCTGCAATCCATACGCATCTTCCAAACCGCCAAAGAAACGGGATGGAGTGGACCAAGGTCCGCCGGCTTGCCGCACCGCGCTCTCGCAGATGAGTTTTCCGCCTCGGTATCGCCGCCACACGGCGGTCGCATTGCCTGCGAAATCCACATCCACCAACGGAGATTCGCCGATCTTGACAACCCCGGTGACATTCACCGGGCGCGACCAACCTGGCGCGGCGCTGGCGGGCGATGCGACCAAACCCGTCGCCAAGCAACCGGCGATGGTCAAGCGCAGAAACCACAAGCGAGGTGCATGCGTACGCAACCGACTCGTGGCCCCCCCAAACATCATCGATCTCCCCCGCATCCCGCGATCTCCATCTCAGTACTTAGCGAGTCTAATTTGCCGACGCGAGTGCGGCGGCCCGCTGGGATGGGGCCGGCAGGACTCGAACCTGCGACCAACCGATTATGAGTCGGATGCTCTAACCAGCTGAGCTACGGCCCCAGAGTCGCAGGCTACCTCGCCCGGGCGCTTTTCGGACGGATTATGAGTCCGCTGCTCTGACCATTGAGCTACCGCCCCTCGACCCGAGCCTAGCGCCGTATCGCTCCCGATTTTCCGCACAGCCCGCTGTGCCAAGTGCCCGGTTGGCTGCTCAGGCGCTGAACAGCTGCGCCAGGGAGCGGCCGACGTCTGGTGGCTCCTCTTCGCCTCTGGCCGCGGCTGCGGCACCGTCGGCGAGGGCCTTGGCGGCGTCGGCTATCTGGTGGTCGCGGCCGCCGCGGATCGTGCCGGTCTTCTTCGCTTCGGCGAGGTCGGACTCCATCAGACCGGCGAGCTCGGCGAGGCGGCGGAGGCCGACGACCGCGGCGGTCCCCTTCAGGGCATGGGCTTCGGCGCGCATCGTCTCGAAGTCCGTGGTGGCGGTGGCCAGGCCGGCCGAGATCACGTCGCAGCGGCGCTTCGCCTCTTCGGAGAAGGACTGCAGGAGCTCATCCTCGGTGGCGGCTTTCTCGTTCATCGTCCGATCGCCCTCTCGACGGCCCGGTGCATCAACTCGAGCCCGAAGGCCCCCTCGACGGTGTCCTCGACGACGCCGTTGCGGTCGATCGTAAACAGCCACGGCTCGGTGGGAAGGTGAAACGCCCGCACCTGCGGCCGCGCCCGCTTGGCGGGGTCGTTTCCGTTGTAGATCTCCATGTGGATGAAGGTCGCCTTGTTTCCGTATTCGTGCTTTGCCTGCTCCGCCACGTCGACGACGGGCCCGCAGACCCGACTCTGGCAGAACTGGGGGGTCGCAAACAAGAGGACTATCGGTTCTTTGCCCAGGGCGTCCGCGTAGTCCACCTTGTTCTGGCTGTCCGGCGGTATGCGGGTCGTGACCTTCGACAGCTCGCCGTCCACGTCCTGCGCCGTCGGCGTGTGGATCAGCGGGGCTCTTTCGCCCACCGTCGGAACCCGCTTGAATTCGCCCACCGCGATGCCGGGCAGCAGCGTCCCCCTCAGTTCCCCGCCTTCCTTCAGGATCGCCGCCAGCCGCCACTCGCCCTCGCCGGCAAAGTCGAGCTGAGTGGAATAGACGACCGCGGCGGAATCGGGGTCCGCCCTCGTCGTCTTGGCGCGGAAGGCCGGGTTGGTGGCGAGGCTTTCGATCGAGGCTGGGAACGGCCCGACCGCCGGCTCGTCCAGCGCCTTCGCTTCCGACTTGGCGGTGAGGCCGCGGACGCCGGGCCTCGATCGGGCTCCCGGCTTCGGCTCCGGCACCCTGGCGTAGTAGAGGGCGACTTCGGCGTCGGCGACCTGCGCCTTGCTCTGACGTTCGAAAACCCCGAATGGGTAGCGGTTCTCGCCCGTGTAGAAGACGACCGCCGCGGGTTCGACGACGAGTTCGGCGGGTCCGTCGGCCGCCTTCAGCACCTGGCGCAACGTCCTTCCTTCCGGTCTTGGGAAATCGGACTTCGGCGGAGCCGCCCGGCTCGGCGCCGACGCGGTCCTGTTCGACCCCGAGCTGGTGGTGTCCGAGCCGCCGCCGCAACCCCCTGCAGCGGCCGCCAATGCAATCGAGCACAGCAGCGCTCGGGCGAGGCGGGGGGCGCGCATCGGCGGCATGTTATGGAGAGATAGGGTCTCCCGGGTTCTCGACGAGAAGGAGATGGAGATGGCGGACCGAGCGGCACTGGTGACCGGCGCATCGAGCGGTATCGGACTCGCGATCGCGAAGGTCCTCGGCGAAGAAGGCTACGCGCTGACCGTCGCCGCCCGCCGCCCGGAGAAGCTCGAGGAGGCGGGCGAAGGGCTGCGCGCCGAGGGCTTCGAGGTGGAGGCGATTCCGGCCAACATGGCCGAGGAGGACCACGTCCTCGCCCTCTTCGCCGCCCACCGGCAGAAGTTCGGCCGCCTCGACGTCCTAGTCAACAACGCTGGGGTCGGGATCGGGGCGCCGATGGAGCAGATCCAGACCAAGCACCTCGACATGCAGCTTGCGGTCAACCTGCGGGCGCTGATCCTCGGGACCCGCGAGGGGCTGCCGATGCTGCGCGACGCCGGCGCCGAGCACGGTAAGGCGCTGATCGTCAACACCGCCTCGATCGCCGGCAAGGGGGGCCAGGCCTGGCTCTCGATCTACGCGGCGACCAAGGCCGCGGTGATCAACTTCACGCAGTCGACCCACCGCGAGGCGGGCAACGCCGGGATCCAGTGCACGGCGCTGGCGCCGGGCTTCGTCGAGACGCCGATGACCGAGTTCGTCCAGGGCCAGATCCCGCCCGAGCAGATGATCCGTCCGGGCGACCTCGCCGAGGCCGTCCGCTTCCTCCTGCGCACCTCGCGCAACTGCCACGTTCCGGAGATTGTCTTCACCCGGCCCGGCGAGGGCTTGGACACGCCCTAGCGGCGTTTGGGTGTGTCGGAGCGCCTGCGCATCCTCGTCGCCGCGTTCGGGGACGCGGGTCACGTCTTCCCGGCGATAGCGCTGGGTAGGGCGCTGGCCGCGCGCGGCCATGAGGTCGCGATCGAGACCTGGGAGGAGCGGCGGGCGGCGGTCGAGGGCGAGGGCCTCGGCTTCGCGGCGGCCGAGGAATACCGGATGTTCCCACCCCCGGACCCGGACTCGCAGGAGGGCCAGCACGCTGCGGAGGCGGCGCGGGCGCTGCTGCCGCTGCTGGAGGATTTCCGCCCCCACGTCGTCGTCAGCGACATCCTCACCCTCGCTCCGACCCTGGCCGCCGAGCGGGCGGGGATCCCGCTGGCGACGCTCATCCCCCACATCTATCCGGTCGTCGAGCCCGGCTACCCCTTCTTCGCGATCGGGCTGCGGCCGCCGCGCACGCGGCTGGGGCGGGCGATCTGGCGAGGCGGGCATGACCGGGCGCTGAGGATCGGGCTCGAGCACGGCCGGCGCGACCTCAACGTCCAGCGCCAGCGGCTCGGCCTGCCGCCGATCGACCGCTTCCACGGCGGCATCAGTTCCGACCTGGCGCTGGTGGCGACCTACCCACAGTTGGAGTACCCCCGGCCCTGGCCGTCGGGGGTCGAGATCACCGGGCCGATGACCTTCGAGCTCCCCCATCCCGAGATCGAGCTGCCGGCGGGGGACGCGCCTCTCGTCCTCATCGCCCCCAGCACCGCCCACGACTCCGACAACCGCCTGGTCCGCACTGCCCTTCACGCGCTGGCCGAGGAGCCGGTGCGGGTGGTGGCGACGACCAACCGCGTGGCGCCGCAGGATCCGATCGACGTTCCTCCCAACGCCGCCCTGGTCGAATGGCTCAGCTACAGCCAGCTGATGCCCGCCGCTTCCCTCGTCATCTCCCACGGCGGCCACGGCACCGTCGCCCGCGCCCTCGGCGCCGGCACCCCCGTCCTGATCTCACCGATCATCGGCGACATGAGTGAGACCGCGATGCGGGTCGCCTCAGCCGGCGCCGGCCTCTCCCTCCCCTGGCGCCTCTGCCGCCCGGCCCCCCTGCGCTGGACGGCAAGGCGGCTGCTGCAGGAGCCGTCATTCGCTGCCAAAGCTGAAGAAATAGCCGCCTGGGAGCAGGTGAACGACGGCGCAGCGCGTGGCGCGTACCTGGTCGAGCGCTTGGCGCTCAAGAGTGTCGCCGCCGCCTAAGAAGCTCCGGGGGTGGGACTCGAACCCACAACCTAGCGATTAACAGTCGCTCGCTCTGCCTGATTGAGCTACCCCGGACCGTGCTATGCCGAATGAGCTACTCCGGATCGGCTTTCGAAACAGAATTTAGCGGCACTGTCGTGATTCCTGCCTCCACCTCAGCGTGGCAGTTGGCACAGAGCAGGATGCACTTACGTGCCTCAGCTCGAGACCTCGCCAACGATCGGGTCGAGCCAGTGTGGCCGAGGTGAAACTCCTTCATACGGGGATCAAGGTGATGGAACTGGAGCGCGCGCCGGGGAACTCTTCCTCCACGGGGACATCACTGCAGGGGCTGCAGACGGAAAACTGCGCAGCGAGTTGCCCTAAACGTTGCCGGCCGGACGCTCCGCGTGGGCGATCCGTTCTACCACCCCGGCCCGTTCGCGACTGAGGGCGGCGCGGCGCTCGTAGTCGCCGCGCTCGCCGGCGGCGGCGATCTCACCCTCGAGCCGGCGCTGCTCCAGCAGCAGGAAATTGAGCTCCATCGCCTCATGGGAAGCCGGCTCCTCGTGGGACATGATCACCAGTTCGGTGATCAGCCCGGCCAGCTCGCCGTCCTCGCGGGGAAGATCGGAGGCGGGATCCTCGGGGTGCTCGCGCAGCCAGGCGGCAATCCGCTGCCCGCTCGGCGATAGATGAGCCTCCGTCAGGCGTGTCAGGAACTCCCCTCCCTCGCTCGGCATCGCGATGCACATCGCCAGCAGCGCCCGCTCACGCCGTTCGCGCGAGGTCAGCTCGGCCGTTCGACCGGGCCGCGGCTGCTGCTCGGAAGCACCGCGTGGATCGGCTGCCCTCTCCTCGCGACCGCCGGTCGCGGGGGTCGCGGCGACGACCCGCCCCATCACCATCGCCGGCTCGAGGTCGAGCCGCTCGGCCACCCGCCGCACCAGCTCGTCGCGGCTCGCCGACTCCCCCATCCCGGCGAGCACCGGCGCCACCTCGGCGAGTGCCCGGTCCCGCTCCACCGGCGAGGAGACGTCGGTGCGCCCCAGCACCAGCCCCACCTGGAACGAGGTCAACTCCTCGGCTCCGTCGAGCAGGGACCGGAACCGGTCGGCTCCCCCCGCCGTGGCCATCATCTCGGCCGGGTCCTCCCCCGCCGGCATCGCCGCCACCCGCAGCCGCATCCGCCGCCCGGCGGCGACACGCTGCGCGCGCAGCATCGCCTCCTGGCCGGCCGAGTCGGCGTCGAGCGCCAGCACCACCTCGTCGACCATCCCCGACAGTGCCGCCACCTGGTCAGGGGTGATCGCCGTCCCCATCACCCCGACCACCTCCTCGATGCCCTCCTGATGGAGGGCGAGGGCGTCGGTGTAGCCCTCGACGACGATGGCGCGGCCGGCCTTGGCGATCGCCGCTTTCGCCAGGTCGACGCCGTAGAGCATCTGGCTCTTGTGGAAGAAGTCCGTCTCAGCGGTGTTGATGTACTTGGCGCCCTGGTCGGAGCGCATCGCCCGGCCGCCGAAGCCGAGAACACGCCCGCGGCGGTCGCGGATCGGGAACATGATCCGCTCGCGGAAGCGGTCGTACTCGCCGCCGCCGCGCCCGCGCTGGGCGAGGCCGACGCCGCTCAGCTCCTCGACGCCGAAGCCCGCCTGCTGGCCGCGGACGAGGATCGTGTCCCAGGCGCTGGGAGCGAAGCCGACGCCGAAGGCGCGCAGCGCTTCCTCCCGCAGCCCCCGACCCGCAAGATAATCGCGGGCCTTGCCCGCCTCGTTCGACTCCCAGAGGTAGTTGGAGTAGAAGGCGGCGGCGCGGCCGAGCAGCTGCTCGAGGCGGCGGCGTCGTTCGCGGCGTCGCTCGGCCTGCGGGTCCTCCTGCTCGCGCTCGAGCTCGACTCCATAGCGGTCGGCCAGCAGCTCGACCGCCTCGGCGAATCCGACCCCCTCCTTTTCCTCGACGAACTTGATCACGTCGCCGCCGACCCCGCAGCCGAAGCAGTGGTAGAGCTTCTCCTGCGGCTCGACCGAGAAGGAGGGCGAGCGCTCCTCGTGGAACGGACAGAGACCCATGTAATGGCTGCCCTGGCGTCGCAGGTCGGTGTGGGCGGAGACGACCTCGACGATGTCGGCCGCCTGCTTGACCCGGTCCAGGCTCTCGCCGGAGATCAGCGCCATCTGTCAGACCCTCAGAACCTTGACTCTTCCGGGACCGTGAGCTCGGTGAACTTGGCGATGCAGAAGCGGTCGGTCATCCCGGCGATGTAGTCGGCGACGCGCTGGCAATCGGTTGCGGCCGGGTCCCAGCTCGAAACCCCGGCCGGCGCTGACAGGTAGTGCGCGAAGAGGCCGCTCATCGCGCGCTGGACGCGGTCGTGCTCGCTGCGCGCCTCCGGCCCCAGGTAGACGCGGTCGAACATGAACTTGCGCAGGCGCAGCATCGCCTGGCCGACCTCGCGACCCTGCCTGATCTCCTCCTCCCCGTCCGAGTGCTCGACGATGTCGCGGACCAGGGTGTCGATCCGCTGCGAGCCGCTCGGTCCGAGCAGGTCGATCTCCTCCGTCGGCAGGTCACCGGGGTGAAGGATGCCGGCGCGCAGGGCGTCGTCGATGTCGTGGTTGATGTAGGCGACGCGGTCGACCAGGCGGACGATCTGCCCCTCCATCGTCGCCGGCTTGCGCGAGCCGGTGTGGTTGAGGATGCCGTCGCGGACCGCCGCGGTCAGGTTGAGGCCCTGGCCGTCGCGCTCGAGCACGTCGACCACCCGCAGCGAATGCTCGTTGTGGCGGAAGCCGCTGCCGCAGCGGTCGCGCAGCGCCTGGTCGAGCGCCTCCTCCCCCGCGTGGCCGAAGGGCGGATGGCCGAGGTCGTGGCCGAGCCCGATTGCCTCGGTCAGGTCCTCGTTCAGGCGCAGGGCCCGGGCGACGGTGCGGGCGATCCCGCATGCCTCGAGCGTGTGGGTGAGGCGGGTGCGGTAATGGTCGCCCTCAGGGGCGACGAAGACCTGCGTCTTATGCTTGAGCCGGCGGAAGGACTTGGAGTGGACGATGCGGTCGCGGTCGCGCTGGAACGGCGTCCGCAGCGGGCTGTCGGGCTCCTCGCGTCGTCGGTTCGCCGGGTAGGAGCGGGTCGCCTGCGGCGAGAGGAACTCCTCCTCCATCGCGCTGATCCGGTCCTCGAAGGTGGCGACTGCGGGCACGCGCCGATCATACGACCGCACCGGTAGGCGACGGGGAGGGGTTCGGCGGACAAAAGCGGGGAGTGTCCGGCGAACCCCTCCCCGTCGCCTATGCCGCCGCGCGTAGTTGCACGTGCGCATGGTGCTCGAGCGTCTCGGCGACTGCCCGCTCGACCTGCCGCAGCGCCCGCGGCTCGCCCTCCGGTGCTTCGCTGAGCGGCTTCGCAAGCCCTTCGACCATGAACTGGTGGGCTCCCCCGTCAAGAGGAAAGGACCCTGCTTCACAGCTGCCGCAGACGACACCCCCGGCGGCGCCGGAGAAGCCGACGAGGTGATCCGTCTCGCCGCAACTGGCACAGGAGGCGAGCTCGGGCGCGAAGCCGGCGACCAGGGCCAGCTTGAGCCGGAAGGAGAGCGCCGTTTCAAGCCGAGCCGCGCGCGGCTCGCTCGGATCGTCGAGCAGCGCTAGGTAGCGGCAGAGCAGGTTGTAGGCGGGAAGGTTCGGCTCGGCCGCGTCCAGCAGCCGCAGGACCGCATCGCAGCCGCGGGCGCCAGCGGTCAACGCGGCGCCAGAGGAGCGCAGGCGGGGATACCCCTCGACGGTGGTGGCGCTGGTGACGGTCATCAGGTCGCTGCGGCCTTCGTGGAGGAGCAGGTCGAGCCGAAAGAACGGCTCCAGGCGGCCGCCGAACCGGGATCGGGGCTTGCGCGCCCCCTTGGCGATCGCCCCGATCCGGCCGCGGCTCTTGGAATAGAGGTGGAGGATGCGATCGGCCTCGCCGTAGCGAATGCTGCGCAAAACAACCGCCTCCATCTTGACCGTAGTCCCGGCCACGAAACCAAAGATGAGCGACGGATCGGACGGAAAAACGGTTGCGTGGTTCCTTTGCGTCTCTGACACGACAAAGGAACCATGCTTTAGGCGGCGCGGGGCGTTTTCCGCCTTTTCGGCCGCTTTCGCAGCCGCACCTGGCAGCTCGGGCAGAAGTAGGTCGAGCGCCCGCCGACGACGATGCGAGCGATCGTCCCGCCGCAGCGCAGGCACTCCTCCCCCTCGCGGGTGTGGACGAGGAACGCGTCCTGCATCGTTCCGCGCTCGCCGCGGGCGTCGCGGTAGTCGTCGATCGAGGAGCCGCCGGCGTGGATTCCCGCCTCCAGCGCCGCCACAACCCCGTCGCGCAGCGCCCCTAGGTGCTCCGCCTTCATCGATCCGGCGGGGGAGAGCGGGTGCAGCTCCGCCCGGAAGAGGGCCTCGTCGGCGTAGATGTTGCCGACGCCGGCGACGCCGGACTGGTCGAGCAGGAAGGACTTCAGTGGCACCGTGCGGGCGCTGGCCATCTCGCCCAGCGCTCGCGCCGTGAACTCCGGCGAGAAGGGCTCGATTCCGAGCCTCGCGAAGCGCTCCTCCAGCTGCGAGTCCTGAAGCAGGAATGCCTCGCCGAAGCGGCGCGGGTCGGTGAACCAGAGCTCGCGCTCGTCGTCGAGGACGAAGCGAGCGCGCAGATGCCGCTCCTCGGTCGAGCGCTCGCTCTCGTAGAGGCGCCGGCCCTCGGAGGGATCCAGCATCTCCTCTCCCTCTCGCAGGATCAGGTTGCCGGTCATCCGCAGGTGCATGACCAGCGTCCGCCCGCCGTCCAGGCCCATGAGGATGTACTTGCCGCGGCGCCCGAGCCGCTCGATCCTCCCACCGCTCACCAACCGGCCCAGCTCCCGCGGCGGCACCGGCCGCGACCAGCGGGCATCGAGCACCTCCAGCCGCGCGATCCGCTGACCCTCCACCTCCGGCTCCAGCTGCCTGACGACGGTCTCCACCTCCGGCAGCTCGGGCATCAACCCGTTCTACCGGATGACGTGTCTGAGCTTGACCCACATATACGGCGGGAAAAGTCAGACACCCCTGGCGATCAGTCGCTGGCGCGGGGGTGGGCGCTGAAGTAGACCTCCTTGAGGCGGTCGCCGGAGAGGTGGGTGTACATCTGCGTGGTCGAGATGTCGGCGTGGCCGAGCATCTCCTGGACGGCGCGCAGGTCGCAGCCGCCGGCGAGCAGGTGGGTGGCGAAGCTGTGGCGCAGCGTGTGCGGGCTCATCCTGCCGGCGAGGCCAGCATCCCTGGCGTGGCGCTGGACGATCTTGTAAAGGCCCTGGCGGGTCAGCGGCCCGCCGCGGAAGTTGACGAAGAGGCGGGGCTCGTGGCGCTCGCCGACCAGCTTCGGGCGGCCGCCGCGGAGGTAGCCGTTGACCGCCGCGATCGCCTGGCGGCCGAGCGGAACCAGCCGCTCCTTCGAGCCCTTGCCGCGGGCGCGCAGCACGCCCTCGCGCAGATCGACGTCGCCCAGCTCGAGCCCGATCGTCTCCGAAGCCCGCAGCCCGCACGCGTACATCACCTCCAGCAGCGCCCGATCGCGCAGCGCCGTCGGCTCGCTTCCCTTCGGCGCCGCCAGCAGGTTCTGCACCTCGGCGTAGTTCAGAACCTGCGGCAGCTTCTTCGAGCGCCGCGGTGCCGAGAGCGCCGCGGTCGGGTCGTCGCCGATCAGCTCGTCGCGACGCAGGTGCTTGTAGAAGGAGCGCAGGCAGGCGGCCTTGCGGTGGATCGTCGCCGCCGAGCAGGGGGGCCGTCCCTCTCCCGTCGCCAGCTCGGCGAGAAAGTCGGCGACGTCTGCGCCGGTCACCTCCAGGGCGTCGCAACGGTGCGCCGAGAGGTATTCGCCGTACTGCAGCAGGTCGGTGCGGTAGGCGTTCAGGGTGTTGCGGGAGAGGCCGCGCTCGAGCTCGAGGTAGGAGAGGAAGTCGAGGAGGAGGGACTCGAAGCGCTTGTCGGCGCCGGACTTGGCCGCGGCGGAAGGTGCTTGCGGCTTGATCGCTATGGCCATGTGGGTAGGTTCGCTTCGACCGCTGGCAGTCCTTGAAGCGCAAGGGACGATGCGCTCGGCGGACAGGTCCTGTCGACGCAGGGACCCACCATCCCCGAGGTG
The DNA here is from genome assembly GCA_045805725.1 of Solirubrobacterales bacterium. Lineage (GTDB taxonomy): Bacteria > Actinomycetota > Thermoleophilia > Solirubrobacterales > 70-9 > VAYN01. Next base: position 11,674 of record JBJMKQ010000038.1, read on the forward strand.
TCCTCGGGGATGGTCCCCCCTACGACGCCACCCGTCCGAGGAAGGTTCCCGACGCGAGCGCCGCCTTGAAAAATAACGGGTCGTCGTGAAGGGACCGGCCCATCGTGGTGGCGGGCAGATCGGTTGCGGCGTAACCGTCGAGGTCGGCAGGCAATTGCTCCGTTTGGTGATCGAAGGGCTCCAGCGCAGCTGCCACTTCGGGCTCTCCCGCGGGGATGGGGACCGTGACCGGGGCCAAGAGGAGCTTGAGGACGGTGCGGGTGTGGTGGCTCAAGCCGCGGTGGCGGGCGCGGGGGTCTGATGAGGACAGGCGCGGGCAGACCAGGGTCGGTAGACCGAGGCTGAGCGCGGCGTGGGCGCTGTCGAGGGCGGCCATGCCGCCGTGGCCGTATGCGGTGCCGGAGCCGATGATCCCTGGGCCCGGGCCGACGATGACCGCATCCCAGCCGAGTTCGTTCACGGTGGCGTCGAGGGCGCCGACGCTGCTGAGCGCCTCACCTTCGCCGCCGTATGCGGGCGAGGCGGTGACGTGCCCGGCAAGGAGACCGCGCTCCCGCAACTGGCGCACGTCGCGCGAGAGCGAGCCGGGGAGCGCGCCGCCTCCGCCCTGGATGTAACCGACCCGCAGCTCCGGCCGCGCCCGCGCCGCGGCCCAAGTCGCGGGCGCCAGGTGACCGTGCAGCGGCAGGACCAGAACCGGTGCGACTTTTGGCTGCATATCCGCCATAACTCGCACCGCTTGCCGCTCAACCGGCTCGAGGGGATATTGCAACGAGGTGTAGTTGAGCTTCATCACGTGGGAGTCGCCCTCGACTCCACTCTCGAGGCCGCGCCCGAGGTTGACGTGGACGACGTCGAAGCCGCCGGAGCCGAGCCCGAGGTCGCGGGCGGCGACGTTCAGGACCACCTCGTCGCCCTCGTGCATCTCCCCCAGCAGCACCTCGTCGGCCCAGGCGGGGCGGCGCTCCCCGGCGATCTCCACTTCGAGCGGATCGACGGAGGCGACGATCCCGCGGCGCAGCTTCAGGCGGCCGCTCATTGCCCGTCTCCCCCGCCCACTACCCTGCCTTCGCGGCGACGATCCGCTCGCAGACAGCGAGCATCTCGTCGAGCGCGTGGGCCGGGACCATCTCCGCCGCGGTGTGAACCGCGTCGGTGCCGTTCGAGAGCAGGACGCAATCGAAGCCGTCGCGGCGGAACACGTTGGCGTCGCTGCCGCCGCCGATCGCCACGCGTCGCGGCTCCAGCCCGGCGCCGCGCAGGCCCTCCTCGGCCAGCGCCAGAGCCGCCGAGTCCTTCGGCAGCTCGTAGCCGCGAAACAGCTCTTCGATCCGTACGTCGACGTCGCAGCCATGCTCGCTCGCCCCCCAGGCGCAGGCGTCGGCGATCCGCCCCGCCACCTCGGCCGCTCGTTCGGTGTCGAGGCTGCGCGCCTCGGCATGGATCCCGCAGTGCCCCGGCACCACATTGCCCGAGGTACCGCCGCTGATCAGGCCGACGTTTGCGGTCGTGCCCTCGTCGAGCCGCCCCAGTTCCATCCGCGAGACCGCGGCGGCGGCGGCGGCAATTGCGCTACTGCCGTCCTCGGGCCGGATTCCCGCGTGGGCCTCGACGCCGATGAAGTCGGCGAGGATCTTCTGTTGGGTGGGGGTGGAAACGATCACCTCGCCGACCGCGCCGGCGTGGTCGAGGACGAACCCAACCGTCGAGCGCAGCCGCGAGACGTCGAGGGCCTTTGCCCCGCGCAGCCCCTGCTCCTCGGCGACCGTCAGCACCAGCTCGATTCCGACCGCCCCCGGCCGTTCCACGTGGCGGGCGATCAGCTCCATGAACACGGCCACCGCAGCCTTGTTGTCGGCGCCGAGAATCGTCTCGCCGCGACTGCGGAAGACACCACCGTCGTTCACCACCTCGACCTGGCCCTGGTGCGGGACGGTGTCGAGGTGGGCGCAGAACATCAGCCAGCCATCACCGGTCCCCGGTGAGCGGGCGATCAGGTTCCCGGCTCCGGCCCGGGCGGGATCGGCGGCGTCGTCCTCCCCCACCTCCAGGCCCATCGCGCGCAGCTCGGCGGCGAGCGTGTCGGCGATCTCCCGCTCCTCGCCGGTTGGGCTGCGCACCTCGCAGTAGCGGACGAAGCGGTCGCGCAGTCGTGATCCCTCCACGGCGAAGACCCTAATCGGGAACGCTGCTGGAGACTACTTCAGGCTGAGCGGCGGACGCCGATGTCGTCGGTCTCGACCACCGGCTCGGCACCGAGCTCCGCGACCACCTCGACCCGCCCATTGTCGGCAGGCCGTTCGCCCGCCTGCCGCGCCGCCGCGCCGACGAACTCGCGGAAGAGCGGCTCGGGTCGGTTCGGCCGCGAGTTGAACTCGGGGTGGTACTGGGAGGCGACGAAGAACGGGTGGTCGGGCAGCTCGACCATCTCCACCAGGCGCTCGTCGGGCGAGGTGCCGCCGCAGACGAGGCCGTCGTCTTCGAGCCGGCGCCGCAGCTGGTTGTTGACCTCGTAGCGGTGGCGGTGGCGCTTGTAGATGACCGCCTCGCCGAAGATCTCGCGAGCCTTCGTCCCCTCGTGCAATTTCACCGGGTCGGCTCCAAGGCGCATCGTCCCGCCCATGTCGGAGACCTCCTTCTGCTCGGGCAGCAGGTCGACGACCGGGAACGGCGTCTCGGGGTCGAACTCGGCCGAGTTGGCGCCGTCCATGCCGGCGACGTGGCGGGCGAACTCGACTACCGCGATCTGCATCCCGAGACAGATCCCCAGGTACGGGATCGATTTCTCGCGGGCGATCCGCGCCGCCTCGATCTTGCCCTCGATCCCGCGCTCGCCGAAGCCCCCGGGGATCAGGATCCCGTCGCAGCCCTCGAGCCGCTCGGGATCGAAGTTCTCCGAGTCGACGAGCTCCACCTCGATGTCGACGCCGTGATGGAAGCCGCCGTGCTCGAGCGCCTCGATCACCGACTTGTAGGCGTCGGCCAGCCGCACGTACTTGCCGACGACCGCGATCTTCACCTTGGCGGCGGCGGATTCGGCGCGGCGAACCATCGCCTCCCACTCGCTCATGTCCGGCGAGGGGGCCTCCATGCCGAAGTGGTCGAGGACGAGGTCGTCCACTCCCTCGGCGCGGAAGACCAGCGGCACCTTGTAGATGTTGTCGACGTCGTGGGCGGAGATCACCGCGTCGACGGGAAGGCTGGCGAAGAGCGCGATCTTGCTGCGGATCTCGCGGTCGAGACGCCCTTCGGAGCGGCAGACGAGCGCGTGCGGCTGGATCCCGATCCGCCGCAGCTCGTTGACCGAGTGCTGGGTCGGCTTCGTCTTCAGTTCGCCGGCGTGGCCGACGTAGGGAACCAGGGTCAGGTGGACGAACATCGCCCGCTTCTGCCCGAGGTCGGTGTAGAGCTGGCGGATCGACTCGAGGAACGGCAGCGACTCGATGTCGCCGACGGTGCCGCCGATCTCGGTGATCACGAAGTCGACCGACTGGGACTCGGCGACGATGAGAATTTTCTGCTTGATCTCGTTGGTGATGTGCGGGATCACCTGGACCGTGGCGCCAAGGTAGTCGCCGCGGCGCTCGCGCTTGATCACCGAGTTGTAGACGGCGCCGGCGGTGACGTTGGAGGCGCGGGTGGTGTTCTCGTCGGTGAAGCGCTCGTAGTGACCGAGGTCGAGGTCGGTCTCCGCCCCGTCCTCCGTGACGAAGACCTCGCCGTGCTGGAACGGGCTCATCGTCCCCGGGTCGACGTTGATGTAGGGGTCGAACTTCTGCAGCTGGACCCGGTAGCCGCGGGATACGAGGAGGCGTCCGATCGCCGCTGCGGTGATCCCCTTGCCGAGGGCCGAGACGACGCCGCCGGTAACGAAGATGAACCTCGTGTCGCCTTTGTTCGTCGGACTCATGCTCTGCCGAGCGAGTCTAGCCAGCGCAGGGGCGGAACCGAATCGATCGTCGCCGAAATAGACCGCAACTCCCCGTAAATCGTCAGCGCGCCAACCGCCGCCAGGGCGATCAGGCGGCCGTCGCCGCCGAGCGTGGTCAGCAGCCAGACCCCCGCGACCGCGCCGACCAGGTTGGACCCCGTGTCCCCCAGCATCGCCCGCTCCCCCAGCGTCAACCAGACGCCGACCAGCACCGGGCCGGCGAAGATCCCCAGCAGTTCCAGCGGCCAGAGGGTCCAGGCGCCGAGGCAGAGGCCGACGGCGAGCAGCGCCAGCGCCTTCTCCGCCCGCCCCGGGCGCAGGTCGAGCAGGTTGAAGAGGTTGGTGGTGAGGGCCAGCAGCGCCACGTCGGCCAGGTAGCGCCAGGATTCGAGACCGCGGCCGGAGACCACGTAGGCCGCCAGCGCCAGCGCCCCCACCGCCTTGATCGCCCCGGTCGAGAGCGACCCGGAGCGCAGCGCCGCCCAGTGCCCGCGCCAGCCGCGCGGCGTCGCCGCCGCCCCGCCGTCTCCCAGCGAGTCGTCGAGGAAGCCAAGGAAGGCGATGCCGAGGAGATAGGGCAGCCACTGCCGCAGCGCCGGCTCCAGGAGGTCGAGGTCGCCACGCTCGTTGAGGAAGGCGAGCGGGGCGAGGGTCACCAGCGCCGCCGTCCCCAGCACCGCCCCGAGCGGGAAGGCGAGCAGTGCCCCGCGGTAGTTCTCCCGCACCAGCCCGGCGTCGCGCAGCCCCCGCGCCCCGGCCGGGAGGAGGAACAGCGAGATCGCGATCGCCAGCGGGAAGCCGACCCAATACACGCCCTACCGGCCCTCCGTCAGCAGGTCGGGCAGCAGCCGGTCGGCGCTGCCCTTGACGCCGAAGCTGCCCTCCGCGCCGAGCATCGCGAAGACCATCGCCAGCTGCCCGGCGGTGAGGTCGACGTCGTCGACGCTGGAGAGGTCGTTGGCGTGGAAGAAGGAGATCGAGGAGGGTTCGTTGGCCGTCGTCTCGATCCCGACGGCGGGAGTGCGGGTGGCGGTGATCCCGGCCATCAGCGCCGACTCCAGCTGGTTGGTTTTCGAGCGCTGGATCGGACCCATCTCTTCGGATTGGTCGCGGACGACGATCACCCCGTCGAGCCCGCCGAAGGTGCCGCTGGCACGGGAGAAGAGGTGGCCGCGCACGACGTCCGGCAGGGTGCCGCCCAGCACCAGCTGCCTCCCCAGCCCCGTACCCAGTTCGCCGAGGGCATCCGGATTCACGCGCAGGTCCGCGAACCGCGTCTTCGCCAGGTCGCCGGCGAGTCCGCTGACGTCAACCGGCTCGCGCACCACGCCGACCCCGACCAGCTTCGCTCCGGTCGGCCCGAGCGCGTCCTCGATATCGGCGGTGATCTCGCTCGGCAGGCCGCCCAGGGCGACGACCGCCATCCGCCGCCCCTGCAGTCGGTCGCGGATCAGCACCGGGTAGACCCGTTCTCCGAATTCGTCAGAGCGGTTCAGCTGCCCGCTCAGTTCGTCGGCCCGCGACCTGGCGTCCTGCAGGTTGCCGACGAGGCTGTGCTCGAGGTCCCGGCGGGTGCCGGTCAGAGCATCGCCGCCGAACTCGGCGCCGATCAGGATCCCAGCCGCGAGGGCCAGGAACACGGCGATCAGCGAGGCGGCGTGATAGCGGGCGGAGTACCCCATATGCAGCGGAAGGCTAGTCGCCCGGTCCTATCTGGAAGCGCCGTCTAGATGCCGAGCCAGATCCGGATCTTCAGCCAGACCAGTTCCCAGACGTCGTTGAGGGCGGGCGAGGTGATGACGAGGATCGCCAGCAGGATCAGGAAGGTCAGCGCGAACAGGGCCAGCGGCGCCAGCGCCGAGCTGGGTTTGTAGAGCCGGCTCACCCCCTTCGCGTCGACCAGGCGCTCGCCGATCCGCAGCCGCGTCAGGAAGGTCGAGGACATGCCGCCGCGCTTGCGGTCGAGGAACTCGATCAGGTTGAAGTGGGCGCCGACGCTGACGATCAGCGCCGCCCCCTTCTCGTGCGCCATCAGCATCGCCACGTCCTCGCTGGTGCCGGCGGCGGGGACGACCTGGTGCCGCAGGCCGCCGGCGAGGAGGCGATCGCGTCCGGGCGCCCGGCCATCCGGATAGGCGTGCACGATCAGCTCGGCGCCGCAACGCAGCGCCTCGTCACCGGCGGAGTCCATGTCGCCGAGGATCACGTCGGGCTTCAAGCCAGCCTCCAGCACCCCGTCGGCGCCGCCGTCGACGGCGACGATCAGCGGCCGCACGTCGCGGATGTAGGCGCGCAGCGCCTTCAGGTCGCGGCGGTGGCGCTCGCCCCGGACGACGATCAGGACGTGGCGGTCGCGGAAGCTCGCCTGGGTCGGTGGGAAGGCGATGTTGCCGGTCAGGAGGTCGGTCTCTTCGCGCACGTGGGCGACGGTGTTTTCGGCGAATTCCCCCAGCGCCTCGTCGATCCGATCGCGGTGCTCCTGCATCTGGCGCTCGAGCTCGGCCACCCGGAGCACCCTGCCGCGGCCGATCTCCACCTCGCCGACCGAGATCGTCTCGCCGGCGATCCGCACACTGTCGCCGTCTTTCAGACGCTCGAAGAGGTCGACCTCGGGAGCGTCGATCAGGCGGATGCCAGAACCGGCCAGCATCAGCGGTCCCGCGTTCGGGTAGCGGCCCGAGGAGGAGGGCGCGGCGTTCAGCACCGCCGCCACCCCGGCTTCGATCAGCTCCTCGGCGGCGATCCGGTCGATGTCCGGGTGGTCGATGACCGCGATCTCGCCGGGGCGCAGCCGCTTGACGAGGTGCTTGGTCCGCTCTCCCAGCCGAGCGGTTCCCTCGATCGCCGCCTCTGCCCGCGTCCCGTTCCTGCCCCCGAACAGAGCGGGAAGACGACGGCGGGATGCGGTGGCCACCGGCTCAGGTTAGGCCAAAGGATGGGGGCGCGACAAGGGCGAAGGCAACCCGGCCAAGCAGCGCAAGACCCCGGGGAGTGTGGGTGCGCCGCGGCGAGCGACCGGAAGATGCCGCCGTGCGCCGCTCAGGCGGCCTTCAGCAGCTCGCGCGCATGCTGGGTGGCGGCCTCGTCTGAGCCGGCGCCGCCGAGCATGCGCCTGATCTCCTCCACGACCCCCTCCCCCTCGAGCCGCTCGACCATCGCCACCGCCTGCTCGCCCGCGAGGCTCTTCTCGAGCCGGAAGTGGACGTCGGCCAGCGAAGCAACCTGCGGCAGGTGGGTGATGCAGATGACCTGGCGCTCGCGGCCCAGCGCCCGCAACCGCTCGCCGACGACCCGGGCGGTGCTGCCTCCGATCCCGGCGTCGATCTCGTCGAAGACGAACGTCCCGGCGCTTTGCCCCTGGCCGAGACCGCTCAGCGCCAGCATCACCCGCGAGAGCTCGCCGCCGGAGGCGGCGTCCCGCAGCGCCGCCGGTTCGATCCCGGGGTTCGTAGCGACCCGCAACTCCACGGTCTCGCGGCCGGAGGCGCCGTAGTCCTCGGCATGAGGGTCGAGCCTGACCTCGAGCGTCGCCCCCGCCATCGAGAGCTGCTCGAGCTCGTCAGCGACCCGCTCCCGCAGCGGCTCGACCGCCGCCGCGCGGCCGGCGCTGAGTTTGGCGCCCAGCTCCTCGCGGCGGGATTCGGCCTCCGCCAGCGCAGCCTCCGCCTCCGCCGTCCGCTCTTCCGCGCCCTCCAGACAGGCGATCTCCGCGCGGCATCGCTCGGCGTGCGCCAGCACCGACTCAACGCTGCCGCCATGCTTGCGCTCGAGCCGGTCGATCGTCCCCAACCGCTCCTCGATTGCCAGCAGCGCCCCCGGGTCTGCCTCGACACCCTCGGCATGGTCGCGCAACTCGGAGACGACGTCGCTCAAATCGACGGCGATCCCGGCGACGCGCTCGGCGACCGCGTCGAGGGAAGCGTCAAGGCCGGCCACCCCCTGCAGGGCGGCTTCCGCCTGCGCCACCGCCGCCGCGGCGCCGCCCCCGTCCTCGTCCGTTCCGGCGAGACCGGCGTGTGCCGCGGCGGCGGCTTCTTGGAGTCCCTCGGCGTGGCGGAGCCGCTCCCGATCGGCGGCCATCCGCTGCCGCTCCTCCGGCACCGGAGCCGCCGCCTCGATCTCCGCGAGCTCGAACCGGTAGAGGTCGAGATCGCGCTCCCGCGAGCCTTCCCGTCCCCGCAACTCCGCCAGCTCTGCCGAGAGGCGCCCCACCTCGCGGTGCGCCTCCTGGTAGGAGCGGCGCACCTCCAGGTGCTTGGCTCCGGCGAAGCCGTCGACGATCTCCAGCTGGGCGGAGGAGATGGTCAGCCGCCGATGCTCGTGCTGGCCGAAGAAGGCAAGCAGGCGCCCCCCGAGCAGCTTCAGGTCCGCGGCCGTCGCCGCTCGCCCAGCGACGAAGGCGCTGGTGCGGCCGCTCGCCGAGACCCGCCGCCCCAGCACGACCTCCCCGGCGCCCGCCGGCAAGCGTTCGGCCATCTCGGCGAACTCCGGCTCCTCCAGCAGGCCCGCGGGGATGTCGAACAGGCCCTCGACCCAGGCCTCCACCGCTCCCGGCCGAACGATCTGCGCCTTTGCCTTTCCTCCCATCAACAGGTCGAGCGAGTGGGCCAGGACCGTCTTGCCGGCCCCGGTCTCTCCGGTGATCGCATTCAGGCCCTCGCCCAGCCGCAGCTCGGCCCGCTCGATCAGGAGCAGGTTCTCGATCCGCAGCTCGCGCAGCACGGGATCTGTCTAGCAGCGAGGCCGGATCGACTGCATGGCAGGAGGTTCTAGAAACTTATGTGGCTATTTTTACTAAGTGTTAGGTTCAACCCGAGTGGCCGCTACAGCTTTTATTACTATTGAAGACTTGGTCGATGGGGTTGGCGCCGCTCTGGCGCCAATCGGACATATCCTCGCCAACATCTGGCCACCGGTGGTGGCGGTCATCGCCACCGTCGTGCTCCTGCGATGGCTGCGGAATGCCCTCCTCTTCTGGCGTGGCCGCAGCTCCCGCGTGCAGGTCTCCAACTTCGCCTGGGCCAGCTCCGACCCTGCGCACCAAGAGGCCGGTTGGGTGACGTCCCTATTCCGTGAGCAGCTTGCAGCCCTGCGGCTCGACGCCCTCGATCCCCTGCCCGATCGAGCTCCGGGGGCGCCTCTGGTGGAGATAGTCGAAGGAGTGAGCCAAGGGGTCGGCCGCGACATCGGCGCCGCGGCCGGTCGCCTCTACAAAGCGATCGTGCCCGACTCGGCTTACGAAGTGTGGGGCTCGTTGAGGCCGCGCGACGAGAAGGGCGGCCGGATCTCAATCCAGCTGATCGAACGACGCCACGGCAATCGCACCCTGCTCAACGTGGCGCTCGATCAGGCAACCTGGGAGGAGGGGGCCCGAGAGGCCGCGATGGCCGTCGCCGGCGCCCTCTACCCGCGGGTCCGCAGGAAGGACCGTGGAGCCTGGGCGTTGTGGAAGAAGAATGTCCCGCGCCGGCTGGTCAAGGCCTACCACGACGCCCTCGACTACGAAGCGACCAACCGCCTTGAGTACGCGCTCGCCTCCTTCCACAAAGCTCTCGACCAGGACCCGCTGAACCCGAACCTGCGGCTGAAGATCGCGATGCTCCAGGAGCGTCTCGAGCTCGATCTCGACGCCTGGGTCACCTACGAGGCGATCGTCGACGAGTCCAACCCGAGGGCCTGGCGCGGCCCCAACCGGAGGGTCTACCTGCTCGCGCTCTACCGGCTCGCGATCCTGCTCACCAACCGCCGCACCGCCGCGCAATGGGTCAAAGGGGACGACACACCGGCAGGCACCGGTGATCGGCGAGGCGACGAAAGGCACGCCCGCCGCGAAGAGCTGCGGCTGGTCCTCAAGCGCAACCCCCTGTTCGAAAGCCACCGAGTCCAGCTTCCCCAAAAGCTCCCAGAACATTTCAAGTGGACCGTGCATTCCCTGATCAGCAGGGCGCCCTCGACCTTCCTGATCAGGGTCCTGCGGCGGATCGATGCCGAAGCCGGCGCAAAATCGGCCCTGGAGCCCTTTGGGCGGCCGGGCATCGCCAAAGCCGAACGCGAGCAGCGCCTCGAAGCTGCCCTGCAGATACTCGGCCTGCGCCGGCTCGAGGAGCTGGAGAACGCGCTCAGGATCTGGATCCCGCGCCGGGGAACCCTGAGGGAAGCCTGGATACGCCGCCCGAGCCTGCGCCACGCATTCCGCCCGGAGTTCAGCCTGGCAGCGGTGAAGACCTCGAAGCTGCTGGTCCGGATCAGGGTTGCCACCAGCCTGGAAAAGCGGCTGGAACATTGCCCTCGCGGCTCGGACGCGGCGGTGAACAGGCTCGGCTGGTTCAAGGAGATCCGCGCAGGCCACAGGAAGCTGGTCAAGCGTTGGCCGTTCCCGGCTCCGTGGTGGCGCCGGCCGAGGCGCTGGCTGGCGTTCTGGCGACCGCTGGCCAACCACCGCGACGACGCCTGGCAGCTCCACTACAACGCTGCCTGCACCGCCGCGACGGTCTTCGGCGAGGACTCGCCGGTGCAGAGGTACGCAAAGGAGGAGAAGTCGGGCATATGGAGGGGAGAGCTCGAGGAGGCGGATCCTTCGCCCGGCGTCAACCTGAACCCGCTCCCCGAACGGATCGGCATCGAGCAGATCGCCCGCACGGCGATCGAGGAACTGGAGGAATACGCCTACCGCGCCGGCAGCAGCCGGGTTGCGGCGCAGGCCGACTGGGTCGCATTCGACGACCCTGACCTCCGCGGCCTCCGCGGGAAGCCGATCTTCAGGCTCTGGGCGAGTCATCACCTTCCCCGCGCCTTCTCGCCCGGAACGCCCGCTCGCAAAGCCGACGTCAAACGCTTCACCGTTCGGGTCATGCGCGAAGGTTCCTGTCTCTTCGCCGTGACATGGCGGGAACGAGCAGCCATGCCGAGACCGCCGGCGGGCGAGATCGTCGACTGGTGGCAAGCCGAGGCAGAGATCTGGAAAGCCCTGGGCAGGGCATGTCGCGAGCATCTGAGCTGGGAAGAGCGACTCACATGGCTGCGGAGCCTGAGAGAGCGGCTGGATGTGCGCACCCGCGAGGGCGGGATCGACTTCAGCCATGAGGCGCGGGCGGTCGCCGACTCCATGTCCGAAGGCTTGCTCCCCGCGTTGGCCTCGCTCGCGGGCACGAGCGCCAACGGCACCGGGAGCAGGCAGGTCCTCGTCTGGGTGAGCGGGCGGACCAAGCACGTGCGCGACGCTCACGAAGCCGGCGAAGAACGAGCCGACGGTTACGGAGCGCTGCTGGAGGAGCAGGAGCGGGCGGAAGCGTTACGAGCCGCGCGACTCTGGACACGCCTCGCCGAGCTGCTCGAGGAAGAGCTCAGCGGCGACTGCAAAGGCGAGACGAACGAGGCTCTAGGCAAGCGCATGGCTCGTGTCCGCGAGGAGCTCGTCTGACCGGGTCAGTCGCCGCTCGGCGACGGGTCCGCCGTCGGCTGGACGAAGTCCTCGGACCTGACCAGGAGGAAGCCGCAGACCGCACCGAGGAAGCAGACGATCGCGCCGATCACGAGGATCTTGTTCATGCCGCTGACGAAGGCAACGTCGGCGGCCTGGGCGGCTTTAGCCTGGAGCGGGCCGTGCAGCGGGAGTTCTTCGATTGCCCGCGAGCCGCCGGAAGCGACTGCTTCGCCGAGGCCGGAGGGCGCCTGCGGCAGCAGCTCCTTCAGCTTCGAGTCGACGTCGCCCTGGAAGACGGCGCCCAGTCCGGCGACCCCGGTCGCGATGCCGACCTGGCGGAAGGTGGTGTTGATCCCCGAGCCCATCCCCGATTTCTCCACCGGCACCACCGCGATCGCCGCCTGGCCGATTCCCGGGTTGGTGGTCCCGATCCCGATCCCGGCGAGGAAGAAGCCGGCCAGAAGCGCCGTCCATTCCGAGTCGGGGCTGAGGCCGTGCATCAGCAGCAGGCCGATCCCGACCAGGGTCAGACCGACCCCAAGCAGGATCCGGATCGGCACCCGGTGGGAAAGCGCTCCGGAGATCGGGGCGACGACGAAGCCGAGCACGGTCAGCGGCAGGAAGCGCAGGCCAGCCTCCAGCGGTGAAAAGTCGAGCAAGCCCTGCATGTAGATCGTCAGGTAGAGGAACATCGCGAACATTCCGGCCGAGAGCGCGAAGGCCACCGCCGAGACGCCGTTGAAGGCCCGTTTGCGGAACAGCGTCAGGTCCAGCATCGGGTGGTCGGTGCGCAGCTCGATCGCGACGAAAGCCGCCAGCAGCGCCGCGGCCCCGACCAGGCAGGCGAGGATCACGGTGCTTCCCCAGCCCTCCGGGTTGCCCCGGATTAGGCCGAAGATCAGCAGGAAGAGGGCGCTGGAGAAGGTGACGAGGCCGGGTACGTCGATCGGCTCGGGATCCTGGACAGCGACGTTGACGATCTTGCGCTCGGTCAGCACCATCGCCGCGATCCCGATCGGGACGTTGACGAAGAAGATCCACTCCCAGCCGAAATTCTCGGTGATCACGCCGCCGATCAGCGGTCCGACCGCGACCGCGCCACCGACCGTCGCCCCCCAAACTCCGAAGGCGGTCGCCCGGTCCTTGCCGTGGAACTCCTGGCCGATCAGCGCCAGCGAGGTGGCGAACATGCCGGCGCCGCCGATCCCCTGGAGCCCCCGCGCCAGGTTCAGCAGGGTCGGGTCGCTGGAGATCCCGCAGAGGAACGAGGCGAAGGTGAAGATGCCGAACCCGATCGTGAACACCCGCCGCCGGCCGAGCCGATCGCCGAGCGAGCCAGCGGTCAACAGGAAGGCCGCCAGCATCAGCGAGTAGGCGTCGATCACCCACTGCAGGCTGGAGAGACTCGCGTTCAGTTCGCGCTGGATGTCCGGCAGGGCGACGTTGACGATCGTGACGTCGAGCAGCAGCATGAACGTCGCGAGCGAGACCAGCAACAGGGTCCACCATTTGCGCTCCATCGGGCGCGGACCCTATCGAGCTGCCGCCCTCGGCTTGTGCGGGTCGGCTCTAGACCGCCAGGTGGCCGAACTTCTCCCTTATCCGCTGGTAGAAGCTCGTCCCCGGCAGCTGCGCCAGGCGGCCGACCGAGTCGAGGAAGCGGACCTCGAGCTCGGCGCCGGGCGCGAGGTCGGCGACCTTGCCGCCGTCGACGGCGACCTCGACCGGCTCGCGTTCGGGCGCGTTGTCCACGTGGAGGACGTCCCCTGGGGCAACGACCAGCGCCCGAGCGGTGAGCGAGTGCGGCGAGATGTAGCTGACCACGTAGCCCTTCACCCCCCAGGCGAGGATCGGCCCCTGGTTGGCGAGGTTGTAGCCGGTCGAGCCAACCGGGGTCGCGGCGACGAGACCGTCGCAGCGGACGTGGCCGACCTCCTTGCCGGCGATCCGGTAGCTGAGCTCGGCGACGCGGTCGTGGGGCCGGCGCGCGAGGGTGATGTCGTTCAGGCCGATCTCCTTGGTCCCGTCGCAGGCGACCTCGAGGCCCGGGAGGACGATTGTCTCGAGGTCCCCTTCCAGCGCCCGGCGAATCCCCTCGCGGGCTTCGTTGCGCTCAACCGCCGCGAGGAAGCCGACGGTGCCGAAGTTGACGCCGAAGACCGGGACCTGGGTGCCGGCGTAGCGGCGCAGGGCGTGCAGAATCGAACCGTCCCCGCCCAGTACGAGGCAGATCTGCGGCAGCGAATGTTCGGCGGTGACGTCGACCCCCTGGGCGGCGCTGCCGTGCTTCTCCAGCTCGTCTTTGCTGGCGGCAAGCCGCCAACCCATCTCCTCGGCCACTTCGGCTGCCACCTTCACCGCTTCGGTAGCCGCGGGCGGGTGCGAGTGGGTGATCAGGGCGGCGGTCTTCATCCGTCCTCCTCCACGACAGCGGCCGCGGCGGTCGCCAGATCCTCGAGCTCCGGCCCCGAGCCGCCGCACCAGACGAAGGTCTCGCGATTCCCCTTCGGCCCCGGCAGCCCGGAGGAAGCGAAACCCCGCACCGGCAGGGAAAGCCCCCGGGCGGCCTCGGCGACCCTGAGGATCGCCTCGCGCCGGTCGGCGGGATCGCGGACGACGCCACGCCCGACCCTGCTCTTGCCGAGCTCGAACTGGGGCTTGACCATCGCCAGGAGTTCGCCGCCGGGCTGGAGACAACGCGCGACCGCGGGAAGAACCTTGGTCAGCGAGATGAAGGAGACGTCGACCGTCGCCAGCGACGGCGCGAACGGCAGGTCGGCCGGATTCAGCTCGCGAGCGTTGAGCCGCTCGATCACGTACACGCGCGGGTCTTCCCGCAGGCTGACGTCGAGCTGACCGTAGGCGACGTCGGCGGCGATCACCCGCGACGCCCCCCGCTGCAGGAGGCAGTCGCTGAAACCGCCGGTGGAGGCGCCGACGTCGAGGCAGTCGCGGTCGCCGACGTCGATTCCGAGGCTATCCAGCGCGTTTGCGAGCTTGAACCCGCCGCGGGAGGCGTAACGACGGGCCTCGGCGACGACCAGCGGCGCGTCGGGCTCGACCAACTGGCTGGGCCGCAGCGCCACCGGACCGTCCGTGCCGACCCTGACCTCGCCGGCCCGCACCGCGCCCGCTGCCGCCGAGCGGGAGGGGAAGAGGCCGCGCTCGGCGAGGACTGCGTCGATCCGGGCCTTCTTCATCGCCCGAACGCTACAGCGGCCCTTCGCAAGCTGGGTGATTTAGGCCCCGCTGAGAAGCGAATGCAACATTTGCTTGACAACTTCCCCCCTTCAATCCGCTCTTCTGGAGCAGATCAGGTGCAGGAAGGCCGCAGAATCCGCGAGATGCAGGGGGTCTGTGACCCCACTCACACACAAGTCGCACATACGTTCGTACGCTGTTCAAGGATTCGCAAGAGGAAACCGATTAAGGAGCACCGACAAGACTTTTTGGTTGAACCCCGCGTCGACATTTCGCCTCGCTGCTTCCCACAGCGACGCTCTCGACACTAAACGGGCTCACCTACCTCCCACGGATCCACATATATAGAGATACATATCTCTCCTCCCTGTAGTAACCCCAGAAGCGCCCCGCCTCCCCGGCGGGGCGTTTTCTGTTGTGGCGGCTTCTAGCAACCCCAAACGGGTACATTCCGACGGCCCTGGATGGCCTGGGACGGCTTTCGGGTGTTCGGCCTCGTAGCAGTACTTTGGTTTTCCCACTGCCGATCCAGTACGAACGTCTTTTCGGATCAGAGCAAGCAGATTGCAGCAGGCCGGAAGAAATTTTGATGCCGCTCAATTAGCCTTCATCGAAAGGGCTCAGCGGGCGGCGACTTGCCGCTGAAATCCAGATGATTATGGAGTGCGAGCATCCTCAAAGTCACTAAATAACCGGAGTAGTTCCTCGCGCAGAGCGCGGATCGTCGTGTCCGCGTCGGCGCGAATTGCACGGAGAAGTCCTTGGCATCGGCCAGCAGCGGGACAGATTATGTCCCGGCTGCCCCCGCTCCCGGCCTAGCTGAACTCCGACTGTTCGTCCCTACGTTCAGCCGCTGGCTGCGCAAAATGCGCGGCAAGCTCGCCCGCTGCAATGAAGATTGCCAAGAGGTAGATGACCCCCCTCGGCGTCGGAGCGTTCAGCTCCATCTTGGCGCCGGTCATCCCCGCCGTCATCAACTCGACGCACTTCAAGATCGCGACCATCTCCCAGACGAGTCGCGCCCAGGATTCCGCCCCAAACCAAACCTTGTCCGCCTCGCCCTCAACGGTGTCGGGGATTGGCGCGGCAATGTCAGTCAGCATCCCGATCTGGAACACGGCCATCTGATTTACCAGCCCCGGCGGCAGCGTGACCTTCCAGTTCGCGAATACCTGCTCGAGGGCCGGCGACTTGCCGATGGCTTCGACAAGCTGCCGATGCCGCTCCTGCTGCTGGAGGTTCAGGGAGTCGAAGACCGACGAGGCCTTGAAGGCTTTAAGGATCTGATCCCGCCATTCGTGCTGGCGACCGGTGATCGCCGCAAGCGCAGGCGACTTACCAACCACCGAGAGAAGTTGGTCCCGCGTCCTCTGATGCTGCGCCGCAAACGCCTCCGACACCGGAGATTTCGCGAAGGACGCCAGGATCAGGTCACGCTGCTTTCGCTGCGACTCCATCGCTTCAAGTACGGGGTTGGATTGGGTGATGGAACCGAGCAAGCGCCTGTGCCTCTCTACGTCGGCGAAGATCGGCACGGCTATTGACGGGGTTGCAATGCGCCCATTGTTTCAAGCGGACTGGCGGATAGACACACTTTCGGTGCTGCTCGCCCAATTCAAGGTCACCGTCAACGGGCGGACGCGCGACGGCGATCCAAGGCGCAGAAGGCACAGGCAGTCCTCATCCGTTCAGACGCTCGTGCGCGATCTCGTAAACGGTCCGCGCATGGGAACCGGGTGGGTGATGGCGAACTCCGAAGGCCGCGTAGACGAGCACCGCCCTCCCCTCCCGCTTCTCGATGCGGAATACCATGCCGAATTTGCCATCCGGGAGCGGAAGACGCAACTTCAAGCAATGCCGGAGGGCGGTTCCATCCGGTCCCTCCTCATTGCAGGCCAAGAGGCTGCCAACCGGCACCCCCTCCCCTTCGAACTCCCTGCGGGCCGCATGCGCCGCCGCTCTGCCTGGATCGCCGGCACGGCGTAGATCCTCATCAAAGGCAGCGTCGTCGAACAGCGCAGGCGCCCGGCCTGGCCGCTTGTCGCTCACCGGCTACCCCTCGTCGTCGGGAGGCTGAACCGGTCCGTACTCGGCTTCGAAGTCAGCCAGCGTTCCCGGCTCGGTGCCGAGACGCTTGCGGATCGCGTCAAACGAGGTATCAGGCACGAGAGTGAGCGACCCGTCCGGTCGCTCCTCGGTGACGACATACTCGCCGGCACGATCGCCGCTGAGCTTGACGTGCGCGTACTCCATGCCATGAATTTTCGCAGACGGGTCCCCTGACGAGAAATGCCTGGGTAGATTGGGGGGCGAGCTTGCATCGATCGGCAATCTACGGATCAACGCGGTTGATCCCCTCGAAGGCATCAAACGCTGCCGTCGACTGTCTCCCGTGCGCCAGTCATGTGCCAGTGCGACACCAAAACCACCGAACCAATCCGAGATAATCGGTATCGATTCGCATCAGCAAGCGAATTCCGCGCTCTGTCTGCCGACTCGCGGTCCTCTCCCTGCAGTAACCCCAGAAACGCCCTGCCCCCGGCGGGGCGTTTTCTGTTGGAGTGGCTAGCTAGCTCGCAAGCCAAGTCCGCGACATACATCGCGCACGCACCGGCGCTCGCAACAAAGAATCAACCGATGCGCCACTCGAGTTCCTCGGTGGCCGGGGAGATCAATCCCTTCGCTCGGTCGATTGCGCGCCGGTAGAAGGCTCGCTGCGTATTGCCCCAGGTCGGATCGACGCGGCCGCGCTCGATATGCCTGATCTGGCCTTGGCTGAGTTCAGCCCCCTTGCCAGCCGCGAACTGGCTCAGGCTCGTGCGCTCGCGAAGGACTCGCACGATCCCTATCGCCGCCTTTCAACCATCATCCCGTCGCGCTTCCGCCTCCCGCGACCATTGCCGCCATTTCTGCCCGCCCTCCCCCGGGGCTGATTCCTCTGCCAACTCGATCAATGAGTCGAGCGGGATCGCGAGCACCTGGGCAACCACGCGCAGGGTCGCCCAGTCGGCATTGACCTCGCCCCGCTCAAGCCGCTCCACAGTCCTGGCGTCCTCTTCGATCCTCTCGGCCAACTCCTCGGGGCGCATGCGGCGGCGCTCGCGTAGTTGTGCGATCACCCTCCCCATGCCCAGAAAGGCCGCATCGTCTTCGGGGCTGCGGAGTCGGCGCGGCATCAGGCGGCAGATCGCCGAGCGGTAAGACCACTCGTCGGGCCGGTCGGAGGCAGACGCATCCCCATCCTGGCGCGGGACCGCATCACCGGCTCGCGCCCCCCGGCTCATCGGAGGGGGACTCGATCAGGGAGGCGACGGCGACGAGCATGTGCATCGGCCCATCTTGGGGACGGGCAGCGTTGCGCTCATGGGAAAGACGGGCAATAGCCCTGATCTGCTCAAGGGCTTGCGCGACGATCGCGGAGGCTTGAAAGAGCCCGTCTTCGTCGAGACGATGGACCTCCCACGACGGGGCAAGGGAGGCGCGCTCAGGAGAGCGGCCGATGGCTGCCCAGGCGGCGTCGAGCAAGCTCATCATTACGACATGGTCTGGCCCGACCTCCGGACCTCCAAGCCCCGGAAGCATGTGAGCGGCCCGCGGATCGAGGCGGTATCTGATCTTTTCCTCTTTGGTTTCGGCGAGGAGGCAGTGGCACTCGACCAGGACCCCAAGGTGGTAGGCCACCGTCTGCAACGGACGACGGACAACCGCCTGCAATTCCGGGGCGGTAGCCGGCCGATGGCGCAGCAGCGTGAAGAGGGCCTGGCGCAGTGGGTGCGCGAGGGCCTGTTCGCACCCTGAGGGCTCGCCGCTCACCGTGGGTTCTCGTGCTCGCCTGCCACCGTGCCGCGGCACATTTCCGGATCGCCCGCTTGGTTGTCAATGTCGCCTCGTTTCGTCCCTTTCCACCGCTGGAGTGACTTCCCCTAAGCAAGGAATAGGACCGGCAACTGACTTCGAACGGTGCCGCTTAGGTGTCCAGGGACCTGCTCGGAACCTTGAAGAGGATGAGATTGGAGGACGCCGCTATGCCGGCGGAACCGGATTCATCGCGTCGTTCGGCGCTTTTCCGCTCGACCTCGGACATTTCGGAGCCGGTGGCGCTCATAGACCTCCATCGCTTCTTCAAATCCCTCCTCATCAAGGATTTGGGGAGTCCTCGTCAGATGAAAGTTCTTGTCAAACCCGATCATCCTCGCCTTTCGAGATGCGACGAAGTCATCGATCACCCGCTGGAAGCTGTTGCACACCAGGTCTTCGGCGGCTATCGGGTCAAGTTCTTCGAACTCCTCGGTATCCACGAGATGCCGCTCGGTGGCCCTGTAGAAATGCTCAAGCGCGCCGCGAACCGGACGAGTCCTCACAAGCTCCGCGCATTCCAAGCTCTCAAGGCGGCGGACGTGATAGCTGACGTCCCGTAGGTCCGCGTGTAGAGCCCGAGTGAGCTGGGCTGGGCTCATCTCACCCCGCTCCACGAGGAGACGCAGCACTCGGGCGCGCAAGGGATGGCGCATGGCCTCAAGCCGATTCGTCGCTCGCTCTGCCGCCTTCTCCTTGGCGCCCCCCGTCGCTCGTTCGGCGCTGCGCCCGGTCTGACCTGGGTTCCCCATGTTTCCCAAGTTCTCCTTTCGAGACTCTGAGCATTCGAGCCTACCCGCGCGTGGGGCAACTCTCTACCGCGCAAAGCCAGAACTTCCTTCGCACCACTCCATTACTGGAATAAATTCCAGCATTCTGTTATTTTACTCAGCCATTACTGATCGATGGGAGAGGAGGGGGTGGTGAAATGAAGCTCCAGGGAGCACCGTCCAAAAGGCCGCACACGAAAATCGTCAAGGGCGCCTAGGGGTCATCGGGCGAAAGGAGGCGCAGCGCTTGCGTCCAGCACTGATAAGCGGCTCGCTTCCTTCGCCTCTTTATGAGCTACAGCGTGCACAAGAACGCGCCGGAGGGCGGTTCCATCCGGCCCCTCCTCGTCGCAGGCCAGAGGCTGCCAACAGGCACCTCCACGGTCACACGGGATCAGTCGCGGCTCAGCGCTCGCCGTCGCTGCCGTCGCGTCTGGACTCGAGGTAGAAGACCTCGGTGGCGACGTCCTGTTCGGTGTCGATGCCGCTGACGAACGCGCGCACCTTTCGCCCCAGAACACCCTCGATCACCTGGCAGAACTCATTCTTGGTGACGTGCTGGAAGTACATCCGGGTGTCGCGAAGGCGCTGATGCTCGCCGAGCTGCGCCAGCCTCATCTCGGCAGGCGTGAGGCTTTCTTCGAGCGTGCAGATGACTATGTCCGGACCGGCGAAGTCCGTGCGCGCCTTGGTGGGGCCACGTCCGAACTGCTCTTTGTAGAGCTTCACCATCTGCCGCGAGATTTCGGCCAAGACCGAGTCCCTGCGATCTCCCGCTTCGGCATCCTCTGGAGAAAGGGATGCTCGCTCGTCGCTCAACCTCGTGCTCCTTTGTCCACCCCTCCCGCGGCACAACCGGACGCAAGACGAGGGGCATGGCCAAGCGACGGTCCCGGATCCGCCCGCCGCCCTCATCGGTCAGCGACTGGCGTAGCCCTTCTGGTGGTGCCGCACGGAGCCTTGGAGCTCGAGCGTCGCCGCAACCCTACAAGAGTCGAGTCTCCCCCAGCCGTCGTGCCCGGTGGAAGCGGGGTCGGACGGACCTGACGCCTTCGGTGCCTCGACCCGCGGAGGTCAGCCAGATCTGGTGACGGCGGCGGCGGACATCTCGGCCCGCCGGTGTCTTTTCCCCGCCCCCTCCCGTGCGTACGACGCGCGCGCCTCGCGCCCCGGCCTGAGAGGCGGGCGCGAGAGATCCGATTCCCCAAGCGGATCCACACATATAGATGCGCGCCTCTCCTCCCCTTGGTGACTTCCCCAGAAGCGCCGGCTATTGCCTGCTTCGTCTCACCGGAGAGACTGGCGCAGGCTAATCGATTGCGACGATTGAATCAATCCTCAAAATCGATTAGCCCAGAGCGGGTTGCGCGCTGGGAATCGAGTTCAGCACGCGGTCGGCGACCGACTCCCCCGTCAAACCCACCTCGGCCCGCAGCAGCGCCGGCTTGCCGTGGGTGACGTAACGGTCCGGGAGCCCGATCCGCAGAACCCGCGCCCGCTCCCCCGGAGTTTCGGCGAAGGCATCCTCGAGGTGCTCCAGGACAGCCGAGCCGAAGCCGCCAGGGAGCGCGTTCTCCTCGATCGTCACCACCAGCTCGTGCTCGCGGGCGAGGCGCTCCGCAAGATCGCCGTCGATCGGCTTGGCGAAGCGGGCGTCGGCAACGGTCGCGTTGAGGCCGTGCTTCGCGAGGATCTCGGCCGCTTCGCGGGCGACGGTGACGCCGTAGCCGTAGCCGAGCAGCGCCACCCGCTCTCCCTCGGCCAGGACCTCGCCGGCGCCGATCGGAACCAGCTCCGGCGCCGCGGGGAGCCCGACGCCCTCGGCCGCGCCGCGCGGATAGCGCAGCGCCGCCGGACCCTCGTGGGCGATCGCGGTGTGGAGCATGTGGACCAGCATCGCCTCGTCGCGCGGGGCCATCACGACGACGTTCGGGATCGGGCGGAAGTAGGAAACGTCGAAGGCGCCGTGGTGGGTCGGCCCGTCGTCGCCGACCAGGCCGGCGCGGTCCATCGCGAAGGTGACGTCGAGCTCCTGCAGGCAGACGTCGTGGACGATCTGGTCGAAGGCCCGCTGGAGGAAGGTCGAGTAGATCGCGCAGACCGGCTTCGCCCCCTGCAAGGCAAGGCCGCTGGCCAGCAGCACCGCGTTCTGCTCGGCGATCCCGACGTCGTAGTACTGCTCGGGGACCTCGTCGGCGAGCTGCTGCAGGCCGGTGCCCCCCGCCATCGCCGCGGTGATCCCGATCACCCGCTCGTCGGCCTTGGCCTCGGCGACCAGAGCCTGCGCGAAGACCTTCGTGTACTGGGGCGGCGAGCTCGCCGCGGGCGGCTTCTCGAGCAGCTCGATCCCCTCGGGCGAGTCGGTTTCGGTCACCGGCACCGGCTTCGCCTCCCGGACCTCGTCCGCCGGGCGCCCTTCGACGATCGACTTCGGCTTTGCCGCGTGCCACTCCTCCATCGACTCGAGCCCGCCCTCCTCGGCGGGGGCGAACCCCTTGCCCTTGACGGTGTGGATGTGGACGACCACCGGCCGGTCTGCCGCGAAGGCCTCGGTCAGCGCCTCGCGCAGGGCGGCCACGTCGTGCCCGTCGATCACCCCCATGTAGGCGAGGTCGAGCTCCTCGAAGAAGAGGCCAGGCGCCCAGTAGGCCTTGATCGCCGCCTTGATCTCCGGCCCCAGTCGCTCGATCCGCCTGCCGAGCCCGAGCGGCAGTTTCGTCAGCCGGTCCTCGACCCCCTCGCGGGCGTGCCAGAGGCGCGGGTTGAGGCGGATCCGGTTGAAGTAGCGGGAGAGGGCGCCGACGTTGGGCGAGATCGACATCCCGTTGTCGTTTAGGACGATCACGATCGGGGTCTGCAGGCCGCCGGCCGCATGGAGCGCCTCGTAAGCGACGCCGCCGGTGAGGGCGCCGTCGCCGATCACCGCCGCCACCCTGCCGTCCGTGCCGATCCCCTTGCGCATCGCCTCCTTCAGCCCGACCGCGTAGCCGATCGAGGTCGAGGCGTGGCCGGCCCCCATGATGTCGTGCTCGGACTCGGCGATCGAGCAGAACGGGGCCAATCCGTCGTACTGGCGGATCGTGGCGAGCCGGTCGCGGCGGCCGGTGAGGATCTTGTGCGGGTAGGCCTGGTGGCCGACGTCCCAGAGGATCTTGTCGCGGGGAGAGTCGAGCAGGCTGTGGAGGGCGACGGCGAGCTCGCAGGTGCCGAGGTTGGCGCCGAAGTGGCCGCCGATCTCGCCGATCGTGTCGATGATGCAGGTGCGCATCTCCTGCGCCACCTGCCGCAGCTGCTCGTCGTCGAGCTCGTGCAGGTCCGCGGGGCCGTCGAGCTTCGGCAGCAGCGGCTCCTCTATCCGGTCTCTCTCGTCTCCGTTGCCCTGGGTGGGGGGCTTTTCGCTCATTCGTTCCTCGTGAAGATGTAGTCGGCGACGCGCCTCAGGTCCTCGGTCTCGCCGCTGGCTTCGGACAGTGCCGCGGTGGCTTTCGCATGGCTCTGGGCGGCGAGCTCGCGTGCCCGGTCCAGCCCGAAAAGGCTGACGTAGGTGAGTTTGCCATGTCTCTCGTCGCTTCCATGTGGCTTCCCGAGCTGCTCGTCTGACTCGGTCACGTCGAGGATGTCGTCGACGATCTGGAACAGCACGCCCAGCTCCTCGGCGAAACGGCGATAGGGCATTGTCTCAGGTTCCGGCAGTCCCTCGAGCAGGAGGACCACGTTGACGCTGGCGGCGATCAGGCGGCCGGTCTTCAGCGCGTGCAGGGCCCGCAAGCCCTCCGCGTCGGCGCTGGCGCCGACCACGTCGACGTATTGGCCGCCGACCATCCCGTCCACCCCCGTCGCGCCGGCCAGCTCGCGCAGCGCCCTCAGCACCCGCGCCGGGTCGCCCGGCTGCTCGCAGAATAGCCGCATCGCCTCGGCAAAGAGGCCGTCGCCGGCGAGGATCGCCACGTCCTCGCCGAACTTGACGTGCGAGGTCGGCAGGCCGCGGCGCAGCACGTCGTCGTCCATCGCCGGCAGGTCGTCGTGGATCAGCGAATAGGTGTGGATCAGCTCGATCGAGCCGGCGACCGGGACGAAGCGCTCGGGTTCGGCGCCGAGGGCGCGGGCGGTCGCCAGGGCGAGGACCGGGCGGACCCGCTTGCCGCCGGCAAGCAGCGAGTAGCGCATCGCCTCCTCGAGCCCGGCGGTGGGCGCGGCCGTGGCGAAGGTCAGCTTCTCGAGCGCGCCCTCGACCAGCGCGCGCAGATCCTCCGGGTAGCTCATCAGCGCTGTTCCTGATGGGCGTACAGCGACCAAAAGGAACAGCGTTCGGGCGGGTTCACTCGCTGGAGGCCTGGTGGCGCGCCTCGCGGTTTGCCTCCTCGACGGCCTCGGCGGCGAGGTCGGCAGCCTCGGAGGCGAGCTGGGCGGCCCGCTCGTCGCCGACCTCCTCGCTCTCGAGTTCGGCGGTGAGCTGGCGCAGGCGCTCGCTGATCTCCCGCAGGCGGACGTTCACGCCGCCTCCCGCTCGCGCACGACGGCGCCGAGGATGCCGTTGACGAAACCGGGCGCCTCGGCGCCGCAGTACTCCTTGGCCAGCTCGACCGCCTCGTCGATCGCCACCTCCGCGGGGGTGTCGCCGAACTCGATCTCATACAGCGCCACCCGCATCACGTTCATCTCGAGCGGCGCGATCCGGTCCACGGTCCAACCCTTCGCATGGGACGCGATGATGTCATCGAGCTCTTCGCGATGCTCGTCGACCCCGGCGGCCAGCTCCCGGGTGAGCGGTCGCGCCTCGCCCAGCAGCTCCTCCAGGGGCCGCCCGGTGACGTCCCGCTGGTAGTTGGCGAAGACGGCGTCGCGCCGCTGGTCGGACCTGCGCATGGCGACATTCTTTCAGCGCGGGATCTCGGTTGGGTCAGGCGCGGGCGACGTACTCGCCGTTGCGGGTGTCGACCCGCACGCTGTCGCCCTCTTCGATGAAGAGCGGCACCTGGACGACCACGCCGGACTCGAGCGTAGCCGGCTTGTTGCCGCCGCCCGAGGCGGTGTCGCCCTTCACGCCGGGGTCCGTTTGGGTGACCTTCATCTCGATCGCGCTCGGCACCTGCACGTCGCTCGGCCGCTCGTCGACGAAGAGGAGGTCGACCTCGGCGTTCGGCAGCACCCATTGCATCGAGTCCCCGAGCGACTCGAGAGGGATCTCGATCTGCTCGTAGCTCTGCGAGTCCATGAAGACCGCCGCCTCGCCCGACTCGTAGAGGTACTGCATCTTTTTCGATTCGGTTCGGACCGGCCGGAACTTCTCCCCCGCCCGGAAGGTTTTGTCGATCACCGAGCCGTCCTCGATCCGCCGCAGCTTGGTCCGCACGAATGCCCCGCCCTTGCCAGGCTTGACGTGCTGGAACTCGACGATCTTCCAGATCTTGCCGTCGATCTCGATATGGGCGCCGTTCTTGAACTGGTTGGTGGAGATCATCAGCGGCGGCGAATCCTAGAGGAGTGGCGAAGGGGTGTCTGATCTTCAGCTGCCCAGAAGCTCGGCGTCCCGCCGCAGCGGCGGCGGAGGCATCCGTCTCACCCCGCACCGGCCAGGCGGCGGACGGCTTCCTCGGGGTCCGCAAACACCTCGCCGCGAACGAAGGCGCCGTCCTGGAGGTCCCAGATCCAGGCGATCGGAACGTCGCGGATGCCGAGGGCGCGGCTGCGCGCGTAGACCCGGCCCCGCACCAGCAGCTGGCCGGCGCGGCGTTCCGCCACCTTCGGGGTGATCAGCAGCTCGTCCCAGGCGCGCTCGACGTCGAGCAGGTACTCCTGCAGCCCGGCGGGTCCGATGTAGGGGGCGGTGCGGCCGAGCTCCTCGGCGGTTCCGATCGGGAAGAACTCCATCTCCTCCCCGCACAGCTGGACGATCTCGGCGGCGTCGCGGCGGTTGAAGGCCAGGTAGAGGCGCTCGACCAGCTCCTGTTCTGCGGGCGGCACCGGTTCCACCTCGGCGGAGGCCGGAGCGATGGCGACGATCGCCGCGTCGTCCTCGAGCCTGCCGCCGGTGAAATCGTGCAACGCCCCCTCAATCCGCTGTGCCGCCCGTGCCGGGCTGCTGACGCCGGCCAGCTCGGCGTGGAGGCGTTTCTCGCCGAAGCGACCCCCGCCACCCACCGCCTCGGTGACGCCGTCGGTGATCATGACCAGCTGCTGATCGTGGGCCACGCGGGTCGCCTCGATCTTCCAGCCGTCCTCGGCGAAGGCGCCGAGGACGGGGGCTGGCTCGCCGGCCTCCGTCACCGAGTCGCCGTCGATCAGCAGCGGCGGCGGGTGGCCGGCGACCGCGAGGCGGACCGGCTCCCGCGGGTCGTCCGAGAGGGCCATCGCGGCGACGCTGCAGAGGGCGGTGCCGCGGCGCGCCAGCAGCTCCCGGTTCAGCGTTCTCAGCCCTACCACCGGGTCGCCGCTGAGCGCCGCCGCCGTTCGCAGCGTGTAGCGGGCGTGGGCGGTGATCGCCGCCGCATGGGCGCCACGGCCGGTGACGTCGCCGATCACGACCATCCAGCCGCCGGCGATCCGGAAGGCGTCGTAGAAGTCGCCGCCGATTTCGTTCTCGGCGCCGGCCGGTCGGTAGGTCGCCGCCACCGACCAGCCGGGGATGTGCGGAAGCGGCGGCGGCAGCAGCCCCCGTTGCAGCGTTTCGGCGATCTCCGCCCGTTCGCGCTCGCTGCGCTCCAGCACCGAGAAGAGGCCGGCGTTGTCGAGTGCCAGGGCGACCCGTCCCGCCAGGACGCTGGCGAAGTGGACATCGTCAGGACGCAAATGGCGGCCGGAGTGGCTGACGCCGTAGGTGAGCAGGCCGGTCGCCCTGCCGCGCGCGCGCAGCTCGACGGTTACCCCGGAGCGGATCCGCATGCTGCGCAGGAACTCGAAGTCCTCCTCGTTCTTCGCCACGTCCCGCAGATCCGCCTCGCCCACGTACTCGAAGAAGATCGGCTCCTGGCGCTCGCGGCTGGCGGCGCTCGCCATCCGCTCCTGCAGCGCCGGGGTCCGGGCGGCAAGGCGGGGTTGGATCTCCCCGGATTCGGGCCCGCTGACCCGCGTGGCGGCCCGGCGGACGTGGCCGTCCTCGATCACGTCGATCGTGCAGAAGTCCCCAAGCTCGGGGACGATCACGGCGGCGATCGCATCGAGGGTTGCCTCGAGCGAGCCGCCGCCTTCGGCGACACCGGCGATTTCGTCGAGCACCTGGAAGCGCCGGTTGACCCGGCGCACCTGGACGACCGCGAGGGTGGTAACCACCGCCGCGGCCACCACCACAGCGAGGGCGATGGCCGCGGCGGAGATCATTCCCCGCCGGTGCTCGTGGTCAGGCTGGAGGCGGCGCCGCCGGTGAGGACGCGGCGGGTCAGCGACGGGAGGAGGATGCGGGCGGTCGCCGCCAGTCCATAGGGGCGCGGGACGTATCGCTCGGCCGTGCCCCCCGGTCCACACTCGTAGATCGCCTCGGCGACCCTCGCGGGCTTGGAGACGACCCAGCGGGTCAGCGCCTTCTCGCGGAGCTCGGCGGCGGGAAAGCCCTCGGTCTCGACGAAGCCGGGCAGGACGAGGCCGACGTGGACGCCCGCCGGCTTCTCCTCCGCGTAGAGCGAGTCGGACCAGCCGATCAGGGCGAACTTGCTGGCGCTGTAGGCGCCGGTGCGGGCGCGGGAGACGCGGCCGGCGGTGCTGGCGACGTTGACGATCGCGCTTGGAGCGGAGGCGCGCAGCAGCGGCAGCAGCGCCTCGGTAAGACGGACGACGGCGTCGAAGTTGAGCTCCATGTGACGGTGGACGTTGGCGTAGCCGCCCTCCGCGAAGCTGGCGCGCCAGGCGGCGCCGGCGTTGTTGACCAGGAGGTGCAGCCGGCCGCCATGCTCCGCCTCGAGGTGCTCGCCCACCCGCTGCGGAGCGTCGGCGGCGGTGAGATCGACGGCGACGTGGGTCGCACGGCATGGCAGCGAAGCGGCCAGCTCGCGCAGCAGCTCCTGGCGGCGGGCAACCAGCACCAGCTCCATCTCCGGCTCCCGCGCGAGCCGGATCGCCGTCTCCTCCCCGATCCCGCTCGAGGCGCCGGTCACCACCGCCACTGCGCGCGCGCCCACCATGGCGCGCACGCTAAGGCATCGGCCCCCGAACTGCATCAAATTTCCTGGCCGGGAGGCGGGAAATTTGATGCAGTTCGGATTGGGGATGCGAGGATCTGGCGATGGAGGCTTCGCCGGAGCCGCGCCACCCGCGTTTGAGCGGGATCCGCCGCGAAGGCGAGCGGGTGACGCCGTTGGAGCTCTTCTTCGACCTCGTCTTCGTCCTCGCGATCACCCAGTGCACCGGGCTGATGTCGCACGACCAAACCTGGTCGGGCCTGGTGCAGGGATTGCTGATCCTCGGCGTGCTCTGGTGGGCGTGGGTCGGCTACGCCTGGCTGACCAGCGTCATCGACCCCGAGGCCTTGGCGATCCGCGGTGCGATCTTCGTCGCGATGGCGGCATTGCTGATCGTCTCGATCTGCGTCCAGGAGGCGTTCGGCAACCTGGCGCTCACCTTCGCGCTAGGGATCGGGGTCTTCCGCGCCGCCCACATCGCCCTCTTCCTGCTCGCCGGCGCCGAGGCCGACGACCGCGACCTGCGCCGCTCGGTGACCGGCCTAGGCGTCAGCACCGCGCTCGCCGTCGGCCTCCTGTTTCTCGCCTCCTGCTTCGACGGCCTCGCCCAGGGCGCGCTGTGGGCGCTGGCGATCTCGCTCGATATGGGCGGCCCCTACTTCTTCGGCGCCGAGGGCTGGAAGCTCGTCCCCGGCCACTTCGCCGAGCGCCACGGCCTGATCGTCATCATCGCCCTCGGCGAGAGCATCGTCGCGATCGGCGTCGGCGCCTCCGGGGCGCTCGATCTGGGAATCGGAACCGCGGCCGTGCTCGGCGTCTTCCTCGCCGCGGCGCTCTGGTGGACCTACTTCGACGTCGTCGCCCTCGTCTCTGCGCGCCGGCTCGGCGAAGCCGAGACCGGGCGGGTCCAGAACGAGCTCGCCCGTGACTCCTACTCCTACATCCACCTGCTGATGGTCGCCGGCATCGTCCTCATCGCCTTCGGGATGAAGGTGACGATCGGCCACACCGCCGACCACCTGCACGACGTTCCCGCCTTCGCCCTGCTCGGCGGCCTGGCGCTGTACCTGATCGGCCTCGTCAGCTTCCGCTACCGCCATGTCCAAACCCTCAACCGTCGGCGCCTTGGCCTGGCCGTCGTCCTCCTCCTCCTCGTCCCGGTCGCAACCGGGGTGCCGGCGCTGATTTCCTTGGCGGTCGCCGTGGGATTGGTCTGGGCGATGATTGGCTACGAGCATCGCGGGTACGGGCCGGGGCGGCAGGAGCTTCGACGCGAAGCGAGCGCCGCGTAGATCGCCCGGCGCCCTCGGCGCCTGACGACGAGCATCCGCCCCCATTAGGCATACTCACCCGACCTTTTGAGCACTCCGCCCCTTCTAGACGAACTCCTGCGCACCGGCGCCCCCTCCGGATACGAGGCCCCGGCCGCCGCAGTGTGGCGTGAGGCCGCCTCCTTCGCGGAGATCAGCGTCGACGGGATCGGTTCGACGATCGCCCGCGTCGGCGAGGCTTCGCCGTTGCTGGCGGTGGTCGGCCACATCGACGAGATCGGCCTCGTCGTCACCCACGTCGACGAGAAGGGCTTCCTCTGGTTCGCCCCGATCGGCGGCTGGGACCCGCAGATCCTCGTCGGCCAGCGGGTCGAGGTCCGAAGCAAGGACGGCCTCGTGCCCGGCGTCGTAGGGCGCAAGCCGATCCACCTGCTCGAAGCCGACCAGCGCAAGAAGGTCGTCGAGCTGAAAGGCATGCACATCGACGTCGGCGCCGCCGACCGTGAGGATGCCGAGCGGCTGGTCCGGGTTGGAGACCCGGTGGTGATCGCCGCCGAGCCGATGCCGGTCGCCGGCGAGCGCCTGGTCTCGCGCTCGATGGACAACCGACTCGGCGCCTACGTTGCCCTCGAGAGCCTGCGCCGCTGCGCCGAGGGCGATGGCCCCGGCGGCTCCTTCGCCGCCGTCGCCGCCGTCCAGGAGGAGATCGGCCTGTTCGGCGCCCGCACCGCCTCATTCCAGCTGCGGCCCGACATCGCGGTCGCCGTCGACGTCACCCACGCCACCGACGCCCCAGGGGTCGACGAGAAGGAGATCGGCAGCCACCCGTTCGGGTCGGGCCCGGCGATCGGCCGCGGCTCCACCCTCTCCCCCAAGGTCTTCGAGCTGCTGGTGGAGACGGCGGAGGCGGAGGGAATCGATCACACCGTCAGCGCCAGCGGGCGCGGCACCAGCACCGACGCCGACGTGCTGCAGATTTCCCGCGCCGGGATCCCGACCGGCGTCGTCTCGATCCCACTCCGCTACATGCACTCACCGGTCGAGATGGTCGACCTCCGCGACGTCGAGGCCACGGTGCAGCTACTGGCGGCGTTCGGCTCACGCCTGCGCGGCGACGTGGACCTCAGCCGCTGACCAGCAGCGGCTCGCCCTTCGAGCCCGGCTCCCAATCGTCGACGAAGACCCGGTCGCGACCCCCGGCCTTGGCCGCGTAGAGCGACGCATCCGCCCGGGCGAGCAGATCCTCCGTGTCCACCGCGCCCTCCTCGGCCACGGCGACCCCGATGCTGAGTGAGACCTGGACCCCCACCGGCCGGCGGTCCCGCACCGCCACCCGCAGCCGCTCGGCGATTTCGATCGCGTCCTCATGGCCCGCCCCCGGCAGGATCACGAGGATCTCCTCACCGCCGACGCGGTAGATCGAGTCGCCGGCCCGGAGGGTCGCCCGCATCGTGTACGCAACGTCCTGCAGGACAGCGTCGCCGACGGCGTGGCCGAAGCGGTCGTTGACGCGCTTGAAGTGGTCGAGGTCGCAGAGCAGGAATGCGTGCGAGAGGCCATCGGCCGGATTGCAGGGTTGACCCTCGAGTTCGGACAGTCGCAGCTCGAGCGAGTTGCGGTTGAAGAGACCGGTCAGTGAGTCGAGCGTGGAGCGGCGGCGGTGGGCGCGGTCCGACTCCACCAGCGCCCCGGAGAGGATCACCGTGCTGAGGATCAGCGCGGCGACCACGATCAGCTCCTGGCGCTGTGCCCAGGCGGCGCCCGGGTCGGGCACGACCGCGGCGGCGGCGAACGTCGCCAGCACGTAGACCAGGCCGACGACCATCCCCCGCGGCTCGAAGCGGAAGCCGAGCGTCACCGCCGGCAGGGCGAACCAGGGCAGGACGGGGCTGGTGGCGCCGCCGGTGACGAGGGCCGAGGCCGCGATCAGCGCGGGCAGCGCCGCCCACGCCGCGGCGACCCAGACCGTCGGGTGGGCGCTGCTGCGCATGAACCGGTCGGCGATCCAAAATCCCGCCAGTCCGGCGCCGAGCAGGGGGATCCACCAGTAGCCGACGTCGTCGCCGCCCCCGACCGCCAGGGCGAGGGCCAGGATCCCGAAGCAGGCGAGGCGGTAGCGGCGCACCCGCTGCTCCATGTCGAGCAGGCGCTCGCGGCGCGCTTCCTCGTGGATCGAGACGAGGGTCTCCGCGTTGACGCTCATCTGCTTTGCATCGGCCGGTACCGAGTCGGCCTTAAATGACGAGGCTCAGATGTCGTCAGGCAGGATGCGGCACGCGCCGAGCGTGCCCTTGCACGTGAGCGACCGAGGGCGTCGGATGACGCCACCCGAGGCCGTCATTCGACGAACTGCAACTCCTTCGGCAGCGAGCTGAGGTTGCGAAGGCCGTCTTCGGTGACGACGACGAGATCCTCGATCCGCACCCCGAGCCGGCCCGGCAGGTAGATCCCCGGCTCCACCGTGACCACTTCGCCGGGGGCGAGGACGTCGTCGGAGCGCAGCGAGAGGCGCGGTCCCTCGTGCAGCTCGAGGCCGACGCCGTGGCCGAGCCCGTGGCCGAAGCGCTCGCCGTGACCGGCGGCCTCGATCACCTCGCGGGCGACCCTGTCGACCTCCTCTCCCTTCGCGCCGGGCTCGATCGCGTCGAGGGAGGCCCGCTGGGCCTCGCGGACGGTTTCATAGACGGCGACCGCCTCCTCACCCGGGTCGCCGGTGGCGAAGGTGCGGGTGCCGTCGGAGCAGTAGGCGTCGATCTGGGCGCCCATGTCGAAGACCACCAGCTCGCCGCGGCCGATCTCGCGCTCCCCCGGCTCGGCGTGCGGGAGCGCCCCGTTGGGCCCGGCGGCGACGATCGCCGGGAACGAGGGGTCGCCGCCCAGCTCGCGGATGCGCGCTTCGAACGCCCGCGCGACCTCCCGCTCCGTCCTGCCGGCCAGCCCCTGTTCGGCGCTCCAGCTCAAGGCGTCGTCGGCCAGCTTGGCGGCCTCTTCGATCAGCGCCAGCTCCTCGGTGTCCTTGACCCGGCGCAGCTCCTCGACCCGGCCCCCGGCGGCAACCATCTCGGCGCCGTCGGGGAGTTTCTCCTTCAGTTTCTCCAGTAGCCGCACCGACATGTGGTCGTCCTCAAACCCGACCCGGCCCTGCAGGTGCCCGGCGATCCCGCCGAGCCAGTCGTTGGCCAGCGTGAGGATCTCCCATCCCTCCACCTCGGCTTCGGCGCGCTCGGTGTAGCGGAAGTCGGTGAAGAAGAGGCGCGCCCCGGGGCCACAGACGCAGGCGCCGTTGGTGCCGCCGAAACCGGTCAGGTAGCGGACGTTGGTCAGCTCGGTGATCAGCATCCGATCGAGCTCGCGCTCGGCCAGCTGCCGCTCGAGGCGGTCACCGCGGCCGCGCATCAACCGGAGGCCCCGAGCTCGCGGGCGAGCATCTCCAGCGCCTCGCGGTAGCCGTCCGGCCCCTTGCCGGAGACCTTGGCGAGGACGAGACCGTCGAAGACCGAAAGCCGGCGCCAGTCGTCGCGGGCCGCGACGTCGGAGAGGTGGACCTCGACCGCCGGCAGCCGCGTCAGCTCGAGGGCGTCGGCGATCGCGCGGCTGTAGTGAGTCCAGGCGCCGGCGTTGACGATCACCGAGTCGGCGAGGTCGATCGACCGGTGCAGGTACTCGCAGAACTCCCCCTCAGCGTTGGTCTGGAAGAAGATCGGTTCCAGCTGCAGCTCGTGCGCCCAGTCGGAGATCTCGTGCTCCAGCTCGCTCAGGGAGAGGCCGCCGTAGATCTCGGGGTCGCGCCTGTCGAGCACGTCGAAGTTGACCCCGTGGAGGACGGCGACGCGGTTGCGCGAGGTGGTCATTCGTAGAGCTCCTCCACGGCTGCCCTGACCTTAGCCGGGTCAACCAGTTGGCCGGGCCGGGGCTGGCCCGGCTCGGAGAGGAGGACGAAGCCGATGCCGGCGGCGGTCCGCTTCTTGTCGCGCTGCAGGGCGGCGAGGACGTCCTCAATGGCGATTTGGGGGTCGAGCCGCACCGGCAGGCCGAAGCGGTTGAGGATCGCCTCGCACTCGTCGCGCAACTGCGGCGCCTCGGAGAGGCGCAGCGCCGCCAGCAGCCCGATCGAGATCGCCTCGCCGTGCCGGTAGCGGCTGTAGCTGCTCGCCGCCTCGATCGCGTGGCCGACGGTGTGGCCGAGGTTGAGGACGTTGCGCAGGCCCCCGTCGCGCTCGTCGGCGGCGACCACCGCGCACTTGTAGCGGGCGCAGGCGAAGACGACATCGGCGAGGTCGTCGGGGTCGAGCCGCTCGATCGAGCGCACCCGCTCCCAGAGCCGGCCGCCGGCGAGCAGGCCCGTCTTCAGGGCCTCGACGAAGCCGGCCGCGAGCTCCTCGTGGGGCAGCGTCCGCAGAGTGGCGGTGTCGGCGATGACGGCGGCGGGCAGCTGGTAGGCGCCGGCGTAGTTCTTGCCCTCGGGCAGGTCGACGCCGGTCTTGCCGCCGTAGGCGGAGTCGACCTGGGCGACCAGGGTGGTCGGCACCTGCACGACCGCCACCCCGCGCTGGTAGAGGTGGGCGCAGAAGCCGACGAGGTCGCCGACGACGCCGCCGCCGAGCGCGACGAGGTGGTCTTCGCGGCTCATCCCCTCCTGGGCGAGCGATCGCAGGACCTCCTCGGCCCAGCCCATCGTCTTCGCCCCCTCGCCCGGTTCGACTTCGACGATCGCCGCCAGCGGCCCCAGGCGCTCGGCGAAGAGCGGCGCCACGTCACGGTCGGTGACGCAGAAGCGGCGGCCCCCCAAGGGCCACCAGCCGGCCTCGAGAATGCCGGGACCGGTGAGGATCGGGTACTCGCCAGAGGCGCTGGAGGCCAAGAGCAGCTTCGTCCCCGTCGGCATCTCGGCGAGCGCCCGGATCGCCGGCAGGGCCCGGCCAACCGCCTCGCGGTCGGCCAACGGCACGATCGCGTCGGACAGCTCCTCGTAGAGCGGCTGGCGCTCGGCCAACAGGCGGGCGACGTCCGCCTCGCTCCTCGCCAGCGGGCGACCGGTGCCCTCGATCCGCCGCCACGCCTCCGGCGCGTCGATCTCCAGCAGCACGACGACGTGGCGGTCGAGGGCTTTGCGAACGCGCTCCGAGAGGACGCTGCCGCCGCCGAGCGCGATCGCGCCAGCGTCGGCCTCCTCCAGCAGCCTGCCGACGACCTCGGCCTCGCGGACGCGGAACGCCTCCTCCCCGTCCTCCTCGAACGCCCGCTCGATCGGCTTGCCCAGCTCGCGCTCCATCAGCTCGTCGACCTCGGTCGTCTCCAGTCCGGCGACGCGGGCGGCGGCGAGCGCGGTCGACTTGCCCGCCCCCATGAAGCCGATGAAGACGATCGCCGGCTTCACCGGGCTCAGCCCCTGAAGTCGATGCGGCGCTTGTATGCCGCGATCGCGGCGAGCACGTCGTCGATGTGGTCGCCGCCGAACTTCTCGCGGTAGCAGCGGGTGAGGGTCAGCGCCACCATCGCCTCGGCGACGACGGCGGCCGCCGGGACCACGGTGGAGTCAGTCCGCTCGCGCAGCGCCTGCGCCGGCTGCTTGGTCTCCGTGTCGACCGATCGCAGCGGCTTGGTCAGGGTCGAGATCGGCTTGATCGCCGCCCGCACCGAGAGCGGCTGGCCGTTGGTCATCCCGCCCTCGAGGCCGCCGGCGTGGTTGGTCTCGCGGAAGTAGCCGCGGGCCTCCGACCAGAAGATCTCGTCGTGCGCCGCGGAACCGGGGCGGCCGGCGACGTCCCAGGCTTCGCCGATCGCCACCCCCTTGATCGACTGGATCGAGGCGACCGCCCCCGCCAGCCGGCCGTCCAACCGGTCTTCCCAGGAGACGTGGGAGCCGAGGCCGGGGACGAGGCCGAAGGCGAGCACCTCGAAGCTGCCGCCGAGGCTCTCGTTGGCCTTGCGCAGGCGGTTGATCTCCTCGACCATCGCCTTGCTCGCCTCCGGGTCAAGGCAGCGGACCGGGTCCTCGTCGACCGCGGCGAAATCCTCCGGCGCCAGGTCCGGCCGCTCGGGCGCGTGAATCGAGGCGATCTGCAGGACGTGGCTGTGGATCTCGACCCCCAGCCGGGCGAGGAAGGCGCGGGCGATCGTGCCGGCGGCAACCCGGGCGGCGGTCTCGCGGGCGCTGGCGCGCTCGAGGACGTTGCGGATGTCGTCGTGGCCGTATTTCTGCGCGCCAACGAGGTCGGCGTGGCCCGGCCGTGGCAGGTGGACCTCGTCCACGCTGAAGCCCTCGACCGGCCACGGGTTCATCCGCTCCTGCCAGTTGGCGTAGTCGCGGTTGGCGACGAGCAGCGCGATCGGCCCGCCGAGGGTGCGGCCATGGCGGACGCCGGCGCGCACCTCGACGGAGTCGGTCTCGATCTTCATCCTGCCGCCGCGGCCGTGGCCGAGCTGGCGGCGCGCCATGTCGCGGTCGAGCGCCTCGCGGTCGAGCTCGAGGCCGGCCGGCATGCCCTCGACGACCGCCACGAGCCCCGGCCCGTGCGACTCCCCCGCGGTGGTGAAGCGGAACGTGGTCATCGCGGCAAGGCTATCGGCGCGACGACTGGTGAGTTCGCCTGGCCATGGGCGGGCAAATTCACCGTTCGCGGGCGCCTCTGCGCATCACGTCGAGGTCCGGTTCCCGGCCCGTCCAGATTTCCAGCGAGCGGGCGCCCTGCTGGACGAGGATCTCGAGGCCGTCGACCGTTTCGGCGCCCGCCCGCTCCGCCGCCTCGAGCAGGGGGCTGCGCCGCTTGCCGTAGACCATGTCGACCACCGTCTGCCCGGCGGCGAAGAGGTCCGGCTCCAGCGGCAGGTGCTCGAAGGGGTCCTCCCCCCGCAGGCCGGCCGCGCTGGTGTTGACGACGATCTCGTAGCGGTCCTGCCGGGGGTCGGTGACCGCCGCCCCGCCCAGCTCGGCGCACAGTGCCGCCGCTTTCTCGGCGGTGCGGTTCCAGACCTCGACCTCCCCGCCTTCCCAGAGCAGAGCCCAGACCGCCGCCCGCGCGGCGCCGCCGGCGCCGAGGACGAGCACGTGCCGGCCTCGCGGCGTGATCGGCAGCGCCGCCAGCAGCCCGTCCGCGTCGGTGTTGTGGGCCTCGATCCCGCCCTCGGTGAAGAGGAGCGTGTTGGCGGCGCCGATCTGCTGTGAGGCTTCGCTCGGCTCGTCGGCGAGCGCCAGCGCCGCCTGCTTGTGGGGGACGGTGACGTTGACGCCGGCGAACTGCCCCGCCGCCAGCTCCCGCACCTTCGCCTCGAAGCCCCGGGGTTCGACGTCGATCGCCCCGTAGTCCCAGTCCCACAGCTCCAGCGCCCCCAGCGCCGCGTTCTGCATCGCCGGCGAGCGCGAGTGGGAGACCGGGTGGCCGATCACCGCCAGCTTCGGCATCGCGCTATTCCCCGGCCGCTTCGGCGCAGGTGTCCGGCGAGTTGCCCCCGGCCGCTTCGCGGGCCGAGTTGTACTTGCTGACGGCAGCTTCGAATTCGGCTTCGGTCTTGGCGAAGGTCAGCTTGCCGCAGGCGTTTGGCGTGGTCACGTAGAAGAGGTAGCCCGTCTTCGCCGGATGCGCCGCCGCCTCGATCGATTCCAGCCCCGGGCTGTCGATCGGGCCCGGAGGCAGGCCGGCGTTGGTGCGGGTGTTGTAGGGCGAGGCGACCGCCAGTTCCGATTCGGTCAGCGGCTCCGCGTAGTTGCCGGTGGCGAAGCGGATCGTCGCGTCGATCCCCAGCGGCATCCCTTCGTGCAGGCGGTTGTAGATCACCGAGGCGACGAGCTTGCGCTGGCTCGGAACGCCCGCCTCCCGCTCGACCATCGAGGCGATCGTCAGCACGTCGAAGACGGTCAGGTTCTTCGACTTCGCGTATTTCATGTCCACGCCCTTGATCCGGCGCTTGAAGTCCTGCAGCTGGAGCTGGACCAGGTCGGCGACCGGCGCGCCCGGCTTCAGTTCGAAGGTGTCGGGGAAGAGGAAGCCCTCGAGATCCTTCGCCCCCTTGCCCCCGTATTTCGCCGGGTCGAGGAACTTCGACCTGACGGTTGCCTTGGTGTAGCTGCCGGGGACGCCGTCTTCTTCAACCAGCTGCGCCGCCTGCGGGCGCGCGTAGCCCTCCGGGATGGTGACGCCGACCGCGCGCTTGATCGGCGGCGTCGAGAGGGCGTCGATCGCGGCGCCGTAGCTCATCCCGTGGGCGAGGGTGAAATGACCTGAGTAGATCTCCGAGCGCTTGCCCGCGAGCGTAACCCGGATCTGGAAAAGGGTGGAATCGTCGATCACCCCCCTGTCGCTGAGCAGATCGCCGACTTCGCTGACGCTCGAGCCCTTCGGGATCCTCACCTGGACCCTGCCGGTGCCGTCGCCGTGAAAGGGCTGGAAGAGCTGGTTGAGCGACCAGAAGACGAAGAGCAGGGCGATCACCGCGAAGAGGCGGAACGGGTGGCGCGCGATCGCGTCGAGGAACCCAGGGCGGCGGCGGCCATCGCCGGCCCGGCGGCCGTTGCGGGAGGCTCCCGCCATCGCCGGCTCGCCCTCGTCGTGGAGGAGGGGCTCGGTCGGGACCGGCACCGCGACCCGCTCGGGCTCGGGCTCCTCGTCCCAGAACTCCTGCTCGGGCGTCCGCGGAGGCGGCGGAGGCGGAGGCGGAGGCGTACGCGGGGGCGGACTCGCCGCTGGCGGCGGCGCGGCTTCCGGGGCCTGCGGCTTCGCCTTGGACCCCGGCGCGACCGCTGGAGGAGAAGGAGGCGCCGCCGCCTCGTTCGGCTTGGTCCTCTCCTTCGACTCGGCCCCCTGCTCCGGCTTCGACTGCTTCGCCGCCCGCTTCTGCCGCTTCTCCTCCCGTTCGCGGCGGCGCTGCTCGCGCTCGCGCACGGCCGGGTCGGCGGGATCGGCGAAGGGATCGTCCTCGAGCCAGTCGTCGGTCACAGCTCGCCCTCCTCCTCGACCTCGTCGAGCCCTTCTCCGACCGGTTCGGCGCTGCTGGCGAGGTAGGACTCGAGCAGATGCGCGGCGGCGAGCGAGTCGCGGGCGGCGCTGGCGCCGCCGCGGCGGCTGGCGTCGGCCATGCGGCTGGTCAGACGCTCGTCGTAGGTCTCGATCGGGACCGGGAGCATCGCTTCCAATTCACGGCAGAAGCTGCGGGCGAGACCCGCTTGGCTCCCCTCCTCGCCGCTGAGGTGCAGCGGCAGCCCGACGACAACCCGCTCGACCCCGTGCTCGGCGACGAGCTCGGCGACCGCGCGCGCCTCTGGCGGTTCGATCACCGGCAGCGGCGTCGCCAGCGTCCCACTCGGGTCAGAGAGGGCGCAGCCGATACGAACGGTGCCGTGGTCGAGGGCGAGCACCCGCATGCGCCTCTCAGCCGAGCTCCCGCTCGATCGCCGCGCGCGCGGTGGCGAGCGCCTCGTCGAGCTTCGAGGGGTCCTTGCCCCCTGCTTGGGCCATGTCGTCGCGACCGCCGCCGCCGCCGCCGATCACGGGCGCGGCCTCAGCGATGATCGAGCCGGCGGAGAGACCCCGCTCCACCGCCTCGCCGGAGACGAGCGCGACCAGCCCGGCCTTCGAGCCGAAGACGCTGCCGAGCACGACGACGGCCGGCTGCCCCAGCTTCGACTGCACGCGGTTGGCGAGGTCGAGCAGCTGCTTCGGGTTCGCCTGCAGGCTCTCTTCGACCGCTGCGAGCAGCAGCCGCCCGCCGCCGCCCGGCAGGTCCTCCGCCCGCGCCGCCAACTCGTCCGCGGCGACTCCGAGCTGCTCGCGCTGGGCCTTCTCGGCGCCGGCGCTCGCCGCCTTCAGCTGCTCCGCCGCCCGCCGCGCCGCCGCCAGCGGGTCCTGCGGGTTCCCCAGCACCTCGCCGGCCTCGCGCAGCTGCGCCTCGCGCCCGCGGAAGAAGTCGATCGCCGCGGGTCCCGTGATCGCCTCGATCCGGCGCACGTTGGCCGCGCTCGACCCCTCGGCGGCGATCTTGAAGATGCCGACCTCGGCGGTGTTGGCGACGTGGGTGCCGCCGCAGAGCTCGCGGGAGACGGCGTCGACCTCGACCACTCGCACCCACTCCCCGTATTTCTCGCCGAAGAGCGCCATCGCGCCAAGCTGTTCGGCCTCCGCGCGGTTCATGTTCAGCCAGCGCACCGGCCGGCTCGCCTTGATCCACTCGTTGACGCGGTCCTCGACGTCGCGCAGCTCCTGCGGCGAAAGCCCCTGGCCGTGGGTGAAGTCGAAGCGGAGCTTGTCGGGGCGGACCGCCGAGCCCGCCTGCCGGACGTGGCTGCCGAGCCGCTCGCGCAGCGCCGCGTGGAGGAGATGGGTTGCGGTGTGGTTGCGCATCGTCGCGTGACGGAGCCCGGCGTCGACTTCGGCCTCGACCGCGATCCCGGACTCGATCGCGGCGCCGCTCGGCTCGACCTCGAGCGCCTGGTCCTCGCCGACGCGGTAGACGTCGAGGACCCGCGCCTCGCCCTCGCCCCAGCGCAGGAGGCCGGAGTCGGCGACCTGTCCCCCTCCCTCGGCGTAGAAGGGGCTCTCCTCGAGCTTCACCAGCGCCCTGCCGTCGACCGCCTCGACCGCGGCGAGGCCGGTGGTCGCGCGCAGCGTCTCGTAACCGACGAAACGGGTCGGCGGCGCCGCTTCGGCGAAGGCGAGAACGCGCCCGTGCGTGTCCTCGGAACCATGGGCGGTGGCGCTCGCGGTGCGCGCCCGTTGCCGCTGTTCCTCCATCAGCTCCTGGAAGCCCTGATCGTCGACAGAGAGGCCCTCCGCGGCCAGCAGCTCCTTGGTCAGGTCGTAGGGGAACCCGTAGGTGTCGTGCAGCTTGAAAGCCTCGGCGGCGTCGATCCAGGAGGTCTCCTCCTGCTTTGCCTCGGCGACGAGCCGCTCCAGCAGCTGACTTCCGCGCTCGAGCGTGCGGCCGAAGCTCTCCTCCTCGTCGCCGACCCAGCGCCGGATGTTCTCCCGCTCGGCCGCTAGCTCGGGGTAGGCATCGCCCATCAGCTCGATCGTCCGATCGGCGAAGCGGCCGAGCCAGGGCGGCTCCAAGCCCAGCGTCTGGCCCTGCTGGATCGCCCGGCGCATGATCCGCCGCAGGATGTAGCCGCGGTCCTCGTTGGAGGGGACGACGCCGTCGGCGATCAGGAAGGCGGCGCCGCGGCTGTGGTCGGCGACGATCCGCATCGCCCGCGTCACCGCGCCGCCCTCTTCGTAGCGGCGGCCGGAGATCTCCTCGGCGAGGTCGACCAGCGGCCGCACGTGGTCGGTCTCGAAGACCGAGGAGACGTCCTGGAGGACGGAGGCCATCCGGTCCAGGCCCATGCCGGTGTCGATGTTGCGCATCGGCAGCTCGGCGAGGGTGCCGTCCTCGGCCAGGTCGTAGCTCATGAAGACGTGGTTCCAGAACTCGAGGAAGCGGTCGGTGTCGTCCCCGGGGCGCTCCCCCTCGGCGCCGAACTCGGGGCCGCGGTCGAGGTAGAGCTCCGAGCAGGGGCCGCAGGGGCCGGCCGGGCCGGCCTGCCAGAAGTTGTCCTCGCGGCCGAGGCGGACGATCCGCTCGTCCGGGACCCCGGTCGCGCGCCAGATCGCGATCGCCTCGGTGTCGGGACCGAGGCCCAGCTCCTCGTCGCCGCCGAAGACGGTGACCCAGATGCGCTCCGGATCCATCCCGAAGCCCTGGGTCGAGAGCTCCCAGCCCCAGGGAATCGACTCGGCCTTGAAGTAGTCGCCGAAGCTCCAGTTGCCGAGCATCTCGAAGAAGGTCATGTGGCGGGCGGTATTCCCGACCTCCTCGATGTCGGTGGTGCGGAAGCATTTCTGCACGTCGGCCAGGCGCGGCGCCGGGGCGGTTTCGCGGCCGAGGAAGTAGGGCTTGAACGGCTGCATCCCGGCGGTGGTCAGCAGAACCGAGGCGTCGTGGACCGACGGGACCAGCGAGGCCGAGGGGACGATCTTGTGGCCGCGTTCGGCGAAGAAGGACAGGTAGGTCTCGCGGATCTCCCTCGCCTTCATGTGAGGAAGCCTAAATATTTGTTCGATTCGAGGCGTCGAGCACGAAAGTTCGGGCTTACAGGCCGAGGGGGTCGCGCGTTTCAGCAGGCACTTGACCGTTCGACACTGTCGAAGGAGGCAGATCATGAAGCTGCATCCGAAGCTCGTTCTGGGGCTCGCGGTGCTGGCGATGGGCCTGCTGCCCGCGATGGCGGGGGCCGTCTCCTACCAGCCCGAATACCACCCGGCAACCCCGAAAGGACCGAAGCACCCGCCGCGAGGCCACGCCTACGGCTACTGGTGCCGGGGCGAAAGCAAGAAACACGTGAAAGGCGAGAAGGGCACCGCCTTCAGCCGCTGCGTGCTGGCCCACAAACGGGCCGCGAACCAGCCCAACCTGACCGCGAAGCAGGTGTGCAAGACCCTCAGGCCCAAGCACGACCGCAGCGGGCGACACATCCCCCATGGCGAGAAGGGAACCGCCTTCAGCCGCTGCGTCAAAACCGTCGCCCAGCAGCGGAAGGAGGAAGCCGCGACGGTCACGGCGAGCGTCGTCGCTTAGCGCTATCACCCGCTCGAAGGCGGGCGCTCCGGGAGGGGGCGCCCGCTCCACGGAGAGGCTCGCACCCCGGGAGAGGCGCCTGTCTAGCCGGTGATGGTGCCGTGGCCGACGATCCGCTCGCCGGCCATCAGCACCGCCGTCTGCCCGGGGGCGACGCCGGCGAAAGGCTCGCCCAGCTCGACCTCCAGGGAGGAGTGCCGGCCCCTCCCCACCGCCGAGACGGTGGCGGGCAGGGCGCGGGACCGGTAGCGCAGCTTGACCGCGTCGACCTCGCTGCCGTCGCGGTGGAGGACCGCCTCGCGGAC
This sequence comes from Solirubrobacterales bacterium, assembly GCA_045805725.1. GTDB lineage: Bacteria > Actinomycetota > Thermoleophilia > Solirubrobacterales > 70-9 > VAYN01. The sequence continues at coordinate 53,087 of JBJMKQ010000038.1, forward strand.
ACGCACGCTGCGCTTCTCCAGCTCGGCCCGGGTGCCGACCGTGACCGTGTTGGCGGCGGCGTCAGTGGCGAGGACGTAGAGCGCCTCGGGCGCGGAGACGCGGATCCCACGGCGCTGGCCGACGGTGAAGTCGTGGTGGCCGCGGTGGCGGCCGAGGGTGCGGCCGGCCGAGTCGAGGATCGCCCCGTCGCGCTCGCCCAGACCACCGTGGCGGCGCAGGAAGCCGCGCTTGCCCTGGCCGGCGAGGAAGCAGAGGTCCTGACTCTCGGCCTTGCGGGCGACCGCGAGGCCGTGGCGGGCGGCGATCTCACGGACCTCGGGCTTGGTCAGCTCGGTGAGCGGGAAGCCGAGGCGGGCGAGCAGTTCCGGCGGCAGGGCGGCGAGCATGTAGCTCTGGTCCTTGGCCTTGTCGGCGGCGCTCGCCAGCAGCGGGCCACCTGAGTCCGCGACGATGCGCGCGTAGTGGCCGGTGAGGAGCCGCTCGGCGCCAAGGCGCTCGGCGAGGTCGATCATCGCCGCCAGCCGGACCTCGCCGTTGCAGAGGATGCAGGGATTCGGAGTGCTGCCCTCGGCGTAGCCGCCGACGAAGCGGTCGACGACGCGGCGGCGGAAGTCCTCCTCGAGGTCGAGCGTGAAGTGCGGGATGCCGAGCTGGTGGGCGAGGGCCCGGGCGCCGAGGACCGCCTCCGGCGAGCAGCATGCCTTGGCGCCGTCGGTCTCGGGATCGGCCCAGAGCTTGACCGTGATGCCGACCACCACGGCGCCTTCCTCGCGGGCGAGCAGCGCTGCGACAGCGCTGTCGACGCCGCCGGACATGGCGACTGCGACGCGCGGGGAGCCGGAGGCCCCTCGCCGGAGCAACAGATGGGGAGGCTCCGTCGAGGGGCCTCCGGCCCCCCCCTCCATCCGCCGCCTCGAGTCCACCGCCGGCACCAAGTGCAGCGACGAAGAGGCGGCGGACGAGAGGGCTCGGTGAAGGGCGTCGGTGGCGAGCTGGGCGGCGTGGCGCTTTGCGGGGGTGAGGCCGCCGATGGCTTCGTCAACCATGTCTATGTCGATCAGGGCCGCCTCGAGGACGGGAGTGGCATCGACCATCTCGGCGACAGCGGCCGTCGCTGCGCGGGTGGCTCCGCACCCCTCGGCGTCGAAGGTGACCGAGCTGATCCGCCCACCCTCCACCGTGAAGGAGAACCGCGAGAGGTCCCCGCAGGCGGCACCGCCCGCGGCACCCGTGTAGGCACCGTCGACTGCCGGGCCCAGCCGGCTGTCGTCCCTCAGGTAGTGCTCGAAAAGCTCCCGCTCCATGAGCAAAGGGTAGAGCGCAACGGCCGCTCGCTATTCCCATGCGCCGCTCGCCTCTCTTGACCACGCGACCTCGGGAGCCCGGCCCGCGCGCACCTACCTTGCCCAATGGGTGTGCGTTGGGCCGGGCTGTTCCAACGTCAGCTTCAGGTCGCTTGCGATCTGCTCCGGTTCCTCCTGCAGCTGCCGCCAGGTGATGCGCATGGTCCGGAAGCCCTCCGCCACGAGGATGCGATCGCGCTGCCGATCCGACTCGAACCGCTTACGGGTGCCGTGGACGCCCCGGCCGTCCAGCTCGACCGCCACCCGCTGCTCCTCCCACAGCGCGTCGATCTCGAAGAGGCGACCCCGGATCGCCAGGTCGGCGTTCATCCGTGGCCGCGGCGGCACGTGGGCATCGACGAGCGCCAAAAACGCCTCCTCGAAGTCGTTGCGCGTGATCATCACCGGCTCCCCCGACGCCAACAGCGCCCACAGGTTCCTGGTCCCCCGCCGCCCCGGGTAGCGCTCTAGCAGCATCGGCAGAGAGACCCGATCGGTCACCTCCCGCGCTTCCGCCTCGTGAAACGCCCGCTCCAGCACCCGCATCGGCGCCACCGCCGCCAGGTCGAAGATCGTCCGAAACGGCGAAGTCACCGGGATCCCGTCCTCGATCAGGCACTCGTCTTTGGCAACGATCGAGCGGTGACCGACGATCCCGTCCCTCCGCACCTGCGCCGAGGGGCAGGTGACGTCGATCGATTCGGACTTCGGCGGCAGCAGCTTCCATGAACGCGCAGCCGATCGGTGACTCAATACCGCGCCCTCGCCGCAGGCGAGCACCGCGGCCATCCACCGTCCCTTTGTCGAGATCCGGCGCACCCCGAAGACGTAGACCCCTCGATGCAGCTCATGCAGCTGACCCCGCTGGAGGCGGCCGACGATTGCTCGTCGCCCCATCCCCAACACGAGCAGCTGCCTTCGCCCGACCACGCCGTGCTGCCTCCGCGCTAGCTCCTCGACCTTTCGGTCGAGAAATCGAGTGTGCAGTTGAGCACCTCTGGGGTGCCGAATTGCACTCTGATCGCCCATACCGGTGATCCTGAGCGACCGGAGCGCACACGTGGCGCGCAGAATGTGCCAATTCGATCAACGGAGGCGCAAAAAAGGCTCCAACCCGCCGTTGCCGCCTCTGGCTTTGATCCCTTCAAATGAAGGTGGGTGCCTGCTCCAAATCCCAAGAGACCCGGAGACTCTCCAGCTCCCGCGCCGTTTGTGTTGGGTCAAACGGTGAGACGGCTCTCGTACGGGCTCGAGCCTGGTTCAAACGTACCACCGTCGAGCCCCTCGCAAACCCAAACCGTCCCCTCGGGGCGGGCAGTGCGTCAATCGTCCGCGGCGCCTGGGACGGGCAGCGGCGTCAATCGTCGAGGTTCGAGAGGTGCCACTCTGCCTCGCTCCACTGGTCGGGCGGGACCCGCAGGGAGATGTCGCCTCGGCCGAAGCGGTCGAGCGGCCAGTCGGAGGTCAGCGCGGCTGGGATCCCAGCCTCGGTCAGCGACTGATGCCAGGCCCGCGCGGTGCGGAGGTCGCCGAAGTCGCGCACGACCTCCCAGCCGTCGTAACCGGGGTCGTCGACGTGGACCGGCGTCTGCCCCGGGCCGGGGCCGGGACGCCACCTGCGGGGGATCCAGTCCCGCAGGCCCATCTCAATGTCTCGGCAGTTTGGGCTGGTGGACCGCGACGCCGAGCTCGCGCAGCTGCATCTGGTCGACAGGCGCGGGGGCGCCGGTGAGGAGGTCGAAGCCCGAGGCCGTCTTCGGGAAGGCGATCACGTCGCGGATCGTCTCCGCTCCGTAGAGGCGCTGGACGATGCGGTCGACGCCGTAGGCGATGCCGCCGTGCGGGGGGGCGCCGTAGCGCAGCGCCTCGAGCAGGAAGCCGAATCGCGCCTCGGCCGTCTCGTGATCGATCCCGAGGGCGGCGAAGACCTGCTCCTGCACCTCGGCGCTGTGGATGCGGATCGAGCCGCCGCCGAGCTCCTGCCCGTTCCAGACGACGTCGTATGCCTGCGCGCGCGCGCCGCCCGGGTCGTCGGGATCGAACCCGCCGGCCGGGGCCGTGAACGGGTGGTGCATCGCGTCCCAGCGCTTCTCCTCCTCGTTCCAGGCCAGCAGCGGCCAGTCGACGATCCAGACAAGGCGGTGCTCGCTCCCGTCGATCAGGTCGAAGCGGTCGGCAAGGTCGAGCCGCAGCTGCCCCAGGACCGCATCGGTGACCGGCCGCTTGTCGGCGACCAGCAGCAGCAGGTCGCCCTCCTCGGCGCCGAGGCGACGGTTGAGGTCGGCGAGCTCCCCCACGCCGAGGAACTTGGCGGTCGGGGAGCGCCAGCCCTCCCCCTCCCGGAAGGCCCAGACCAGCCCCTTCGCCCCCAGCTCCTGCGCGCGGGAGATCAGGCCGTCGAGCTCGGAGCGCGGCAGCTCGCGGCGGCGGGCGTTGATGCCGCGGATCGAGCCGCCGCCGTCGAGGACCGAGCGGAAGACCTTGAACTCGGTCTCACGGAGGGCATCGCCGAGGTCGACCAGCTCCAGGCCGAAGCGAAGATCGGGGCGATCGGTCCCGAAGCGGCCCATCGCCTCGTCGTAACACATCCGCTGCATCGGGATCTCGATCTCCGGCCCGCCCACGCGCTCGAAGACGTGAGCCAGCAGCCGTTCGTTGACCTCGATCACGTCCTCGCCGCCGACGAAGGACATCTCGACGTCGAGCTGGGTGAACTCCGCCTGGCGGTCGGCGCGGGTCGCCTCGTCGCGGAAGCAACGCGCCACCTGGTAGTAGCGCTCGAACCCCGACATCATCAACAGCTGCTTGAACAGCTGCGGCGACTGCGGCAGCGCGTAGAAGGAGCCCTGCTGCTGGCGGCTGGGGACGAGGAAGTCGCGCGCGCCCTCGGGCGTCGAGCGGGTCAGCACCGGCGTCTCGACGTCGAGGAAGCCCTCGCGGTCGAGGAACTCCCGCATCGCCGCGACCACCCGGTGGCGCAGCTGCAGCGCGCTGCGCATCTGCTCCCGGCGCAGGTCGAGGTAGCGGTAGCGCAGGCGGGTGTCCTCCCCCACCTCGCCGCTGAAGCCCTCGACCTGGAACGGCGGCGTCTCCGCGTCGGCCAGGCGCTCGGCGTCGCTGACCAGCAGCTCGACCTCGCCCGTCGCGAGCTCCGGGTTGACCGTCCCCGCCGAGCGGCGGACGACGGTGCCGCTGGCGGTCAGCACATCCTCGGCGCGCAGCTCGTGGGCGAGCTCGAAGGAGGGGCCGGATCTGTCCGGGTTGAAGACGAGCTGGACGATCCCGGTGCGGTCGCGGAGGTCGATGAAGATCAGGCCGCCGTGGTCGCGGCGGCGGTGGACCCAGCCGGCAACGCGCGCCTGCGAGTCGACCCGGTCGCTCAGCACCTGGCCGCACCAAGCGTCGCGGTAGGCGTTCGCGCGCAGCGGGGGCGCATCCGGCTGGAGCCCGTTCCCGGGGGCGATTCCCTCCCCCATGGCGCTCCGGCTGACACCGTCCTCGCTCACCTCTCGGCTGACACGGTCCTCGCTCACTCCTGGCCTCCCTTCATCTCCTCGACAAGGTTGCCGGGATCGGCCGGGCCCTGCTCGCCGCTGCCCATGTCGCGGAGCTGGGCGCCTCCGTCGGCCTCGAGGATGAGGACGCGGCGCGCCCCGATCCGGTTCGCGTGTTTCAGCTGCCCCTTGAGGCCGCGTCCGGCGAGGTCGAGCTCGGTGGAGATCCCGGCGCGGCGCAGCTCCGTCGCGATCGCCATCGCCCGGTGCAGCTGGTCGGGGCCGGTGACGGCGACGAACGCATCGCGCCCCGCCGCCGGCTCCGCTTCGTCGAGCGCCAGAAGGATCCGCTCGATCCCAGCCGCAAAGCCGACCGCCGGCGTTGGCGGTCCGCCGAGCTGCTCGATCAGGCCGTCGTAGCGGCCGCCGCCGCCGATCTCCGACTGCGCTCCGAGCTGGTCGCAGACGAAGGAGAAGATCGTCCGCGTGTAGTAGTCGAGACCGCGGACCAGGGTCGGGTCGACCGCGTAAGCGATGCCGGCGGCGTCGAGCAACGCCCGCACCTCCTCGAAGTCGGCGGCGTCCTCGCCCTCGAGCCGTCCGACGATCGTCGGCGCGCTCGCCATAACCCCCCGCGTCCCCTCGTCGTCGGAGTCGAAGGCGCGCAGCGGGTTGAGGTCGATCCGCTCGCGCACGTCCTTCGGGAGGTCGGTCTCGTGCGCGTGCAGGTGCGCTTTCAGGTCCTCCAGGTATGCCCGCCGGGCCTCGAAGGAGCCGAGGCTGCCGAGCCGCAGCTCCACCCCGGGCACGCCCATCTCTCCCAGCAGGTCGGAGAGGAGCATGATCGCCTCGGCGTCGGCCAGCGGCGAGTCGGTGCCGATGCACTCGGCGCCGAGCTGGTGGAACTGACGGTAGCGACCGGCCTGCGGGCGCTCGTGGCGGAAGAAGGGTCCGAGGTAGAAGAGCTTCACCGGCTGCGCCAGTTTCTGCATCCCGTGCTGGAGGTAGGCGCGGCAGATCGACGCGGTTCCCTCGGGGCGCAGGGTGAGGCTGCGCCCGCCCTTGTCCTCGAAGGTGAACATCTCCTTGCGGACGATGTCGGTCGATTGCCCCACCCCCCGCTCGAAGAGGTCGGTGTCCTCGAAGATCGGGGTCCCGATCGGTTCGTAGCCGGCGCGGCCGAAGACCTCGGCGGCGGTGCGTTCCAACCGCCGGCGGGAGCGCGCCTGCTCGGGCAGGACGTCGAAGGTCCCGCGGGGTGCTTGGTACTTGCTCGCCATCGTTCGCGCGACCTTAGTGCCTGCGAGACCGGCGGCGCGCCGCAGTGGAACCGCGGTCTTCCTAGGGCGCCAGCGAGCCGAGGAAGGGATTGGTCGCCCGCTCGGCACCGAGCGTGGTCAGCCCCATGTGCCCGGGATGGACGACGGTCTCCGCCGGGAAGTCGTCGAGCAGTTTCCCAATCGAGGCAAGCAGCGTCGGGCCGTCTCCGCCGGGGAGATCGACCCGGCCGACCGAGCCCTGGAAGAGGACGTCGCCGGAGAAGATCGCCGACTCCCCCCGGACCGCGTAGGTGACGTGCCCAGGGCTGTGGCCCGGGGTGAAGACGACGTCCAGCTCCATCCCCGCCAGACCCAGGGTCTCGCCGCCGCGGACGATCTCGTCGGCCTCGTAGCTCTCGTAGGGGCCGAAGCCGTCCCAGGGGACGTAGGCCATGATGTCGGCGAGCACCGGCACCTCGATCTCCGGGCAGTAGACCGGCGCCCCGGTCGCCTTCGCCACCGGCGCCACCGCGCCGATGTGGTCGAAGTGGCAGTGGGTGATGAGAATCGCCTCGACCTCGGCGCCGCTGGCCTGGACCGCCGCCAGGATCCTCTCGGCCTCCTCGCCCGGGTCGACGATCAGCAGCTTGTCGGCGCCCTGGCGGCGAAACAGGAAGCAGTTCTCGCCGATCGCCCCCACCGTGAGCATCTCGACGTCGAGGGCCATTACTCGCTCCGGGCTCGGATCCGCGCCCGCTCGCGCCGCCGCCAGAGGGTCATGTCGATGAAGTAGCCGGTGGGCACGTAGAAGGCAAGCATGAAGGCGCCGAAGATCAGCGCCGCGCCGACCGGTCGTTTGAAGGCGACGATCAGCAGGGCGGCGAAGATCACGGCGGCGAAGACGCCGCGGATCAGCGAGTTGCGCCAGGTCGGCGGCAGGTCCTCCTTCGGGCCGGGCCGGCGTTTGGCGCGCGCCTGGGCTTTCGCCTCCTCGCGGCTGCGCGGGCGGCTGCGGCGGGCCTTGGTGTCGATCCGGCCACCCTGGGTGCCGCGGCGCTTGCGCTGTCGCTTTTTCCTCGTCTGAGCCATCGGCCTTTCGAACTGCATCAAATTTCCTGCCTCCTGGGCCGGGAATTCGATGCAGTTCGCAATCTAGTCGGTCGCCTCCGCCAACCGCGCCTCGATCGTGTGGCGCTGCGGGTCGAAGCCGCGCATCGGCACGTCGGCGGGGTATCCCGCCAGCGCCGCCTGCGGGATCAGGCCGACCAGCTCGGCCTCCAGCGGGCGCGCGCCGAGCGGCGCCGCCAGCGCCCGCACTCGCTCGACCACCTGCCCCAGGGGCACCGCCAGCGGGTCGTGGACGTTGGTGGAGACCTGGGCGCGGCCGCTGGAGAGCAGCAGCCCAATCGCTCGGAGCCCTCGCGCCCCGCCACCGCTCTCGCGCAACCCGGCGGCGACCGAGCGGGCGATCTCCACGTCTCCGGTGTCGAGCTCGAGGTTGAAGGCGGCGAGCGGCGGACGCGCGGTCACCAGCGTCGCCCCCGCCGTCGGGTGCGGCAGTTCGGGGCCGAAGTCGGGTTGCAGCTCCCCCGACTCCATCCGCAGCCAGAGCTCAGCGAGGCCGCCGTTGCGGAAGTAGGCGCGCTCGGTTCGGGCGGGATCGCGCGCCAGCTCCCCGTAGAGGAACACCGGCAGGCCGAGGCCGCCGATCTGCTCGGCCACCCCCACCGCCTCGGTGCGGGCGGCATCGCGGTCGTCGGGATCGAACCAGACGACCGGGCAGACGTCGAGCGCGCCGATCGCCGGATGGGCTCCCCGGTACCCGCGCATGTCGATCGTCTCGACCGCCTCCTCGGCGCCGGCGCTCAGCGCCCCGGTCAGCGCCCCCGCGGCGCCCGCCAGGGTGAAGACCGCGCGGTCGTGGTCCGCGTCCGCGTGCCGGTCGAGCAGCGCAACCCCGCGCGTGAGCGCCCGCTGCAGCCGCTCCAGACGCTCCGGATCGCTCCCCTCCGAGACATTTGGGACCGCGAGGAGGGGCGGCATGGTTCCGCCTCCTCAGACGAGGAGGTCGCCGCCGCTGACGATCGTCTCCCCGTCGATCTCGACGGTGGGTTCGAGCACGACGCAGTCGAGGTGCACCGGCACCTGCACTCTTCCCCCGATCGCCGCCGAGGCGCCGAAGGCGACGTGGCAGGTGCCGAGGATCTTCTCGTCCTCGAGGATGTTGCCGGTGAGGATCGCCTCTTCGTTGGTGCCGATCCCGAGCTCGGCGACGTTGGTCCCGTCCTCCCCGTGGGCGGTGAGCAGTTCCAGCAGCCGTGGGCCGTCCGGGCCGGTTGCCTCGACGAGGTGGCCTTCGCGGACGGTCAGGGCCGTCGGCGTCTCGAGCAGGCCGACCTCGGCGATCGAGCCGTCGACGACCAGGATCCCCTCCGTCGTCGCCTCGACGGGGGCGATGAAACCCTCGCCGCAGGGGAGGTTGCCGAAGGCGCCGCGGTTGCCGAGTTCGCCGGCGTCGACGATCCCGAGCCGGCCCTCGAGGCCGATCCTCAGGTCGCTGCCGTGACGGCAGGTGATCCGCGCCTCCGAGCCGCGGTTGAGCGCGGTCACCACGGCCCAGCTGCGGCGCCGGATTTCCTCCAGGTCGCTGGTCATCAGCCGCCCCAGCATCTCCTCGGTGACGCCGGGCAGGCTGCCGACGCGGACTCCCGCCTCGCTGGCCAGCTTGCGCGCTTCGGTGTGGGAGATCGACTGGATCGTCGGCGCCAGGACCACGTCGGCGGCGGCCATCGCCGCTGCCACCGCCCGCGGCGGCTCCGCGGCAGCCGAGTCACGCTCGGAGATCACGGCCAGCGTCGCGTCGGCGCCCTCCCCCTGCGCCTCGATCCTCATCAGCGCGCCGACCTCTTCGGTGACCGGATTGCAGACCACGAGAACGTCCTCGCCTGGCTGGATCCCCATGCACTGACGGACGACCGTCTTCACCGCTCTGTCCAGCTCTGCCGTCATCGGATCCACCCTACAAACGATGCGCCGCTGCCGCCTTGATTTCTCCTGCAACCGAGGCAAACGCCATAGCTGATGCGGCAATTTTCTGCAGCACACTCGAGCGACCCTCAGTCGTCGTCGTGGCGATGTCCAATCGCCCAGATCTGGAACCAGACCAAGCCGATCAGGACCGAGCCGAAGGCGATGAACGGCGGCAGCCAACCCTTCGGCTGCACGATCGCCAGCGTCGCCACCGCGAAGGCATCGGCGACGAGCAGGAAGGCAACCAACACCGGCCTGATCGCCGACCATCCCGTCTCCGGACTTCGGCCGGGGCGCTGCGCCATCGCTACCATCTCCTCCCCGCCGGAGTAGCTCAGCTGGTTAGAGCAGCGGAATCATAATCCGCGTGTCGGGGGTTCGAGTCCCTCCTCCGGCATGGCATATGGCAACCTAGGCTAGGGTCAGAGCGGGAAAGTTCTCCGACTGGCAGGTGAGTCTAGCCGGGGCTTAGCGGACAAATTCGAGGGCGGTCGCAATCTGGCTGGCCATTTCCTTGGCGGGTTAGTCCTGCCACCGCCGATCCGCGATTTCAGGGGCGTGCGGCTCCGGCAGACGCGATCACGCCGATCTCGAACGCCTCGGGGTTCCGGTGCAGCAACCAGCGCAAAGCAAGACGGATCGACGACGCAGCAGATTTCCAGGTCCGACGCCGAGCGTAGTGGAAGATCACCCACAGCATCGTCGAGAGCCCCGTGATCAACAGTAGGCCAATAACGCTCTCCAGTGGATTCGCCAAGATCCGCCCGATGTGGGTCATCGCTAGGACCACCGCGGCGAGCCATGACAGCGTCACCGCGGTTCTCGCGGCGCCCAGCGCATGGAAGAGATCGGAGAGGGTCGTGTACTCCTGCTTGACGTGATCCGCGCCCGGCAGGGAAGCCGCGATTTCGACCATGCCCCGGAGGACGTCCCAGTTATTGTGCCACCTGACGCCATACGCGACGCTGCCACCGCCTTGGACTTCATCCCAGTCGGACCTGATGCGCAGACAGTGCAGCCAGTGCATCGTCTTCTCCAACGGGTGGCAGTGCCACGAACCTGGATTCGGAACTCTCCGATAAGCAGGGGTCAGATCCAGGGGCAGATCGAATGCATACGCGAGCTGATCGACGGTCGCGGCGGGCAATCGGCCGAGGACCTGGCAGGCGCGGTCAGTGCGAACGAGGTCGGTAGGCCAAGTGAATGGCCAGATAGCCACCTTTGGCCCGTAGTTGAAGTAGTAAGCCTGGTAGACCACGAAGCCGACGGGGATGGTCGCCAGCACACCCACCAATGGCTCGACGTTCGCCCGAAGGAGGGCTGACGTGACTTCAAACCCGACACCCTGGACACGCCGATAGATCATGAAGCAGATCATTCCGTTGAGGAGAAGCACCGCTCCTGGAATGCTGAACCTCAATACCTGTCTCGCGGCGTCCATGATCTTGAACGCAGGAGGATATTGGTCAGGTCAGGTGAGTGCTTTTAGATCCAGCTTTCCGATTTTCGAGGTACTAGAGCCGGTAGTGCACGTACATGGTGCCGTTGTCGAAGCTGCGGTGGTCGCGGAGCCGCAGAGGCAACCGCTTCCGGATCGGAAACGCAGGTTTACCCGCACCCACCCCCACCGGGGCAAGGAAAAGGTGGATCTCGTCGACAAGGCCGGCTCCGAGAGCCTGGGTGGCCAGCTCCGGACCACCGATGCTGATGTCGCGCTCCTCGGCCTCCTTCAGCGCCGATACCTCGGCCGGATCGAAGCTGCTCTTCAACCTCGTGCGCGCCGTGCTGACTTCGCCGAGCGTCCGCGAGTAGACGATCTTCTCGGCCTCGCGCCAGATTGCGGCGTAATCGCCCAGAAGGGCGGCTCCGGCGCCCACAGCGTCGGCGAAGACCTCGTCGCCCTCCCAGACCTTCATCACCTCGTACATCCGGCGCCCGTAGAGGTAGGTGCCGATCGGCCGCTCGAGGTCGTTGACGAAAGCATGGACCTCCTCGTCCGGCATCGACCAGCCGAATTCGCCGCGCTCGTCGGCCACGTAGCCGTCGAGGGAGGCGATCGCCGAATAGACCAGCTTGGCCATCGCCGCCATTCAACAGGTCCGCGCCGGGCGCCGCGGTGAAGCTGGGAGCGTCCAGGCACGAATACGGCGTACGGCAACTGAAAATACCGTTTTCGCTGATGCGGGGGTCGCGTTTCGCGGGTAGGTTCGGTTGCAACCGCAGTTCGAACAAGGAGGTACTGAAATGCAGCTATACGGAATTCTTCGACGCAACGGATGGGCCACGATCGAGGATCTCGAGGTCGCCGGCAAACGCTCGGCCGAAGTTGGCGACGAGGCCGACTCCGGCGTCCGCTGGATCCGCAGCTACGCGCTGAGCGAGGAGAGCGGCGAGGTCGGGACGTTCTGCGTCTACGAGGCTGAGAGCCCGGAGGCCATCCGGAAGCACGCCGAAGACGCCGACCTGCCCTGCGACGAGGTGATCCCGATCGCCACCACGGTCGTCGTCCGCCCAGATCCGGCGCCCGTCGCCTAGCAACCCTCGCCCGCGCCTTCCCGCCGTCCCCGCTGTCCGAGGAAATTGGTTCACATATTCCGGGGAGGGGCGCGACCGCGGCGGCCCGGACTGGTCCTGTCCATGAGCCGCGGCCCCCGATCCCGAGACCTTCAGGCTCTCGGCTCGCCGAGAGCCGGCGGGATCTCGACCATCAGCGTCACCGGCCCGTCGTTGATCAGCGCCACGCCCATGCAAGCGCCGAAGAGGCCCTTCTTCGCCTCCAGCCGCTCGCAGAAGCGGTCGTAGAGGGGCGCGGCGACCTCGGGACGGGCGGCGCCGGTGTAGCTGGGACGGTTTCCGCGCCGGGCGTCGCCGTAGAGGGTGAACTGGCTGACGCAGAGGACCTCGCGCTCGCCAAGCGGCTCGTTCATCCGCCCCTCGGCGTCGTCGAAGATCCGCAGGTTGCGCACCTTCTCGGCCAGCCGGTCGGCCTCCTCCTCCCCGTCGCCGAGCCCGACCCCGAGCAGGACCAGCATTCCCGGCCCGATCTGCGCGACCCGCTCGCCCTCGACGTCGACCGCTGCCTGGCTGACCCGCTGGACCAGCGCCTTCATCGGGCCGGCCTCAGCCCTCGAGCGCCTCGACCAGCGACCCCGCGTCGTAGGCGCCGTAGAAGCGCTCGCCGTTGACGAAGAAGGTGGGGGTGCCGGTGGCGCCACTCGCCCCGGCCGAGGCGACGTCGCGGGCGATGCGGTCGCGGTGGGCACCGGAGTCGAGCTCTGCCGCGATCCGCTCGACGTCGAGCCCCAAGCCCCGGGCCGACTCCAGCATCGTCCCCCGCGAGAGCTTCGGCTGGGTCGCGTAGAGCGCGTCGTGCATCTCCCAGAAGCGCCCTTGGGCGGCCGCCGCCTCGCTTGCCTCCGCCGCCAGCGGCGCCAGCGGGTGGCGCTCGGGGATCGGCAGGTGGCGGAAGCCAAACAGCAGCCGCTCCCCCAGTCGCTCCCGAACCCGACGCAGGACCGACTGCGCCCCGAGGCAGAAGGGGCACTGGAAGTCGCCGAACATGACCAGCTCCAGGGGCGCGCCGGGCTCGCCGCGGACGTGGTCGAGCTCCTCGAGAGGGGGTGAGAGCAGTTCCGCCACCGGACACGATGTTATGTGCTGGATGAACAACGTCGAGTCCGTCTTCGTCCTCATCCTCGCCGCCGCCCTGCTGGTGCGCTTCGCCGACTTCGGCAAGATCCCGGCCCCGATCGTGCTCGTCCTCGGCGGCCTCGCGATCGCCTTCCTGCCGGGCCTGCCGAGCGTCGAACTCGATCCCGACACGATCTTCCTCGTCTTCCTGCCGCCGCTGGTCTACGCCGCCGGCTGGCGGACCTCACCGCAGGAGCTGCGGGCGGTGATGCGGCCGCTGTTCCTGCTCGCCGTCGTCCTCGTCTTCCTCGCCGCCGCCGCGGTGGCGGTGGTCGCGCACGCGCTGGTCCCCGGGATGACCTGGGCCGAGGCGGCGATCCTCGGCGCCGTCCTCGCCCCCACCGACGCCGTCGCCGCCACCTCGATCTTCCGGCGGCTCGGGGCGCCGGAGCGGGTGCGGCTGCTGGTCGAAGGCGAGTCGATGATCAACGACGGCACTGCCCTGGTGCTCTACCGGATCGCCGTCGGGGTGGCGACCGGCAGCGCCTTCAGCTTCGGCGGCGCGGCGTTGGAATTCGTCGCCGTCGCCGCCGGCGGGATCGCGATCGGGATCGCGGTGGGCGTCCTCTCAGACCTCGTCGTCCGCCGTCAGACCGACGCCGCCTTCTCGATCGTCCTCAGCGTCCTCACCGCCTACGGCGCCTACATCGGCGCCGAGGAGCTGCACGTCTCCGGCATCCTCGCCGCGGTCGTCGCCGGCGTCTACGCCGGCTACCGCTCCCACCGCTCGCTCGATGCCGACATCCGCCTCAGCGCGATCGCCTTCTGGGGCGTCCTCGTCTTCGGGCTCGAGATCACCCTCTTCGTCCTCCTCGGCCTGCAGCTGCCGGACATCGTCGAGACGCTGAACGAGACCTCCTCCGGCGTCGGCGACCTGCTCTTGCCCGTCGCCGCGATCGCCGCGGCCTCGACCGGCGTCCGCCTGGCCTTCGTCTTCGCGATCGGCTTCGATGCGGGCGAAACCCCCGGCCAGCGCTTCGCCGTCGGCTGGAGCGGGATGCGCGGGGCGGTCTCCTTGGCCGCCGCGCTCGCGGTCCCGCTCAGCGTCGACGCGCGGCCGCAGATCATCTTCCTCACCTTCGCCCTGATCCTCCTCACCCTCGTCGGCCATGGGCTCTCGCTGCCGTTCATCGTGCGGGCGCTGGGGCTGGAGGAGGCGCGGCGCTGGTCGGACGAGGAGGCGGTGGCGCGGATGGAGGCGGCGCAGTCGGCGCTGGACCGGCTCGACCAGATGGAGGAAGAGGAGCGGGCGAGCGAGACCCAGCTGAAGCGGCTGCGCGACCTCTACCGGGCCCGCTTCCGCATGTGCCAGGCAGTGCTCGGCGGCGAGGATCCCGACGCCGCCGCCCGCGAACAGCGGATCGCCGGCTACGGGGAGCTGCGGCGCGAGCTGATCGGGGTCGAGCGCGACGAGCTGCTCGACCTTCGGCAGGCTGGACGGCTGCGCAACCAGACGCTGCGGCAGATCGAGCGGGACCTGGACCTCGAGGAGGCTCGGATCAGGGCTTGAGGAGGGGGACCCGTAGAGCTCGGGGGAGCCGGGAGAGGGGTTCGGCGGACAACAGCGGGGAGGGTCCGGCGAACCCCTCTCCCGGCTCCCACTCAGGCGCTTGGCTCCTGTTCAAGAGCTGACAGATCCACACCGACCCCCAAGGTGCGGCAGCTCTAGCAAAAACGCCGAACCCTCAGCCGTTCCGAGCTGCGTATTGAAGAGGGTCCGGTCGCCCATCGCGTGAAAGTGCGCGAAGCGGCGATATGCAAACTGATCCCAGCCCCCCATAGGCGGGCAGCATCTTCCGGAGCAGCCCCAATAAGGGGCGCGACAAAATCACGCGAAGGGCGACCGGACCCTCTCCCGCTGGGCAGCTAAGCGAAGAACGCCCGGGCTTCATCGGCGACGAGGTCAGGCATCTCGTCGGCGATGAAGTGGCCGCAGTTGTCGACTTTCTCGAGCCGCATGTCGTCGGCGTGGTGCTCGTAGCCGGCGAGCAGATGGTGGCTGAGGGCGGAGTCGCCGGTGCCGAAGAGGAGCTTGGTCGGGACCCTCAGGCGGGCCTTCGCGTAGCGACCGCGGGCGATCTCCGGCACCTCCCGCAGGTTGAAGACCCGGTACATCTGCACCGCCGCCCGCGCCCGCGCCGGCTCGGTGAAGGTGTCTGAGAAGGCGTGCAGCGTCGCCTCGTCCCAAGCCTCGCGCCGCACCGAGCCGCCGGAGAGCACTTTCGGCACGAACCTGCCGCTGCGGTGGAGCTGGTACCCGACGCCGGGGCTGAGGATCAGCCACTGGTACCAGAAGCGCCAGAGGTGCGGCGCCATCGCCCGCATGCTCGTCCACGGCGGCAGGATGTTGAGCGCCAGGTAGCGCTGGAAGCGCTCCGGCTCGCGCAGGCAGAGCAGGAAGCCGATCCAGCCGCCCCAGTCGTGCCCGACCAACTTCACCCGCTCAATCCCGAGCTCGTCGAGGACAGCGAGGACGTCCCTCGCCAGCTCCTCCTTCTCGTAACCCTGCGCCGGCGTCTCAGACCAGCCGAAGCCGCGCTGGTCGAGCGCGATCACCCGGTGGCGGTCGGCCAGCGCCGGAATCAGGCGGCGCCACTCGTACCAGTGCTGGGGCCAGCCGTGCAGGCAGAGCACGACCTCCTCGCCCGCCCCCGCTTCCGCGTAATGAAACTCCATCCCTCGGGCACGAACCCGGTGGTGGCTGACGCCTTCGACCTCGGGCAACGCGATCACAGCACATACCCTAAGCGACCTCTCATCCGAACTGCATCAAATTCTGGTTCCTCTACAGCCATAATTTGATGCAGTTCCATCCGCAGGCCGGAGGCGCGGCGAGCTATGGCGCGCCGGGTGTTGCGCGTTCGCCCTCCGCTCAGTGGAGCGCGGTCGTCGCCGCGGAGCGGAAGTCGTTGAGGATCTCCTCCATCGCGCCGACCTCGCAGGGGACCATTTCCGGCCAGGACTTCTCCGGATGCTCCTGCAGGGTCTTCAGCCCGTTACCGCTGATCACCGCAACGACGACCTCGTCGGCGCCGAGCTTCCCCTCCTGGGCCAGACGGGCGGTGGAGGCGATCGTGGTGCCGCCGGCGGGCTCGGTGAGGATGCCCTCGGTGGCGCCGAGCAGGTCGATCGCGGCCCAGATCTCCTCGTCGGAGACGGCCGCGGCGGAGCCGCCGCGGGAGCGGACCGCGTCGACGACGAGGGCGCCGTCGCCGGGCGCCCCGATCGCCAGCGAGTGCGCCGCCGTCTCCGGAGTCTGCGGCTCGATCTCGCCGCCGCCGCGGATCGCGGTCGCGATCGGCGAGCAGCCGCTCGCCTGGGCGATGTCGATCTTGGCGCCGGCGGTCTCGGCGAGGCCGACCTTCTCCAGCTCCAGCAGCCCCTTGTGGACGCGCGAGGAGAGGGTGCCGCCGGCGGCCGGGATCACGAAGTGGTCCGGCGCCTTCCAGCCGAGCTCCTCGACCACCTCGAAGGCCATCGTCTTCGCCCCCTCCGCGTAGAACGGCCGCAGGGTGATGTTCGCGAACTCCATCCCCGAGGCGAGGGCCAGCTCGCGGCAGGCGCGGTTGGCCTGGTCGTAGTTGGCGTCGAGCTGGATCACCTGGGCGCCGAGGCCTCGGCAGGCCTTCGCCTTGCCCTTCTCCATGTTGCCCGGGTAGAAGATGTAGGGACGGGCGCCGGCCTGGGCGGCGAGCGCGGCGACGGCGGTGCCGACGTTGCCGGTGGAGACGCAACCGACCTCGTCCTTGCCCAGCTCCAGCAGACGGGCGATCGCCATCCCGACGACGCGGTCCTTGTAGGAGAGCGACGGCCGGTTGGTCGAATCGTCCTTGATGTAGAGGTTGCTGAGCCCAAGCTCGGCACCGAGCCGCTCGGCGTGGATCAGCGGCGTCTTGCCGGCGAACTGGGCGACTCGCTGCTGCGCCCGGCGGTTGAGGATCGGCAGCAGCTCCTCGAAGCGCCAGATGTTCCAGGGCCGCTCCTCCAGCGAGCGCTCGGCGATCCGCTCCTTCGCGAGCTCATAGTCGTAGTCGACGTCCAGTCCTTCACCGCAGGCCGGGCACTTGAAGGCCCGGTCCAGCAGCGGCGTGCGGTAGCCGCAGTCGCGGCAAACGAGTTCGGTGGCACAGGAGGTGGTCCGGAGCCCGTAGGGCTCGCTGAGATGCGGATCGACCGCGTCACTCATGACTCCTCCTTTGCCGCCGTCAAGCGGGCCAATGGGGCCCGAACCTGAGCCGACGCTCGTCCTTTGCTCGCACGGGTATAACACATGGGCTGCCGGTGCTCAACGCTTCCTGCGTAAATACTCGGATATCGGTGCACGATTCTGAACTGCAAGGTAGCGGACGGCCCTGCTCCGTTAGCGATGGGAGGGACGATAGGCAGTTGATTGGCCGTGACCGCCTCGGGGGGCGGTCACGGCCAGTTGGCTCCGCAGTTGCGGCTCTTTCCTCCGGTGCAGAGAGCGTCTCCTAAGGGGCCGTAACCGCCCACGTTCCAAACAGGTTCAGGTTCGGTTCCACGCCTCCCGAGCGAATTAGCGCACCCGTGGTGCCGGCCCCTTCCGTGACGACCGACGAGGGCAATCCAGGATCCCTGATCTGGGTCACATGCGCGTCTGCTTCCGCGTCGGCGACGTATATGCACAGATGCCCAGCGTCGGCTTTCGGGTTCGCGGCGGTGCCGCCCGTACAGCCGGTTCCAGCCGTGGCTCCTTTGAGGACCACGTGGACGTGGCTAGCGTCAAGCGCCGTCGGCAGGGGGATTGGGAACGAAATCGCATCGAAGCCAATATTTTCGGTGAGGGGAACAGCCGTCCAAGCGCCCTTCTCGGTCGCGCCTTTCGGCAGGACGCCACCGACCGTCCAGGGCGAGCCGGGAGCTCCCGGGGAACCGGGGGCGCCAGGGGTACCGGTGTCACCCTTCGCGCCGGTGTCACCCTTCGCGCCGGTGTCACCCTTCGCGCCGGTGTCACCCTTCGCGCCGGTGGAACCGGTGGGGCCCTGCGGACCTGGCTTCCCCTTGAGCTGCTTCAGAACGCTGGGCTTGATCTGTGCCGTAGACGTGATGATGTACCGCTTTGCGGCCAACGCACCGCCGGCCATCGCGAGTACGAGCACAACGACCGCCAGCGCGCCGGAGACGCCGAAGCGGTTACGTAGTAGTGAGAACATCTTTCCTCCCGTTGTGAATTAGAGCCGCTTCTGGCGGCGGTGCTTTTTCGAGTGAGGCTTCTTCGTGTGTTTGGAGCAGGCATCGCGCAGCGCGGGCCGCTGCCTCGCGGTCTTGCCGCTCTGGGCGGTCAAGGAGACACCGGCGCGGTTGGTCGAGACACAGAGGAACCGGCTGTTGACGAGCAGCCCCTTCTTACCGCCCTGCATAGAGAGGACGAACTTGGTGACCGGCGCGTCGGGAATGGCGTCGAAGCTGCTCCTGATCCCCCCCTTGAACGAATCGATGCGGCCGACCAGGACGACACGGATGGGACCGTGCAGGTCGACGACCAGATCGGGCAGGGGGTGCGAGGAGGAGCGCAGGTACACCGGGCCTTCGAGCGGCTGGTCGAGTAGCGGGCTGATCGCCCTGGCGCGGCCGTAGACGGCCCCGGCCGGACAGGTGCCGGCGGCGAACTGGACCCGGGTGCAGATCGTCCGAATGTGTTCTTGCGCCAGGAACTCCGAGTGCGGCAGGCCGACAACCGCCCTCGCGATGTTGGCATCGCCGCGACGAGCCCTCAGCACCGCCCGCAGGGCGGGGTGGCCGCCCCGCTTGGTCGAGCCGGTGAGCGTGAGCGACAGCTCGGGCTTGAACGGAAGCCTGGCGCAGGAGCCGACCTGGAAGCGGCTGGACGGATTCGCAACCGCGCCGTGGATTGAGCTGGCGCGGGCGCGGACAGCCATCGGCTCGCAATTCGTGGGGTTGAGGGTGAAACCGGGCCGATCGACGTCGACGTGGATCGTGCGGTAGGTCACCGGCACGCCTTCGAGCAACTGCGGCAATGGGTCGGACTTGACCGTCACCTGCGTGGTTTCCGGATCGACGTAGATCCCGGCGCGGGTCACCACGGTGCCGAGGTCGAAAGGACCCGCCTGGGCCGGCACCTTGACCGAGAGGCTGTACGGGGCTCCTTTGTAGGGGCCCGAGAGGTAGATCGCGGTAGGCGCCTTACCGGGCTGAGGAATCCACAGCGGCGACGGGCCGGGGCCGCTGGCGACAGTCGCTCTTCCCACCTGGGACGCGGCTGGACAGTCGCCGCTGGAAGCCTGCGGCTCCTGGCAGACGGCCACGCCCGCGAGTTTGGCAAGCAGTCCCGGCGGCATCGAAACCTCGAGGTCGGAGACATTTTGTTCGCCGGTCTGGCTGATCAGACTCAGGGCAAAGGGAGAGAAGGCGCCGGCGGTCGGATTGATCGCTCCTGCCGACAGTAGCGGCGAGAAACCGCCGGTATCGCAGCCCTGGTCGATCGTCATCGCCGTCTTGCCGAGGACCGTGGGGGTTCCCGACCACGGGGCAAATTCGTAGCTGGTCTGGTAGAGCCCACAAGCCCCGGGGTTGGCCAGGGGAGCGCGCGGCCCTCCCTTGAAATGCAGCTTGAGATTTCGAAGCGGCGCCTGTGGGTTTTCGAGGAAGATCGAGGTGACCTGGCCGGTGAATGGATCAAGCCGGATATCGCCGGGTATCTTCAGGTGCAGGCCGAGTTCGTCGGTGACCAGCCAGATCCGGAAGAGGTGGCCGGATTCTGGAGTGCGCTGGTAGATCGCTCCGTGCAGGATCCGCGAAAGGGCCGGCACGTCCACTTCGGCGCTGCCGATCTTCGCCGCTTCGGGGCATGCGGAAGCGGCCAGGGTCTTGTATCCAACCTGCTGTGCGCTGCAGGATGCAAGACCGTCGGCCGCTCCGGAGGCCAGCGTCATCCCCTCCGGCAGGGTGACCCTCGCGTCGCGCAGTTGGGAGGTCGCCAGTCCATCCACCGTTTCGTTTTGGGGCATGCTCAGCTCCGCCTCCAGGCCGCTTGGCACCGCGGCTTCGCGTGAGGTCGGCGTGACCGTGAGGCTGGGATGGAATTCGAGTTCGTCGCAGCCGTGGGTCTGAGGCAGGGAAGCCCTCGCCGTGGAGGAGTTCTTCGGGAATTCCGGGTCCGGCAGCTGATAGCTGTCGGCAGATACGCTGACTTCCTGTGGGACGCCGCATCTGGTCGGGTTGCTCAGAAACGGTGCCGGGTCGCCGCCGGGCGGACGGGGCGGAGAGGAAGACACGCCGTTGAACGCTTCGGCGGGGGTCTGACGTTCAGTGTCATGGCTTGCGGCAGCCGGCACTCCCCAGATCGTCGTCGTAGCGCTGATGAGGAGAGCGTTGGCGGGCAGGCCTTCGAGGTGTGCGGCGAGACCGTAGTCCTCGTCGGAGCGCACGCCGACGTTGATGAAGGTGGGAATGGAGGCCGCATACACCCCGAGCCTCGCCACGGTGTCCCCACCGGGCGGGGTCATGTTGTAGATCGGCTCGGTAAAGAACGTTTGCTCGAACTGATACAAGCGAAGTTTCGTGACGCCCACCTGCGACGCATTGGGACAACCGCCACCACTGAAGGCGGTGGCGAACTGGACCGCGGTGCACTGGGCTACCGAGTTGGGGTTCCCGATCAGCCCGGGGGGCAGGTTGACGACAAGGTCTTTGGTCTGGGCGTAAGGGGCCTTGAAGCCGTGTGAGTCGGATTCGCTCGCCGGGTCCGTGGCAATGGTGAAGGCCGTCGTCAGATCGGCATGGCCGCCGGCCTGGCTGTGCGAGAGGGAGGCGCTGGCCGAGGCGACCGCGTAATCGCTGTAGGCGGCGTCCGCGGCGGGTACCGAGAAGGGGAGCAATGCCAGGCTCACGAGGATGCTGGTGACGACTGCGGCGTAACGAGCCTTCGGAGCGGTCACTTGCCACCTCCCTGGTGACGTGGGTGGCTCTTGTGCTGGGGCTGCTTCGCCTTCCTGTGCTTTGCCCTCTTTACGCAGACCCGGTGCCCATGCCGGCGAATGAGTCGCTTCCCCTTCGGGCAATGCGGTCGCTTCCCCTTCGGGGGCACGTTGCCGGGACCTTCCAGCGATGAGCTGGCTGGGGCCGGGATGCCGGGCGCGGCGGCCGGGGGTCCCTGGCAGGCATCGTCCAGGCAGGGGCTTGAGGCCGCGGCCGCAAAGCCGCCCCCTTGCCGCGCGTCGTAGACCGAAGGGTTGCCGCCATCCTGATCCTGGGGGACGAGTGAGTCGTTGGTCTCGAAGAAGACGTCGCGCCCGTCGGCGCCCATCCCGTACAGGTAGTCGTTCGAGGTGCTGTTGCCGGAGGAAATCAGCGAGAGGCGCCCGCCGCTCCACTCGTAAACGTCGCTGAAGTTGTCGCCATCGGCGGGGAGCAGAGAATCGACAGTCTGAAAGAACACCGTCCTTCCGTCTTCGGTGACGTTGGGGATATGAGACGTCGCGTTGACCGGCGAGATCCCGAGATTGTCCTGAGCGGGGTTGAGGCCTTCGTTCACCTGCTCGAGTTCGGCTTCACCGGCGGGGGGGTCACCACTGGGATCGCAGGACACGCAGAGAAGGCTGGGACTGCCGGTGTCATAGCGATAGATCTCCGAGTGGCCTGCGCTGTCGTATGACGTCAGGTTGGCGTAGGACTGAAATACAAAGACAGAGCCGTCCGGCGTGCTGCGAGCGGGAACCGCGCCCAGGCCACTGAAAGCACCTGGTCGGGGGCCGAGCGCTTTGGTCCATGCCGCAAGCGTCACGATTGCCGATTCGGGGTCTTTCAGATCGTCGGCCGACAAGATCGTGATGAAGGTCGCCGAGTTGCCGTCCCAGACGTAGAGATTGTTGGACCCCGCGGCACCCGCTGAGCCGTCGAGCTGCTCGGGGGAGACGAAATAGACGTGCGAGCCGTCGGCTGAGACGTTGATGGGGGTGGCACCGCCGCCGCTGGTCACCTGAAACTGGCCGCTTGCGGCGTCGAAGCCGAAGATGTTCCCTCCATGCAGATAGAAGACCCTGCGGCCGTCGTCGGAGGCACCGGCGAAGACCCCGCCTCCAGGGGCCATTTCAAGCGTAATCGCGTTGTCGCGGCGCTCATAGAGCTTGCCTTCGACTTCGAAGATCACGGTCGAGCCGTCGCTCGAGACGCCGAGGAATTCGGAATCAGTCGTGGGAGTCCCGCCGCCCGGCAATAAGGAGACGACGTGGGTGACCCCGTCGGGGGTTCGGTCGTAGATCGCTGCGACCCCCGCGGCCGGCGCGTTTGACTCCAGCGGGACGGCCGGGGGCGAATTGGATCCACCGGTGCTGAAGATGACGTGCTCGGCCCCTTTGCTTATCCACCTACCCGTGGCGCCGGGGTCCTCGCCGAGGCTGCCTTGCCCGACTGGCTCGTAGGCGCCGGTGGGACTGCGCAGAAAGGTCGCGTTAGGCGACCTGGATTCGAGGCTGCCGCTTCGATTGCCAACCTTCCAGAAGGAGTAGCGATGGTCCGCTGAAAGCCCGCCAGGATAGGGAATCTGCGCCTGGGCACCGGACGGTGCGACCAGCGAGCTGAACCAGCCGGCTGGTTCACGCTGTGCCTGGTACTGGTCGGCGACCCCGTTGCCGTCGACGCCGGGGATCGAGCCCTGGGTGTCGAAGATGAAACTTTCACCGCCTGGGGAGGCAAGCCAGGTGTCAAAGCTGCCGGTCAAGCCGTTGGTGCCGATCTGAGATGCAGGCCGGAGGCCGTTGAGGTCGGGCGTTACCAGCTCGTAGGCGCGGCAGTCGGGAAGACGGGCCGAGGCACCGCTCCGAAGCTGCGCATTGGCGCATTCGGGGGAAGCTTCACGGGCCGGAGTGGTGAAGATCTGATCGGGGCCAACGAAGGCGCTGATGGAGTTGCTCGCGACGATCCGGAAGTGGTAGACGCGTTCCGGCGAGAGGCCGAACAGGTTGGCCTCGACTTCGACGGGCCCTTCGTCGCCGGCGATTTCGCCGCCCGGCGTGGACTGGCCGTAGGCTTCGCTTTCGCCATATTCGAAGTGAAAATCCGTCCTCTGCCCAGCGGGGTCAATCAATGCGCGCAGGGTCGCTTCGGTGTAGAGGACCGGAAAGGCCGCTTTGGGGGTGACGACGAGGGGACCGAAGAGCTTGGGTTCGCCAAACGCCGTTCCGAATTTGTTCCCAGCGGCGAGGCGGTAGTAGTAGCGCCCCGAGCTGACCAGCCCCGAGATTTCTGCGTGCACCGGCAGCGGTTCGGATCCCGAGCCGATTTCCGCCGGAGTCTCCGCGCAGGCAACGCTCGTCGCTGCCGTGAATCCGCTTGATTCGAACGAGCCGGCATCGACGTATTCGAACCGGCAGGTTTCCACGGCAAAGTCGCGGGGGTCGACCGTGCCTTCGAGAGTGGCCTCGGTGCCGGTCGCGCCGCTGACCGAGCCGGTCACCACGGCGGGAGGTTCGCCGTAGGCAGCCGGCCGGTAAACATCGACGGTAGGGGGACCGCTGATGCCGCCGGTGACGAAGATGTCGCGATCATTCGGGCCGCCGGAGTTGTCGACGGCGACGCCGGAGAATCCGGTGTTGTTGACAGTGCGCCCAAAGCGGCTGACATAAGCACCGGCGGCCTCGAACTCATAGACGTCCCTGGCCGTGCCCGACGGGCTGAAGAAGACGTGGCCGTTCGCTTGGTCGACTGCGATCTGGCTTCCGGCAATGCCGCTGAGACTGCCGTCGGGTTTGTGGGAGACCGCATTCGACCCGTTGATGAGCGTCAGCACTTCTCCGGGGACGGGATTGAAGACGACGACGCCGCGGGTGGCCGGGGCATTGCTGGTGACATAGATGTCCCCGCTTTTGCCGTAAACCCCCACTCCAAAAATTTCGTCGACCCCGAGTCCGGCCCCGAGGTCATTCCGCAACAGACATGAGCTGCAAGCCGAGGACGCACTGTCGTATTCGAAGACCACCGACCGGTGCGCGACCAGGAGGTGCTGGTTTGCCGGGTTGATGGCCACTCCCTTGGGGCCGTTGAAGGCGTCGGGAGCGGCATCGATGATTTTCGGCGCGCCGTAGGTCGTGTCTTTCGTCGGCGGGAAAGCATTGGGGGAGTAGCGGAGCACGTTTTCTTCGGCAACGGTCGGCGCGGTCGGATGGCTGACGAAGACGTTCCCGGCGGAGTCGACCGCCACCCCGCAGGGTTTTCCGCTGTCGAAGATCGTCGTCAGGAGTTTCCACGACCCGCCTTCGGGCTTGAAGACGTCGATGGAAGAGCTTCCGCTGCTCGTCACGTACGCGTCGCCATGCGAGTCGATGGCGACCCCGCAAGCGCTGTTGAAGGCTTTGGGAAGCGAAGGAAGTGCCCGATGGCTCGGGACCGGCAGCGGTCCGAACGCTTCCACCTGGGACTCCGCGCCAGAGCCCGTGGTCACATAGATCCGGCCTTGCGTAACCGCTTCGCTGGGGTCGACCGCGATGTCGCTGGGATTGGCGTTCGCAAATGGCCCAGGCAGGCGGCTGAGATAGGAGCCCCTTGCCTCGAACTCATAGACTGCGCCCCCTTCGACGACATCGCTGACGAACACGTGGCCGTTGGCTTGGTCGACGGCCACGTTGACTTGAGGAAGCGTGCCGAAGGAACCGGGGCTACCGGCGCCGCCGGCTGCGATGGAGCCATCGATTTCGGCCCGCACCTTCGCCCCCTTGGCGTCGAACACGTAGACCTTGCCGCTTTCGTCGCCGACATAGACGTAGCCGTTGGCGCCCCAGACGTCGACCCCGAAAGCTTTGGTCAAAGTGCCTTCGCCGATGTGACCGCTGAAGCCCTTGACGGACTCCGAGATCGTTGCCCTGGCCGCCCCGCCGGTGAGGTTGCTCGAGTCGGCGACGAGGGATTCGACGTCTTTGCCGCCCAGTGCGCCGGTGAAGGTGACTAAGCCTGCGCTGACCATTACGTTGCCGGCGCCGATCGTCGATAGACCTTCAAGCGCGGCCTGAACTTCGGCGGCCGAGGCGTTGAACGGCAGCGAAGCGGTCTGCTGGCCTTTGAAGGACAACCTGTAGGTACCGCCGGTGGCTTCGATGAGCACACGCTGCGCCTCATTCACGGTCGCCAACGTCCCGTCAGGCTTGTAGTTGGTGACGGCCGTGGGGGTGGCGACATAAACACTTTCGTTGGAAGGATTGACCGCCACCGCGCTCGCTTTTCCGCTGGAGTCGAAGGTCACCGGTGCCCCGTAGACGGTGGAAGCGGTCGGCGGATAGCTGCTGGGCGAATATTTGACGACGTTCATAGTCGCCGTGGCGACGACGTAGAGGTTTCCTTTGGGGTCAACTGCTAGGCCGCAGGGGCCATCGGAGTTCGCGATCGAAGTCAGGTACTGGCCGGCGGAGTCGAAAACGTCGATCACCCCCTTGCCGTTGTTGGCGACGTAAACGTCGCCTTTGCCGTCGATCGCGACGCCGCAGGCCCTCGCGAATTCACCGCTGGGAGTATTGGAGCCGTCGAGGGCGGCGGATTCGAGATGCGGATGAACAGGCTCTGCGCCAGCCAAGTCGGTTCTGATGCCACAGACGGCGCTTGACAAGAGCAGGATCGCGAGCAGCGCGAGGGCCGCCCGCCCTGAAGCGGAGGTTCTGCGATGCCGATTCCCTGCCATTTGAGTATTCGACCCCTTGATCCCCGTGTCTCCCACTCCCGCCCCATCGCCCAGTCGTAGGACTCGGCCCCCTTGGCGCGGGTCAATTTTAAGGTACGTGATTGGTCTCGTCAAGGATTGCCTTCATGATCAGGCACCGCGGCCGCCTACCCGGGCGACCGCGGTGTCAAACCTGCTACCGCAGGTCACCTGTCAGCTAGATGATTGTGAGCCCGGCCGGGGAGGTGACGTTGTAGTCGGCGCTCCAGGTTGCCGTTTCCGGACAGATGGAACCACTTCGGGTCAGCGATACTTCCGACGCCGAGGCGACGGTCGGTGCGCCGTTTTTAACGCTGAGTACCGCTTCTTTCGTGAGGAATTCGCAACTGAGGATCGTCCCGCAGACGACTTTGGCACCTGCTCCGACGCTGTCTTTGACCCTCAGGGTCGAAAGGCCGCCTCCATTGGATTCGATCGAGCCTTCGTACGGAACGTTTCTGACGGTAACCGTGCAGCTAATCGGTGCGATGCCCTCGGTTTTGCATCCGGTAAACGAGAGAGCGCTTACTTCACCGGGGATGCTCGGCGTACCTGTGCTCGCGGACGGGTTCAGCGTGGTTTCCGAGGTTTCACAGACGACATTGGTGATATTGGTTTTCAATGTCGCGTTGGTCGATTTAGCGACCACGGGGCCCGAGTACTCGCCCTTTCCGGCGCCGCAGCCTGCTTCAGGCGAGCCGCCCGTCGCACATATCGTCGTCGCCGAGGCGGTGCCCGCACCGATCAGGGCCATCAAAGCCATGGCCGCGACCGCGGCGAGGCCTAGTATTCTGATGTACTTCACTGGTACTCTCCTTTGATCACCCGGCGCTGGAGCGCCGGCATTTTGGATTTACCACCTGCGTCGGGGCCGTCTTTCAGCTGAGCCCCGGCGCAGTTTTCTCCCGGCCGACGATCACGCCGGCCAAGCCTTTGACATGGAGATGCGCAGGCAAGGTGGAACCGAGGGCGGGGCCGCGCCGACGACGCTCGGCCGTTCTCCAGGGACCGGTGGCAGCCCTGTCCTGGCTCACGAATCGCGCCTCCTGGCATCCTCGGGCGGACCAGAACCGGACCCCCCTATCTCCGGTCCCCGGTGCACCGCCTAGCCTGTAGTTATCCATATTTGTCTAGTCAAGTTCACCTGCTTACTCGACGGTCTTACCCAGATCGCTTCGGCCTAAACCCCTTAGAGGATGAGCGCTGCTGCGGACCCCGGTCACCGCCACCTCATCCTCGTCGCCCGTCGTCCTCTGGGCCACTTGTCTCACGAGTGAGCCGACCTTGCGGCTTCTCTGCACATAACGAGACGAGAAGCGCACGCCAGACGCATAGTATTGTGCTGTCTGTAGAGTTTCTGTCGGCAAATGCAAAGGATTGTCGGATGACCCCCCAGGAGCGCTTCGCAATCAACCTTCGCCGCATCCGCGCCGCGGCGGGTGTCTCCCAGGAAGAGCTCGGGCACCTCTGCGACCTGCACCGCACCGAGGTCTCGCTGCTCGAGCGCGCCGGCCGCGAGCCGCGGCTGGCGACGATCGTGAAGCTCGCCGGGGCGCTCAAGACGACGCCCGCCCAGCTCTGCGAGGGGATCTCCTACCAGACGAAAGCGCACCGGTTCGAGGTCAAGCGGCCGCCGCGCCAGTAGCGGGCGTGCCAGAAGGGCGGCGCCACCCCAACGGCCCCGCCCCTCCTGCGATCGACAGGTGGATGAAGGGAGGCGGGGCGACATCGGCCGTGCCGACGTGACCAGGATCCGTCATGACGATTTAGATCCTGGCTCAGGATTGGTCCTCCTTTGCCACCCCAAGGCGGTTTCCCGAATCCGAGAGCCCCGCCTCCTTCACCGGTTGATCGCCCGGCACGCGCATTCATAACACAGACTCATGTATCAATCAAGGGTCGCTGCTCAATCGAGCTGACTCCTGTCTAAGAAGCCATCGGCTGCGGCTGCACCGGAATCTCCGCCGCCCGCGGCCAGACCCCGAGCGCCTCGGCGCTGTCATCGACCCCGAGGGCGACCAGCAGCGCCTCTGCCGTATGAGGGGCGAAGGGGACCAGCGTCCGGGCCAGCAGGACGAGGGCCGCCAGCTGAGACTCGGCATCGGCGCGGTCGAGCGCCCCCCGACGCTTCAGCACCCGCTTCTCGAAGTCCTGGATCCGCTCGAAGAGGCGGGTGATGTCGCGCAGCGACTTGTGCATCTGCAGGCCAGCGGTGTCCTCGCTGATCCGCGCGAGGCCGTTCTCGCACCATTTGCGCAGGCGGTCCCGCATGTGCTCGGTGTCGGCGGCGGCCTCCGGCTCGTGGGAAAGGCCCTCCAGCCCCTCCACCCGCTCGTGCGTGTAGTTCCAGAGGTTGCGGAGGAAGCGGCCCGCGAAGCGGACGGCGCCGTCGCTCCAGTTCAGCGTCTTCGCCGGGCCGGCCGCGTAGAGGACCGCCAGCCGCACCGTGTCGGCGCCGTGCTTGGCAACCAGCTCATCGGGATTGACGACGTTGCCAAGGTGCTTGCTCATCTTGCGCCCGTCGGCGATCACCATCTCGTGGAAGAGGCAGCCGCCGAAGGGCTCACCGTCGGGCATGAAGCCGAACGGCCCAATGTCGCGCAACGCCTTGGTGACGACCCGCTGGTCGAAGACGAAGCCGCCGCTGTCGTTGCCGGCGACCAGCCGCTCCGCGGGCAGCCACTTCCGCAGATCCGGGTGGGTGAACATCTCCGCCTCACGGGCCTCGGGCGGGACCGCGGCCGGGACCCAGAGCCAAAGCGCGTCGAAGTGGCAGTCGAGGGTGTCGGTCTCGCGCTTGGCGGCGGCGCCGCAGCGCGGGCAATCGACGTCGACGAAGTCGGGCCGCTCAGCCAGCGGGTTCCCTTCACCGGTCGGCCTGATGTCGCGCGGCAGGACGACCGGCAGGTCCTCCTCGGGCACCGGGACCGGGCCGCACTCCTCGCAGAGGACCACCGGGATCGGCGTTCCCCAGGAGCGTTGCCGGGAGATTGAAAAGTCGTTGGCGCGGTAGCGGATGGCCTCGCGGGCGGCCTCGACCGGGGCGGGCCGTGGTCCCTCCTCCCCCTCCATGGGCGCGGCGGGCGCCTCGACCCGCTCCAGGCGTTCGGCGAGATCGTGATCGGCCTCGTCGATCGCCGGGATCCCCAGCGCCGCCGTGGGCCCGAAGCGGGCGTCGACCAGCGGCGTCACCGCGATCGGCAGCTCCGCGCCATTCGGGCCGGAAACCGAGCGGCCGGTGTCGACCAGCGGCACCGAGCGGGCGTCGCGGGCGCTGCGCTCCCAGCCGCCGGAGCGCATCTTCTCCAGCTCATCGCGAGCGGCGGGATCGCTCACCCAGGCGTCGATCTCGGGATGGCGCGGCGAGAGCAGGACGAACCTCGCCAGACCGGCGAACTTGCGGTGCGGGGTGAAGGCGGTCAGCGAGCCGCCGCCGCCCACGAGGTCGATCTCGACGCCATCGGAGCGGCCGAGGATGTAGCGCTGGGTGGCGAGCGAGAGCTCGTCCCAGTCGCCGCCCTCCTCCAGCCGCGCAACCTTGTGGTCATTCTCCTCCAGGTAGGGGGTGATGCGCAGAAACCAGGTCGGCCGCCGGATCAGCCGCACCTCGTTGTGGCAGCGCCAGCAGCGCCCGTCCTCGACCTGGATCGAAGCCAGGGTCGTCTGGCAGGTGTCGCACCAGTCGACGGTGGCGTCCGCGCGGTAGATCAGATCCCGGGCCCAGAGCGTGTTGAAGAGCCACTGGGACCAGCGGTACTGGCCCTCGTCGGAGCTGTAGAAGACACGGTCGTAGTCGAAGGAGAAGCCGAGACGCTTCATCTGGCCGAGCATCCGCTCCCCGCACTCGGCGACCCACTCGGCGGGCGGCTCCCGGCGCTCGATCGCCGCCAGCTCGGCCGGCAACCCGAAGGCATCGAAGCCGAAGCCGAAGAGGACGGCGTCGCCGCGGCCGCGGCGGAAGCGCGCGTGAGCGTCGCCGATCGCGTAGTCACGGACGTGGCCCATGTGCAGATTGCCCGAGGTGAACGGGCTCGACGGCTTCACGTAGACGCGCTCTTGGCCATCGCGGGGCTGCGGGGCGTGGAAATCGCCGCGCTGCTGCCAGGTCTGTTGGCGGGCGGGCTCGATCGCCTGCGGGTCGTAGTTGGGCTTGCTGCTCATTTGAGGCAAGGGTAATGGGGGGTGGTGTTCCCCTCTCCAGACACATCTCGCCTATGGCTCGATGTTGAGTGTCTGGAGAGGGGAACACCACCCCCCGACGACAGTCAGGCGAAGGTCCAGAGCTTGTTGCCGAGGAAGTTGAACGGCATGGCGACAGCCACGGCGATTGCTTGGGCCGAGAGTTCGCCGGTGACGTGGTTGGAGATCAGCAGCTCGAGGACGCCGATGTTGAGGGCTAAGGAGGTGAGGCTGACGGCGAAGAAGCGGGCGGCTTGGAAGTGGGCCGGGCCCTCCCCGGGGCCGAAGGTCCAGTGGCGGTTCCAGAGGAAGTTGTTGGTGACGGCGACGCAGAAGGCGCCAACCGCGGCGATCACGTGGTGGACGCCGAAGCTGCCGGCGAGCAGGGCGAAGACGGCGAGGTTGACGAGGTAGCCGGAGCCGCCGACGAGGCCGAATTTGAGCAGCTGGACCCAGCTGGCCGGACGTCGGGCAGCGGCGCGAATGCGAAACGCAACTTCATTGGCAGGCGGCATCGGAACGCGTGAGGTTAGCGAGAGACCCGGGCGCGGCCGGCGATTCCGCGTAGTCTTCCCGCCGCGATGCCGGCAAGGAAAGCAACCGTGGCGGCCGTGGCGCTGGCCGCCGTCGCCGTGGCGCTGGCGATCGTCTTCGGCGGCAGGGAGAGCTCTGACCCCGCGGAGGCCGAAACGCGCGTGCCGGGCGAACCGGCGGTGGAAATCACCTCCCCGCGCAACGGGGCCCGTCAGACCGCTCGCGCGGTCGTCGTCAAGGCCGCGGTCGAGAACTTCCAGCTGGCGCCCGGGCGGTTTGGCGGCGAACCGCAGCTCGACGAGGGGCACCTGCGTTTCAGCCTCAACCGCGTCCCCGACTGCGTCGACCCGGTGAAGCTGCTGCACGCGATCAACAGCCCGCTGGGCAAGGGCCGCCTCGTCGGCGCCTCCTTCGACTACGCCAGGTACGCGGGGGCGAACGGGGTTCTGGCGGAGCGGATTGGCAGCGCCGGCAGCTACTCGCCCGCCACCCGGCCGGAGATCTACTACCACGGGCTGCCGCCGGGGTTCTACCGCCTGATCGTCAACCTGGCCCAGAACAACGGCGCCACCACCGGAATTCACGACGTCACCAACTTCCAGATCCTGCAGCCGCCCGGACACCACGCGAAGGATTGCGAAGGCGGCAAGGTGCCGAGCGCGAAGGCCGCGGCCCGCCTGGAATAACCCGCGAGGCCGCGAAATCGGGCTGGGAGCCCAGGGATTTTGCGGTGCCGACTCAGTATTCTCGGGCTCGATCTCAATACTTCACTTTGTATAGTTGGTAGGTGCGCACCTATCGCCGCTTGATGGGCTACCTGCGCCCCTACCGCAAGCAATTGTGGGGGTCGCTGATCTTCGCCTGGGCGGCGATGGGGATGGCGGTGCTGATCCCGTGGCTGGTCGGCGAAGCGGTCAACGCGATCGAGGACGGCGAGCGGCCGGACCTGCTGCCGCTGGCGCTGGCGATCGTCGGCGCGGGGGTGCTGCGGCTGGGCCTGACGGTGGTGCGGCGCCTGGTCGCCGGCAAGGTCTCGCTGGCGGTCGAATTCGACCTGCGCCAGCAGTTCTACGCGCACCTGCAGCGGCTCGATCTCGGCTTCTTCGACGGCCAGCAGACGGGACAGTTGATGTCGCGGGCGACCGTCGACCTGCAGGCGATCCGCTTCTTCCTCGGCTACGGGCTGATCTTCATCACCCAGAACCTGCTGACTATCACCCTGGCGGCGGTGGTGATGATCGCGATCAACCCGCTGCTGGCGCTGCTGGCGCTGGTCCCGGCCCCGTTCGTCATCTTCACCGCCAGCCGCTACAACCTGGCCTCGCGGCCGGCGCAACAGGAGGTCCAGCAGCGGGTCGCCGAGCTGACGGCGGAGGCCGAGGAGAACGTCTCCGGGATCCGAATCGTCAAGGCCTTCGCCCGGGAGGAGCACCAGCTCCACCGCTTCCAGCGGGCGGTCGCCCAGGTCTTCGAGCAGAGCATCTACGCCACCCGCCTGCAGGCCTTCTTCTCACCGCTGATCGGGCTGCTGCCGCAGATCGGCATCGCCCTGGTCCTGCTGGTCGGCGGCCGCGAGGTGATCGACGGCAACCTCAGCCTCGGCGCCTTCGTCGCCTTCTACACCTACGTCGGCATGTTGGCGGGGCCGATGCGCTCGCTCGGGGTGGCGCTGGGGATGGCCCAGCGGGCGATCGCCTCCGGCAACCGGATGTTCGAAATCCTCGACCGCCAACCGGCGATCCAGAGCCCCCCAGGCGCCCCCGAACTCCCCGCGGGCGGCGGCGCGGTCGAACTCCGTGGCGTCACCCTCCGCTACGGCGACACCTCCGAACCGCATCAAATTTTGGGGCTGACAGAGCAAAAATTTGATGCAGTTCGATCGGGAGACGACCAGGATCGGGAGGTCTCCGCCGCCCTGCGCGGCGTCGACCTCGATGTCCAGGCTGGGAAGACGGTGGCGCTGGTGGGGCCCTCGGGGTCGGGGAAGACCAGCCTGGTCGGGCTGATCGCCCGCCTGTACGACCCCAGCGAGGGTGCGGTGCTGGTCGACGGCGTCGATGTCCACGGCGTCGATCTCGGCTCGCTGCGCTCGCAGGTCGCCTTCGTCGGCGACGACAGCTTCCTCTTCACCGCCAGCGTCGCCGAGAACATCGCCTACGCCCGCCAGGAGGCGAGCATGGCTGAGATCGAAGCCGCTGCCCGTCGCGCCGAGGCCGACGCCTTCATCCGCGCGCTGCCCGACGGCTATGAGACCCGCGTCGGCGAGCGGGGACTGACCCTCTCCGGAGGCCAGCGCCAGCGGGTGGCGATAGCCCGCGCCCTGCTCGCCGACCCGCGCATCCTCATCCTCGACGACGCGACCTCATCGGTCGACGCGACCACCGAGGCGGCGATCAAAGCCGGCCTGCGGGAGGCGATGGCAGGGCGGACGACCTTCATCATCGCCCACCGGCTCTCCACCGTCTCGCTCGCCGACCAGATCGTGGTGATGGACAGCGGCCGGGTCGTCGACTGCGGCACCCACGAGGAGCTGATGAGCCGCTGCGGCTTCTACCGCGAGATCGCCGAGCACGGCCTCGCCGACTCGGTCTTCCTCCAACGCGACCTCGAGGGGCGCGAGGAGATGGCGCGGTTGTGAGGGCGATGACCGCTCAGCTGTGCCTTCTGGCGGTATGGCAGCGCTAAGGAACAGCGCAGCGCTCTTGGCCGACCTCTGGCGGCTGATCCGCGGCGAGGACCAACGGGCGCGCAAGGTGCGCTGGATGATCGGCCTCCTGCGGCCCTACCGGGGACGGCTGATCCTGATGTTCACGGCGCTGTTGCTGGAGACGGCAGCCGCCCTGGCGCCTCCCTACCTGGCCGGGAAGGCGATCGACAGCGGCATCCGCACCGGCGACGTCGGTGCCCTGGACCTGATCGTCGCCGCCTTCGTCATCACCGCGATCGTCTACGCGATCGCCACCTTCTGGGAGACCTACCTGGTCGGCTGGGTCGGGACCCGGGCGCTGCAGGACCTGCGCGAGCGCATCTTCTCCCACCTGCAGTCGATGTCGATCGGGTTCTTCACCCGCCGCAGCCCTGGCGTGTTGATCTCGCGGATGACCAACGACGTCGAAGCTCTGAACCAGCTCGTGACCAGCGGCCTGGTGACGATCTTCTCCAGCACCCTGACCCTGGTCGGCGTCGTCGTGATCATGCTCTTCCTCGACGTCAAGCTGGCGCTGATCACCTTCGTCACCTTCCCGCTGCTGGCGGTGGCGAGCGTGGTCTTCCGGATCGTCTCGGCCGGCACCTACCGGGCGACCCGCGAGCGGATCGCCGCCGTCACGGCCTACCTGCAGGAGACGCTGAGCGGCGTGCGGGTCGTCCGCAGCTTCGGCCAGGAGCCCCGCCACCAGGCGCAGATGACGACGCTGAACGAGGAAAACCGCGACGTCAACATGAAGACCGTCTACCTCAATGCCTCCTACTTCCCGGCGGTCGAACTGCTGGCCGCGGTGGGCACGGCGGTGATCCTGCTCTACGGCGGCAGCCAGGCGATCCAGGGCGCGATCGAAGTCGGCGTCGTGGTCGCCTTCGTCGGCTACCTGACCCGCTTCTTCGAACCGATCCAGGAACTGTCGCAGCTCTACACGACCTATCAGCAGGGGATGGCGGCGCTCGACAAGATCTTCGACCTGCTCGACACCGCGCCCGACATGATCGATGCGCCCGGCGCGATCGATCCGGGAACGCTGCGGGGTGAGATCGAGCTGGACGGCGTCTGGTTCTCGTACTCCGACGAAGCCGGATCCGGAGCCAACGCGCCTGCCGATGGAGACGGCACGAGCCCCGGTGCCGATCTCTGGGCACTGGAGGGTGTGGACCTGCACGTGCCGCCGGGACAGACGCTGGCGCTGGTCGGCGCAACCGGGGCGGGAAAGTCGACCTTCGCGAAGCTGGTCGCGCGCTTCTACGACCCCCAGCGGGGCACCGTGCGGGTCGACGGCCACGACCTCCGCGGCGTGCAGCAACGGGCGCTGCGGCGCCAGCTCGGAATAGTGCCGCAGGAGGGCTACCTGTTCAGCGGCAGCGTGCGCGAAAACGTCGCCTTCGGCCGGCCGGAGGCGGGCGAGGAGGAGATCGAAGCGGCGATCGGCGCGGTTGGCGCGACCGGATTCGTCGCGGCCCTCCCCCAGGGCCTCGACACCGAAGTCGGCGAGCGCGGCATCCAGCTCTCCGCCGGCCAGCGCCAGCTCGTCGCCTTCGCCCGCGCCCTGCTCGCCGAGCCGCGCATCCTGATCCTCGACGAGGCGACCTCCAACGTCGACGTGCGGACCGAGAAAACGATCGAGCGCGGCCTCGAGCGCCTCCTCCACGGCCGCACCGCGATCGTCATCGCCCACCGCCTCTCCACCATCCGCCGCGCCGGCAAGATCGTCGTCCTCGAAGGCGGCAGAATCGCCGAGCAGGGGACGCACGACGAGTTGATCGTCGCCGGCGGGCCGTACTCGAAGCTGTACGGGGCCTGGTCTGAATCGGCGGCTTGAGGACTGACCCGCAGGGCGAGGTCAGGGTGCCGGTGGGGGTCGCTCGGAGCACCTCCGCCGGGTCGCGGCGCCTAACGGCGGCGCGAC
>JBJMKQ010000039.1:0-1858 GCA_045805725.1 Solirubrobacterales bacterium
CGAGCAGGCGGTGGCCGACGAAGATCGGCTCGCCGGCCTTCATCCGCCACCCCCGTTGGTCGCCAGCAGCAGCGGCACGGCGGCGATCGCCAGGACGACGATCACGGCGAAGTAGAGCCAGCCGAGGAGGGCGGAGATCCGCCCGTTGACGTGTTTGCCCATGAACGAGGAGTCGCCCGCGATCAACAGGATCGGCAGGTACGTGAGCGGCAGGGCGACGACGGCGAAGATGACCGCGTACTCCGTTATCTCGACCGGGTTGATCCCGCTGAGCACGATCAGCATCGCCAGTAGGAGGAAGAGCAGCCAGGAGGCGGTGAAGCGCGGCGCTTTCTCCGGCGCGCGCGAGCGGCCCCACTCCCAGCCGAGGAACTGGGCGAGGTTGTAGGACGCCGAGAAGCTGGAGTCGACGGCGGCGCCGCCGACGCAGAACAGCATGCCCCCGAGCGCGAGCAGCAGCCCGGTCTCGCCGAAGGCGCCCTGGGCGGGAAGCGCCACCGTGCCGAGGTCGGTCGGGTCGACTCCGAGCGGATGGAAGAGGTAGCCGGAGACGACCACCAGCGCGCAGGCGAGGACGCCACCGAGGCCGTAGCCGACGATCGCGTTGAGCCGGTTCTCTTTCAGGCTCTCTTCGGTCCAGTTCTCCTCGATTGCCCCGGAGGAGTAGAAGTGGACCTCGTAGGGCATCAGCGCCGCCGCGAAGACGCCGACGACGAAGTAGAAGTAGAGCGGCGAGCCGCTGAGAGAGGGGATGAAGCCGTGGGCGACGTCGCCCCATTCAGGGCCCTGATGGATCGCCGTGGCGACGAAGACCAGCATCATCATCCCGCAGTAGCCGAAGAGCCGCTCGATGCCCCCGAAGGGCAGTAGGGCGACGACGACGACCAGCCCGATCGCGGCGAGGACGACGAAGAGGCTGAAGGGAGCGTCGAAGAGCAGCGTGAGGACGATGGCCAGGCCGCCGAGCTCGGCGGCCACGGTGAGCAGGTTGACGGCGGTGCTGGCGACCAGCGCCACCAGGCCCATGCCGAAGCCGAGCCGCATCCTGATCGAGTCGAAGACCGGCCGCCCCGTGACCGCCGCCACCCGCCCGCTCATCTCGGCGTAGACGCCGATCCCCAGCGTCCCCAGGGCCACCGCCCAGAGCAGGTCGTAGCGATAGAGCGCTCCCGCCTGGGTGTTGAAGACGAGGTCGCCGATGTCGAGGAAGCCGCCGATCGCGGCGATGATCCCGAGGGCGATTTTGAGGATCGACTTCATGGCTCTTCCCCGGTCAGCCGGACGACGACCGCGTCCGCCTGTTCTTCGACCTCGCCCATGTGGCGCTGCACCAGAGCGCCGTGGTGCTCGTCGCCGGGGAAGGTCCGAAGTTCGGAGAAGAGGTGGGCCAGCTCGCCGGCGATCCGAACGGCCGCGTCGCGCTCGGGCCTCACCTCCGGCGACGGTTCGGCGTCGGCGAGCTTTTCGGCCTCGTGCTCCGCCTCGTCGCCGAGCGTCTTCGCCATCGCCCGCGCGTAGGTCGATTTGGTCGCGTCGCGCGCGACCCCGCCGGCGACCAGCTGCCCCTGCGCGGCAAGGGCGCTGAGCGATTCGACGCCGCGGCTCAGCTCGCCGCGGCTGAGGTCCCCGCAGCCGCCGAAGGCGAGGGCGAGGAGCGCGATCGCCATCCCCGCCGGGATCGGCCGCCACGGCCTCCGTCTGCCCATGGCGCCCTCACACCCCTGCTCCCCTCCTAGGACTCCTCGTAGGGGTCTTTGTCCGCGGCCAACTTCAGCGAGCCCTCTTTCGCCTCGCTGAAGTGCCGTTCCTGGATCGGCAGCGCCCAGCCGACCAGCTCGCCGATCTCATTCTCGCCGGC
>JBJMKQ010000040.1:0-1603 GCA_045805725.1 Solirubrobacterales bacterium
GGCCTTGTCGCGGCCGGCCTCGAGGTTGATCGAGTTGACGATCGCCCGGCCGGGGATGTGCTCGAGCGCGGCCTTGATCACCCCCGGCTCGGTCGAGTCGACCTGGATCGGCGCCGGCTGGGTGAGCGAGACGCGCTTCACCACCGCGCTCATCTGCTCGTCCTCGTCCTGGCGCTCGGTCAGGGCGACGCAGGTGTCGAGCACGTGGGCGCCGCCTTCGACCTGGTCTTCGGCGACCTGGACCAGCCCGTCGTAGTCGTCGGCCAGCAGCAGTTCCTTTGCCTTCTTCGAGCCCTGGGAGTTGACCCGCTCGCCGACCAGCGTCGGGCGCGGCTCCTGGACCAGCGGCGTCGAGGTCATCATCGAGGAGACCTCGATCGGACCGGGCGCCGGGCGCTCGCCGGGGACGCGGCCGTCGACCCGCTCGCGGATCGCCGCGACGTGCTCGGGCGTCGTCCCGCAGCAGCCGCCGACGATGCCGACGCCGAAGCGCTCGACGAACTCTCCGAGCGTCGCCGCCAGCGGCTCGGGATCTTCCGGGAAGATCGTCTCGCCGTCTGGCCCCTGGAAGGGGAGCCCCGCGTTGGGGATGCAGTGGACCGGCAGCGGCGAGGCCTCGCCGAGGAAGCGGATCGCGTCGCGCATGTCCTCCGGCCCGGTCGAGCAGTTGAGGCCGACCACGTCGACGTCGAGCGCGCTCAGCGTCGTCAGCACCGAGCGGATGTCGGTGCCGAGCAGCATCTTGCCCCCGTTCGGCAGCAGCGAGACGCTGCACTGGATCGGCAACTTCCGGCCGGTCTGCTTGAAGGCCTCGCGGGCGCCGAAGATCGCCGCCTTCACCTCGAGGATGTCCTGGGCGGTCTCGATCATGATCAGGTCGGCCCCGCCTTCGACCAGCCCCTGCGCCTGCTCGGCGAAGACCTCGACGAGCTTGCCGAAGGAGATGTTCCCGAGAGTGGGGTCGGTCGAGGCGGGGAGGAAGCCGGTCGGGCCGATCGAGCCGGCGACGAAGCGGCCATCGCCGGCGGCCCGGCGGGCGATCTCGGCGGCCTTGCGGTTGATCTCCAGCGCCTGCTCCCCGAGCCCCCACTCCTCGAGCTTCAGCCGCGATCCCTGGAAGGAGTCGGTCTCGACCACCTCGGCGCCGGCCTCCAGCATCGAGCTGTGAACCCCCTCGATCACATCCGGGCGGTTGAGCACGAGCACCTCGTGGCACTTGCCGGGCAGCCCCCCGTAGTCCTCCTGACTGAGCTCGAACTGCTCCAGGGTCGCGCCCATGCCGCCGTCGAAGACGACAATCCGCTCCTTCGTCGCAGCAATGTAATCGCGCTCTGGCATGAACCTAAAAAGGGTACGGGGTCAGTAGATGAGGCACCGGTAGAGGGGACCGATACTCCTCCCCGTGAATTTGTCGCGCCCCTTCGGGGCTTGCTCCCGGAACATGCTGCCCTCCTATGGAGGGCAGAAACCAGATTGCATTTCGCCGCTTCGCGCACATTCCCGGGGAGGAGTATCGGCCCCCTCTACAAAGGGCCCCGGCAGACGCTGAACCCTTTGGCCGTCCCGCCGGTGCGTGTCGGCGAGGCGTCCGGTCGTCCGCAGA
>JBJMKQ010000041.1:0-13324 GCA_045805725.1 Solirubrobacterales bacterium
GCGCCCTCAGGCGCTCCTCATCCTGTTCCTTATGGTCGCTCCATAGACATAGAGAACAGAAGAAGGGGAGGCGCTGGCGACCCCAACGGGTGAACTGCATCAAATCTTGGTTGCTTAACGACCAGAATTTGATGCAGTTCGAACAGAAAGAGGCGAGCCCGGGGGCGTCGACTTGGCCGCGACCGGCCAGCCTGAGCAAGCCGGATGCCTATGGGCACTGCTATTCGGCCTTCCTGCGCCCTTGCCCCGCTTGGTTCGGGCGCTCGCCAGACCGCATACGCCGGTTCGCCAATCCCTCCTCGACGGTCTAATCGCCGTCGGCGGCCGCGCTCTGCTCGGCCACCTCCGCCCGGATCCGCTCCAGCGTGCGGCGGAGGATGCGGCTGACGTGCATCTGCGAGTGGCCGATCCGCTCGGCGATCTGCGACTGGGTCAAGTCCTCGACGAAGCGGAGCTGCAGGACCAGCCGCTCGCGCTCGTCGAGGTGGGGGAGGGCGCCCTCGAGGGCGAGCTTGTCCTCGACCAGTTCATAGCCGGAATCCTCGTCGCCGACCCACTCCGCGGCGGGGGATTCTTCGGAGTCCTCGCCGCCGACCGGCCGGTCGAGCGAGAGCGGGCGGCGGTTGTGGTTGGCCTCCAGAACCTCGAGCACGTCGGTCGGGTCGACCTCGAGCCGCTCGGCGATCTCAGGCACTGACGGGGAGCGCTGAAGTTGCACGGTCAGCTCCGCGATCGCCTTCTCCACCTCCGCCATCCGGTCGTGCAGTCCGCGGGGGACGCGCACGGTCCAGACGCGGTCCCGGAAGTGGCGCTTCAGCTCGCCGAGGATCGTCGGTGAGGCGAAGGCGGTGAAGGGGGCGCCCCGGCCCGGGTCAAAGCGGTCGATCGCGTTGACGAGGCCGAGGCTCGCGACCTGCAGGAGGTCGTCGAAGGACTCGCTGGCCCCGCGGTAGCGGAGGGCGAGGTTCTTGGCGAAGGGGAGATAGCGCCGCACCAGCTCCTCGCGGATCGCCGGGTCACGGTCCTTGACGAACCGCGCCCAGAGCACGCGCTCGTTCGCGAGACCCTCACCGGGGCCTGGGCTCGACTGGTCTTCTGTCCGCGTCTCTTCGCTGTTCACGGCATCGGTTGTTGAATCAGGCGGCGGTACTTAATCAACGCCGCTGCTCCGGGAGCGTCAGTCCGAAACTGTGCGACGGGACGGTCCTCGCCGTCGCGGCAAGATAGCGGCAGCGGCACATGACCTTCCGGCTCAGCCCCCGGCTCCGGCGGCCGTCTCCTCCCGGCGAGCGTCCGAGGGAGCGAACTCGCCGCCGGGCAGGCGCTTCGCGCGGCCGCGGGAGACGGCTTCCTCGAGCGCTTCGCGGAAGCGGCCAGGGCCCCAGTAGCGCCCGCCGACGCGGCGGCTGAGCTCGCGGCGGTTGGCGCTGCCCTGCTCGCGTAGGGCGGTCTCGATGATCGCGACCTCGCTATCGAGCGGGACCGGCGGGTGCGGCCCGGAGATTCCCATCGCCCGGGCCGAGGAGAGCGGCCCCGGCCCCGGTCGCCAGCGCCCCGGCGCCCGGCGTCCGGAGGCGGTTAGGGAAGCCGGCTCGGCGGCCTCGGGCTGAGTGCGCTGGACCCCCTCGGCGCTAAGCGGCTCGGCCACCTCCTCGAGCTGTTTCTGCTCGGCCTTGACGCCGAAGAAGAGCTCGGCGAGGCCGCCGATGGCCATCACCACGGCGCCGATGAAGAACCCGGTCGCCACCTGGTCTTCGCTGCCGCTGGCGATCAGGTGGCCGAACAGCAGCGGCCCGGCGATGCCGCCGGCGGCGGTCCCGGTGGCGTAGAAGAAGGCGATCGAGAGCGCCCGCGTCTCCATCGGGAAGATCTCGCTGACGGTCAGGTAGGCGGAGCTGGCGCCGGCCGAGGCGAAGAAGAAGATCGCGATGATGAAGGCCATGAACGACCAGGTGGTGAGTTCGTTGCCGAGCAGGAAGACGCCGAGTACCGCCGTCAGCGCCGCCGCGATCAGGTAGGTCCCGGTGACCATCGGTTTGCGTCCGAGGGTGTCGAAGAAGCGCCCGAGGAGCAGCGGGCCGAGGAAGTTCGAGGCAGCGAAGATCGCGATGTAGATCGGGATCGTCCCCGAGTCGACGGCGAAGAATTCGCCCAGAAGCGTGCCCAGGTCGAAGGTCACCGCGTTGTAGAGGAAGGCCTGGCCGACGAACAGCGAGAGGCCTAGGATCGTCCGCCGCGGGTATTTCCGGAAGGCGGTGGCGGCGATCTCCCGGAACGGGATTCGCTCCCGTTGGTGGACGACGAGGGAGCGATCCGGCTCGGGGAGCTTCTGGCCGGTCTCCGCTTCGATCCCGTCCTCGATGCTCGTGACGATTTCCTCGGCCTCTCGCTCGCGGCCGTGGATGAACAGCCAGCGGGGACTCTCCGGCACCTGGCGCCGC
This sequence comes from Solirubrobacterales bacterium, assembly GCA_045805725.1. Classification (GTDB taxonomy): domain Bacteria; phylum Actinomycetota; class Thermoleophilia; order Solirubrobacterales; family 70-9; genus VAYN01. The sequence continues at coordinate 2,442 of JBJMKQ010000041.1, forward strand.
ACGATCAGGATCCCACCCCCGAGGATCGCCCCGAGGCCGAAGGCGAGGCGCCAGCCGACGTCCGCCGCGAAGAGAGCGGTGTCGAGCAGCGCCACCGAGGCGAAGGCGCCCGCTGCGGCCCCGACCCAGTAGCTGCCGTTGATGATCAGGTCGACCCGGCCGCGGACGCGGGCCGGAATCAGCTCGTCGATCGCCGAGTTGATCGCCGCGTACTCGCCGCCGATCCCGGCGCCGGTGAAGAAGCGGGCCGCGTAGAAGTACCAGGCGGTCCACGAGAAGGCGGTGGCGATGGTGGCCGCGATGTACAGGGCGAGGGTGACGAGGAACAGCTTCTTGCGGCCCAGGCGGTCGGTCAGCTGGCCGAAGAAGAGGGCGCCGAGACAGGCTCCGCCGACGTAGAAGGCCGCAGCGGTCCCGATCTGGCTGGCATCGAGGGTGATCCCGCTGCCTTTTTCGGTCAGCCGGTCGCCAATGCTGCCGATGATCGTGACCTCGAGGCCGTCGAGGATCCAGACCGTGCCCAGGCCGATGATGACCATCCAGTGGAAGCGGGACCACGGAAGCCGGTCCAGCCGCGACGGGACCTGGGTCTCGATCGTGCCGGCCTGAGCTTCCCCGCTGTTCATCGCGGCTCCTCTCTCCTCATTGCGGGAATGGTCACGACAACAACTCCATTCCCAAAAGGAGGAAGAACCAATCCTTTTGCTGCCGGCGCCGCCAAGGCCAGGGCGGCGCCGGATCGGCCGGCGGTGCCGCTAGGAGGTGGGGGCCTCCGCCTCTTCCTCGCCCTGCTCCACTTCGTCGACATTCGGCGACTTGAAGTGCATCAGGTGCACTTTGGCGAGAGTGCCGGGTTGGTCGCTTTCGGCGATGCGCTGCGACGTTTCGGTTTGGATCTCGAGCAGGCGGTCGAGGGCCCCCTTGAGGGTCTTGGAAACGTCGTCCCACCCCTTGCTGTCCAGGACCATCGGGGTGCGGCTGAGGTGCATGTCGTCAACCTCGTCCAGGGTGCCGGCTTTCGAGGCCGCCTCAAGGTCTTCGAAGACTGACTTGATCACGGCTCCGGCCATGCCTGGTCGAAGGCTCGCGGGCATCCGCGACCATTCGTCATCGCTGAGGAACTGGCGGCGGGTGGCCCGGTAGAAGTGCTCGGTGGCGCCGCGCCGCTGCTTCGTGTCAACGAGCTCGATGCAGTCGTATTTCTCGAGCACGCGCACGTGGTAGGCGACGAGGTTGAGGCTCTGTTCGAGCTGCTGGGCGAGCATGTTCGGGCTCGCGACCTTCTCGTTCAGAATGATCAGGATCTGCACACGCAGGGGGTGTGCGAACGCTTTGGCGACGATCTGTTCGACGCCGTCTTTCTTGTTCTTCGTCTTCGGCAAGGCCTTGTCTTTCGCTCGGTTCCAGGGGCTATTGGCCGATGACAAGACTTTACAGCTTGTCGATCAGGATTTTCACAACGCTCCCGCGTTTTCCGAATATTGACGAGTTTTACTACTCGACCCTTGATTGCTGGAATGATTTAAAGTATTAATGGTCAATCGCTTTAGAGCGGACGCCGCGCTTGATCGCCGGCGGGCAACCAAGGGAGAGGAATGGGGGTGGGATCAGTGCAGATGGGAACGACCAAGGACGGCGTCACTCCGGTGGCCATCCTCAAGGGCAGCTGAGCTTCGGCCGGGGACGGCGATCGAGGCGCTTGAGAAGCTTCTGGGCGTGAAGCCCTGGAAGCTGCCTCTGGTCGTCGCGGCGATCGCCGTTCCCGTCGCATTCGCCTTCTACTTCGGCGGCCCGGGCGTCGGAGTCGCGATCGGCGCGCTCGTCGCCGTGGCGATCGTCTTCTACGCGGTGCAGCAGCGACCGCGGGGCCCGATCGGCTCGTCCCCCGACGAAGCCGGCGGCCGCCGGGTTCTGGTGGTGCTGGCCGACCGGCTCGACGAGCCGCAGGCAGTCGAGCGGGTCGCCGACCTGGCCGGGCGCGGAGATCCAGGCGTCGGTGTGATGGTGCTGGCCCCCGCCCAAATTCGCTTCCTCGACCGCTGGGCCTCCGACGTCGAGTCCGCCCGCCGCGACGCCCAGCGGCGCCTGGTGGTCAGCGTCGCCGCCCTCGCCGCGGCCGGGGTCGAGGCCGAGGCGCGGGTGGGCGACGAGGACATCGTCCAAGCGGTGGAGGACCAGCTCGGCAGCTTTCCCGCTTCAGGGGTGATCCTCGTCAGCGCCGGCGAATCGAACGAGGCGGCCGCGCAGGCAGCTGAGGAGCTGCGGGCGCGGCTGCGCGCGTCCTTCGATCACGTGATCATCGGTCCAGCAGCTCGCTGAACCGCACCGCGGCCCGGGTCGGGGCGACGAATTCCTCGCCCCGGTGCAGGAGGCCGGCACCGGCGAGCTCCCGGACCGCCCTCTCGACCGCGTCGCGCTCGGCGAAGCTGCCGCCGCTGTCGCCAAACTCCCGAGCCAGCTCCTCCAGCGTCAGCCGCGTCGGGTGCAGGTCGAGCAGCTGCCGCAGCACCGCCGACTCCATCGTCTCGTCTTCCCACCAGGTCGTCCTGCTCTCGTCGTTCTTGCTCATCGGCCCTCCCATGCCTCAAGTCGCGGAGCTGCCGGGGCCCTCCCCGGATGCGCCATCGTCTTTTTCCCCTAGCCCAAGTATCTGCCTGGCCCAGGACGCCTCGATCGAGCTCCGGTAGAGATGCTCCACCGAGCCCCGCGACGGCCTGGTTTCCACCAGGTTTATGGCAGAGCGCTCGGCCAGGATTCGGACGTGGTAGCTGACGTTGCTGAGCGGCTGCCGCAGCGCCGCCGCCAACTGGCGGGGGCTGGTCGGCTCACCGTCCGCCATCAGTCCCAGAATGCGTCTCCGCAGCGGGTGGCGGAGGGCGGTCAGCAGTTCGTTGTCGTCGGGGCGCTCGAGAGGTGCCATCACGGCAACGACTATAGAGACTGGCGGCGACGTCTTGTCTGCGCAGCTTTCCGTCTGCGAGAAATCTTGCCGCGGCCGTCCTCAGGCGTCCTCGCGGACCCCGCCCATCTCGGTGAAGACGGCGGTGTAGCGGCCGTCGGCACGGGTCTCGTCGGCGATCACGTGGGAGACGGCGTTGATCAGCGCCAGGTGCGTGAACGCCTGGGGGAAGTTGCCGAGGTGGCGGCCCGACTCCGCCTCGAGCTCCTCGGCGTAGAGGTCGAGCCAGCCGGCCGCCTCCAGCAGCCGCTCGCACAGCTCGCGGGCACGCCGCCGCTCGCCGATCTCCGACAGCGCCGAGACCAGCCAGAAGGAGCAGATCAGGAAGGTGCCCTCCTTGCCGCGCAGGCCGTCGTCCGTCTCCTCGACCTTGTAGCGGCAGACGAGGCCGTGCTCGGTCAACTCCTCGGCGATCGCGTCGACGGTCGCGGCCACCCGCGGATCGTCCGGCGGCAGGAAGCGGAGGAGCGGGATCAGCAGCAGCGAGGCGTCGAGGGCGTCGGTCTCGTAGTGCTGGCGGAAGACGCCGTCGCGGACGCCGCGCTCGAGGATCTCGGCCTTGATCGCTTCCGCCTTGGCCTCCCACTCCTCGGCCAGCTCCTTCACGCCGAAGCTGCGCGCCAGCCGCGCCCCGCGGTCGACCGCGACCCAGATCATCAGCTTCGAGGAGACGTAGTGCCGCGGCTCCCCGCGCGACTCCCAGATCCCCTGGTCGGAATGCGGCCAGGCCTCGATGGCAGCCTCGACCTGATAGCGGATCAGCTCGCGGTCGGTTTTGGTGCCGCTGCCGCGGAGGGCTTTTTCGTGAACGTAGATGGAGTCGAGCAGCGAACCCCAGACGTCGTTCTGGCGCTGGTCGAAGGCGCCATTGCCGATCCGCACCGGCCTGGCGCCGCCGTAGCCGGAGAGGTGGTCGAGCGTCTTCTCCTCGAGCTCGCGCTCGTGGCCAATCCCGTACATGATCTGGAGGTCCGGGCGGTCCCTGCAGACGTCGACGATGAAGCGCATGAAGTCGCGCGCCTCGTGGTCGAAGCCGAGCGTGTGCAGCGCCCAGAGGCTGAAGGTCGAGTCGCGGATCCAGCTGAAGCGGTAGTCCCAGTTGCGCTCGCCGCCGGGCGTCTCCGGCAGCGAGGTGGTGGGGGCAGCGACGATCGCTCCGGTCGGCGTGTAGGTGAGGCCCTTGAGGACGAGGGCCGAGCGCTGCAGGTGGATCCGCCAGGGATGGTCTGGGAACCGCCCGTCGCGCAGCCATTCGCGCCAGAACTCTTCGGTCGAGTCGATCCGCTCCAGCGCCTCGGGTGCGCTGCGCGGCCCGCCCAGCTCGCCGTCGCTCCAGGTGAGGGCGCAGAAGGCGGTCTGGTCTTCGCGCAGGGTCACTTCGCCGCGCACCGCTCCCTCCTCAATCCGCAGGTGCAGGTCGCTGGTCAGCAGCAGCTCGGTGCCGTCGGCGCCGCTCGCCACCGCTTCACCGAGCTCGCCGCCGCTCCAGCGGGCCCCTTCGACGCCGTAGCCGAAGCGCGGCAGGCACTCCATCTCCATCTCGACCTCGCCGTCGATGCAGGTGATCGTCCGCAGCAGCGAGCGGTCGTTCTCGTGTGCGGTGTCCGGCCGGCCCTTGCGCTGGCCTTGCTCGCCGCCGGCGGGCGCCCAGTCGGCGATCGTCAGCGCGTCCTTGACGACCGCCCAGCCGGTCTCGGTCACCCAGGTCGTCTCGATCACCAGCGTCCCCGGCGAGTAGCGGCGGCTGATCGGCACGACCACCCCCTTCGGGCGGACCGACATGTGGCCGGCGCCGCGGTCGAGCAGGGCGGCAAAGGTGCTGGGGGAGTCGAAGCGCGGGCAGCAGAGCCACTCGACGCTGCCGCTGAAGGAGACCAGAGCGGCGGTGTGGCAGTCGGAGAGGAAGCCGTAGCTCCCAATCGGGGGAAAGCGGTCGTCGAGGGAGCTCACGGACGCTGCCAAGCTAGCAGCGGGCTACGCTGAATTCGATGAACCTGCCGATCGCCCACGTGGCCGGCGTCTTCGCCCCGCTCGAGCTGATTCCCCTGCTGGCGGCGGCGCTCCTCTACGCGAAGCGGGCCTCGACCCTGGCCGAGAAGGGCCGCCCGGTGCCGCTCTGGCGCCAGCTCTGCTTCGCCGGTGGGCTGCTGGCGATCGTCGTCGCCCTCGCCTCGCCGGTCGCCCACGTCGGCGAGGAGCTGGTGATCGCCCACATGGTCGAGCATCTGCTGCTGGGCGACGTCGTGACGCTGCTGCTGGTCCTCGGCCTGACCGGGCCGCTGCTGCAGCCGATCCTGGCGATCGGCTTCTTCGACCGGCTGCGGATCCTCGCCCACCCGCTCGTCGCCTTCCCGCTCTGGGCGCTCAACTTCTACTTCTGGCACATCCCGGCCCTCTACGACGCGGCCTACGGCGGGGCGCCGGTGCACGCGCTGGAGCACGGCTGCTTCGTCCTCTTCGGCTGCCTGATGTGGATGCCGGTGTTCGGGCCGCTGCCGAAGCCCGCCTGGTTCACGGCGCCCTGGAAGGTCGGCTACGTCGTCGCCGCGCGCTTCGCCGGGGCGATCCTCGGCAACGTCCTGATGTGGTCTGGCTCGGTGCTCTACCCGGTCTACGCGCCGGGGGAGCGCTACTGGGGGATCTCGCCGCTCGCCGACCAGAGCACCGCCGGGGTCGTGATGATGGTCGAGGGCACCTTCCTCGGCCTCGGCCTGCTCGCCTGGTTCTTCTTCGAGTGGTCGCGCGAGGGGATCGAGAAGCAGCGCCTGCTCGACCTGGCGCTGGAGCACGGGGTCGAGCTCGACGAGGCGCGCGCGCAGCGGGCGGTGGCGGCGGGGCAGGGCGAGCGGCTCGAGCGGCAGATCCTCGAGGGAGGTCGGGAGCCCCATGTCGCCGCTGGATGAGGCCCGTGCCTGGCTGGTGACCGGCCCCGTCGGGCGGGGCCTCTCCTTCGCGATCGACTTCGCGTCCGCGCTGCGGACGATGCTCGCGCGGCGTCGATGAGCGATCCTCTAGGGTCACGCGTCCGATGAAGACGACGGTCAGAGAGCTCCCCGACTGCCGCGTCGAGGTCGAGGTCGAGGTCGCCCCGGCCGAGGTGGACAAGGCGACCTCCCGCGCCGCCCGGGCGCTGGCGAAGGAGATGCGGCTGCCGGGCTTCCGCGCCGGCAAGGCGCCGCCGTCGCTGGTGATCCAGCGCGTCGGATTCGGCTCCGTCCTGCAGGAGGCGATCCGCGAGGCGCTGCCGGAGTGGTACGAACTGGCCCTCTTCGACTGCGGCGTCAGCCCGATCGGCGATCCGGAGATCGAGATGGCCTCCTCGCCGGATGAGGAGGGGCAGCCGCTCGCGTTCAAGTTCACCGTCGGGGTGCGGCCGCCGGCTGAGCTCGGCACCTACAAGGGCCTGGAGGTCGGCAAGGGCGAGCAGGAGGTTCCCGACGAAATCGTCGACACGGAGGTCGAGCGGATCCGCGAGGGCTTCGCCCGCCTCGAGCAGGTGGAGCGGGCCGCCGGCGAGGGCGACTCGCTGCTGATCGACTTCGAGGGCTTCGCCGATGGCGCCGCCTTCCAGGGCGGGGCGGCCGAGGACTACCTGTTGGCGCTCGGCTCCGGGCAGTTGATCGAGGGCTTCGAGGAGCAGCTGGTCGGGGCCAAGGCGGGGGAGGAACGCGAGGTGGAGGTGACCTTCCCGGCCGACTACCAGGCCGAGCAGCTGGCCGGCAAGGACGCGGTCTTCAAGGTGAAGGTGAAGGAGGTGCGGGAAAAAATCCTCCCGGAGCTCGACGACGACTTCGCCGCCGACGCCTCCGAGTTCGAGACCCTGGAGGAGCTGCGGGCGGATATCCGCGAGAAAGTCGGCGTCGCGCTCGGCAGCCGGGCGGACGAGGACTTCCGGATCGCGGCGATCGACGCCGCGGTCGAGGGGGCCACCGTCGAGGTCCCGCCTGCGCTGGCGACGGCCCGGGCGACCGAACGCTGGGAGCGGATGGAACGGCAGCTCGCCCAGCGGGGCATGGATCCCGCCGCCTTCCTGCAGATGCAGGGCAAGACCCGCGAGGAGCTGGTCGAGGAGACGAAACCGGACGCCGAAAAGGAGCTGAAGCGCGAGGCGGTGGTGACGGCGATTGCCGAGGCCGAGGGAATCGACGTCTCCGACGAGGAGATGGTCGAGGCGCTCGAGCACAGCGCCGAACAGGAACGGACCACCCCCGAGAAGCTGCTGGAGCGCCTGCGCCAGAGCGGTCGCGACTCGCTCGTCCGCGAGGACATCCGCGCCCGCAAGGCGATCGACCTTGTCGCCGAGGCCGCCAGGCCGATTCCGAAAGAGGAGGCCGACGCCCGCCAGGAGCAGGCCGAGGCGCGGGAGAAGATCCTGGCGCCCGATCAGGGCAAGGCCAAACCCAGCGAGCTCTGGACGCCGGGCAGCGAGTAGGCACTGCAGGGAGGGGCGGGAGCACCCCTCCCCGGAGCACCTCCGCCGAGAGAATCGCCTCCGGCTGACGCCTCAGACCTTTCTGGCTCGGCTTCATGCTGAGTACCGGGGAGGGGTGCTCCCGCCCCTCCTGCGACACGAACTGCCAGGACGGCTGAGCTGGCGGTAGCTGGTTGAAGGAGCTGGCGCACCCTGACACGCAGCCACGACAAATGGCTTCTATAGAGTGCGCGGCGATGAGTCCACTGGTCCCGATGGTCGTCGAGCAGACCTCGCGCGGCGAGCGCGCGTTCGACATCTACTCGCGCCTGCTGGGGGAGCGGATCATCTTCCTCGGCACCCCGGTGACCGACGACATCGCCAACCTGATCGTCGCCCAGCTGCTGCACCTGGAGTCCGAGGATCCGGACAAGGACGTCAGCCTCTACATCAACTCCCCGGGCGGATCGGTGTATGCGGGGTTGGCGATCTACGACACGATGCAGTTCATAAAACCCGACGTGCAGACGATCTGCGTCGGGGTCGCGATGAGCATGGGAGCGCTGCTGCTCTGCGGCGGCGCCCACGGCAAGCGGATGACCTTGCCGAACTCGAAGATCCTGATCCACCAGGTTTCGGCCGGCTTTCAGGGCCAGGCGACGGACATCGAGATCCACGCCAAAGAGATCATCGACGTGCGCCGCCGCCTCGACGAGATCATCGCCCACCACACGGGTCAGCCCTTCGACAAGGTCACCAAAGACACCGAGCGGGACTACTTCATGAACGCGGACGAGGCGAGGGAATACAGCATCGTCGACCGCGTGATCGAGCACCACTGAGGCGCGCCGCAGCCCTTGTCCTCGGCCTCGCGGCCGTTGTCGCCGCCCCCGCCTCAGCCCAGATCGCCAGCCGCGACGGCGGCGTCCCTTACTACGGCCACGTCTTCCCGGTCCAGGGGCCACACGGGGTCCGGGGGGCGGTCGGGACCTACCACGCCCCGCGCAGCGGCGGCCGCATCCACGAAGGCTTCGACATCACCGCCGCCTGCGGCACGCCGCTGGTCGCGGTCCGCAACGGCCGGGTGCTGCAGCGGGGCTTCGACCCGGTCCTCTACGGCAACTACCTGCTGATCCACGGCGAAGGCGAGCAGCGCCTCTACTTCTACGCCCACATGCCGCGCCCGGCGCGGGTGCGCGGGGGCGAGCGGGTGTGGGAGGGGGAGCGGGTCGGCGCCGTCGGCGAAACGGGCAACGCGGCGGGGCTCGGCTGTCACCTCCATTTCGAGATCCACGTCCACGGCATCGCGGTCGACCCGGAACCGTCCCTGCGCCGCTGGGACCGCTACTCCTGAACTGCATCAAATTTCCTGCCCTCGAGCCTGGAAATTTGATGCAGTTCAGGTGAGGGGGCGTTCGAACCAGAGGTCGGCTTTCGGATTCCCGTTGTAGGCGGGGACCTGGCGATAGCCGGCGGAGCGGTAGAGGCCGACGGCGGGGGTGAGGTAGTCGGAGGTGTCGAGGCGGACTGCCCGGCAGCCGTGCTCGCGGGCGATCTCGTCGAGGCGGGCGAGGATGCGCCGACCAAGGCCGCTGCCGCGATGGGCGGGAGCGACATACATGCTCTTCACCTCGGCGATCTCGCTGTCGAGGTGGCGGACGCCGCCGAGCCCGGCTGCTTCCCCGCGCACGCGGGCGAGCAGCAGCACCCCGTGCGGGGGCACCAGGTCCTCCGGCGGCCCCTTCGCGATCTCCTCCTCGAGGTCGACTCCGGCCCCCTCGCGGTCGTAGACCAGCGGCCCGTCGGCCTCGCGGACGAAGTCCGCGTACAGCTTCCGCACCTGCGGATCGTCGCGGCCGACCGGCTCCAGGCTGAAAGTCACGCAATCGACGCTAACGGGTTGCAGAATTTCTTCATTCTGCCCGCCATATTGTGCGTTCTTGGCTGGCACAATTCCTCCTGTGAACCGGAAGGAACTGTCTGCTGTGGTTGCCGAATGCGCCGAGGTGACGCAGCGCGCAGCGGCGCGCACGGAAAGGGCGCGCGCGGACATCGAGGTGTCGAGGGCCGGCCTCGAGGCGGCGAGGACCGGCCTAGAGGTGGCGCGGACCGGCATCGAGGCGGCGAGGAAGCGGCAGGAAGAGGCCGTGGCGCAGCACGAGGCGATCAGCGCGGAGCTGCAGAAACGGTGGGCGGAGGCCCGACGCCCGCTGGGAGGAGGAACGGGAGACGCGCAAACGCAAAGATGAGGAATTCCAGGACCACGCCCGGCGGATGGAGGCGATGATCGTCGAGGACAGGCAGTGGGCCAAACGGATCTTCGCCGAGCTCGACGACCGGCGGGACGAGCGGCGGCCCTGATCGAGGCTCTGCTCGAGATGATCGACCGGCTCCCCCCGCCGCCTCCTCAACTCCGCTCGGCCTGATGTGGCGGTTGGGCCTCAGACCCGCAGCTCGTAGCTGATCCACTCGGAGCGCGCGGCGCCGGTGGAGTCGTAGAGGCGCTGAGCGGTGCGGTTGTCAGGGGCCGTCGCCCACTCGACTGAGGGCGCGCCGCGCTCGCCGGCGACTTCGGCGGTCGCCTGGATCAGGGCGCGGCCGATCCCCTCGCCGCGGACGTCCTCGACCACGTAGAGGTCGTTCATCAGCACGCTCTCGCAGGCATCCAGGGAGCTGAAGTGCCAGTAGAGGCAGGCGTAGCCGACGAGGCGACCGTCATGACTGGCGCCGAGCAGCATTCCGTCTTCGCTCGGGGCGAGGAAGCGGCGGAAGAAGGCGCGGTTGCGCTCCTCGTCGATCTCCTCCACCTCGTAGAAGCGCTGGTAGGCGGCGATCAGCGGCAGCAGCTCCTCGAACCTACCGGCGGCGACCGGTGCGATCTTGACCTCGGCGGCCACCCGCCCACGGTAGCGGCACGCAAGGCCGCGCTCACGTGCAGGGACCGCCCCGCCGATGCCGTAAACGACCCTCACGAACCGGTGCAGGTCCCCGTCTAAGCTTTGGGACGCCGCCGGAGGCAAGAGATTCGTCCCACTAGGAGGGGATTCCGCTGGCACGTCCTTCAGACTCGAACGAGCAGCTCCTCTGCAGCTTCTGCGGCAAGTCGCAGCGCCAGGTCAAGAAGCTGATCGCCGGCCCCGGCGTCTACATCTGCGACGAGTGCATCGACCTCTGCAACGAGATCATCGACGAGGAGCTGACCGCCCCGCCGGCCTTCGAGCTGGAGAACCTGCCCAAGCCGCAGGAAATCCACGACGTCCTGCAGGAGTACGTGGTCGGGCAGGAGGCCGCCAAGCGCTCGCTCTCCGTCGCCGTCTACAACCACTACAAGCGGGTCCAGATCGCCCAGTCCGAGGAGACCGAGGTCGAGCTGCAGAAGTCGAACATCATGATGCTGGGACCGACCGGCTGCGGCAAGACGCTGCTCGCCCAGACCCTGGCGCGGATCCTCAACGTCCCCTTCGCGATCGCTGACGCGACGGCGCTGACCGAGGCCGGCTACGTCGGCGAGGA
>JBJMKQ010000042.1:0-1988 GCA_045805725.1 Solirubrobacterales bacterium
CGCATCAAGGCCGAATCGGTGGAGATCGAGTCTCCCTCCGGCAGCGGCAAGGTCCGGGCCTATCTGGTACGGCCGGCGAACGCCAAGGGGAAGCTGCCGGGCGTGCTGGTGATCCACGAGAACCGCGGGCTCAATCCGCACATCGAGGACGTCGCCCGGCGCATCGCCTTGGAGCAATACGTCACGTTCGCTCCCGACGCGTTGACCCCGCTCGGCGGCTATCCGGGCGACGAGGACAAGGCACGCGAGCTCTTCGCCAAGCTGGACCAGGACAGGGCCCGCCAGGACTTCGTAGCCGCGGTGCCTTATCTCGCGAAGCGCCCCGAATCCACTGGCAAGGTGGGCGTCGTGGGCTTCTGCTATGGCGGCGGGATCGCCAACCTATTGGCCACCCGCGTCCCCGAGCTGAGCGCGGCGGTGCCGTTCTACGGCGGGCAACCGCCCGCGGAGGACGTGGCGAGGATCAAGGCGCCGCTCCTCATCCACTACGCCGAGAAGGACGACCGCATCAACGCCGGCATCCCGGCGTTCATGGCGGCGCTCGAAGCGAACCACGTAAAGTACGAGATGTTCACCTATCCCGGCACGCAGCACGGGTTCAACAACGACACCACTCCGCGCTACGACAAGGCCGCCGCGGCCCTCGCCTGGCAGCGAACCATGGACTTCTTCAAGAAGAACCTACGCGGCTGAGGCCGGCGCAAGCCTCGGTTCGGAGAGGCTGGCCTGCCGGCAGTTCTTCGCGGTCAAGAAGAAGCTGGGGGGATGAGCTCAATGCGCGTGGATTCGCAGGGCCAGCTTGCCGAGGTGATGCTGGCCGATCGCCTGATGCGCCTGCGCCGCGTCCTCGAGAGCGTAGGTCCGTCCCAGCTCGACATGGAACGGACCAGCTGTGATCCAGGTATTGAGTCGCTCGAAGATCTCGCGGCTCGGGACGCCGTCGTAGGCCGTCACTTCGATTCCCGCCGGGCCTTGGGGCTCGGGTTCGACACCGTTCGGATAGGCCACACGACCGCCCTTCCTCATGCCTCCGAGCGCCTGCTGAAGCGCCTCGCTGCTGGCGAGGACGAGGGCGGCATCGACGCCTTCCGGAGCGAAGGCGCGGACGGCTCGCGCCACTGACTCGGGGCCGCTTCGACCGTCGACCACTGCATCGGCGCCGAGCCTGCGGACCAGGTCGACGCCGTCTTTGCCGGAAGCTACGCCGAGCACGCGCGCGCCGATGCGCTTGGCGAGTTGCACCGCGAGGTGACCGACGCCTCCGCTCGCGCCGAAGATCATCAGACTCTCGCCGGCGCGGAGCTTCAGCTTCTCCTCCAGCCCGATGAGCGCGGTGACGCCGTCGGCACCGAGGGCGCCTGCCTCGTCGGTAGGGACGTTGGCCGGCACGATTGCGGTCTCGTCTTCCTTGACGGCCACGTACTGAGCGTAGAACCCGCCCTCGTACCCGTAGGCGTACACGCGATCGCCCACGCTGACTCGCTCGACTCCCTTGCCGACGGCCACGACCGTTCCAGCGCCATCGTTTCCCAGGATTTTGGGGAAGCCCTTCCTGCCGAACTCGAACTCACCCGCCCGGACTGCGGGGTCCCAGACGCCAATCCCTGCGGCCTCGAGCCGGATGAGAACCTGTTTGCTCCCAGGCTTCGGGACTGGAAGGACGTGCGGCTGCAGGACCTCCGGGCCGCCGTAACGGTCAATCGCCGCGGCCTGCATCGTCTCGGGAATGAAGAGATCCATCTCGAACCTCGTGGGAGTAACGCCAGTTTGGCGCGACCCCGACTGTGCGCATCTTGCGGTCCTTTCGGAAGGCATCTCGGCGCCTGCCGGCTCGGCGCTCGATCAGGTGGCGTCCATGCCGCCTACCGGCGTGTAGAGAGAGACTCCGCGCACGTTCTCGTCCACGTGCAGCCGGTGGCGCAGGGAAGGAAACGCACGCTGCTCGCAGTCGGTGCGCTCGCAGACGCGGCAGGTGATTCCTACCGGCG
>JBJMKQ010000043.1:0-37185 GCA_045805725.1 Solirubrobacterales bacterium
CGGCTTGCTCAGGCTGGCCGGTCGCGGCCAAGTCGACGCCCCCGGGCTCGCCTCTTTCTGTTCGAACTGCATCAAATTCTGGTCGTTAAGCAACCAAGATTTGATGCAGTTCACCCGTTGGGGTCGCCAGCGCCTCCCCTTCTTCTGTTCTCTATGTCTATGGAGCGACCATAAGGAACAGGATGAGGAGCGCCTGAGGGCGCCGGATACCGGCGAGCGGTGCTATTTGCCGACCGAGGACGCCGCACCGCGCAGGGTCCGCCGCGGCAGGCGCGTGCGGGGGGTTCGCCGGTCCCTCCTAGGAGGCATCAGCCGCGAGGCGCTGCGCAAGCGGGTCGTCAGTGGATCGGTGGTCGCGCTGCGCGACGATGCTGGGTTGGTTCGCTACCCACGCTGGCAGTTCGACGTGGCTAGCGGGGCACCCTTCGGGGTGATCAAGAAGCTCGACGAGGTCTTCGGCGATGCGGGGCTCGACTCATGGGCGCTTGCCGCATTTGTCACCGCGCCCCAGCCGGAGCTTGGCAACCGGGCGCCAGTTGGTTTGTTCGCCGACGCGGACATCGAACCCCTGCTTCTCGCGGCCCACCCCACCGTGGCCGACCTGAAGCGTTGAGTCCGCGCGGCCTGCCCGCTCCTCCGGACAACCTACCCGAGCTTCCCAGCACGAAGCTCGGGACAGAGCCTCTGTGGCGAATCCATCCCGCCGATGTCGCCCACTGGTTCTTCGATGTCGGCCCGGATGGCAGGTTCAACCTTGCTGAGTCAGGCACTTGTTATCTCGCCGAGGATCGGATTGGCGCCTTCGTCGAGAAGTTCGGGCGCCTGGTGCGGCCAGACGGGGTGATCCCGGAGCCACTGGTCGACGCGCAAAGCATTTCCCTGCGTCCGCCCAAGGCAGAGGTGGTCGATCTTACCGACCCAACCGTCCTTGGACTGGTCGGCCTCACCGCAGAGACTCACTCCACGACGGACTACAACCTGACCCAAGGATGGGCACTCGCGTTTCAAGAGGCCGGCTACGCGGGCATTCGCCACAAGGCCCGCCACGACCCACGCGGACAGCTCATCTCGATTACCCTCTTCGGCTCGGAGAAAGTGCCGCGAAGGGCTGCGAAGACCACGGCTATCCCGGTCGACCTGATCCACGAAGCCTCCACCGCCTTCGCGATCACGGTCCTCCCCCGCCGCCACTCACGACGGGGGTAGGCAACACGGCAGCCATCCGGGTCCGTCGTCGCGAACCGCCGCCATCTGTTGCCGCGGCAACAGCAAACCACTTCCGTTTGGGGAATCTCGCCTCGGTCTTTCGTGACACTGCAGCAGCCGTGTTGCCGAGCCGTTGCCCTCACTGAACGAAAAAGTCCCGGGAAACCTTTGGCTTCCTCGAACGCTTTGCAACTAGTACCGCTACGGGGATTCGAACCCCGGTTTCCGGACTGAGAATTGCCTCTGTAAAGCCATTTGCGGCCGATTCAAAGCAGCTGAGTTCAGTTGGACCAGTCGAGTTCGATCTAGTTCGGTGGAGTCGGGGACATATTTGGGGACACGGATCTGGGAACCGGCGCATGAGCATCCGGACGCGCGAGGTAGCCTTTCCTAGTAGATGCCTCTTCTTCCCAGAAGATCGGACCAGGTTCAAGGCAAGCTGCATCGGCTCGAAGAGCAAATGCGGACGATGAACTCGAGAATCGACGAGATGGCCGAAATCTTTGAAGCGCGCCGTGCCGACGACGAGGCCGCCGCCATCGCCGCCGAGCGTATCCGTAGCGGCGCCGCCGATCACAAGGAAGACGGCGCTGAGGCGCTGTCCAAGCTCGGCATCGAGATCCCTGCCGAGAAATGACCGACGGCGCGGTGGGCGTCACGTTCGCCAGAGGCGTTCTCGACGACGTAGCGGAACTGACCACCCCGGCCGCCGACACCGACCAAATGGGCAAGGACGAAGCCGAGTCCCTAAAGCGCCGCATTGCCGAGCTGCTGGTCGAATGCAAAAGCAACCCCTTCAGCGGTGAGCTGATGGGTCCGGGTCTCCATCCCGAGCTAGCCAACTGCCGCCGAGTCCGATTTGACATCCCGACCCATAAAGCGAAGCCGCGCTTCCGCCTGATCTACCGCAACGAACCGACCGACGGTGCCCCCGCCGAGTGCCACTGGCTGACCGTCGCACCACGTGCCGGACTTCAAGCGCACCGCCGCGCCCGCCAGCGCTCCTAAGCCTCCTCTCTCGAAACTGACTGACGAAGCCTGTCGGCAGTTCCTTGTACCGTTGCCGTTCCTTGTGAGTGACGCGATCTAGTTGAACGAGCGGGACACCGAGATCCTCGAGACCCTGGTCGGGCTCGCCGGTGACGACGTCGACTGGTTCTTCGAGATCCCCGTAGGCGCCGACCGGATTCCCTCCCCACCCTGGCCCGAGTCGATCCAGTCCCCCCACCGGGACGAGATCCGGTCCTTGGTAAATCGGGACCTGCTGGAGATCGACAAGAGCGTCGCCCCAACCTGGCGCTTCTGGCCCTCCGCGAAAGCACGCGACCATTTCCCGGACGCGGTCGAAAAGACCCTGAAGGAAGCGCTCTCGGACCCCGACCAACGATTGGCCGTGATCCTGAAGTCGATCGTCGACGCCTTCAATGCCGACCCTTCTAAACCGCTCCTCCTTCTGCGCACCGACCAGGTCGACATCGTCCGCCATCCCGGCTGGGCGCTCCCACCCGATGTCGTCCGACACCACGATCTGAGCCAACTTGTCGAACTCAGCCTCGTCGGCTGGGAGAGCGAGACCGAGTTCTATCCGACGCCGGCGGGCCGGATGGCCGTGGACAATCCCGCGGCCCTCCTCAACGAACGGGCCGAACAGACCGAAGACGAGGCCGAGCGCTCTCGACTGCGTGACTGGACCGAGAAGATCCGCGCGGGCGACGTTGCCGTCAGCGCCACCAGCGGACTCACCATCGCCGCGATCAGAGCCCTGCTCGGATTCTGAGACCCGACCGGCATGCTCGGATTCCGTGATCGGAGGCGGCTTGGACCCCCACTAGCTGAACCGTTGCGTCCCGTCACCATTGACGCAGAACCTGGGCTGATCCGCGAGGCCCACCTCTTCCTGCTGGACCGCCTTAGTCAGGGCATGGGCCTCGCCTTCCATCCGCAGTCCTGCCTCGAGCCGCCGGCGTATGAGCGGATCGTCGTCTTCGGCCGTTTCGACCCGCGAGCCGAACAGCGGGAGTTCGGATTGGAAATCGGCGGCGTGGCGGGGCGCAATGCACGGGTCGCGTGGCTAATCGATCTCTACATCCCTGAGAGCCGCCGTAATCAGCGGTTTGGGACCAGGTTGATGAGCGACCTTGTCGAGCTCTGGGGTCGCATCGGTGTCACCGAAGCGCGGCTGACGGCTACCGCCGACAGTCTTCGAGCCTATGAATCCTGGGGCTTCACCGCCGACGACTCCCGAGACGCACTCGATGTCGGCCTTCATCCCATGCGACTGCAGCTCGACTGACGTCCGAATCAGGCCGAGCGACCTCCTGCTGCGCTGCGGTTGCCATCTCGAAAACGAAAAACCCCGGCAACCCAGGGTTTTCGGCTTTCCAGAGTACCGCTACGGGGATTCGAACCCCGGTTTCCGGACTGAGAATCCGGCGTCCTAGTCCCCTAGACGATAGCGGCGAGGGTCTGGGCACTTTAGCGAAGCCGGCGGGGCGGGCGGTGGCTAGGGCGGCGCCGGACGGGAAGGCTCGCAACCGGTAAATTGCCTGCTCCGCGCGGCTGTGGCGGAACTGGTAGACGCGCACGGTTCAGGTCCGTGTGGGCGAGAGCCCGTGGAGGTTCGACTCCTCTCAGCCGCATTGCTGGTCGAGTCTGCGTGAGTGCGACGTATGCGCGCGCTGAGGAGGACTGGGGAGCTAGGCCTCCTGCGCGGCAAGATCTGCCTGCGGCGCGCGGGCGGCGTTGCAGCAGATCTCCTCGACGAAGGTGGGCCAGAGGGCGCGGGGCAGATCGTGGCCCATGCCGTCGATCATCTTCAGGCGGGCGGCGGGGATGGCGCGGGCGGTGGCGCGGCCACCGGAGGGGTTGACGAGGACGTCGCTCTTGCCGTGGATGACGACGGTCGGGACATCGAGCTCGCGCAGGTGCGGCGCGCGGTCGCCGGAGGCGGTGATCGCGTGGAGCTGGCGGGCGATGCCGGCCTGGCTGTGGCCGCGGTCGAAGGATCGGCCGGCGAGATCGCGGATCCGCTGCTCTTCGAAGGGATAGCCGGGCGAACCGATCGTCTTGAAGGTCTTGACGACGCGCTCGATCGCCGCCTCGCGCTCGCGCGGCGGTTTGCCGAGCAGGAGGCCGAAGGTTTTGTAGCTGGGGTGGCCGACGCGGCGGCTGCCGGTCGTCGACATGATCGAGCCGAGGGAGCGGACGCGGTCGGGGTGGCCGATCGCGGTGCACTGGGCGATCATCCCGCCCATCGAGGCCCCGACGATGTGGGCGGAGCCGATCTTCAGGTGGTCCATCAGCCCGACGGTGTCCGCGGCCATGTCGCGCAGGCGGTACTCGGGCCGGCCCCGCCCGACGAGGAGGTCGAGCGGATTCGGCACGCTCGCGCCGCGGAGCTTGGTCGAGCGGCCGATGTCGCGGTTGTCGAAGCGGACGACGCGAAAGCCACGCTCGGCGAGCATCGCGCAGAACTCCTCGTCCCAGGCGATCATCTGCGTCGCCAGCCCCATGATCAGGATCAGCGGCTCGCCGTCGGGGTCGCCCATCTCCTGGTAGCAGAGCTCGATCCCGTTCGCGGGCGCCATCTGTTCGGCTGAAAACTGCGGCATTCGCCGATGCTACCCAAGCTGGCTGGGCAGCCAAACCTGCCAAACCATTGCCGACGTTCGTCCTTTTCCGGTCATATGCCCCTGGAAAGGGCGAACGCGGAAGAGCCTCAGGTAGAAAGGTCGGATGCGGACGGCGATCATCTCCGACCTCCACCTCGGCGTCGCCAGCGACGAGGACGTGCTCCGCCACTCCAGCATCCGCCGCGTCCTCTTC
This sequence comes from Solirubrobacterales bacterium, assembly GCA_045805725.1. GTDB lineage: Bacteria > Actinomycetota > Thermoleophilia > Solirubrobacterales > 70-9 > VAYN01. Next base: position 5,032 of record JBJMKQ010000043.1, read on the forward strand.
GAGGAGATCGCCGGCGCCGACCGCCTCGTCCTGCTGGGCGACGTGGTCGAGCTGCGCAACCTGCCGGTCGGCCCCTCGCTCGAGCGCAGCCGGCCCTTCTTCGAGGAGCTCGGCGAACAGCTCGGGGGGACCGAGGTGATCCTCGTCCCGGGCAATCACGACGCCCGCCTCGCCGAGCCACTGCTCGACCAGCTCTCGATCGCCGGCGAGCCTTCGCTTGGCCTCGAACACCGTTACGCCCCCGCCCCGGGACCGCTGGAGATGATCGCCAGCTGGCTAGGGCCAGCGCGACTGCAGGCCGCCTATCCCGGAGTCTGGCTGCGGGACGACGTCTACGCCACCCACGGCCACTACATCGACGCCCATCTCTCACTGCCGCGAGCCGAGTGCCTGGCGGCGGCGGCGATGATGCGCTTCCTCGGAGATCCGCCCCAGGCGGCGACGCCGAGCGACTACGAGCGGGTGCTCCGCCCGCTCTATGGCTTCGCCTACGGCCTCGCGCAGGTGCTGCCGGTGCGGCGCCGGCGCAACGGTCCTGGCGAGCGGGCCTGGGAGATCCTCGCCGGCGAGGAGAAGGCGCGCACCATGCGTGCCCGTGCCGCGCGCGCCGGCTTCCCGCTGGCGATCCGCGGCCTCAACAAGCTCCTGCACGCCGACTTCAACTCGGACGTCACCCCGGCCGCGATCTTTCGCAGCGGCCTCGAGGGGGCGATTGAGACCACGGTGCGCCTCGGGATCGACGACGTCCAGGTGATCACCGGCCACACCCACCGCGGCGGCCCGCTCCCAACCGAACCCGAGTGGGCGCTCCCACGCGGCGGATGCCTCCACAACACCGGCAGCTGGGTCTTCGCCACCGCCTTCCACCACCCCGGCCGACCCCCGAGCCCCTACTGGCCAGGAACCGTCACCTGGCTCGAAGACGACGCGCCGCCGCGGCCGGTTCAGCTGCTCTCAGACCATTCCCACGCCGAGCTACTGGAACTGGTCGAGCTGCCGGCCTGAACTGGTCGAGCGCCCGGCCTGAGGGGCCGGGGATGACTCGCCGGACCCTCCCCGCTGTTGTCCGCCGAGTCATCCCCGGCCCCTCCCCTAACTGCTGAGCCAGTCGGCGATGATGCTCCCGATCTCGGGACCCGCGTCCTCCTGCAAGAAGTGGCTGGCGTCCTTGATCGACCGGGGTGGCGGGAAGTTCAGCTCGCTGGAGACCCGCTCTCCGACCGAGAACGGCAGGATCGGGTCCGAGTCGGCCCAGAGCACGAGCGCCGGCCGTTCGTCCTCGCGCAGCGCGTCGGCTACGCGTTTGCCCTCGGCGGCGCCGACAGCGTCGGGCGTGGTCGGCAGGATCAGCGGGAAGGCGCGGACGCCGGCCTTGGCCGCCGGCTCCATGTAAGGAGCGTCGTAGGCGGCGACCACCTCGTCGCCCGGATCGTTCCTGCAGCCGCCCTTGACGAGAAAGCCGACCGGGACGTCCTCGTTGTCGCGGACGAAGTCACGGAAGGCGAACCACGCGTCGCTCATCTTCTGGTGGCCGGTGAACGGGCCGGTCTCCATGATCACCAGCCGCGAGATCCGGTCGGGATGCTCGACCGCCAGCCGCAGCCCGATCGGTCCGCCCCAGTCGTGAACGACGGCGGTGGCGTCGCGGAGGTCGAGCTCCTCGAGCAGCCCCGCCATCAGCTCGACGTGGCGGTCGTAGGTGTACCAGCCTGGGTCCGTGGGCTTGTCGGAGCGGCCGAAGCCAGCGTAGTCCGGGGCGATGCAGCGGTAGCCGGCCTCGCGCACCGGCGGGATCACCTTCCGCCAGAGGAACGACCAGGTCGGCTCGCCGTGGAAGAAGACGACCGGCTTCCCCTCCCCCTCGTCTAGGTGGGCCAGCCGCAGCCCGTCGATTTCGCGGTAGCGCGACTCGAAGGGGTAGTCGGGCAACCCCTCGAAACGCTCCTCCGGCGCGCGCAGCGCGTCGATGCTCATCCCGCCGCAGTCTAAGTGGGCGCGCTCGAGCGGGTGCCGAGCGCAGCGCCGGCGCTGAGGATGATCGCGGCGATCGATCCATCTCCCTAAATCCAGATCCGGATTCTCTACTTTCCTGATCGACTTTGTGCTACGGTGCCCGCCACTGATTGAGCAGTAAGTTGCTCAAGAAAGTAAGTCAGTCGAAATAGGAAGGAACTACTTGATGCGGAACGCGCGCATTTCCCGGCGGCGCAGCGTGACGGTCGGCCTCTCGGCCGCCCTGGTCACCCTGTTGCTTGCAGTCATCGCCGCCGGCTGCGGAGGAAGCAGCGACAGCAGCTCCAGCGGCTCGAGCTCCGGCTCCAGCGGCTCCGGGGGCAAGCTCGACGTGGTCGGCTACTCCACCCCGGAATCCGTCTACGCCGAAACCCTCGAGCCCGCCTTTGAGAAGACCTCGCAGGGCCAGGGCGTCAGCTTCAGCAACTCGTTCGGAGCCTCCGGCGACCAGAGCCGGGCCGTCGTCGCGGGACAGCCCGCGTCGGTCGTCCACTTCTCGCAGGCCGGCGACATGGAACGGCTCGTCGAAGAAGGCGAAATCGTCGCCAAGAACTGGGAAGCGGGCAAATACCACGGGATCGCCACCGACTCGGTCGTCGTCATCCTCACCCGCAAGGGCAACCCGGAAGGGATCGAGTCCTTCAAGGACATCGAGGACAAGGGCGTCGACGTCGTCACCCCGAACCCGTTCAGCTCCGGCTCGGCGCGCTGGAACATCATGGCCGTTTACGGCGCGGCGCTGGAAGAAGGCGACTCGCCCGACCAGGCGCTGGCAGCTGTCAAGACCATCCTCGAACAGACCGTCGCCCAGCCGGGCAGCGGCCGCGACGCCTTCTCGGCCTTCAGCCAGGGCCAGGGCGACGTGCTCCTCACCTACGAGAACGAAGCGATCAAGGCCGAAAAGGAAGGCGAAGACGTCGAATACGTGATCCCGCCCGCGACGCTGCAGATCGAAACCCCGATCGCGGTCACCAAAGACGCGCCGGAGCCGGCGGCGGAAGATTTCCTCAACTGGCTCTGGTCCGACGAAGCTCAGGAACTGTGGGCCGAAAACGGCTACCGCCCGGTCAACCCGAAGCTGGTCGACCCGAAGCAGTTCCCGACCCCGAAGCAGCTGTTCAAGATCAGCAAGTTCGGCGGCTGGGGCAAGGTCAACGACGAATTCTTCGACGAAGAATCCGGCTCGGTCGCCCAGATCGAGACCGAACTTGGGGTCTCCACCTCCGGCTGATCGATGGAGGCCGGGACCCTCACCCGCTCTCGCGCCCCCCGGGCAGGCTTGCGCCTGCCCGGGCTGGGCGTCGGCTCGGGTTATGGCGTCGTCGTCCTCTACCTGAGCCTGATCGTGCTGCTGCCGCTGGCGGCGGTGGCAAGCGAAGCCTTCGCCGGCGGGCTCGGGACCTTTTGCGATCAGGTCACTTCGCCGCTGGCGGTGAAGAGCCTGAAGCTGACGGTGGTCTGCTCGCTGATCGTCGTCGTCATCAACGCGATCTTCGGCACGATCCTCGCCTGGCTCCTGGTCCGTGACGACTTCCCCGGCAAGAGCGCGGTCAACGCCGTCATCGACCTTCCGTTCGCGCTGCCGACGATCGTCGCCAGCCTCACCCTGCTGACGCTCTACGGCAACGACAGTCCGCTCGGCATCCACCTGGCGGCGACCCGAGCCGCCGTCGTCGTCGCCCTGATGTTCGTCACCCTTCCCTTCGTCGTCCGCGCCGTCCAGCCGCTGCTGCTGGAGATGGACCGGGAGATGGAGGCCGCCGCCGCCTCGCTGGGGGCGGGCAGCTTCACGATCTTCCGCCGCATCATCTTCCCCAACCTTCTTCCCGGCCTCGCCGCCGGCGTCGCGCTCGCGTTCGCCCGCGCCCTCGGCGAGTTCGGCTCGGTCCTGCTCTTCGCCGGGGGCCTGCCCGACACGACGGTCACCTCGGTCTTCATCCGCAACCAGGTGGAGTCCGGCAACGACGTCGGCGCCTCCGCGGTCTCGGTGGTCCTGCTGGTCGCCTCGCTGCTGCTGCTCGCCTGCGTCTCGCTGATCCAGCGCTGGGCGATCCGCCACGACCGCGGTTCGACCGACTTCATCGCCACCGTCCAGAACAAGGACGTCTCCGGGGGAGGCGCAATCTGATGAGCGCCAATCCCACCAGCCGCTGGGGCCTCCGCGTGCTCGGGCTCGGCTACCTGACGATGCTGCTGCTGATCCCGCTGGTGATGATCTTCTACAAGACCTTCGAAGAAGGGATCAGCCCGCCGCTCGACGCGGTCACCTCGCCCGACGGCCTGCACGCGCTGAAGCTGACGCTGTTGATGGTGGCGGTCTCGGTGCCGCTGAACACGATCTTCGGGGTCGCCTGCGCGCTGCTGCTGGTCCGCCATAAGTCGAAGGCCAACGGGGCGATCGACGCGATCATCAACCTCCCCTTCGCGGTCTCGCCGATCGTCATCGGCCTCTCGCTGTTCCTGCTCTACGGGACGGACGGCTGGCTCGGGTTCCTCGCCGAGAACGGGATCAAGGTGCTCTTCTCGGTGCCGGGGATGGTCCTGGCCAGCATCTTCGTCTCGCTGCCGTTCGTGGTCCGCGAGACGGTGCCGGTCCTGCAGGAGATCGGCACCGATCAGGAGATGGCCGCCTCCACCCTCGGGGCCAACGGCTGGCAGACGTTCTGGAAGATCACCCTGCCGTCGATCCGCTGGGGCGTCGCTTACGGCGTCGTCCTCACCACCGCCCGCGTGCTCGGCGAGTTCGGCGCGGTGACGATCGTTTCCGGCTCGATCAGCGGGCAGACGCAGACGCTGCCCCTCTTCGTCGAGAAGCAGTACGCCAACTTCAACTCACCCGGCGCCTACGGGGCCGCGCTGGTGCTGGCGCTCCTGGCCCTGATCACCCTCTTCGCAATGAACCTACTGAAACGAAAGGAGGACGCCTGATGGGAATCTCAGTCGAGGGAGCAAGCAAGCGCTTCGGTGACTTTCAGGCGCTCGACGACGTATCGATCGAGGTGCCTGACGGGTCCCTCACCGCCCTGTTGGGCCCCAGCGGCAGCGGCAAGTCCACCCTGCTGCGGGCGATCGCCGGGCTTGAGGATCTCGATGTGGGGCTGGTGAACATCAACGGCGAGGACGCCACTCGCAAGCCCGCTCAGAAGCGGGGCGTCGGCTTCGTCTTCCAGCACTACGCCGCCTTCAAGCACATGACCGTGTACGACAACGTCGCGTTCGGGCTGAAGATCCGCAAGTGGGACAAGCGCAAGACGTCCCAGCGGGTCCACGAGCTGCTGGAGCTGGTTCAGCTCGACGGCCTCGCCGGGCGCTTTCCCTCCCAGCTCTCCGGTGGCCAGCGGCAGCGGATGGCGCTGGCGCGGGCGCTGGCGGTGGAGCCGCAGGTGCTGCTGCTGGACGAGCCGTTCGGCGCCCTCGACGCGAAGGTGCGCAAGGATCTGCGGACCTGGCTGCGGCGACTCCACGAGGAGATGCACGTGACGACGATCTTCGTCACCCACGACCAGGAGGAGGCGATGGACGTCGCCGGCCAGCTGGTGGTGATGAACGAGGGGCGGGTCGAGCAGTCGGGCAGCGCCGACGAGCTCTACGAGCACCCGGCCAACGAGTTCGTGATGAGCTTCGTCGGCGAGGTCAACCGCCTCGGCGACGACTTCGTGCGCCCGCACGACATGGAAGTCGTGCTCGATCCCGACGAGCGCGCGCAGGAGGGCATGGTGCAGCGGATCGTCTCGCTCGGCTTCGAGATCCGCGTCGAGCTGGTGCTCTCCGACGGGACCGAGGTCTGGGCGCAGCTGACCCGAGCCGAACTGCAGCGGCTCGAGCTGCGCGAGGGGCAGATCGCCTACCTCCGCCCGGTCCAGGCAAAAAGCTTCAACGGTTCGTCGTCGTCAACTTCCCGTGGGGCCTCGACTCCCCACGGGTCCCAAGACGGCGGCGACGCAGAGATACCTGCAGCCGTTTGAAGAGGCGACGGGGTGGGGCGTCTTCTTGCCGGGTGACGCCCCGCCCCACTTCGCCGCTTGATCTTCGCGCGCGTGTAGGGGTGCCGGTGGGGGTCGCTCGGAGCACTTCCGCCCAGCCACGGCGCCTTCGGCGCAGTGGCTGGGTTCCATGCTGAGTACCGAGCGACCCCCACCGCACCCCTTGCGATCGGCAGCGAGGCGGCGCGAGGGACGGTTGCTTGCCGGAGAGGGAAGGGATGGGATGGGATGGGATGGGATGGGATGGCGGGGCAACTCGCCACGGAAGTGGTGGTTCCTGGTGAACGTGAACTGGGGAGGGTCCGTACGTCGAGCAGAGCCACGAGAGCGGTTGCTGAGCCTGAGCTTCCCGGGCCTTGCCACCTCTCCCATCTTGATTCGCCTACGCAGCTTCTGATATTCTTGAGTTAGATGATCAACAAATGCAGAAAGGAGACAGGATGACCAGGAACACGGAGCGGACCACGTTTCGGTCACGGGGTCGGCTGACGGGGCTGGTGCGGGACGAGGAGCCGGCTGGGACCGGGCAGAACCGGACCACCCAAGCCGACAACCGCGAGTCGACCCTGCGGGGGGCGGACGAGGCGCTCTTCTACCGCGCCCGCCTGATCCTCGGCGACTCCCTCCCCCGCCCCCAGCGCTGAGCCGTGAACGGCGAATGCGCTGAGCCCTCAGACGAATGCGGCGAATGTGTGACGCCGGCGCCTGAGGTCAAGCCACCCCCCGCGAACCGCATCAAATTCCCCGCCTCGTAGGCGGGAATTTGATGCAGTCCCGGGGGGTGGCGGCTTCAGGTCGTTACTTCGATCCGCCTTTCGGGGGTTCTTCCGTTTGCAGCGGTTCGTCGGGCTGGGGGAACGCCTGCACGGCGAGGTTCCAGCCTTTGAGCGCGAAGTTGACGTTTTTCGCTCCCGCCCACTGGACCGCGACGGTGTGACCGCCTTTGGCGAGGACGCTCGTCTGCGCGATCGTGTGGACGAGCGGCACCGGGGCCGGCGATTCCGCCGTGGCAGGGGCGAAGTTCACTTTCCCGGTCGATTGGCCGTCGACCAGGATTTGCACCGGGCAGGCCTGGTCAGCCGTCGGTTTCGGCGCGATGCACGTCGCCTGCCCCGAGAACTGGATCACCACGGAACTGACTTCCGCCTTGGTCGCGAACGAGGTGAACGCGGTGGGGATGTAGCCGGTAGCGGTCCCGGCGGCGTTGAACTGCGCGGTCCCGGCGGCGATCCCGACCACCGGCTGCTTCGGGGCGCCGGCTTTCGGCACGTACAGGTTCGAGGCCGCCTTTTTCTTCAGGTACAGCTGGCTGGCCTTCTTGTTCGAAACGTAGACCTTGGCCGCCTTCTGGCTCGTCAGGAACGACTGGGCGACGGACGGCACCACCGTCACCGAGACGGCGACCACCGCGGACAGCACGACGGCGGTCGCGACTCGAGGGGTGGACAGTCTTCTCTTCAGCAATTGATCCTCCATGTCTGCGGCCCCGCGCGGCTATTGCTGCCCTCGGCGCCTTCTTTACTAAGGAGGTCAATAAACTACAGAAGCTGCTAGGGTTATGCGATCAAGTTGGTCAACAAAGTGTTGTTAATGATTCATACCCGGCAGGAAAGGACTTAATCCAGCAATGAGAATCAAGACCCTCGCCATAGCGGCGATCTCCCTCCTGGGGCTCGCCGCACCGGCGTCGGCCGGTGCCGTGACCCTGATCGGGTCGGGCTCCGTGGCCGCGCAGCCCGTGCTGCAGGCCCTCTTCGCGACTTACACGAAGAAGGTCAACCACAAGGTCCACTTCGTCTACACCGCCAACGGCGGCAACGCCGGCGTCAAAGACGTCCAGAACGGGACCAGCCAGTTCGCGGGCCAGGCCCGTACCCCCCTCCCCAGCGACGCCGGGACCACCTACGTGAAGATGTTCCTCGACGGGCTCTGCCTCGACGTCAACCCGAAGAACAACCTCACCAACATCTCGATCCAGCAGGCCCACGACATCTACCGCGGCCTGCTGACCAACTGGAGCCAGGTCGGCTCGGGGCTCGGCACCACGATCGACCCGGTCGGCCGCGACACCAATGGAGGGACCTACAACTTCTTCCTCCAGGCGGTGCTGAACAACGAACCGCCGGCGTCCAACGTCAACGCGCTGACCGCCGACGGCCTCGTCGTCAACGCGGTCAAGCAGGACCCTAACGCGATCGGCTACGCCGGTCTCGCCTGGCAGAAGAAGGGCCTCAAGCCCCTCAAGGTCAACGGCATCCCCTGCGCGCCGAGCAAGATCAGCGTCGAGCCGCTCAAATACCCGCTCTCGCGCTACCTCTTCATCGTCCTCCCGGGCGACGGAAGCGCCAGCCCGAAAGCGCTGCTCAAATTCATCGACTGGGCGCGGCGCAGTCCTCTGGCCGGAACGGTGATCGCCCAGGCCGGCGGCGTCCCCGCGTTCAACAAGAAGTAGGGCATTGGACGAGGAGCTCCCCCAGGAGTACGGACCGAAGTGGTCCGACCAGCGCGTCGAGCGGATGCTCGGCGCGCTGGTCTGCGGCGTCGTCGCGCTGCTGCTGGCGCTGATCGTCACCGTCTTCGTCCACGCCTGGCCCTCGTTCGCCCATAACGGCCTCTCCTGGTTCGGCTCCTCCGGCTCGGTCGAAGACCAGCTCAACGCGATCTCGCTCTCGGCCCAGACCAGCGGCGAATACCTCTACACCTTCCACGCCTGGCCGCTGATCTGGAGCACGCTGCTGATCACCGGGGGGGCTGTCCTGATCGCCCTCGTCTCGGCCCTCTTCGTCTCCGTCTTCATCGTCGAGTTCGCCCCGGAGTGGATGAGCAACATCCTCCAGCCGGTAATCCGCTTCCTGGCCAGCGTTCCCTCGGTCATCTACGGCCTGCTGGGGGTGCTGGTGCTGGTCCCGTTCATCGGCAACCACCTGGTCACCGAGGGGCAGAAGGCCTCGGTCGCCGGCGTCATCTCCCTGACCGGCTACAGCCTGCTGGCGGCGGTCCTGGTGCTGACGGTGATGATCGCGCCGCTGATGGTCTCGATCTTCAGTGACGGCCTGCGGGCGGTGAAACCGGGCTGGCTGGAGGGCTCGCTGGCGCTCGGCGTCAACCGCTGGCGCACCACCTGGAAGATCGGCGTCCGCAGCGCCCGCCCGGCGATCGTCGCCGGCACCGTGCTGGCGGTCGCCCGCGCGATCGGCGAGGCGGTGATGCTGGCGATGATCTCCGGCTCGGTCGCCTTCGCCCCCAACCCCGCCGATGGGCTGATCTTCGTCTACGAGCCCTCGCGGCCGCTGGCGCCGACGATCGTCAAGAGCATCGACCAGCTCAGCTCGCCGCCCTTCAACGCGACCCTGTTCTCGATCGCCGCGGTGCTGCTCTTCTCGGCGGCGGCGTTCTCCCTCACCGGCTGGGCGGCGCGGCGGGCGATGCAGAAGTACGGGGCTCCCTGATGGAGTCGCAGACGCCAGCCCCCCCGCTCACCGTCCCGCCTGTGCCGCCGCCGCAGCAGAGCGATCCCCCCGGCGCCCACCAGAGGAAGGGGGCGGTCGAGGGCAGCGCCACCTGGAGCCTCGTCGACCGCATCGGGCTGGCGATCTGCTGGACCCTCGGCCTGCTCTTCTGCGCGATCGCGGTGGCGATCGTCCTCTACCTGCTGGTCCAGGGGATCAGGTTCCTGCGCCCGGAGATGCTCTGGACCCCGGCCGCCGCCGGCTTCAGCGAGGCCGAAACCGGCGGCTTCTCCGACGCCCTATTCGGGACCATGATCGTCGCCACGATGGGGATCGCGCTGGCGCTGCCGGCGGGGATCGCGATCGCGGTCTGGCTGGTCGAGTACGGCCGCCCGGCGGCGCTGGCGCGGATCACCGAATCGACGATCGAGGCGATCGCCGGCATCCCCTCGATCGTCCTCGCCCTGTTCGGGACGGTGATCTTCTCCAGCACCGCGCTCGGCTTCCTCAGCCGCAGCTCCGAAGGGGTCGTCTTCGGCCGTTCCTTCTTCGCCGCCGGGGCGATGCTCTCGCTGGTGGCGCTGCCGCTGATCGTCGCCAGCGTCCGCGAGGGGCTGAACTCGATCCCGCGCCACGTGCGCGAGGCTTCCTACGCGGTCGGCAAGACCAAGGCGGCGACGACGAGGCGGATCCTGCTGCCGACCTGCCGCCCGCAGGTCGCCACCGGCGCGATGCTCGGCCTCGGCCGCATCATCGGCGACACCGCGATCATCGTCGTCCTCCTCGGCGCCACCCAGAACTTCGCCCCGGTCGAAGGCGTCGGCTTCCCGCTCGACTACCTGCGCGGCGCCGGCACCACCCTGACCAACTTCGTCTACGAGGCCTCCCCCACCGGAAACCTCAACCAGCCGGAGAAAGCCTACGCGGCGGCTTTCGTCCTGCTGCTGATGGTCCTGACCCTGAACGCGGCCGTCGACGTCGTCCACCGCCGCGCCAGAAAGGCAGGAACGTGGAGCCACTGACGCCAGACGTTTCTGAGTTTGACCCCCATATGCGACGGGAAAACTCAGACACCCCCGCGGCCCCGACGCCGCAGCCGCTCGCGGCGACGCGACCGTCCGGGCCGCCGCCGATCCGGCGGATCCCGCTCGAGGGCGCCACCGCGGCGACCGAGGTGCTGCCGCCGGTGCACCCGGGCGACGCGGCGGCGGCCCAGCATCAGAGCGGCTTCACCACCGCCCGCCGCTCGATCAAGGCGCCCCAGTTCTCGATCCGGCGGATGGAGATCGACGACGTCTCGGTCCACTACGACGCCAAAGAGGCCGTCAGGCGCGTCTCGCTGCCGGTGCGCCAGGGCGAGGTGCTGAGCCTGATCGGACCCTCGGGCTGCGGCAAGACGACGCTGCTGCGCTCGCTCAACCGGCTCACCGAGCTGACCTCGAGCGCGCGGCTGAGCGGCCGCATCCTGCTCGACGACGTTGACATCTTCCAGATCGAGCCGACCCTGCTGCGGCGGCGGGTGACGATGGTCTTCCAGCAGCCGAACCCGTTCCCGATGAGCGTCTTCGACAACATCGCCTACGTCCTGCGCGAGCAGGGCTCGCGGCGGGCGCGCAAGAAGACGCTGGAGCCGGCGGTCCACAGCGCCCTCGACCGCGCCGGCCTCTTCGAGGAGGTCAAGGACAACCTCGACCACCCGGCGCTGAAGCTCTCCGGCGGCCAGCAGCAGCGGCTCTGCATTGCCCGCGCCCTGGCGGCCGAGCCCGAGGTGCTGCTGCTCGACGAGCCCTGCTCGGCGCTGGACCCGAAATCGACCCAGGTGATCGAGGACCTGATCGTGAGGCTGCGCGACGACGTCGCCGTCGTCATCGTCACCCACAACCTGCAGCAGGCATACCGGATCGCCGACCACGTCGCCTTCATGTACCTCGGCGACCTGGTCGAGTACAACAGCGCCACCGCGCTGTTCGGCTCGCCCCGCGAGAAACGGACCCAGGAGTACGTCAGCGGTGCCTTCGGTTAAGCCACCACAGCTCGCGGTGCTGGCCCTCTGCGGCGCCCTCGGCGCCGGCAGCCTCGCGGGCTGCGAGACGACCCAGGAAAAGGCCTCCGCCCAGCGGGCCGAATCGGAACGGATCCTCGAGGCGAGGGCGCAGCGCAAAGCCACGCGTAAACACCACAAACACGATGCCGACGGGACGGAAAGCGGCGCAGCCAACCAAAAATCGTCCCGTCAGCAGAAGAGCGAGAAGGGGGCGGGATGAGCATGCAGCTTGAAGACGTTCGCAGGCCGCACACGTATGAGCCCTGCGAGGAGTGCGGGGCGCCGCTGGACCCCCAGCAGCGCTACTGCGTCAACTGCGCGGCGCGGCGCGGCAACGGCGCCAACCCCTCCTCCCGCTACTTCGCGGCGATGAGCAAACGGACGCGGCGGCCGCTGGCGGAGCCGGCGGCGAAACAGGGCCAGACCAGCCGCGCCGCCGCGGTCGGCTTCTTCGCCCTGCTGCCGATCGCGGTCGCGATCGGGGTGGTCGTCGGCCGCAGCGGCTCCGGCGAAGACAACAGCGAGGCGCTGATGAGAGCGCTCCACGAACGGCAGGCCACGGCCGCCAGCACCGCGGCCACGCCCACGACGGCGGCCACGAAAGTCAAAGCGAAAGCCGGCAAGAAGGCCAGCGCCAGGAAATCCAACGCCAAGCCGAAGGAAAAGGTCGTCGCCCACACCGAAAACGGCGACGTCCACGAAGTGACCGACTTCCACGCCTCCAAGCAGAAGGAAGCGGAGGACACGCAGCTGGTCGAAGAAAACCCCGAACAGACGGGCGAAAACTACATAAAGGCTCAGCAGAACCTGCCCGACGTGATCGTCGTCGGCGGCGAAGGCGGCGGCAGCGCTCCGGCTCCCTCGGGGGTCGAACCGTGATCGAGCGGCTGCGAGAGATGAGGCTGCCGGGCTTGGCCTCCGGCAAAGGAGCCGCAAACGGCCCGCCGGCCGGCAACGGCAATGGCGCCGTCAAACCGGCGCCGCCCGAGCCGCCGCCGGTGAACAAGGAGCTGCAGGCCCAGCGCGACCGGCTGCTGGAGAAGTTCACCGTGATGCAGGCCGACCTCGGCGGCGCCTTCTACGAGATGGCGATCCGCGACCACGTCCGCCTCGACGTCCTCACCCTCAAAGCAGGTGAGCTGCAGCGGGTCGACGCCGAGCTGCTGGCGGTCGAACGGCTGCTGGAGATCGAACGCACCGACGCCGCCGGGCACTGCCCCACCTGCAATTCGCCCTTCGGCGCCGCCGACCGCTTCTGCCCCCAGTGCGGGACCCCCCTGGTGGCCACGGAGGCGGGCGCGTGACGTACCTGCACGGCCAGATGCAGAAGGCGATCGCGGCCGCCGCGACCCTGACCGGGAAGCGCTTCGGGCTGCTCGTCGCCTCCTCGCTGGTGGCCACCTCGGCGATCGTCGCCTCCGCCCTCAGTGGCCAGGGCGGGGTCGGCCCGCTGGCCGAGGCCGCGGCCCGCTCGCTGATGGAAGAACACCCGGCGGCGGTCGCCGCCGCGCCGGCCCCTGCTCCCGCCCCCGCGGCGGCCGCCGGCCCGGCCGCGGCGCCGGAATCGTCGCCAGGCGCCGAAGCGGCTTCCTCCGGGCCGCTTCCCCTCCCGGCCCCCGCGGCGCCGGAAGCCGCCCCCGCACCCGAACCGGAAGCTCCGACGCGCCCCCCGACCGAACCGGAACTGCCCGAAGCGGGGCCGGTCAAGCACGTCTTCCTCATCTCCCTGACGAGCCCGGGCTACGAAGCCGCCTTCGGCCCGAGCGGCTCGCAGATGCCCTACCTCTCAGGGGACCTGCGCCAGCAGGGGGTGCTGCTCACCGACTACTCGCTCCTCGACCAGGCTTCGCTGCCCAACGGGATCGCGACGATCAGCGGCCAGGCGCCGACCGAGGGCACCAGGGCGAACTGCCCCGATTACGAAGGGTGCCTGTTCCCGGTGGCAACGCTGACCCTCGCCGACCAGCTCGGCAGCGGCCGCCTCACCTGGCGCGCCTACGTCGAAGGGATGGCCGACGCCGACGGCAAGCCGGGCAGCTGCGTCCATCCGGAACCCGACGCGACCGCGCCGGCGCCGGCGCCGGGGGCCTACTCGTCGACCACGAACCCGTTCGTCTACTTCCATTCGCTGCTCGACCTCGGCGACTGCGCCGCCAACGACGTGCCGGCGACCGGGCTCGCCGGGGCCCTGAAGAAGGCCGACGCGACTCCGAACCTCAGCTACATCGCGCCGAGCGCCTGCGACGCCGGCTTCCGCGGCCAGTGCCCGGAAGGCACGCCCGACGGCGCCGCCGCGGCCGACGCCTACCTGGCAAGGCTGGTGCCCGAAATCCTCGCCTCCCCCGCCTTCAAGAAGGACGGCCTGCTGATCGTCAGCTTCGGCGCCGCCGATCCGGCGCCCGCCGCCGATCCGGCCGCGCCGGCAGCCGACCCGCTGAGGACCGGGGCGCTGCTCGTCTCCCCCCTGCTGACCCCGGGCGGCACCGACGCCGCCGCCTACGACCCCTACTCCCTGCTGCGCTCGATCGACGAGCTGTTCGGGCTCAGCCCGCTGGGCGAGGCCGGCGGCAGGAAGGTCCACTCCTTCGCCTCCGCCTTCGTCGCCGGTGAAACCGCGTCCGGAGACTGATTTCTGCCACGCTCTCCGGCATGAGCACGCAGGATCAGACCGGCGAGCCGATCACCCAGGCCGGCATCGAAGAACTGAAAGCCGAGCTGGCCGAGCTGGAAGGCCCGGCACGGCAGAAGATGGCGGAGCGGATCAGGGTCGCCCGCGAGGAGGGCGACCTCAAGGAGAACGCCGAGTACCACGTCGCCAAAGAGGACCAAGCGCACATGGAGACGCGGATCAAGCGGCTGCAGGAACGGCTGCGCAACGCCGTCGTCGTCGAGGTCTCCGCGCTCGACAGCGACTTCTTCTCCTTCGGCCGCACCGCAGAGGTACGCGACGAGTCCAAAGGCGAGACCAACGAGTGGACCCTGGTCGGCTCAACCGAGGCCAACCTGGCCGAGGGGCGGCTCTCGGCCGAGTCGCCGATCGGACGGGCGCTGATGGACGCCAAGGTCGGTTCGACGGTGACCGTCGAGACGCCGAAAGGCGGCCGCGCCTTCAAGGTCCTGAAGCTCGTCTCCTGATGCGCGGATGCTGAGGCTGCGCTCCTCGGTGGCCCACCACCGGGCCGACGAGTTCGCGGCGCTGCTGCGCGAGATGGAGGGGGTGCGGCGGATCGTGCAGCAGGCCGACGAGGCTGCCTCGGACCCGGCCCATGTCTTCGTCGCAGACGTCGAGCCGAGCTGCGCCGACCGGCTGGTCGAGGAGATAGATCGGCTCGGGCTCGGCGTCGACGACTACGTCCTCACCCGGATCGAGGTCGTCGCCCCCCAGCATCGCCACCACTTCGGCGAGGGCGGCGTCGACGGCTTCGCCTGGGTGGAAGTGCTGGGCCAGGCGCGGGCCAACTCGCGGCCGCTGGCGCGCTACCTGGCGCTGATCAACGTCGCCGCCGTAATCGCCGCCCTCGGCGTCATCACCAACAGCTCGATCCTGATCGTCGGCGCGATGGCCGTCAGCCCCGACCTGCTGCCGATCTGCGCCACCTCGGTCGGGCTGGTCGGCGGCAACTACGCCCTCGCGCGCCGCGCCTTCGTCACCCTCACCCTGGGCCTCGGCCTGGTGATCGTCACGGCGATGGTCCTCAGCGCCCTGCTGAAGGTGACCGGCTTCCTCCCCGATGATTTCGCGGTCGAGCAGAGCAGCCTCAGCACCCTCGCCAAGACCGACTACTCGACCGTGCTGATCGCCCTCGCGGCGGGGGTCGCAGGGATGCTCTCCTTCGAGACCAGGGCCAGCACCGCCGTTGGCGTCGCGATCTCGGTCACCACGATCCCCGCCTCGGCCTACCTCGGCGTCGCGCTCGGCGGCGGCGGCATCGAACACGCGCTCGGCGCTGCCGTCGTCCTGGCGATCAACGTCTCGCTGCTGATCCTCTCCGGCAGCCTCACCCTGCTGGTCCAGCGGGCGCTGCCGAATCGCTCAGGGACGCCGCTCTAGACCAGGGCGCCGGCTCCGGCCGGCGCTCGTCGTAGACGACCTCGGTGGCCGCGATCCGATCCGCCCATCCCCGGCGCCGCTCCCCGAAGACGATGCCGAGGAAGCCGAGGCCGAAGGCGAGGACCGAAAGGCCGAGCCCGAACAGGCGCTTGGTGCTCTGCCGCAGCGGCAGGCGCTCGGCGTCGAAGCGGTCGTCGAGGCGGCGGGCGATGCGCCCGATCGCGCGCCCGACGTCCTCGACCAGGCCGATCCCCTGGGCGCTGATCGCGGCCCGCACCTCCGGCGCCTCGGCGATCCGCTCGACCAGCTGCTGGGCCTCCTCGCTCGCCAGCAGCCGGCGCCAGACCTCGTCGACCAGTTCGCTGTCCATCGCCTCCAGCAGCGCCCGCTTCACCGCCTCGCTCTCGAGCGCCCCGCTGACCGCCTCCTCGACCACCGGCCCTTCCAGCACCCGCGCCATCGCCCGCTCGACCGCCTCGCTCTCGACGGCGGCGACGATCGCGTCCTCGGCGGCCACTTCGACGGCCCGGTCGATCCCCGCGGCCCTGGTGACGCCGCGGGCCCCGCGCATCCCAACCCCAAGCAATCGCGCCGATAGCGGCGGGCTGCCGTTCTGCTCCGGGTCCCCAGCTACTTCCGGGTGCGGAGTCGAGCCATTTTCCATCTCCCGCCGACTATAGGCGCGCCCCTACGATTCTCCAACCCGGTGGCGCTCATGTCCCAGCGTTCGAGGCGCCAGCCGAAACCGATCCTCGCGGCGGAGGTGTTCCGAGAGACCCCACCCGACCTCTGCACCACCCGCGCAGCGTCAATCGGAGGCATCGCCCAGCTGCTCCACCAGGCGGTCGAGGAACTCGGCCTGGGCCGGCAGGATCTTCTCCCGCGCCGCCTCGAGGCCAAACCACTCGGCCCGGTCCACCTCGGGGAACTCCTGTTGTCTGCCGCTGCGCGGGGGCCACTCCATCGAGAAGGTGTTGCCGGCGAAGGTGGCGGGGTCGAAATCGGCCTCGGCCGCCCAGGCTTCGACCAGTTTGCCCGCCCGCTGCCGGATCGAACCGAGCTCGATCAGCTGCTGGAGGTCGAGGGACGGGGCCTCCCCCAACTCCTCCTCGAGCTCACGGATCGCGCAGGCGCGCGGTTCCTCCTCGTCCTCGATCCGCCCCTTCGGGATCGACCAGGCACCGGCGTCTTTCCTCGCCCAGAAGGGGCCCCCCGGGTGGACGAGGAGGAACTCCGCCTCCTCGCCGCTGCGGCGGAAGAGGAGGATGCCGGCGCTGCGCTGGGACGTCATCGCCCCAGTCTTACCGACCCGTGTCCGGAGAGCCGGGGCAGGGCTCTCCGGACACTCCCCGCTTCTGTCCGGAGAGCCTGCCCCGGCTCTCCATCAACCCCCGAGCCGGAAGGCGACCAGCGCCGCTTTCTGGCCTTCGGCGACCGGCAGCCCTGCTGGGGCCAGCAGCATGTCGCCGCTTACCATCACCCCGGCGTTGGTTCCCGCCGGCAGGGCCGCCTGCCAAACTTCGCCGCCGCTTTCGCTTTTCAGCGCGTGGACGACGCCGTCGGCCGTGGTAGCGAAAACGAGGTCGTTGACGACCAGCGTCGCGCCGTAGGCCGGCTGTTCCAGTTCGCGCGACCATTCCTGCTTCCCGGTGGCGAGGTCGAGCGCGACTACTTCGCCGGTGGCGGCGCTTTCTTCGCTGATTTCCGAGCCGTTGCGAACCGTCATCGAGTGGTTGACGACCGGTACGTACAGCCGCTTGCCGTCAGTCGCCATCGGCGCGATCACGCCGCCGAGCTGACCGGGGAAGACTTCGCCGGTCTTGATCTTCGAGTATTCGCCGCGCATCGCATACAGCGGGTCGTTGTCGTGGCCGTTGTGGACGCCGACCGGCGCCTTCCAGATCGGCTTGCCGGTCTTGGTGTCGATGGCGACGACGACGCCGGACTTCCCGGCACCGATCGCGACTTCCCTGCCACCGGCTTGAACCATCACCGGCGAGTCCTGGAAGTCCCAGTCGTAGATGTTGTGCGGGGTCTGCTGGTAGTGCCAGATCACCTTCCCGCTCTTCGGGTCGAGCTTGACCATCGAATCGGCGTAGAGGTTGTTGCCGGGGCGGCTGGAGCCCCACGGCTTGTTCGACGTCCCCGGCAACGGCGCCGGATTGCCGGTGCCGGCGTAGACAGCGCCCTTGCGATCGAAGGACGGCGGGTACCAGAGGCCGCCGCCGGAGTTGACCTCCGGGTGCCCCCAGAGGTTCTTCGGAACGGTGTCGAATTCCCACAGCGTCTTGCCGGTCTTGCCGTCGAGCGCGTAGAGGATCCCGACCGCGCCGGCTTCGTATTCGGCGTTCGGCGTCTCCGGCACGGTCGAGACGTAGACCGTGCCGTCGTTGGTCCCGGGGGCGATGTCGACCGCGCCCTTCAGCGGAACTTTCCAGAGCTCCTTGCCGCTCTTCTGGTCGAGGGCGAAGGCTTCGGAGTTGGTGGTGCCGTAGACGTGACCGTCGGCGACGGCCAATCCGTTCGGGCCGTGACTCGGCGATTCGTACTTCTTCGTCCAGAGCACGTCGCCGCCTTCGAGGTCGAGCGCCTGCACGTTGGATTCGAGATCCTGGGAGTAGACGACGCCGTTGGCGACGATCGGAGCCCAGGCGTAGCTCCCGTAGACGCCTTGTCCTTCGATCGGCAGCGACCAGGCCTGCTTCAGGTTGTCGACGTTGGTGGTTTTGATCGCAGCTTTCACCTGCCGCGTGTTGGCGAGGTCGACGCCGGGATATGCGTTCCCGGTGAAGTCGTGTTCGCTCGACGAAGAGGACGACGACGAGGAACCGCATCCGGCCACCAGCAGCGCCCCCGCGGCCAGCGACGCCGCAAGCGGCGGCACCCCCCTGAACTTGGACAGCATCGACATCCCGGCTCCTCTCCCTAGTCGAGTAATAAAGACTCGTCTTCTATGGTTTCAGAAATTCCTGCAAAAGAGGGGTCGAGTTCGCGCAGCAGCGGGTGCAGGACGCGATTGGCGAGGAGGCCGAGGCTGCCGAGGTTGGCGAAGCCGGGCCCCTGGCGGAGGCCGCCGAGACCGGGGATGTGCAGCCGCGGCCGCACCCCTTCAAGTTCGAGACCGCGGCCGATCGGCACCTCGGTCTGTGGCGGCGCGTCCCAGAGCGGGCCGCACTGTTCTTCGACTTCGTCGCGGACGGCGTCCGGGAAGAGTCCGCGCAGCTGCCGCAGCAGGTCGAAGCCGGTGCAGTTGACGACGTAGCCGTAACGCCGGGCGCACAATCCTTCCGAGGGGCTCTCGAATTCGAGCAGCGCCGCCTCGCCGTCGTCGGCGAGCGCGACGTGGAGCGCCCGGCCGGTGACGAAGGAGAGGTGGTCGTCGTCGGCGATCCGCTCCAGCACGCTGGCGTCGAAGACGCCGCGGTCGCAGTGCTTGACGAAATCGCGCCGGGTCTGGGCATCGAGGTGTTCCCAGTCGACGTTGTCGGGATCGGCGAAAACCCGGTTCTCGAGGAAGCTCTCGCCGCGGCTAAGCGGCAGGGTCGGCGTGTAGATCGTCAGCCGCGCCTCGGGCCGCAGATCGCGGAGGAAGACGAGGGCGCTGAGGGCGCTCTCGCCGCCGCCGACGATCGCGATCTCCACCGCCTCGCCCTCCGGCACCCGGGCGAGCTCCTCGCGGCGGCTGTCGCAGTGGAAGACCCGGGGCTCGACGTCCGGGTCGTGGGGGAAGTGACGGTGGACGCCGGGGCCGGTCAGAACCAGGGCGCCGCCGGTGTGCCGCTCGGGGTCCTCGGGGCGGCCGCGCTCGGCCACCTCGACCTGCCAGCATTCGTTTCCCGCGGCGAAGGCGACCTCGGTCACCCTGCCGTCGTAGACGGTGACCCCCTCCGTCGCCCGCTCCAGAACCCAGCCGAGGTAGGTGCCGTAGTCGCGGTGCTGGACACTTGGCGAGCCGGAGTTGACCCAGGCGGCGTATTCGTGGCGCTCCATCGCGAAGCGCTGCCAGGTCAGCGGCAGCAGGGCGGCGTCGATCTCGTCGCCGCGGGCGCCGAACTGGCGCGAGCTCTGGTAGGGGAAGCCGACGTCCTTGATCGGCGGGATCGCCAGCGGCTCCTCACCCGAGGTCATCCCGTTGCGGCCCAGCCAGGAGGCGGCGGGCTCGGTTTTCTCGATCGCGGTCATCGTCACTTCGGCCAGGCCGAGGGTGTTGATCGCGTGCACCTTGGCGGCGAGCGCAGCCGCCTTGGCGCCGGCGCCGACGACGAGGATGTCGCTGTCGCTCATCGCCTGCCCCTAGACCGGCGCCAGGGTCGGGGGCTCGGCCTCGGTCGGGCCGGCCGCGCGCGGTTCGGCGATCACCAGACCCTTCTGGTCGGGGCTGAAGGAGATCGCGCTTTTGCGGGCCCGCTCGGCGCCGCTCTCGACCGGCCGCAGCTCGGTCGACTCGAGGACGATCCGCAGGACCCGTTTCATCTCCATTTCCGCGTAGCTGGCAGCGAGGCAGCGGCGGACGCCGCCGCCGAATGGGATCCAGGTGTAGGTGCCGGGCTGCTTGCCGACGAAGCGCTCCGGCAGGAAGCGGCGCGGTTCGGAGTACCAGCGCTCGTCGCGGTGGATCAGGTGGATGCAGGGCGCGACGGTCGTCCCCGCCGGCAGCTCGTGGCCGCCCAGCTCCAGCGGCTCCAGCAGGTTGCGGACGACGACCGGGACCGGCGGCCGCAGCCGCAGCGTCTCCTTCACCACCGCGTCCAGGTAGGTGCCGTCGCCGCCGAGGACATCCTCGCGCAGCAGCTCGAGCTTGTCGGGATTGCGCAGCAGCCGCTCGAAGGTCCAGGCGAGCGTGCTGGAGGTCGGGCCGTCGGAGAGCAGCGTCACCAGTTCGTCGCGCAGGTCCCGGTCGGAGAGCGGCGAGCCGTCCTCGTAGCGCGCCGCCACCAGCATCGAGACGACTCCCTGAGCGCCGCCGTCCGGTTCGGACTTGCGGCGCCGCACCTCCTCCATCACCGCCGCCTCGACGGCGCCCATCGCCTCCCGGTAGCCGCGGCTGCGGGTCACCCAGCCGGGGCCGAAGACGGCCAGCATCGCCAGGTTGCCCGGTTCGTTCATCCAGGTCGTCAGCGAGCGCAGGCGTTCGCGCAGCGGCCGCAGGCGCGGCCCGTCCGCCGCGGGACCGAAGACGGCCCGCATCACCACGTCGAGCGTGACGTCCTGCATCCGCGGCCAGAGCGCGAAGGGCTCGGAGACCGGCCAGCGGGCGATCTCGCGCCGCGCCACCCCGGCCATCATCTCCGAATCCGCCTGCACCGCCCTGCCGTGGAAGGAGGGCAGCATCAGCTTGCGCCGGGTCATGTGCTCGGGTTCTTCCAGCAGCATCACCGAGCGCGGCCCCAGCACCGGCCCCAGCAGCGGGTTGGCGACGTCGACCCCGACCGCCCGCCCGGCGGTGAAGACCTTTTTCACGTCGTCGGGGTCGGCCAGCAGCACCCAGTCGCCGTAGTGGCGAATGCGCAGGGTGAAGATGTCGCCGTAGCGGCGGTGGCAGCGCTCGAGCCAGGGCAGCGGGCGCTGGGTCCAGCCGACGGCCTGCAGGGCCCGCGGCATCCGCGGCCCGGGCGGCAGCTTGCTCACGCGGCGCTCCGGCGCTCGGCCAGCGCGTCCATCAGCTCGTCCTCGAGCCGGCAGGTGGTGGCGATCAGCAGGTCGAAGAGGTCGGAGCTGAACTCTTCGGGCAGGCCCGCCTCGGCTCCTCGGCTGAGGTAGCGCTCGCGGACGATCTTCACCCGCTGCGGCTGCATCATCGGGATCGCGTGCTCGCTCTTGTAAATGGCGACTTCCCGGCAGATGTCGAGCCGCTCGCCGAGCAGCCTCGCGATCGACTCGTCGATCTCGTCGAGGCGGCGGCGGAAGGGTTCGAGCCCGTTGGAGCTCACCGCCCCTCCCCTCCCAGCAGGCCGGTGGCGAAGGCGTGGCTGCAGTCGGCGAGCTCCTCGATCGCGTAGCCGCCCTCCTGGATCACGCAGATCGGCAGCCCCGAGCGCGCCAGCAGGCGCCCGACCTCGGTGAAGATCTCGGCGCGGAAGGCCCAGTCGCCGTGCGGGTCCCCCGCCAGGGTGTCGTAGCCGAGCGAGACCACCAGCGCCCGGGCGATCTCGGCGAGGTCGTGGATGGAGGCCTCGACCTCCTGCAGGTAGGTCCTTTCGTCGGGGCTGCCGGCGAAGGCGACGGCCCGTTCGCCCGGGAATTGCGGCAGCGCCGTCCCCGGCGGCAGGTTCGTCACCGGGGCGGCGTGCAGCGAGTGCAGGGACGCTTCGGGGCCCATCCGCTCGACCAGCGCCGAGGTCCCGTTCGGGTAGTGGAGATCGAGGTCGATGATTCCGACCGGCCTGAGGCCGCCCTCGCAGAGGCGCCGCGCCGCCGCGGCGGCGTTGTTCAGGTAGCAGTAGCCGGCCTGGAACGCGGGCCCGGCGTGGTGCCCGGGCGGGCGGCAGACCGCGTAGGTGAAGCGGGAGCCGCCGAGCAGCCGCTCGGCGGCGGTGATCGCGGTGCGGATCCCCTCCCGGGCGGCGGCGACGAGGTTGGCGGTGACCGGGATGTCGGGCTCGAGGCCGGGCGGGGCGAAGTCCGGCATCACCACCGGCTCGACCGAGCGCACTTCGTCCAGCGCCTGCAGGTAGACGGACTCGTGCAGCGCCGCCAGCGTCCGCTCTACCTCCTCGTCGGCGGCGTCGGCGGCGACCGGCCGGACCCGCGAATGGCGCACCAGTCCGGCCTGCAGCTCGACCAGGCGGCGGTTGCCGTCCTGGCCGGGAATCCGGCGGTCGCCTTCCCGCACCCAGAAGGCGTCGTCGTCGCGCCCCTGGCGCTGCTCGACCATGACCAGCTCGCGGCTCATGCACAAGCCTCCCCCACCCAAACTGCATCAAATTCTGGAGCTATAACAACCAGAATGTGATGCAGTTCGGGGCTCACAGCAGCCTCCGCATCCGCGGCCCGAGCTGCTCGAAGCCGTTGCGGCGGTAGAAGGACTCGGTCGAAGCGATCGCCGCGAAGCTCTCGCGGGGCAGGCCGACCTCGAGCCGGCCGACCCCGCGATCTCGCGCCTGGGATGCGATCGCCTCGACCAGTTCCGCCCCGACGCCGCGACTGCGCCAGTCCTCATCGACCCAGAGATCCTGGACGGTCGCGTAGACGCCGGGAACGTGTATCGCTCGCTGCCAGCTGGCGGTGAGAACGCCGACGAGCCTGCCGTCGGCCTCCGCGACCAGCACCGACCCGCCCATCGGGTCGTCGAGCAAAGCTTGCACCTCCGCCTCCATCTCGGTCCGCGCGGGCATGCGACCGCCGAGCTCGAGGAGGAGGGCCTCAACCGCGGTCGTCGCCTCCTCGACGTCCTCGACGCTCGCCTCGCGAACGGTCACATGAGCCGGCGTTCCTCCCTTTCCGGGCAGATGACCGGAAAGGGGCGAACGCCGCTGCTTGGCCACCGGCTCGGTCACGCGGCCTCCGCGTGCCGGACGGCGGGCTCCAGCTCGACGCTCCAGGCGCCGGGGTCCTCGCCGCCGGTGACGGTGCGGGCGATCGCCGCCATCGGGGCGCGCGCCTTGAGCAGGATCTCGTCGAACTCCTCCTCCGGGTCCGACTGCATGACGATCGCGCCGCCGGCGCCGATCGTCGTCCTCCCCGGCCGTATTACGATCGTGCGGATGACGATGTTGAGGTCGGTCGAGCCGTCGGCGCCGAAGTAGCCGATCGAGCCCGAGTAGACGCCGCGCGCCTCCTCCTCGAGGTCGTCGATGATCTCCATCGTCCGCTCCTTCGGGGCGCCGGTCATCGAGCCGCCGGGGAAGCAGGAGCGGACGCATTCGACCGGGCTGCGCTCGTCCGAGAGGCGGCCGACGATGGTCGAGACCATCTGGTGCACGGTCGCGTAGGGCTCGACCACCATCAGGTCCGGCACCGCGACCGTGTCAACGTCGCAGACGACGCCGAGGTCGTTGCGGAGGAGGTCGACGATCATCAGGTGCTCGGCGTAGGTCTTTTCGTCGGCGGCGAGCTCAGCCCGGCGCGCCGCGTCCTCGGCGGGGTCCTCGGCCCGCGAGATCGTCCCCTTGATCGGCCGCGCCATCACCCGGCGCTCGCGGTCGACCGAGATGAAGCGCTCGGGCGAGGAGCTGACGACCGCGTGGTCGCCGAAGCGCAGGAAGGCGGCGAACGGCGAGGGGTTGCTGCGGCGCAGCTGCCGGTAGAGCTCGAATGGATCGGGGCTGGCGTCGGTCGAGAACTGGTCGGTCAGGCAGACCTCGTAGGACTCCCCCGCCAGCAGTTCCTCCTGCGACTTTTCGATATCGGCGAGGTAGCGGCTCCGGCCGCGGCCGGAGCGGAAGCAGACGTGGCCGCCGGGTTCGCTGGGGGGCGCCAGCGGCGCCTCCGCCGGCGGCTCGGCGATCGCCTCCTCGATCAGCGCCTGGGCCACATCCAGCCACAGCTCCGCCTCGGGGTCCTCGCCGCGACAGAGGGCGAAGACGAAGGTCCTGTCCTTGACGTGGTCGACGGCGACGACCCGGTTGGCGAGCATCATCGCCGCGTCGGGCATCTCGGAGCTGTGGACGTTGGGCGAGCCGCAGTCGGCCTTCAGCTCATAGCCGAGGTAGCCGACGTAGCCGCCGACGAGGCCGCGCTCGATCCCCTCCGGCGGCTCGACCGCGATCCGCTTCATCTCGCGGTCGAGGTAGTCGAAGATCGACCTCTGCTCGACGGTCTCGACGCCGTCGCGCTCGAGCGCGATCTCGCCGCTGTCGACGTCGTAGTGTGCGACGCGGCGCTCGGCGCCGGCGCTGGTGCCCATGTAGGAGCACTGGGCCAGCCAGGTCGGGGCGTCGGCGCTGTCGAGCCAGAAGGAGGTCTCGGCGTCGGCGAAGAGCCGTTCGAAGACGTGCTCGGTCGGCGCCTGTCCCTCGATCCCGCGCATCCGCAGCTCCAGCTCGCCATGCTTGGCGGATTGGGGCGCGGGCGCGGGCCGGCCGCTGCGCGGGGCGATCGTCGCCCGGCCGGCGGGTCGCTCGGCGGAGCGGCGATGGTCGGCCGCCATCGCGAAGAAGTTCTCGGCGATCTTCAGGCCGTACTCGGTCGAGATCGACTCCGGGTGGAACTGGACGCCCCAGATCGGCCGCTTGGTGTGCTCAACCCCCATCACGACCCCGTCGTCGGCCCAGGCGACGACGTGCCCTTCCGGCCCGGGGGGGCTGGTGATCGCCAGCGAGTGGTAGCGGACCACCGAGAACGCCTGCGGGACGTCCTTGAAGAGGCCCTTGCCTTCGTGCATGACCCTGCTGAGGCGGCCGTGCATCGCCATCGGCGCCCGGTTGACCGTCCCCTCGAGCAGGTTGCCGATCCCCTGGTGGCCGAGGCAGATCCCGAAGACGGGGGTTTCGCTGTAGCGGAGGATGTCGCGACAGACGCCGAAGTCGTGCCAACGGGACGGATGGCCGGGCCCCGGCGAGAGCACGATCGCGTCGAAGTCCATCCTTGTCAGGACTCGCCAGCTCACCGCGTCGTTGTTGACCACCATCGGTTCCTCGCCCGAGGCCTCGGCCAGCAGGTGGAAGACGTTGAAGGAGTAGGAATCGTGGTTGTCGACCAGGAGCGTCTTCACGTCAGGATCCCTCCAGTCCCAGGCCGCGCAGCCCCTGCGCGAGCACCGGCTGGACGACCGCCTCGACCTCCGGCGCCCGCTCGCCTTCCCGGTACCAGCGCGCGAAGTGCGAGAGGTGCTTGGAGAGCGGCGCCACGTCGAACTCCTCGACAGCGCTGCGCAGGTGCACC
Organism: Solirubrobacterales bacterium; assembly: GCA_045805725.1. Taxonomy (GTDB): domain Bacteria; phylum Actinomycetota; class Thermoleophilia; order Solirubrobacterales; family 70-9; genus VAYN01. Next base: position 30,394 of record JBJMKQ010000043.1, read on the forward strand.
GGGTAGTGCTGGGCCTGGACGACCGCGAACCGATAGTCCGGGTCCTCGGCGGGGCGATCGCCCCTCAGCTCGCCCGCTCCGCGGTGGGCCTGGGCCCGCGCCATGTCCCAACCGAGGCTGCCCTTGCCCTCGACCAGAAGCTTCTCCTTGCCGAACCTGACCTGCTTGGTCGTCGGCTGCAGCAGGAAGTAGCCGAGCGCGACCTGGGCGGGAATCGCCTCCGGATGCGGGTGGCTTTGCATCTCTCGCGCCAGCTCCTCGTTGCCCTTCAGCTCCTCCTCGAGCCACTCGACCAGCTCGTCGATCAGCAGCGCCCCCTTCTTGCTGGAGCTGATCGATTCGTTCTCGCGGGCGACCATGCCGTGGAAGATGTCGTGGGTAGGCGGGCCGCCTCCGCGGGCGCTGCCGTTGCCGTTGCCGTTCTGCAGCCCCATCTCGTCGATCAGCTTGCGGCGGCAGGTGACGTGGGCGACCCACTCGTTGCCGCAGACCTGCATCGAGATCACGTCGTCGAGTTCGTCGGCGGCGGCCCAGTAGGCGAGTGCCCGCATGTGCTGGGTCGGGAGGCCGTCAGAGCGGACCAGCGGCATCTCTTCCAGCTCCTCACGTTCGGTCTCGTACATGACCATGTCGTCGCCCCAGCGTTTGGTCAGGGTGCCGGCGGCGAGGCCCTGGTTCATGAACTCGGCGACCTCGGGCAGGTAGTCGGACTCGTAGATCACCCTGTCGAAGGCGATCCCGAGGCGGGCCAGCGTCTTGCGCTGCCCGGAGACCACCCAGGAGCGGGTCCGCGACCACAGTTCGAGCGCCTTCTGGTCGCCGCCGAGGACCCGCATCATCAGCTCGTCGGCTTTGTCGTCGTACTGGGTGGACTCGCGGGCGACGGAGTCCTCGGCACCGTCGTCGCCGAAGCCGCCGTTGCGGCTGGCGGTGACGTAGTCGGCGTAGCAGAAGCCGACGAAGTGGTCGCTCTTTTGGTTGGAGTCGGGACCGGCGTCCTCGCCGGCGCGGGTGGCGACCCCGGCCATCGCCTCTCCCATGCTGCGGCCGACGTCGCAGATCAGGCTGCGGTTGTCGACCTCGGCCCCCGCCTGCTTCAGCGCCCCGGCGATCGCGTTGCCGACCGCGAGATTGCGGAGGTGGCCGATGTGCAGCGCCTTGGTCGTGTTGGCGCCCCAGAAGTAGACGGCGTAGCGGCTGCCGGCGGCCATTTCGGCGACCTCGGCGCTGCCACCGTCTCCGGAGCGGATCGCCTCGCCCTCACCCTCGATCCAGGCGTCGGCGAGGCGGACGGTGACCTGGTTCCCCTCGCGCGAGAGGGAGGCGACCCACGGCTCTGCCTCGATGCGGTCCAGCGCCTCCCGCGCCGCCGGGTCCTGCCGCCAGTCGGTCCCCTTCGGAACTCGCGGGATCAGCATCAGGTCGAACTCGGGCTCGGGCCGGTACGGCGCCCGGGCCGCCCAGAGCGCATTGCCACCCTCGCCCGCGGCGACCTCCTCGAAGCTGGTGAAGATGTTCTTGCCCATAGCGTGTGGATTTCGAACGTGCTGCCCTCGAATTTCTGTTCGAAATGCACCCGCCGGGGCTCGAACCCGGATCTTCGGCTTACAACGCCGACCCTTTAACCGATTAAGGCACAGGTGCTAGCTATGTCGTTCCCTGCCCCTGAGCATCGTTCCCTGATTGCTCAAGCGCGGCGGCAGCATAACTATGATCCCTGCGCGAGTCAAATGATTTGATCGATTGCCTGGAAATCACGGGGGCAGGGCGCTGTCGGTAAGGAGGGGTGGGCGTCCCTCTCGCTCCTGGGATTTTCGCCGCTAACTCAGTAGCTCTCGCCAAGTCGCCAGTGCGAAAATCAGGACGCCGGTCGCGAGAGGGACACCCATGGGGCCATATCCAAAAGGAGCAGCTGAACCGCTGGAGCGGCTCGTGGGGGGCCCGGTCAGCCTCGAGCAGGCGGCTGAGAAAGCGGCGGGTCTCCTCGCGCTGGGGGGAGACGAGCACCTGCGAGGGCGGGCCTTGCTCGAGGATGCAACCCTCGTGGAGGAAGGCGACCTGGTCGGCGACCTCGCGGGCAAAGCTCATCTCGTGGGTGGCGATCAGCATCGTCATCCCCTCTGCCTTGAGGTCGCGGACGGCCCCCAGCACCTCCCCGACCAGCTCCGGGTCCAGGGCGCTGGTGACCTCGTCGAGGAGCAGCGCCCGCGGCCGGCCGGCAAAGGCGCGGGCGATCGCCACGCGCTGCTGCTGGCCGCCCGAGAGGTTGTCGGGGCGGTCATGCTCGCGGCCGGCGAGGCCGAAGCGGGCGAGCAGGGCGCGGCCGCGGGTCTCCGCCTCGGCCCGGGAGGAACCGTGAGCCCGCCTCTCCCCCAGCATCACGTTCTCCAGCGCGGTCATGTGCGGGAAGAGGTTGTAGGCCTGGAAGACGAGGCCGAGCCTGCGCCGCACCGCGACCGGCTCCACGGCGGGATCGGTGATCGTCCTGCCGTCGAGGAAGACGTCGCCGTCGTCGATCTCCTCGAGCAGGTCGATGCAGCGCAGCAGCGTCGACTTGCCCGAGCCCGAGGCGCCGATCAGCGCCACCGCCTCGTGCTCGCGCACCGTCAGGTCGATCCCCCGCAGTACCTCACGCTCGCCGAATGCCTTGCTGACGCCGCGGATCTCGAGCACCGACTTCCCCGGCGCCGCACTCATCGGACCGCCCCCTCCGGGCCGCCCATCCGCTCGACCAGCCGCGCCAGCGGCACCGTCACCGCCAGGTAGAGCAGCGCCGCGGCGATCAGCGGCGTGTAGTTGAAGGTCTCCCCCTGGACGATCTGGGCGATCCGGAAGGCCTCCTGCGGGCCGAGGATCGAGATCAGCGCCACGTCCTTCTGCAGGGCGACGAAGTCGTTCAGCAGAGGCGCCGCGACCCGGCGGATCGCCTGCGGCAGGATCACGTGCCGCATCGTCTGCGCCTCGGTCAGCCCGACGGCAAGGGCGGCGTCGCGCTGGCCGCGGTGGACCGAGCGGATTCCGGCCCGGTAGACCTCGGTCACGTAGGCGCTGTAGGAGAGGCCGAGGGCGATGCCGCCGAGGACGACGGGATCGGTCGGCAAGCCGCTCAGCCGCAGCGCCGGCACCCCGAAGCCGATCAGGTAGACGAGCAGGATCGTCGGGATGCCGCGGAAGAGGTCGACGTAGACCACGGTCAGCAGCCGCAGCGGGAAGAGCGCCGGTCCCCGGCTGGTCCGCAGCACCGCCAGCGCCAGACCGACCGCCAGCACCGCCACCTCGACGATCACGAACAGCTTCACGTCGAGCCAGAAGCCTTCCAGCACTTCCGGAAACGAGCTTTCGAAGACTTCCCGGTTGAAGAAGGTCTCGCGGACTTCCGGCCAGCCGGGGCTGGTCAGGACCCAGGCGGCGAGGCCGCCGATGACGACGAGACTCGAGGCGGCGGCGATCGCCTGCCCGCGGCGCCGGCGCCGACGATTGACGGCCGCGCGTTCGAGGCGGCGGTTCGCGGCTGGGTTCGCGGCGAGCTCGGACAAGCGCGCCGTGATTCTCTCAGTGCAGTTCGGGCGCGCCGGCTGCCTTGCTCATCCAGCGCTGGGTGAGCTTTTCCAGCTCGCCCGAGCTCTTCAGCTCCTCGACGGCCTGGCTGACGCAGCCGGTCAGCGCCGATTCCCTTTCCAGCAGGGCGCCCCACCGGTCGCCGCCGGGGGCGCTGAACTGGCCGACGACGGTGGCGTCGGGAACCTGCGCCGCGGTCAGGTAGAGCGCGGTCGGGAGGTCGACGACGACGGCGTCGATCTGTTCGTTCTTCAGCGCGGTGACGACGTCGTTGGAGCTATTGAAGACCTGTGGCTTGCTGCCCGGTTCGATCCGGTCTTCGGCCGCTTCGAGGCTGGTGGTGCCAATCTGGACGCCGAGCTCGGCGTCCTGCAGCTCCTGCAGCGAGTCCGCGTCCGCGGCTTCGGAGCCCTTCAGCGCCACCACCGCCTGGTTGGCCGTGTAGTAGGGCGCCGAGAAGTCGACCGCTTTCTCGCGCACCGGGGTGATCGAGATCTGGTTGACGTCGAGGTCGAAGCTCTTCGGACCGGGGGCGTAGGACGAGTTGAAGGGCTCAACCGTCCAGCTCACTTTCGCGGGCGGGTAGCCGAGCTGTTTGGCAATCGCGTAGGCCACCGCGCTCTCGAAGCCTTCCCCGTTGGCGGGTTCGTCGTCTTCGAAGTAGGGCGGGTAGGCCGGCTTGTCGGTCGCCACCGTAAGCACGCCTTCCTTCTCGGTGGGCAGCGCGCCCGGCTTGCAGCCGCCGGCGCTCGCGACGGTGCTGGAGCTGGAGTCGCTGGAGCTGCCGCACCCGAGGAGGAGCAACGCGACCAGCGGCAGGAGCGTCAGCGAGAGTCGCTTCATCGGGATGACGGAACAGGAAGGATGCGGAACCCTACCGTCTTCGGCAGCGACCGCGCGCCTTCTTTGTCGGCGGCGATGACGGTGGCGCGATACGGCCCCGGCGCCAGCGGCCTGCCGTGCAATTTGCCGTTCCAGCTCAGCTCGTACGCCCCCGCCTTCGTTGCCAGCTGCGGTCGGCTGCCGAGTTTCTTGAAGCGCTTGCCTTTCTTCCGTTCGATCTTGAAGCGGACGGCGGCGCCCTCGGAAACCTTGTAGCGGAAGCTGGTTCCGCCTCGTTTGGAGCCGCCAGTCGCGGGAGCGAACTGCCGCGGTACGACGCGGACCCCGCTCACCACCGGCGACTTGTTCGCGCCTTTGCCGTCGCCACCCGTCTTCGGTCCACCCGCGGTAGGGATGGACGCCGGCGCAGGTGCCACGCAGGTGGTGCTCTGACCGGTGTAGACCTGGTGGTCGGGGCAGCCTGCCGACTGCGGCGGGAACAGCAGCCGCTCTTCCTCACCGGTGTCCCATTTCGATTCGAACGGAAGCGGGGTCGGGATTCCTTCGGCGCCGATCGAGGCCACGGCAATGTGGTTGCTGGCTCCCTGACCCCTCCACCAGTAGAGGAAGCGACCATCGGGCGAGACCGCCGCCATTTCGGGATTTTCGGCCGCCATCGTGCCGATGGCGCTGACGCTTCCGTCCGGCGCCACCGCGGCCGCGACTATCCCGTCGAGGTTCGAGTCCGGCATGTAGAGATGCTTCCCGTCTGGCGCGACGCCGAAGAACCCCATGGAGAGGTCGCCGGTCAGGGCCGTTTCGCCGCGCTGGCTGAGACTTCCGTCGGGGCCGATCGCGAACCCGGTCACGCCCGTACCGGAGGAGAAAGACGAGCCGGCGAACAGCAGCGGTTCCTGCGGCGCGGTCTGCAGGTAGTAGGCGCTTGGAATCGGCGTGAACCCGAGCGGCGTCAGCGACCCGTCGAGTGCGATCGCGAAGCGTTGGACGCCGGAACCCGTGGCGGCGAAGAGGAAGCGCCCATCTGGAGAGATCGCGATGTCCTGGGAGGCTTCCGAACCGAAGGGAGCGCCGGGAAGTTTGGTCAGCGCCCCGTCGGCTCCGAGCGCGTACCCGAAGACCCCTTTTTCGGAGCTGGCGGGATTGGCGACCGCGGCGTAGGCGAAGGCCCCGTTGGGCGAGATCGCGAGGCCCTTCTGCTGTGGCCCCGGAATCGGGGCGCCGGCCGGCGAAAGAGTCCCGTCCGCGGCGACGGAGACGCCGGCGACGCCGCCGTTGAAATAGAAGCTGACCGCCGCTCGCCTCCCATCGGGAGCGAAGGCGAGGTTGCCGATGCCGCCGACTTCGAAGGGCGGACCGGCGACGATGCCGAAGGGCGATCCGGCAAGCGGGGTGAGGCTGCCGTCGACGTTAACGTCGAAGCCGCCCGCCGCGGGGGGTTCGCTGAAGTAGGTCGGCGTGTAGAGGCGCGTCGCCGTCGCCGTTCCGCAGCAGCAGGCGAGCAGAGCCAAGCATACGAGGGGGACGAGACGACGCATGGCGCGAGCGTACCTCAGGCGTAATCAAAAAAGAACAACTGACTATTAGAGTTGACCTCAGCCACCCCAGCGGTGTGCCCTACTGCCCCCCAGCGCCCTGCCCTGGCTGGGGGGCAGTTCCGTATTTGAGCTCGAGATCCTCGGCGAGGGCGGCCAACTCCGAAAGCGGTACCCGCAGGCTCTGGGCAATCCGCCTTACGTTTCCCCAGGTGGGGTTGATCCGGCCCGACTCGATGTGCGAGATCCAGGTCGGGTGGATGTTCGATTCCAGCCCCAGCGCCTCCTGGCTCAGCTGGCGCTTCTTGCGAAGGCGACGGATGGCCTGCGCCAGCCCGATTTGAGGTTCTTCCCGGCGCGGCATCTACGGAAGGGAATTTGCCTCCCGCCCCCGCGTCCATAGAGATCGGCGCAAGCGACCTCCGGTTTGGCGCGCGACCGGTCCATCTGCGGTACGCCGCGAGCTGCGGCGGTGTCGCCCGTGAGGACCCTGTTCAAGGGGGCGGTCTCTCAGCGGCACGAACACGAACATATGTTCGCATACACCGCCGGTCGGCGTAAGGGCACTTCTGCTCCAGGGCCCCCTGCGGTGAGGGTGGGCCTGGGAGGGATTGGCGAAACCCCCGCACGCGCATGGCGGCGGCGGACACTGCGCGGTGCGGCGTCCTCGGTCGGCAAATAGCACCGCTCGCCGGTATCCGGCGCCCTCAGGCGCTCCTCATCCTGTTCCTTATGGTCGCTCCATAGACATAGAGAACAGAAGAAGGGGAGGCGCTGGCGACCCCAACGGGTGAACTGCATCAAATCTTGGTTGCTTAACGACCAGAATTTGATGCAGTTCGAACAGAAAGAGGCGAGC
>JBJMKQ010000044.1:0-1673 GCA_045805725.1 Solirubrobacterales bacterium
AGTTCCGCGGCGGCGGCGAGAGATTCGTGGACAGCGTCCGGATCGTGGACCACATGAGTACTGGCAAGCACGTCGGCGAGCACGGCTTTGTCGGCGATTCGTCTGGCCATCTCCCGCGCACGGCGCGCGTTGGGTAGGCGTTCGACATCCGTACAGGCCGCCAGGCGGCCCATCAGCTGCGCGCGCAACGCACTGTCGCCGCCGCCCATTGCAGCAAGGGCTCGCTGCAGCAGCTCAACGACGGGCTCGATCACCGCTGCGGCCAGCTCCACGCGCTGTGGTCCGCAGTAGCCGAGCGCCGCACGCGCCAGCGCGAACGCATCGTCGCGCCCACTGGCGAGCTCGGCGGCTTGGCGGTAGGCACATCGAGCGTTGTCGAGATCGCCCGTACCCCAGCACGCCTCGCCGAGCGCGAGTAGCAGCTCGCAACGCTGTTGCTGCTGCGGTCGTTCGCTCAGGGTGAGCGCTTGTAGACCGCGTTCGTAGTGGGCAGCAGCCTCCTCATAACCGAGCCGAGCAGCCGCCCTGCGTCCTGCGGCCAGAGCGTATGTGGCTGCTTTGAGGCCCTGGCCATCCGGTGCGGCCCGGGCGAAGTGATGCGCAAGCGCCTCGATGTGCGCCTGGGCGTCGCCGAACGCTTCCAGCGCCTCGCCGAGCTGGCGGTGAAGACGTATCCGCTGCACGCCGCCTAGCCCTCTGTAGATCGTTTGGCGCACCAAGGCGTGCGCAAATGCGTAGTTACCATGTCCGGTCTCGGTCAAGAGTCCCGCGGCAACGGCCTCGTCGAGTCCGTCGAGCACACCCGTCCGCGCACCCAGTACCCTCTCCAGGAGCGTGAATGAGAATGTCGGCCCGGCGACCGCCGCAAGGCGCAAAGCGAACCCGGCCGGCGCTGACAGCCGCGCGACCCGCTGATCGATAACGTGGCGCACCCCCTCGGGACTCTGAAGCTCCGCCTGGGAGCGCTTGCCAGCCGAAGAGATCGTGCCCGATTCCGTCATGTGAGCCAGCAGCTCACGGATAAAGAAGGGGTTGCCGGCAGTCTGGGCTTCAAGCATAAGCACGAGCTGTGAAGTGTGCGCTTTGCGCGGGTGTCCAGTCGCCTCCAGGAGTGCTGCGATCGCGCGTTGGTCAAGCCCGCGGAGGATCAGGCGCTCCACGCTAGCGTCGCGGTGCAGATCGGCCAACAGCTGGGCAAGACGGTGATCGGGATCGGGATCGGTCTCGCGATAGGTGGCCAGCAGCAGCACACCGAGCGGACGCTCAGAGCGGATCAGGTGGCGGAGCAACAGCAGCGTCGGACGAGCCGCCCAGTGCAGGTCGTCGATGACCAATAGCGCCTTCTGTTCGCGCGTCATCATCTCGACCACAGCGGCGACGGCCTCAAATAGGGCGAAGCGCTCAGACTCGGGGTCACTGTGGACAGCTTCGTCCAGCCCCGCAAACTCGGGCAACAACCGTCCCAGCTCGGAAACGAAATGGCCGAGTTCTGCCCGAAGACGATCAACACCCACCACGCCGACGTACAGTCGCAGCACCTCGACGAATGGCTGATAAGGCACCGCGAGCCCTTCGTCGCAACGCCCGTACAACACAAGCGCGCCCTGCTCGTGCACCCTCTGCGCAAGTTCGGCGCCCAAGCGCGTCTTGCCAATGCCCGGCTCACCGCTGAT
>JBJMKQ010000045.1:0-1916 GCA_045805725.1 Solirubrobacterales bacterium
CTGGCCTTTGGAGAGCAGGGGCTGCATCTTCGCGAAGAACTCCTGGTTGTCGTTGACGTCCTCGATGTAGGTCGTGTGGACGCCGGTCGCCTTGTCGAAGTTCGACACGGTGTTCTTGTCGATGTAGAGCGGCCAGTTCGAGATAGTCAGGTCGCCCTGGGGTGGCGGCTGGTACTTCACGGTCGTCACGTCGGCGGATCCGCCCCCGCCCTCGATGCCGCCGCCCCCGCCGCACGCGGCCAGGACGATCGCGGCCGCGAGTGCCCCGCCCGCCACGATCAATCCGCGGAATCTCCTCTTGCTCGTCACTGTGTCCCTCCAGTCGATTCGTTCAAGCTGTTTCCGCCGCGACGTCCGGCGCTGCCCCGTTTCCCCCTGATTCCTTGACCACGTGCATGTGGTCAGGGGTCCATGAAAGCTTCACCTGCGCCCCGCCCCCCGGCAGCCGCTGCCGCTCGGCTTCGTCGGTGTTCGGGACCAGCACGGTCATCCGCACGTCGTCGCCCAGGCGCACGATCAGCTGGGTGGAGGTCCCCAGATAGAGCGAGCTCTCGACCAGCCCCTCGACGCTCGGATTGCCCTGCCCGCCGTCCCCGATTGCGAGCTTCTCCGGGCGCACGACCGCATGGCAGCGCTCGCCGACGGTGAACCCGCCGACGCCCGCGGTGACCTTGACGCCGCTGTCCAGCTCGACCTCCCCCTGATCGCCGGTCTTGCGGATCGTCCCCGGCATCAGGTTGGAGACGCCGATGAAGCCGGCGACGAAGGTCGTGGTCGGGCGGTCGTAGACCTCCTCTGGGTCGCCGATCTGCTCGATCCGGCCGCGGTTCATGACCGCGATCCGGTCGGACATCGTCAGCGCCTCCTCCTGGTCGTGGGTGACGTAGACGAAGGTGATGCCGACCTCGCGCTGGATCTTCTTGAGCTCGACCTGCAGGCCCTTGCGGAGCTTGAGGTCGAGGGCGCCGAGCGGCTCGTCGAGCAGCAGGACGCGGGGCAGGTTGACCAGGGCCCGGGCCAGGGCGACCCGCTGCTGCATTCCGCCGGAGAGCTGCGCGGGGCGGCGATTCGCCTCCGCCGCCAGGCCGACGCGCTCGAGCTCCTCGCGCACGCGGCGCTCGATCTCGCCCTTCTCCGCGCCCTTTCGCTTCAGGCCGAAGGCGACGTTCACCCTGACGCTCAGATGCGGGAAGAGCGCATAGCTCTGAAAGACGGTGTTGGTGGGCCGCTTGTGGGGAGGGATCCCCATCATGTCGACGTCGTCGATCGTCAGCAGGCCGTCGGTGACATCCTCGAAGCCGGCGATCATCCGCAGCGTCGTCGTCTTGCCGCAGCCGCTGGGGCCGAGCATCGTGAAGAACTCGCCCTCCTCGATCTCGAGGTCGATCGCGTCGACGGCCGTCAGCTCGCCGAACTGCTTCGTGACGGAATTGAGGACGACGCAGTTGCCGCCGGCGGTCACTCTGGCATCACCGACGCCTTGCCGGTGGTCGTTCCCTCGAGGGTGCTCTGCAATTTTCTCCTTCCCATGCGGCCGGGTTTGGCCACCGCGGAGGCCCGAGCCTAAGAACCGCGACGAATCGTCGCAAGTGGCGAAAGCCCTAAAACTGGCAACCTGCGTTATACAGCGTGTACAAGTCCCGCGAGCCTGATTTCACACATTTCCGCTTGTAGGGCCGAGCAGCGGGGGGTAGCGTTGTACGGTGAGGCTAGCGACAGGAGGAGAGAGGGATGGCAACGACGAGCGCCCCCGCACAGGCCGCGGTTGATTCAGCTTCGCTCCAGGAACAGGCCCAGCGCCATCTCTGGATGCATTTCACGCAGATGGGCTCCTTCGGCCCCGACCACGAGGTCCCGATCATCGTGCGCGGCGAGGGCTGCTACGTCTGGGACGACCACGGCAACCGCTACCTCGA
>JBJMKQ010000046.1:0-2819 GCA_045805725.1 Solirubrobacterales bacterium
AGCATATTCTCCGGATGTCCACGGCTTCGCTGAGGCAAGGCGGTGCTGCAGGCCGGGTTCGGGCGACGCCGACCGGGTTGCTTGCGTGCCAGGCCGCGCGGCGCGCACGTTGGGGAGGAATAGGTTGGGCAGGCTAATAAGCGTTAGGCGGCTTCACATATCATTCCACGCACCCGGCATGGCGACGGACTTCGAGGCCGCATTCCAAGCACTCCGCGAGGTGCTGCGGGCGCAGGGCGCCGGGCTCGCGGTCGCGGCGGACTCTCCGACGCGGTTCTGCCTCGAGGCGGCCCCCGGACCGGCGACCCTGGCGGCGTGGGGCGGCCGGGCGCGCCGGCCGACGCTCCCGGTCGCCTGGGTCGAACGCGGCAAGTCCTACGTCAGCTATCACCTGATGGGGCTCGACGGGACCCCCGGCCTCGTGGCTGCCCTGTCGCCGGGGCTGCAGGCCCGAAAGCAGGGGAAGACGTGCTTCAACTTCCAGCGGCCGGAGCCGGAGCTCCTGGAGGAGCTCGGCGCGGTCACCGCTGCCTCGATCACGGGCCTGCTACGTGCGGGCTACGCGATCTCCACGGGACCCGCCGCCTAACGAATCGTTGAAGCTGACGAAGGCGCGCACCGATCCTCTCGGCAGCCTGGTTCACGCTCGCGCCTTCGCAGCTTAACTCTGGCGTTAGCCCGCTGGCGGGGGTTCGGGGCGCGGCGCTACCATTCGGGGAGCGAGCCACCTTCCATCCAGCCTCTATGCGCAGCTATACCGCCGTCGTGGAGCGCGATCCCGAGACGGGCCTGTACGTCGGGTACATCCCCGGCTGGGCCGGGGCGCACTCGCAAGGGGCGAGTCTCGACGAGCTGCAGGTCAACCTCCGGGAGGTCGTGGCGATGCTCCTCGAGGACGGCGAGCCACGCCTCGAGGCCGAATTCGTCGGCACGCAGACGATCCTCGTCGCCTGAGCGGAGCCGCGGCTCGTGAGCCCCAAGCCGCCGGTCCTCAAGCCGCGCGAGGTCGTGCGGCTGCTGGAGCGTCATGGGTTCGCCGAGGTCCGGCAGCGGGGCTCGCACAAGCAGTTCCGGCATTCCGACGGTCGGCAGACGACGGTCCCGATGCACGCGGGGCGGGATGTCGCGCCGCCGCTCCTCCGCCAGATCGCCCGCGACATTGGGCTCACCCTCGACGAGTTCCTCGCGCCGCGCTAGCGCCGCTGCCATGAAGGGCCAGCGGGCTAACGAGGCGCTGCACTTGCCAAGCGCGCGCGAGTCGTTGGGTCGTGCGCCTGGTGAGATGCTACATCATTCGGCAGGTGAGCCGCTTGGTTAGGCGGCCGCCCGCAGCTGAGCTAGGGCGTTAGCCAGCCGCCTACGCAAAGTCAGGGGCCGGCGTATCTTTCCCCGATGCCCGAATACCGGTTCACGGCGTATTTCGAGCAGGAAGTGCTCCGCAAGCGCCCGTATCTGCGGCGCGAGTGGTGTATCGCCGTGATCGAGCGGCCCCTCCGGGTCGAGGCCCAGGAGGACAACCGGGTCCGCTTCTGGGCCGCCGTCCCCGAGCTCGAGGGCCGCTACCTGCGCGTGGTCACGCTGCCCGATCGCACGACGATCCACAACGCGTTCCCCGACCGAGGGTTCAAGCCATGCGGCTAGCCTATCATCCGGAGACGGACTCGCTCTACATCGATCTCTCCGAGCAATCGAGCGTGGAGAGTCGCGAGATCTCCACGGGGGTCGTGCTGGACTACGATGCGGCGGGGAACTTGGTCGGCATCGATATCGATAACGCCAGCCGCAAGGTGCAGTTGCAACGACTCGTGCTCTCGGGGCTGCAGGGCGAAGTCGAGCGCCGCGCTGGCTAACGGGGCGCTGCAGCCGACGGGCGCTCCGTGGAATGCGTTGGGTTGAGTGGCTGGCGAGGGCTCAGACCCGCAGACTGGTGAGCCGCTTGGCCGGGCGACCGCCCGCAGCTGAGCTAGGGCGTTAGGCGGCTGATGGAAATAGCCTGCAGGGCAGGGCAACTACTTTTCTTTGGGCTTGGTGCGCCCGATCAGCGGCGAAGCCCCAACCCGCCGTGCCCCCGACGGGTCAGCGCGCCTAACATGCTGTTGCAGCTGACGAGTGCGAGCGGCATCATGGGAGGCGCCTGGCCAATCCTACCACGGTAAGTTCGTGGGGCGCCTGGCCAGCAGATCACTCGCAGCTGAACCGCGCGTTAGACATCGACAGACATGGTCTTCGGGACGGACGGGGAACAGTTCGAGTTGGGTCGCGCCGAATGGGACCCAGGCACGCCACCGCCAGATCTAGGCGACGACCTTCTTGTCACGGTCCAAGTCTCGTGCGGCGGGTTCTCAGGTGCCGATCAGGTCTGGAGTCCCATGGACGCCTGGCGATCATTTCTCCTCGCGTTCCGCGAGTTTGAGCGGACCCGGCAAGGCGCCGCGGAGCTGAAGGGGATCATGCCTGAGGAGTTTCGGGCGCGCTTCTTCTCCACTGATCGCGCGGGCCATCTCGCCGTTGAAGGTCACGTCGCCCGCTGGCGTTATCTGGGAAGCGAGCCACGAGAACTCCGGCTGGTCTATCACGTCGCCATCGAGCCGAGCTCGCTGTCCTCAGCTCTGGCCGAGTTCGAGTCCTTCGCCCGCGATGTCTAACGTGGCGCTGAAGCTGACGAGTACCAGGCATTCTGAGGCTCGTGGCGCCCGTCAGCATCGCGGAGTAGCATCGGGTAGTGAGCCCGTCTGGCTCGCAGCTTAGCTGGGGCGTTAGCCAGCAAACACAAATCCGTGTCATTCACCGTTCAGATCGAAGACGAGGACGGTCGCCGC
>JBJMKQ010000047.1:0-3446 GCA_045805725.1 Solirubrobacterales bacterium
CGGGCTCCGCCTGGGCAGCGTGCGCCATAGCCGGAAGGAGCGAGCCGCTGACAGCCAGCGTCACCAAAAACGTCTTCATTGTAATCAATACCCCCTGGGTCGAGTCGTGACGCGACTCGTCTAGGCGGGCTCGGGGACTCGCTTGTTACGGTCCGATGGTGGAAATGTGTCAGTGCTACGCCCCTCCTTGACGGGGAGGGGTTGGGGAGGGGGTGGAGTTTCCGCAGGCGCTGCGGGGCTCTGAGGCCACCCCCACCCATGAGGCGCCGCTAAGGCTCCGTCCGGGAGACGGAGCCAGGCGCCTCATCTCCCATCAAGGGGGAGGGGTCAGATCGCGGGGGGTCAAAGCCTAGAAGCGGAACTGGCCGAACAGGCCGATTTCGTCATAGGTGCCCTGGTCTCGCCCGCCGATCGGGAAGGCGAAGTTGGCTGGGTTGGAGTTGCTCGGCGCGAAGAAGCCGTTCGACACCCGGTCGCGCTTGTACACGAGGGCCAGGTCGACGATCTTCACCGGGCTGTAGGAGATCCCGAAGTTGAAATAATTCTCGTTGATCCGGGGGAACAGGTCGCGGGTCGGATTGACGTGGTCATACCGGCCGAAGACGCTGAACAAAGGCGTGATCTGGTAGGAGCCGAACAAGGCCCAGCCGTCCGACGTGTCGCTCGGCACCTTGGTTACCTGGTTCCAGTTCTTCGACCAGAAATACTCGCCGCCGACGCGAACCGGGCCCTTCACATAAGCGAGCAGGGCGTCGAACCGCTCGGCATTGTGATGAGTGACGACGTCGGTGCCGGTCTGGATCGGAGTCACCGGATCGTTGATCGGGCTGAACGGAGTGAAGGTATTGTTGCCGCGCTTGCCCGTATAGAAGTCGACCGCGGCGACGAAACCCTGGTAATTGACATTGACCCGGCCCTCGACGTCGATCGTCTGCGAGCGGGTCGGGTTGCGGAAGCCGGCGCCGTTGACGGCCGAGAGCTGGTAGCTGACGAGCCCGTCGGCAAAGCTGCCGAGCAGGTGGACGCCCCAGTCGACCGAATTCCCGAAGCTCGTCCGGTCGATGACGGTCGGCTCGATGAAGCGATAGCCGTAGACGTCCTCGTCCCACGGGATCCACGGCATGTTGGCCTCGCCCAGGCGGATGATGAAGGCGGGGCTGAGCTTTGCCTGCAGATAGGCGTTCTTGAGGAACAGGACTTCGCCGATCGTCTTGGGGAAGGGCGTCGGCGCATTGGTGCCCTGGCCCGGCTGGGGCGTGCCCGAATTGGCCGTGCCGGTCACGGTGCTGGTGTTGGCGACGAGGTTCACGTCGGTAACGATGCTGGCGGAGAAGATGTCGCTGAAGCGGTGATCGACGCCCAGATAGAGTCGCTTGATGTCGAAGGCGGTGCTCTTGCCGACGAGCGCGCCGTCGGAATGCTGTTCGATCCGGCTGATGTTGAAATACATGCGGCCGGAGATCGTCGTGTTGTCGTACCAGCGAGGCGCGGGTTTCGGCTGGGCGGCGAGCGCCGTCTGTACCTGCGCCGGGACCGCCGCCTGCGCCGCGGCGATCTGGCTTTGCGCGGCCTGCGCCTGGGTGGCGGCGGCCTGCGCCGTCGCCTCGGCCTGCTGCGCCTGCGCGCCGGCGCGGGCGGCCTCGGCATGCGCCTGGGCCTGGGCTGCATCCTGCGCATCGAGGCGGGACTTGAGCTCGCTCACCTCGGCGCGGAGCGCCTTCACCTCGGCTTCGAGCGCGGCATTGGCGGCAGCGTGCCGCTTCGCCGGCTTCGCCCCGGCCGGGACGGCCGCCACGAACGCAGCGAGGGCGGTTGCGGCGAGCAGAGACGTGCGGATGGACATGAGCGCTCCCTCCACGGCCCGAATGCGGCCGGACAGCCGAGTCGATATTTCAGCTATGTGACAGATCAGCGAATCCAGCGGGGTCTTTTTGTGACGGTCCCCACCTTTTTTCCCGCCTGAGGTCGGAATTTGACATTCGTCGGGCAGAAAGATGACGCGCGCGGGACTAGTCGCGTCCGGCGAGCGGAAGAACCAGCACTGCCCGCAGCCCGGGCGCATTGTCGACGAGCTCGAGCGTGCCGCCGTGGAGGTGAGCGACCGCCTCGGCGAGCGCGAGGCCGAGGCCGGCGCCGCTGCTCGTGCGCGAGACGTCGAGCCGGCCGAAGCGGCGGCGGGCCTCGGCCTGGTCGGCGGCCGCGATTCCCGGGCCGCGGTCGGCGACGCCGAGGCGCAGCCTGCCCTCGCGCACCCGCGCGAACAGGGCGACCTCGCGGCCGTCGCGGGCATAATGGAGCGCATTGTCGAGCAGATTGCTGAGCGTCTGGGCGAGCAGCTGGCGGTGGCCGGTGAACAGCGGCAGGCCGTCCTGTGCCTCCACCCGCAAGGCGCAGCCGGCTTCCTCGGCGATCGGCTCGTACATTTCGGCCAGTTCGTCGACGAGGCCCTCGGGGTCGAGCGGGGCGAATTGCTTGCGGCTCGCCATCGCTTCGGAGCGGCCGATCTCGAGCACCGTGGTCAGGATCCGCATCACCGAATCCGCCTCCTGGAGGACGCCGCCGAGCAGAACGTCGCGCTTCTTCTCGTCCTCCGAGGTGAGCGCAGCCTCGACGCGGGCGCGTAGCCGGCCGACCGGCGAGCGAAGATCGTGGGCGAGGCTGTCGGTGAGCAGCCGCAATTCCTCCATCAGCCCCGCGATCCGGTCGAGCATCCGGTTGATCTGGCGGGCGAGGTGGTCGAAGGCATCGCCGGTCCCCGAGATCGGCACGCGCTGGGCGAGGTCGCCGCCGGCGATGCTGTCGGCGACGTCCGCCATCTGCCCGACCCGCGAGCCGACATAGCGGGCGACGATCAGGCCGCAGAGCAGCCCGAGCAAGACCGAGATGGCGAGCGCGAGGCCGAGCGAGCTTTCGAGGATGCGCTGGAACTCGACCCGCTCGCCGAGCCGCCGGCCGGTCAGCAGCCAGTCGCCGTCGTCGAGCCGGCGCAATTGATAGGCGGCGTCGGTCGCGAGGGCGACGCCGTGGGAGCGGACGCGGCTGGTCCGGTAGCCGGCCTTGAGCGGCGGCGCGGTGTCGAGCAGCGCGCCGACATTGCCGGTGCGGGGGACGCCGGCGGGGCTGAGGATCCCGGCGAGCAATTGCGGGTCGCCGGCGGCCAGCGTGTCGGTCACCGCCTTGTCGAGCGCGCGGCGCCCGCCCGAGGCGTAGACGTCGTCCAGCGCGAGCGCCTGCTCGACCACCTGCTGGCGCACCGCCTCGATCGAATCGTCATAGGTGCGCCAGTGGATGAAGCCGATCAGCGCAAGGTTGGAGAAGAAGGCGAGGAGGGCGGCGAGCAGCCCGACGCGAAGCGTGGTGGGGAGCTTCATCCTAAAAACCCTCTCCCCGGGGGGGAGAGGGCAGGGTGAGGGGGTTCGGGATATGAGATAATTCTCGGCCGCCGA
>JBJMKQ010000048.1:0-1853 GCA_045805725.1 Solirubrobacterales bacterium
GGCGCTGGTCACGACCTACACGCTCGGCCGCTACGCGCCCTTCCTCGAGCCGGTCGGCGGCTCGCTGCCGCCGGACACCAAGCAGCGCTTCGCCCCCGTCGCCCTCGACAGCCTCGCCTTCCAGGGGCAGCAGCTCGGCGTGCCGACCGACATCAGCCTCCACTTCACCTGCTACCGCACCGACCTGATCGACCGCCTGCTCAAGGACAAGGGCTGGCAGGCCAAGTACGCCGAGCTGGCGCAGAAGCACCTCGGCAAGGAGCTGCAACCGAAGACGCCCGACCAGTGGACCTGGGACGACTGGATGGCGACGGCGATCTTCTTCACCAAGTCGCTCAACCCGGAGAGCCCGACGCGCTACGGGACCGTCCTCCAGCTCAAGAACCTGATCTTCAACATCATGATCTGGGACGCGACGCTGGTCTCGAACGGCGGCAACTGGCTGGACGCGCAAGGCAAGCCCGCGATCGACAGCGAGGCGGCGCGCGCGGGGCTCCAGATCTACAAGAAGCTGATCGACCTCAAGGCGACCCCGGCCGACAGCACCAACTACGAGTACGCCGAGGCCAACGCCGCCTTCGGCAGCGGCCAGGCGGCGACGATGCTGCAGTGGAATGCCGCCTTCAACGAGCTGAACGACGTCGGCAAGAACCCGACCGTCGCCGGCAAGGTCTGGATCGCCCCCATGCCCGCCGGCACCGCCGGCCACAAGACCCACATCCACGCGCTGGGCATCGGCCTCAACAAGGCCTCGACCCACAAGGACGACGCCGGCAAGTTCCTGGCCTACCTCGCCTCCGACGAGGCGATGCGCGTCTACGGCCAAGCCGGCGGCACCCCGCCCGTCCCCGCCGTGCTAGGTGCTCTCAAGGACAGGCGCCCCGAGTTCCCGCTCGTGGGCGACTACGCCGCCAAGTACGCCTTCGTTATCGACGGCGGCACCACCGCCCAGGCGGTCCCGATCTACGAGGTCCTGGCCCAGAACTTCTCCGGCTACTGGGCCGGCCAGCTCACGCTCGACCAAGCGCTCCAGAATGCGGACAAGGGCATGACGGAGAAGCTGCGGCAGTGAGGGCCCGAAACGCCCTCACCCCATCCCTCCCTCTCCCGCGCGCCAGCGTGGGAGAGGGCCGGGGTGAGGGTGCGGCACGCCGCGAAGCCGTCCTCCTCCTCGCCCCCCTCGTCCTCTTCCTCCTCGCGATCCTCGGCTTCCCCTTCCTCGCCAACCTCGCCTACGGCCTCACCCGCTTCACCTTCGCCAGCTTATGGCACCCGTCCTGGGTCGGCCTCGCCAACTACGCCACCGCGTTGCGCGACCCCGCCTTCTGGGCCGCGCTCGGCTTCTCCCTCCGCTTCGCCGTCGCCGCCACGGTGGCCGAGGTGCTGCTCGGCCTCCTCCTGGCACTCGCCCTCGAGCCGCTCCTCGCCCGCCACCGCTGGCTGATGGCCTTCCTGCTCCTGCCGATGATGGTCTCGCCGGCGCTGCTCGGCGTGATGTGGCGCCTGCTGCTCAACGAGTTCGTCGGCATCGTCCCGGCCTATCTCGACCAGCTCGGCCTCTCGGCGAACCTGCTTGGCCCCGACTGGGTGGTGACGACGCTGGTGCTGATCGAGGTCCTGCAGTGGACCCCGTTCGCCTTCCTGATCCTGTTCACCGGCCTCCAGGCGATCCCGGCCGAGCTGCTCGAGGCGGCGCGGATCGACGGGGCGGGGGCGTGGCAGCGGCTGCGCCGCGTCGTCCTCCCGCTGCTCCTGCCCGCCATCGGCATCGCGGCCGGCGTGCGGTTCATCGACGGCTTCCGCGTCTTCGACCACATCTACGTGCTGACCGGCGGCGGCCCCGGCACGCTCAC
>JBJMKQ010000049.1:0-1589 GCA_045805725.1 Solirubrobacterales bacterium
ATTCCCGCGCTCGCTCATTGCGTGGCGAGCGGCCTGTATGACGTCGCGCTGGGCTCTCGCATCCTCGGCGGGAGAGCCCTGGATGGAGGGATGCCAGCCTACAAGTACGTCGCGAATCGCGCCCTCACAGCGGTCGAGAATCTGATCATCAATCAGAAGCTCTCGGAATATCACACCGGGTACCGGGCGTTCTCCCGCCGGCTGCTGGAGAGATTGCCCCTGCACGAAAACAGTGACGACTTCGTGTTCGACAATCAGATGCTGGTCCAGGCGGTCTATTTCGGCTACAGCATCGCCGAGGTGACCTGCCCGACCTTGTACTTCGAAGGAGCCTCCTCAATCGGCTTTGCGCGCAGCGTACGTTATGGGGTGGGAGTGCTGACGACGGCGCTGCAATATCGCCTCGCCAAGCTCGGGCTCTCGACGCCAGCATTCCTGTCGGAGGGGGGCCGGCGCCTCGACGAGGTCGCGCCGGAGCCCTGAGCGGACCGAGCCCCGCTGACCGAGCGGCGGGGTGCGGGTGGGCCTGCGGTGCCGGCGCAGGCGGAGAGACGAGCGAAACCCGACGCCCTCCATTAGGATGCCGCCATGGTCCACGAGAAGACCTTCGTCATCAGCGAGGCGCACCTCGACTCGTTCGGGCACATGAACAACGCCCGCTATCTGGAGCTGTTCGAGCAGGCTCGCTGGGATCTGATCACGGAGGGCGGATTCGGGATCGACGTCATCCGGCGGACGGCGACCGGCCCAGTCATCCTGGAGGTGCAACTGCGCTTTCTGCGCGAGCTCGCGCCCCGCGACCCCATCGTGATCCGGTCCGAGCTGCTCTCTTACGCCGGCAAGGTCGGCAAGATGCGCCAGGAGATGGTCAAGGTCGCTGACGGCGCTTCCGCCGCGGAGGCCATCTTCACCTTCGGTCTGTTCGACCTGAACCGCCGCAAGCTGATCGAGCCGTCTGCCGCCTGGGCCCGCGCGGTCGGCCTGCAACCGAGCGCCCTTCCTCAGCCTGGGTGACGACGGCTTGACTCCTGATCACGAGGAGCCCGCGCCGGGCGTACCCGCCCCGCCGGGCCGCGCTGCCGGCGCGTTCGCGAGGCTGTGGGCGGCGCGTTCGTCGCTGACGCGTCTCGAGGTGGCGGCCTTCGTGACCGGCGTGGTGGTGCGTGTCCTGACCGCGATCGGCTTCCGTCCCGAATGGGGCTTCGATTTCCCCTTTCACCTCGGATACGTCCAGTGGGTCGCCGCACACTGGACCAGGCCCGACATCAACTTCAACGTCACCTCGTATCACAGTCCGCTCTACTATTTTCTGGCCGCCCCTCTGCTGCACCTGGGCGCCGGTCCGCGCGTCGTGCAGCAGCTGTCGGTTCTATCCGGGTGCGTCCGGCTCGGCATTCTGTGGGTGGGCCTCCGACGGTTTCTGCCCCGGCACCCGTGGGCGCGATCGCTGGCCCTGCTCCTGGCCGGCGTCCTGCCGGCGTCCGTCCAGCTCGACGGTCAGGTGGCCAACGAGGCGCTCGGGACGACCCTGGCGGCGGTGGCGGTCCTGGCCCTCCCCTCGGTGACGGGCGGGCGCCCGACTTCGCGCG
>JBJMKQ010000050.1:0-2165 GCA_045805725.1 Solirubrobacterales bacterium
GCTAGCTGGGGCGGTTCGTCGACTGAGGTCGGTCAGTCGTAGTGCCTCAGTGAGTTCCAGAGCGCCGACCACGGTCGGCCCTCGCCGCTGCAGGTCCAGACCGACCTTCCCTGCTCGTCGTTGTTCAGGCCCAGGCCGTTGTCAATCCGCGCCCGCACGCGGCAGCCGCGAAAGTAGCGGTGCGTTTCGAAGGGATCCAACCCGACCACGACCGCTGTCATGTCCGCGTCAGGAGGTGGCCCCCAGAGCGCCCAGCCGTTGTGACCGCTATACGGCGCGGGCAGGCCCCGTGCCGGCCCGAACTTGGCGATCGCGCCCGCCTCGCCATAGTTCTCCGTGAAGATCACGGCGCTCTGCCTCCGAGCGGGTGAAAGCGAACGGTAGGCCGCTGCCACGGAGTCCACGAACCGCGGCCAGCCGACCATCTCTCCGGTATCCGGATTGACTGCCATGACCACGCTGCCCTGAAGCTGGTTGGCAGGCAGCAGTGACAGACCAATAACGGCACTGATTGCGGCCGTCACGACGACAGCCGCCCCAGCGGATGCGGCTCGCAAAGGCCGCTCGAGCGTCCAGCGCTCTACTCGAACCGCACCTGCCGCCAACAGCACTGGATAAAAACCGGCCACGTAATAGGCCTTGCCGCCAACGACGATGAACAGTGGGATCAAACCGAGGTACGCGACGGCGAAGCAGCGCACCGAGTGCATTTGCCGATCGCGCAGCAGCGCCACCAAGCCCCAGATCCAGACCGGCGCCAGCAGGGGGCCGATCAGGAGGAGCTGAAATGGAATGAATCCGGCCCGTCCCCCTTGGTCACCGCTGCTCGCAATCGAATCGGCCAGTTGCTGCTGGGGGAGCCCGTGGGCAATCTGCCAAAGGCCGTAGGGCAAGGCACCCAGGATGCCGAGCGCGAGGCCGGCGGCGAACCACCTCGAGCGAAGGATGTCGCGCGGGCCCAGAAGCACCAGCGCGAGAATCACCGCTCCGATGACCACCGCAATCAGGGACTTGCTCAGCAGAGCTACGCCCAGGATCGCGCCCGCGGGCAGCCAGAGACGCGTGTCGCCGCTCCGCAGAATCCGGACGATCAGTAGGGAGACGATCGCCGTGGCGCATATGTCATAGGTCGTCGTAGTGAGGAAGTGGCCTGTTACGAGACACACCGCGCCCGCCGCCCAGCAAGCTGCGGCAACAAGCTGTGCCCGGCGTCCGCCGCCAAGCTCATGAGCGAGCAGACCCGCGGATATCGTGGTCAGGCCTGAGGCCAGGATTGCCGGAGCCCGGAGCACTAGCAACGAGCTGGGTGCGAGGGCGTTCATGGCATGCGCCAGCAGCGGCGTCAGCAGGGGCTGGTCTGGATATCCCCAGGCGGGGTGGCCGCCGGCGGCGATGAAATAGAGCTCATCTCGGTGATAGCCGTAGCGCCCGGCCGTGAGGGCCATTGCGAGCATGGCGAGCCCCGCGATGACGAGAAGTACAGGCAGGGCGACCGACTGCACGGGGAGGGTTGCCCGACCGTCATCGCCAATCGGGGGTTCGAGCCCCTCCTCCGGCATCCGAGCCGCACTCACCTGACGGTGACCACTGTGCCCGTGGCGGCGCTGTGGCGAGCGGCATCGAGGACCTCGAGCCCCGTCACCGCCTCCCAGGGATCGACCGGGGCCTGCGAGCCTTCCCGCAGGGCCCGCTCGAGCCCGGTGTAAAAGCGCGGCCAGTCCCCCCTCTCGCTGACGATGGCTTCGCTTCTCTCCTCGGTGATCAACCGGCCCCACCGCTCGGGGGGTTCGATGCCCCAAGCCCCGTCGCCGCTGGGGCGGGCGCCCGAGCGCAACGCATCCTCCTGTCCGTCGACCTCGGTGACGATGTAGGCCGCGCGGTCGCCGAGCACGCGCAGGCGCGGCCCTGGCGTCGCCGCTAGCAGCGACGCCCAGAGGTGACTGCGTGCGCCTGAGCGGTGCTCCAGCGCCACGAAGGCGTCGTCGTCGGCGACGCCGCCTCGGCGACTTTCGAGCTCCGCATAGACGCGAACGACCGCGCCGTAGTGGTCGTTGGCCTGGTCCAAGTGGTGGGTGCCTAGGTCGAGCAGCTCGCCGCCGCCAGCCTCCGGCGGGGTGACCTCGGTCCAGGGCTTGCGTCCGGAGAGAGCCGGTTGCCAGCGCTCC
>JBJMKQ010000051.1:0-1726 GCA_045805725.1 Solirubrobacterales bacterium
AGCACCGACGACTTGCCCCGGCTGACCATGCCGAAGGCGGCGATCTCGATCGTGTTCTGGTCGAGCTTCTCGGTGAGGGCGCGGAGCTGCCTCAGCTCGTCGGCCAGGGCGCCCTCTTCGTCGGCGGTGAGCTGGAGGTTCTGGAAGGTCTCCTCCAGGCTCTCCCGCGCCTTGGCGACGACGTCGGACTCGTTCTGTCGTTCCAGTTCGTTGAGCATATCGGTGAGCGCCGAGGCGTCCGTCGTGATGAGGGGGGCGTCGCCGGTCGAGTCGTGGTTGGCCATGGGATCAGTCGCTCCTCGCACTCGCATGGAAGGCGCGGCGGATGACGTCTTCGCACCAGGAGGCGGTGGAGAGGATCTCGTCGTCGCTGAATTCAGGGATGCCGACCAGTTGCAAGCCCATCGGCAAGCCCTCGGGCGACAACCCGATCGGCAGCGAGACGGCGGGCCAGCCGAGGTAGCTCCAAGGTGAGTTGAGTGCCGGGTCCCCGGTCGTGGAAAGATCGGGAGCGGGGCCGATCGTGGCGGGCATCACCAGGGCATCGACGCTGCGGTCGAGGCCGAGTTTCCGGAGCAGGAGTATCTCCTCATACCACCCCCTGAGCCGGGAACAGCGGATGTATTCCGTCACGGGGATCGCCATCCCTTCCTCGACCAGCTCAAGGATGCGGGGCGAGTACTCGTCGCGATGCGCCGCGACCCGGGCCTCATGCTCGGCGGCGGCCTCGGCGGCCATGAGGACGCGGTGGTTCCGGAGGATCGTCTCGAAGTCAATTACGTCGTCGGGAAGATCGATCACCTCGGCCCCGGCCGCGGACAGCGCGGCGACCGCCCGATCGACGTGCTCGCGCGCGATCGGCGTGGCGCGGCGATCGTAGAACCCGCGGAGCCGACGCAGCCTCGGTGGGCTCTCGCGGGTGGGGAGCAACACCGCCATCCTCGATTCGACCTCCTCGACCGTGTAGTTCGTCCTCGCATCGGGGGGAGGATCGGGGATATCGCCCCAATCGAGTTGGAAATGCTCGGTGTACTCGTGGTTGAGGAGCTTGAGGCCGCGAGCGGACCGGGCGATCGGGCCGGGGTGGTCGAGGCTGGGGGCGAAGGGGACGATCCCGACCCCCGCCAACTGACCGTAGGTCGGTTTGAATCCGCAGACGCCGCAGAACGAAGCCGGGCGGATGATCGAGCCGCCGGTCTGGGTGCCGAGCGCCCCCAGGCACATCCCCACGGCGACCGCCGCGGCGGAACCGCTGGACGAGCCGCCTGGGGTCCGGTCCAAGGCCCACGGATTCCGCGTCGGCGGCGGGTCGATCCACGCGAACTGCGTGGTCACGGTCTTCCCCATGATGACCGCACCCGCCTTGCGGAGCGCGCCGACGATCGGGGCATCGACCTCGGCGATCCGTTCGCGCCAGGGGCCGAAGCCCGCGGCCGTGGGCAGGCCCTCGACGTCGATGATGTCCTTGACGCCGATCGGGATGCCGTGCAGCGGCCCCCGGCAACGCCCCGCGGCCAGCTCTGCATCGCGCAGACGAGCTTGTTCGATCGCCCCCGCGCGGTCGACCCGCACCCACGCCTTGACCCGCGGCTCCCACTCCTCGATCCGGTCGAAGCACTTCTCCAGTACCTGGAGGCATGTCGTCCGCCCCGCGCGCAAGGCCCGGCCCACGCCTTCGATCGTCTCGTCCTCGTCGGGATACAGCGCCATGAGACCTCGGTCAAAG
>JBJMKQ010000052.1:0-1540 GCA_045805725.1 Solirubrobacterales bacterium
AACGGGCCCCACTGGTAGAGCGCGTCCTCGGCGAACAGCTCGGCGGCAGCCTCTGGGTCGCGCGCGACCCACGCCGCTCCGTAGTCATCAAGCCATTCGCTGAGACCGGCCCGCACGGGCCGAATCTATGTCACCCAGGGCAGGCGTGGGTCAAGCCGTTGCACCCACCGCCGAAAGCGATGCGTCCACAGCGGTCTCCCAGTTGGCCGCGATTGCCTGGGCCGCGGCGCGCTCCTCGCCGATGATCCGCTCGGCGACGCGCACCGTCTCGGGGTCGCCGGCGCGGTCGGCCACGCGCTTCAGCTGCTCGTAGGCCGCGATCTCCAGGTGCTCGAACGCGTACGCGAAGCCCGCGAGCTTGGCCGGAGAGTCCGGCTGCGCCTTGAAGAAGCCGCCGAAGTTGAGGGCGCCGATCCGCATGGCGGCGTCCTGCAGCTTGTTCGGGCTCCCGTCGTGCGCCTCCAGGCGCGCCTTGACGAGCTCCTGCTGCGCCTCGGTCTCCTGGAGGTGGTCCTCGAAGAGCTTCGCCAGGTTGGGCTCCTCCACGATCGCCGGGCCCTTCGAGAGCAGCTGGATCGCCTGGGCCTCGATCGCGTGCGCGTCGGCAAGGTACTTGACGAGTTGCTTCTCGATGTCGTCCGGCGACAGCTCTGCCAGCGACGCGTCGACCGACTTGTCGAACGAGCTCGCCAGGCGCTCCTTCATCGCCTTCTCCTGGGCGCAGATCTTGCGCGCGACCTCGACGGTCTCCTGGTCGCCGGCGCGCTGCGCGATCAGCTGCAGCTCCTCATAGGCGGCCTCCTCCATCGCCTCGTAGGAGTGCGCGTGCGCGGCGAGCTTCCCGGGCGTGTCGGGGTTGGCGCGCGCAAAGAGCACGAAGCCCTTGCCGGTGACTGCACCCGCGATGTCCTTGACCTTGCTGGGCTTCGCGTCGTGCGCTTCGAGGCGCTCCTCGATCAGGCGCTTCTGCTCCTCGGTCTCCTGCTCGTGCTCCTTGAACATCGCCGCGATCTCGTCGTCGCCCGCGATGCGCGGCGCCGTGCGGAGCTGGGCCAGGGCCTGCTCCTCGATCGAGTGGACGTCCGTGAGGTACTTGACCAGCTGCTCTTGAAGTGAGTTGTCGGGCATACCTTTCGGCTACCCGGAAACCTCCCGGCTGAACGCTTCGGCGCGGGCCTGGTCTGTAAACACCCAGACATGCGCGATCCGGCCCTCGCGCAGCTCGTAGACCGTCCCGATCTTCAGCTCGACCGGGTCCGCTTCGCCCTGGTTGCGGCGCAGCTCGTCGTAGGTGACGAAGATGTGGCGGTCGTCGATTTCGGTGACCCGGAGGTCGTGGACCTCGAGGCTGCGCACGTTCGACATGAACTGACCGAAGATGAAGACGACCTCCTCGGGGCCGTGGAACTCCGTCTGGTCGAACGGCCAGAACTCGTAGTTCGAGGTGTCGAAGACGATGTCCGGCGCCCAGTCGGAGGTGAACTTCTCCATGTCGGCGTCGTCGAATCCCTCGAAGCTGCGTGTAACGATTTCGGCGTTG
>JBJMKQ010000053.1:0-1685 GCA_045805725.1 Solirubrobacterales bacterium
CACGTGGAGAGGACGCCCCGCCTCCCTGCAGCGCCGCGCGACCTGACCGACCAGCTTTCCCTCGAAGCTCTGCTCGTCGAGCCGTCCTTCTCCGGTGATCGCCGCGTCGGCTTTCGCGAGGCGCTCATCGAAGCCCGCGATCCCGAGGACCGTGGCGGCCCCCGGGATCAGGTGGGCACCAAAGGCTGCCCACAGGCCACCGGCCAGGCCCCCGGCGGCGCCGCTCATCGTTCGCCCCCGCGGATCGCGCGGCAGCGCAGCCGCGAGCGCCACGAGGCGCTGGGTGAGCCGCTCGACGGCCTGGGGTGCCGCGCCCTTCTGCGGGGCGAAGACCGCGGCCGCATCCTCGAAGGGGACGGTCGTGTCGCAGAGCACCTCCAGGCGGGCGCCATGCAGGCCACCGCTCGCCTCGAGGGCCTTGGTGGCTCCATCTCCGCCATCCGTGGTTGCGCTGCCGCCGGCGCCGACCAGGATCCGCTTTGCACCTTCCTCGATTGCGGCCGCGATCAGCTCGCCCGTGCCCGCGCTGCTCGCGGTCTCTGCGTCCAGCTCGTCCTCCGACAGAAGCGACAGCCCGGAGGCGGCCGAGACGTCGACCACCGCGGTCTCTCCCCCGCGGACGAGCGCATAGCGAGCCTCGATCGGGCGTCCGAGTGGATCGTGGACCGGCGCCGTCCGCCAGTCACCGCCCAGGGCGTCGACCAGCACCTCGGCCGTCCCCTCGCCTCCATCGGCGGCGGGGCAGAGGTCCGCGCCGCCACCGGCGCCCTCTACGCCGCGCCCGATCGCTGCAGCGACCTGCTTGGCGCTCAGCGTCCCCTTGAACGAGTCGGGGACGACCAGGAACCTAGGCGTAGAGCGCGTCGACGTCCTTCTCGAACTTCTCGGCGACGACGTTGCGCTTCACCTTCATCGTCGGCGTCAGCTCGCCGGTCTCCTGGGAGAGGTCGTGAGGCAGGATCTCGAACTTCTTCACCTGCTCGACGCGGGCGAACTTCTCGTTGATCTCGTCGAGGTGCTTTTGGATGATCGCGCGCATCTCCTCGTTGCGCCGCAGCTCGGCCGGGTCGGCGGGCCAGCCCTTCTCTTCGCAGAGCTTCGCGCACTCCTCCATGTCGAGCGTGATCAGCGCCACCAGGTAGGGCCGGCGGTCCCCGATCACCACGCACTGGGAGACGTACGGGCTCTGCTTGATCTCGGCCTCGAGGTTCGCCGGGGTGATGTTCTTGCCGCCCGCGGTGATGATGATGTCCTTCTTGCGGCCCGTGATCGAGAGGTAGCCGTCCTCGTCGAGCTCGCCGATGTCGCCGGTGTGAAGCCAGCCGTCCTCGAGGGTCTCCCTGGTCGCCTCATCGTTCTTGTAGTAGCCCTTGAAGACGTTGGGCCCCCGGACGAGGATCTCGCCGTCGTCGGCGATCCTGATCTCGCAGCCCTGGAAGGCCTTGCCGACCTTGCCGAACTTGAAGGCATCGGGCCTCGCGACCGTGGCGGCCGTCGAGGTCTCGGTCATCCCCCAGCCCTCGAGGATGAGCACGCCGGCCGCGTCGAAGAAGCGCAGGATCTCGGGGTTGATCGGCGCCGCGCCGGTGACGCAGTTCTTGATGTTGCCGCCGAACAGCGCGCGGATCTTGGAGAGCACCTGCTTGTCGGCGAAGTCGTACTGCTTCTGAAGCAGCCAGCCCACC
>JBJMKQ010000054.1:0-15621 GCA_045805725.1 Solirubrobacterales bacterium
CGACCTCGTCGGCTACATCGACTCGGTGCGCGAAAAGAACAAGCGCGGCGAAGTGGTCTCCCGCATCCGCAACCGCTTCGAGCTGGTGCCCGACGCCCCGGTGACCCGCTTCGTGCTGGAGATGCAGGGCGGCAAGAAGGGCCTGCTGGTCAACTCCACCGACCTCTGCCGCGCCACCCACCGCGCCGACGTCGGCTTCACCGCCCACAACGGCCGCCGCCGCGAGTTCAAGCCGGCGGTGAAGGCGTTGGGGTGCAAGGGGAGGGGTCGCAAGCCGTCGGGGCATCACCGACGATCTCGATAATGCCGGGGCACCGCGGGCTGTGGGAGGCGGTAACAACACACACAAAATCGCGGCCCGCTTAAGGGCTCGTCGTGAGGAGGTCGAGCACGCCACCCTGAGAAGGGTCTACGGAATCTCCGAGCCGTCCGAGGCCCTTGACCCGGAGTACCTTCACGGGCTGCACGCGAGCGTGGCGGCGGCTGTTGAGTATGCGCTTGTCGTTCTCGAAGTGGGAGGAAAGCCACCGGCTCCTGCTTCGCTTCTCGACCAGGCGCGCTTGGCGGCACGGAACCGGGTGCCTCTGGACGTCGTTTTGCGTCGTTACTTCTTCGGATTCCTCGTCATATGTGACTTCCTGCTCGAGGAGGCTCATGGGGTGGTCCTGGAGCAGGGGGGGCAGCCCATCAACCGCCTCATGGGCGAGCATATCCGCCAGCTGGATCGGCTCCTGGCGGCTGTGGCCGACGCTTACCGTCAGGAAGTCGAAGCGTGCGGGGTGAGGGCGAAAAAGCGAGACGTGAGGCGAGTGGAAAGGGTTCTGGCAGGCGAGCCACTAGACGTTTCCGACCTTGCTTATGACTTCAACGGCTGGCACGTCGGAATGGCGATCATCGGGGAAGATGCGAAGTTCATGCTCCAATCCACAGCCGATGCTCTCGACCGCGCGCTGTTATACGTGGAAGCGGCGCCCGGCACGACCTGGGCTTGGCTGGCGGGCAGGCAACGGCTGGAGGCTAAGCTTGTAGCGGAACGGCTTCAGGCCGACCTGACCCTCGGAATAGGAGTCGCGCTGGGGGAGCCATCGCGTGGTCTGCAGGGGTGGCGGCTGACTCATCGCCAGGCGATTGCCGTGGTTCCACTGCTCAACTCCTCGGCACACCAGGTCGTCCTATACTCGGATCTCGGCGTGCTGGCATCGATCAGTAGGGATGACGTCCTCGTTAAGTCGCTTCACGAGCTGTATGTAGTTCCGCTGTCTGACGGCAGCGATGCGGGGGTTGCGCTGCGCCAGACCCTTCTCACCTACCTGTCGGCGGGGCGGAACATCACCTCCACCTCAGCCGCCCTTGGCATCAACCGCCAAACCGTTCGCCGCCGCCTTCGGGAGGCCGAGGAAAAGCTCGGCCGTTCGCTCGACGAGTGTGCGGCTGAGCTCGAGTTCGCGCTGCGACTGAAGGATGCGCGCATGGACATCGGATAACGGAGCACCAGCCATGCTGTCGGAGGGGAGAGGGCCGGCTGCCAAAGGCACACCCGGCCCTCCCGCGATGATGTGTTCTATTCTTTCTCGACGTAGGCCGGGCTAGGCGAGGAAACGTCGTATATGGCGCTCCATTGGGCTTCTGCCGGGCAGAGGCCATATTCCCTGATCGCCCTAGCGTTGACGAAGACGAGCCGAGCATCGGGCAGTCCAGCCTGCCATTCACCGGGCCCTTCGAGGGTGAAGCCACATTTGCCGAAGATGGTATTGACCTCGACGAAGGCTTCGAATGACACCAGGCCGCTGTGCGTACCTGCGGTCCAATTGAGTTCGAGGGCGGCCCCCCCGGGGGAAAGCGTTCGCGTGCAGCTGTTGAACCCATAGGCGATGGCGTTCGTCCAGTTGCCAGCCGGGTTCCCGGCGATGATCCCACCCTCGTTGCACGACTCCAGGGTGGTCTGGGGGTTCTGCCCGATCGTGATTTTAAACGGGCTGCTTAGTTCGAAGCCCGTCGAGATATTCGCCCCGTACCGATCACTTCCGGGACAAACATGGGTTGCCGGGGCCGATTTACACAGGACGGTGGCTGACGCCGATCCAGCAGCAGCCGCCGCAAAGATGGCTACGGCGCTCATCACCGTGGCTACGATTACAAGGCGCTTCAAAATGACCTCTTTCCTGTTGGACAATGATCCTCTAGGGGCTCATCGTCCCGATGGCCCCTCCAATCGAGCATGCCATCGGCGGACTTCGCCTGCTTGACCAAATCGATCACTCCGATTAGCCAATCTGTACGCCCAAGTTCGTTTGTACCTCTCCGCACCGCTATTTTGTAGACGTGGACCTCAGAAAGTACACTTTCCGCTATTATCTGTATACGGAGGGCCTCGGAGAGGGAGGGATGTTGGAGAATCGGCAGGTATTGCTGCACCGCAGCGCTGTTGTTATCGCCATTGGCGTTGCTCTAGCGGGCGCGGCTCTGGCCGGGAACACGTTGGCGGCGGAAGTCACCCGGGACGCCTACCGCGAAGCGGTGGAGCCGATCTGCAAAGAAAACACTGAGGCAAATGAACGCATCTTCCGCGGCGTTAGGACGGAGGTCCGGAGCGGGGAACTGAATAAAGCCGCTCTGCGGTTCGAAAAGGCAGCGACAGCCCTCGAGCGAGCGGTGAAGCAGCTGAAGCAGGTTCCGCAGCCCTCCGCCGACGGAGTCCGCCTGAAGAAGTGGCTCGGTTTTGTTTCCGGCGAGGTCTCCTTATTCGACCAGGTGGCTGGAAAGCTTCGGGACCGCGAAAGGCGCGCAGCGGCGCGGCTGGTTGTTCGACTGACGACTCAGGCGAACAGGGCGAATGCCGTGGTCATCCCCTTCGAATTCAACTACTGTCGATTGGAACCCTCGCGGTTCAGCTGATGGAAGCGGCTTTCCTGTGCAGAAGGGTGCTGATGGCGCTCGCGGCGTTGCTGCTGGTTTTTGTAGCCACGGCCGCGGGAGTGGTGGTCCAGGACGGCACCCTGCGGATCACCGTCCACACGCAGATCTCTCCGACCAAGCTGCCTCGCGACGCCCCAGCGCCGATCTCCGTGTTCGTCGTAGGCCACGTTGCCTCGGCCGTGGGCGGGATCCCGCCGCAGCTCGAGCGCATGGACATCAAGGTGAACCGCCACGGACTGCTGCAGCGTCAGGGTCTTCCCGTCTGCCGCACCGCTCAGATCAAGACCGCCACCACCCAGAAAGCGCTCCGGCTGTGCGCGCCGGCGCTGATCGGTTCAGGCCGCTTCTGGGCTCACATCGTCCTTCCCGACCAGCCTCCATATCCAACTCACGGGCGCTTGCTTATCTTCAATGGGAGGGACGGCTCGAGCCCTCTCGTCCTCGCGCACATTTTCACCTCGAATCCGTTTCCCAGCTCCTTCGTGATCGCCTTCTCCATACGACGAATTCACCAGGGCGCTTACGGGACCGAGCTCTCGGCGACGCTTCCTCAGGCGCTTGGTAGTTGGGGCTACGTCGACCGGATCAAGCTCAACCTGGGGCGAAGGTACACCTTTGGCGGGGAGAAGCTGAGCTACTTCAACGCCAGTTGCCCGGCGCCCGCCGGGACCGACCGAGCATCCTTCCCTCTCGCCCTTTCAACCTTCTACTTCGAAGCGGGAAGAGCGCTCCGCGCAAATGTGGTCAAGGCGTGCGGGGTACGCCGATGAAGCTCCTGGCGCGGTTCATCTTGCCCATCTCGCTCGTCCTCCTGCTTGCGAGCGCTCCAGCTCGGGCCGAGTACGACCCGGTTGCCTCCGGGTCGGTCCAGCTCGTTTTGGCTAAGTCGTTCGCTGCCGTGCTCGCGAAGCAGCATGTGAAGATCCAGCCGGAGGGCGGTGCGAGGCGAAAGGGAGGCGCCATCCGCCTCGCAGCAACGGGGGGGGAAGTCGAACCGCAATTGGGCCTAGGCACCGTCGAAGCGACAGGAGCCATCGTCTTCACCGTCGGCAACCGCAAGATGCCTTTGAGGAAGATCGTCTTCAAATCGAAACGCGCCCCCTTGTACGCGAAAGTGGGAGGCGGTCAGCTGAAGATCGCTACCGGCGCACGCCTCTCGGTCGCAAGGAGCGGTTTCGCAACCCGTTTCACCGCCGCCGATCTGCACCTGACGGCCAAGGTGGCGACTCGACTGAACAAGAAGCTTCGGCTCGACATGCCGCTCAGCGCCGGCCAGAAGATCGGCAAGCTGGTGATTACCGCCGCTCCGGCAACCGTTCACCTTCAGCAGGGCAGCCGCATGCACCTCTCGGTGAACCCAGCCTTCTTCTCGAAGCTGAATCAGCTCTTCGTCTCGCTGAACCCGATTGCGCCGGCCGAACTCGCACCCGGGCCCGACCTGAGCTTCCCGGTGGGAGAAGGCTCGATCCTGGCACCGGACGGCCGCGCCGGTGTCGTCAAGTTGGAAGGGTCGGTCGAACTGCTGCAGCTCGGCAACGCCCAGATGTTCTGGCGCGAACTGTGGTTCGAGCCCGACCAATCGACCCTGCTTTCGGAAGTAGACGTCGAGCCCGCCCCGCCGTATGGCGGCAAGCAGCCGCAGGCTCCGTTCTTCGGGCTCGCGGGTGATGGGAGCGTGGAATCCGACCCCGGCGCCCGGAAGATCTCGTTCGCTGGCAAGAGCCTCACTCTCAGCGCTGCCGCCGCCGCTGCGCTCAACGACGCGTTCGCAAAAGGAACCCCCACCTTTGCTACCGGGGAACCGGTGGGGACAGTGTCTCTCGCGGCGCAGGAGCTTTTTAGCCGATAGCTGCTTCCCATCTGTAGGCTCAGCCGGTGGAGTTCGCCCTCTCCGACGAGCAGAAGGATTTCGTCGACGCGATCCGCGACTTCTGCGACCGCGAGTGCGGGACCGCCGACCAGCGCGAGCGGCTCACCGACGGCTACCGCGAGCACCACAACTTCGACGTCTACAACCAGATGGCGGAGCTGGGCTGGCTCGGGGTGACGATTCCGGAGCAGTACGGCGGCTCCGGCGGCACCATGCTCGACGCCTGTCTCTTCATGGAGGAAACCTCACGCGGCCTGGTCCCGATCGGGGGCTACGCGACGACGCTGATCGTCGCCGGCGCCACCCAGCGCTTCGGGACCGAGGTGCAGAAGAAAGAGATCCTCGGCGGCATCGCCTCCGGCTCGGTCGAGGCGATCGCGATGACCGAGCCAGAGGCCGGCTCCGACGTCGGCGCCCTCTCCTGTAAAGCCGAGCCGGTCGATGGCGGTTTCATCCTCAACGGCCAGAAGGTCTTCTGCAGCAACGCCCACATCTGCGACCACGTCCTCGTCGTCGCGCGCACCACCCGCAGTGCCAACAAGCACGCGGGGATGACGATGGTCTGGGTTCCGCGCGACGCCGAGGGGATGGAGATCGTCCCGATCGAGACGATGGGCGGGCGCGAGACCAACCACCTCTACTTCACCGACTGCGCCGCCCGCGAGGAGGACGTCCTCGGCGAGGTCGACCAGGCCTGGACCCAGCTGATGGCCGGGCTCAACGTCGAGCGCCTGATCCTCGCCGCGACGATGCTGGGGATCGCCCAGCGGGCGATGGACGACCTCCTCCTCTACGTCAAGGAGCGGCGCCAGTTCGACCGCCCGATCGGCTCCTTCCAGGCCCTCCAGCACCGCATCGCCGATCTCGCCACCGATCTGCAGGCAGCCCGTCTGATGACCCACTGGGTCGCCACCCTGGTCGACGAGGATCCTGACCGGATGCTGCCCCAGCAGGCCTCGATGGTGAAGCTCTTCGTCACCGAAGTGACCAAGCGCACGACCCTCGAGGGGATGCAGATGATGGGCGGCTACGGCTACTCCTCCGAGTACGACATGGAGCGCCTTGTCCGCACCTCCCTGGTCTCGACGATCTACGGTGGCACCTCGGAGATACAGCGCGGGATCATCGCCAAAACGCTCGGTCTTTAATCGCCGGGACGTCCTTTGTAGACGCAATCCTCTAAGGTTGGCTATCCCTGGCTAGGGCTCGGTGCCCCTTCCCGGGGGCTCCGCCGCACGGCCGGCCCGCGTGCCGACCCCAAATTCCCCTTGGCGCGCGGGCTGTCGTGCCCTAATCCGTCAGCGGTCACTCACTCCGCGAAATAGGCACGCCGAACCAGGAGTTCCAGCTCGGGCACCACTCTTAGGAACTCGCTTGGTTTTTGGCGTACCAGCGTCGAGACCACGGCTGCCTCGATCGTGCTTACCATGAACAGCGCCGTCAATGGAGGTGGAGAGTGGCGAGACTCGGTCTCGCGGCGCGCGCTGTCCAAGGCGCGGGAGAGGCGCTCAAATCGCTCCGTTCTGCAGGTCAAGGCGCCGCGCCCGGCGACGTGCACCTCGACCAGCAGCGCCCTCGCGGCCAGCGGCTCCTCCGTCACGTAGGCGCCCAGCTCGGCCAGAGCCGCGCTCAAGCCCGTCCGCCAAGTGGGCTGCCTGGCCCCGGCGAGCAGGATGCGGTCGCTGACGAGCCGCGATTCCTCCTCATAGGCCCGTTCGAAGCAGTCCGGCAGCCCCGCGAAACGGTTTTCGAACTCCTCCACCGTCGTCCCGGCCCGCGCTGTCACCTCGGCGACCGTCAGCTGCGCGTAGCCCAGCTCCCCGGCGGCAAGGAGCACCGTCTTTTGCAGGCGTTTCGAGCCTGCGCAGCCTCTTCCGGCGCCGCCGTCGCTTGCGTCGATTCCTCTGGGTCGCATCTGTTCCCCGCCGAGACCCCGCCATGAGCAAGAGGTCCCAAAGCATTGAGAACGACAATACTCCTAAATAGAGACGTAAACCTCATGACAAACGCTGAGCTACCCTTAAGCAATGGAGTCCCTTCCAGAGCACCTGCTGCCTGTGCCGGTGGGCCGGCAGCGGCTGCCCAAAGAGGTGATGCAGGAGCACCAGCGCACGCGGGTGCTGGAGGCGGCAACCGAGGTCTTCGCCAAGCGCGGCTACCAGGGAACCACCGTCGACCACATCGTCTCGGCAGGCAGAATCGGAGTTGGCAGCTTCTACTCGCTCTTCGGCGGCAAGCAGGAGTGCTTCCTTGCGGCCTACGGGCGAATCGTGGGGGAGGGGAGGCTGCGCATCGAGGAGGCGATTCCCTCAGACGCCGCCTGGCCGGATCGCCTTCTCGTTGGCCTGAGGGTGCTGCTGGAGCTGATCGAGGAGCAGCCGCTGGCGGCGCGGATCGCGCTGGTCGAGGTGCAGACGGCGGGGAAGGAGGCGCTGGCCGAGCACGCCCGCAACCTCGACCAGACCGCGGAGCTGCTCCGCTCGGGCCGGGAGGCGAGCTCCTTCGGCGACGAGTTGCCAGCGACCCTGGAGTTCGCGACCGTCGGCGGCCTCACCTGGTTCCTGCAGCAGCGGATCGCGGCGGGCGAAACGGACGCAGAGGCGCTCCTTCCCGACGTGCTGGAGATCGTCGCCGAGCCTTACCTGGGCGAGCAGGCCACCGCCGAACTGACCGCGCGCGTCTAGCCGAACTCTGCCGCGGAGCGGCGTCGTGAACCCCCTTCAGGGGGAGCAGGAGCGCTTCTACTCTGTTCGAACCCGGATCCGCGCCGCCGCCAAAGAGCTGGTGGTTTCGCGGGGATGCGAGGGCCTCACCCTCGAGCAGATCGCCGAGCAGGCGGGCTGTGGAGAGGATGAGCTGCGGGAGCACTTCCAGAGTTCCGGGCAGTGCCTGCTCGACGCCTACCTCGACTTTACCGCGGACTTCGATCGGCGGGTCTTCGCGGCCTTCACGAGCGGCGAGGGCTGGCGGGCGGCCCTGCGGGCAGCGGGATACGAAGCGGCGCGCTACATCGAAGAAAAGCCGCGCGAGATCAGCTTCGTCACGATCGGCCTGCTCGAGGCCGGTCCCCTGATCCAGGCCCATCGCGCCCGGCACCTGCAGCGGCTGGCGGGCATGATCGACCTCGGCCGCCAGGAACTCGACGATCCGGCATCGCTGGGCCGCTCGGTCGCCGAAGCGGTGATCGGCTCGATAAACGCTCTGGTGATAAGGGAATCTCACCAGGGGTGTAGGAAACGGCCGGTCGAGTTCGTGCCGGACATGATGTACGTCGCGGTGCGGCCCTATCTCGGGCACGAGGTCGCACGGGAGGAGATGGCGATGCCGCTGCCTCGCGGTGATTCCCCCCGCCCCCCTTCCCGCTAAGGTCGCGCCGTGACCGGTTCGGCGGGGTCCAGCGACCAGGGAAGCATTCGCCTTGCCCGGCTGCCTCCAGGTCGGCATGGCCTGCCGCGGGAATTCGTGACCCGCAACCAGCAGGACCGCCTCGCCGCCGGCACGATCTCGGCGGTCGCCGAGCGCGGCTTCAACGAGACGACGATCACCCAGATCTGCGCCGCCGCCGGCGTCTCGCGTCGGACCTTCTACACCTACTTCTCGTCGAAGGAAGAGTGCTACCTGGCAGCCGGCAGGACGATCGTCGAGCACCTCCGCATCGCCGCCGAGGCTTCCTCGCCGGAGGAGCGGGAGTGGCCGATGCGGGTGAAGGCGAAGCTGCGCGCGACGCTTGAATTCCTGGCGGTCAACCCGGACTTGGCCCGCTTCGTCCTGATCGCCCCCCAGCGGGCCGGGAAGGAGGTGACGTCCCGTTATCGCTCGATCCTCGAGGGGGCGGTCGAATACCTCTGCGAGGGCCGACCTTCCGGGGACGAGCAGCGAACACCCTCGGACGCCGTTGCGGCCTCCCTGATCGGGGGGATGGTCGCGCTGATCGTGCGCCAGGTGGAAGAGGGAAACGGGGCGCGCCTGCCGGAGCTCCTGCCCGACCTGGTCGAGCTCTTTCTCACCCCGTACCTCGGACGTGTCGACGCCGTTCGCATCGCCCACTCTGAGTAGCGCCAGCGGGCTTTGGCAGGAACTTTAGACCTGGACGGACGATTCCAACGGATGTTCTAGGGAAGTACTAGAACATTTGTGCTGCCATGTATCGGGATGAGGCAGCTCCCGCGACTCCTTCTCGCCCTCCTGGCAATCCTGGCGCTGGCGCTCTGCGCGGCCGGCGCCGCCGGGGCCGACGAAGCCCCGGCCGGCTCGAGCTCTGCGACTGTCGCCGAGGAAGCGCCGATGAGCCTCGAATTCACCAGCAGCCGCGCCACCCTGGTCGGGCCGCGGGCGCTCGTCCCGGTGCAGTGCGGCGGCCTCGCCGCCAGCTCCTGCGAAGGAACCCTCGTGCTCAGCGGTCCCGGCGGTGCCCACAAGGTGCCCTATGCGCTGCAGCTCGGTGAGCATCGGTTCCTCACCGTGCCGCTCGGGGACAACGTCGACCGCGGCTGCAGGGCGCGGGTCGTCGCCCGCACCCTGCAGCTGACCGGCGGCACGGTGCGGACCAGCAGCGTCCTGCGGATCGGTTAGCTCAACCGGCCAGCGCCGGCTTCGCCCCGTCGACCAGGGCGGGCCTGCCGATGTGGAATCCCTGCGCGTAGTCGATCTCGAAGGCGTGCACCAGGGCCAGGGTCTCGGCATCCTCGATCCCCTCGGCAACCGTCTCCTGGCCGAAGGCCTTGGCGAACTGCACCATCGCCTGGACCAGTTTCTGGTCGACGGCCGAGCTCGGCAGGTTGCGGATGAACTCGATGTCGAGCTTCAGGTGCTGCACGGGAAGGTCTTTCAGGTAGCTGAAGGAGCTGAAGCCGGTGCCGAAATCGTCGAGGCCGAGGCCGCAGCCCATGCCGGTGACCGTGTGGGCGAAGGTGCGGGCGTCGTCCATGTTCGCGATCGCCGCCGTCTCGGTGATCTCGAAGTCGAGCCAGGAGGGGTTGAGGCCGGCGGCGATCGCCGCTCGCACGTCCTCGATCAGGGCCGGCTCGCACATCGAGGCCCCTGAGACGTTGACCGCAATCGGCTGCGAGCGCCCCGCGAGCTCGATCGCCTTCGCCAGCACCAGGCGGTCGATCTCGGCGATCATCCCCAGCCGCTCGGCGGTGGGGAGGAATGAGGAGGGCGGGATCACGTCGTCGTTCTCGTCGAGCATCCGCACCAGCAACTCCTCGCGGGCGACGCACTGGCTGCGCAGGTCGAAGATCGGCTGCGCGTAGACGACGATCCGCCGCTGGTCGATCGCCTCGCGGATGCGGTCGGCCCAGGTGAGCCTCTGGTTGGGGCCGGCGGCGGCGTCGACCGCCCGGCCGCCGCCTTCCTCCTTGGCTTCGCAGAGGGCGATGTCAGCGGCGATCATCAGCCCTTCCGCCGTCACCTCCTCGCCGCTGCCGCCGAAGGTGGCGATGCCGACGCTGGCGCCGACCGGCGGGCGGCCGCGCTCGCGAACCAGGCCGATCAACCGCTCCGCCGCCGCCATCGCCTGCGCCGGCCCGGCCCGCTGCAGCAGCAGGGCGAATTCGTCGGCGCAGATCCGCGCCGGCAGGTCCTCGGCGCGGGCCTCTTCGCCCAGTAACGCCGCCACCGCCTCCAGCAGGCGGTCGCCCGCCTCGTGCCCGAGCGAGTCGTTGACGAGGCTGAAGGAGTCGATGTCGAGGATGAGCAGGGCACCGGGCTGTCCCCGCTGCCGGGGGTCGAGCAGGCGCTCTTCGACCTCTTCCACGAAACTGTCACGATCGAACAGCCGCCGCTTGTCGATGGCCCCCCGCACGTAGCTTCTTGAGTGCCCGGAGTGATCGCCCGCGAAACGCTATCCTTGGCTCAGCCTCGCGCCTTGGCCGAGGTTTTTCTTCTGTAACGACTACCTCAGGCACGGAACGAGGGAGAAGATGGCTCGCGGAGATGTCCGCATCGCAGTGACGTTGGCTTGCGAAGACTGCAAGCGGCGCAACTACCAGACCAACAAGTCGCGGCGCAACTCGCCGGACCGGATCGAGATGCGCAAGTTCTGCCGTTGGTGCGGCCACCACACCCCTCATAAAGAGACGCGCTAACTCGCGATGGCGAAAACCCGCGCACAGCGCAAGGCCGAGCGCCGGGCTCGGGAAGCTGAGGAGCGGAAACGCTCCGGGGACGCCCACGACGTCGTCGCCCGCGCCCAGCACGACACCCAGGTCCCCAAGTCCGGGGACGAGGCGCTGATCGAGGCCGAGGAGCTGGGGATGGCCGTCGGCGCCCCGGAGTCGGCGCTCGAGCTGCCCGAGCACACCAAACCTTCGCGCGGACAGCGCCGGGCCGAGGCCAAAGCGGCCAAGGAAGCCGAAAAGCGCAAACGCGAGGACCAGAAACGGCGCGAGCGCGAGCAGGTTTCGAAGAAACAGAAACAGGCCGCGGCGCAACGGCAGCGCGGCGGCTTCATCGGTTTCCTAGTCTCCTGCTGGGCCGAGCTGAAGAAAGTGCAGTGGCCCGATCGGGAAACCCTGGTCCAGGCAACTGCCGTCACCGTTCTTTTCGTCGCCGTCGCTGCCGCCTACCTCGGCGCCCTCGACGCGGGCTTCAACTGGCTCATCAAGCAGATCCTCTAAGCGGGATCCCGAGACAAAGGCTTCTTACGAGATGTATCGCTGGTACGTGATCAACACCTACTCCGGGCACGAGAACAAGGTCAAGCACAACCTCGAGCACCGGGTGCAGACGATGAGCCAGAACCGCAACGTGCGGCAGGTCGTCGTCCCCACCGAGCAGGTCTCGGAGATGAAGGACGGGCAGAAAGTCCAGACCGAGAAACGGACGATGCCCGGCTACGTTCTGGTCAACATGGAGATGACCGACGACGCCTGGAACCTGGTCAAAAACACGCCCGGGGTGACCGGCTTCGTCGGCGCCGAGCGCAACAAACCGGTGCCGCTCTCAAAACCGGAGGTCGACCG
This sequence comes from Solirubrobacterales bacterium, assembly GCA_045805725.1. Taxonomy (GTDB): domain Bacteria; phylum Actinomycetota; class Thermoleophilia; order Solirubrobacterales; family 70-9; genus VAYN01. Next base: position 11,752 of record JBJMKQ010000054.1, read on the forward strand.
GCTGCTCCATCGCGAGACCGCCGAGCGGCCGCGCACCCAGGCCCAGTTCGCGATCGGCGAATCGGTCAAAGTCATCTCCGGGCCGCTCTCCGACTTCTCCGGCGAGATCGCCGAGATCAACGAGGACGCCGCCAAACTCAAGGTGCTGGTCTCGATCTTCGGCCGCGAGACCCCCGTGGAGGTTGGGTACGACCAGGTGAAGAAGATTTAGGGCGCGAAGACCGCTACCCTCCGCAACCCTCATGGCGAAGAAAACCCTCACGATCATCAAGCTGCAGATCCAGGCTGGGAACGCCAACCCGGCGCCGCCGGTCGGCCCTGCCCTCGGTCAGCACGGCGTCAACATCATGGACTTCTGCAAAGCCTTCAACGCCCAGACCCAGGGCGAGGGCGGGACGATCATCCCGGTCGAAATCACGGTCTACGAGGACCGCTCCTTCGACTTCGTCACCAAGACGCCGCCGGCCGCTGTCCTGATCAAGGAAGCCATCAAAATCCCGAAGGGCTCGGGGGAGCCGCACGTCAACAAGGTCGGGACGATCTCCCAGAGCCAGATCCGCGAGATCGCCGAACGGAAGATGCCCGACCTCAACGCCAACGACATCGACGCCGCCTCGAAAATCATCGCCGGCACCGCCCGCTCGATGGGCGTCGACGTCGCCTAGGAGGCTTCAAATGGCCCACGGCAAGCGATACCGCCAGCAGTACGACAAGGTCGAGCGCGACCGCGCCTACCCGCCCGCCCAGGCGGTCGCGCTGATCAAGGACACCGCCAGCGCCAAGTTCGACGAGACCGTCGAGCTGCACGTCCTGCTCGGCGTCAACGTCCGCCACGCCGACGAGCAGCTGCGCGGGACCCTGGCGCTGCCGCACGGCCTTGGCAAGGACGTCACCGTCGCCGTCTTCGCCCAGGGCCAGCAGGCCCGCGACGCCGAGGCCGCCGGAGCCGACTTCGTCGGCGGCCAGGAGCTGGTCGACAAAGTCCAGGAGGGCTGGACCGACTTCGACGTCGCGATCTCGACGCCGGAGATGATGAGAACCGTCGGTCAGCTCGGCCGTGTCCTCGGCCCGCAGGGGAAGATGCCGAACCCGAAGGTCGGCACCGTCACCGACGAAGTCGCGAGAGCCGTCGGCGATTCCAAGTCCGGCAAAGTCGAATACCGCACCGACCGCCAGGCGATCGTCCACATGGCAATCGGCAAGGCCAGCTTCGGCGCCGAGAAACTGCTCGAGAACTACCAGACGGTGATCGACGAGATCGTCCGGGCGAAGCCCTCCTCCGCCAAGGGCCGCTACCTCGTTTCGGTGACGCTGGCGACCTCGATGGGTCCCGGGATCCGCGTCGACGGGGATGCCAAAGCCGACCGCGACACCGCCACCGCGTCCGCCGGAGCCGCAGCTTCGGACGAAAACGCGCCGGAGCCGGCGACGGTCTAAGCTCCGTCGCCGACTGGCCCCAGACCACCGGCTGGCGTTCGGCCGTAAGCCCGGTGCAGGTGAGACGATGAACCGCGAAGAAAAGTCCTCAGCCATAAAAGAGATTGCCGCCCAGATCGAGGAGTCTGAGGCGATATTCGCTGTCGATTACCGCGGCATCAGCGTTCCCCAGGCAGCCGAGCTGCGCGGCAAACTGCGCGAAGCCGACGCCAGCTTCCGCATCGTCAAGAATCGGCTGACGAAAATCGCCGCCGACCAGGTCGGCGAGGAACGACTTGCGGAGCTGCTGAGCGGCCCGACCGCGCTCACCTTCGTCCGCGGCGACACCGCCCAGGCGGCGAAGGCGATCACGACCTTCAACAAAGAGCACGAAGTCCTCACCTACAAGGGGGGCTTCATGGACGCGACCTCGCTCGACGAGTCCGCGTTCAAATCGATCGCCAAACTGCCCGGCCGCGAGGTGCTCAACGGCCAGCTCGCCGGCGTCGTCGCCAGCCCGCTCACCGGCCTGGTTCGCGGCCTCGGCGGCATGATCCAGGGCCTGGCGCTCCAGCTCGGTCAGATCGCCGAGCAGGGTCTGGTGTCTGGCGAAAGCGCCGGGGCCGCGGGTCCTGTCGACGCAGGGGACCCACCGTCTCCTGCAGGGCAGGAGACGGCCCCCCCCACGACGCCACCCGCGGCAGAGGCGGAGTCGGCAGATGGCGAGGCCGAGAAGGCCGAGGAGGCGCCGGTCGAGGAGGCGCCTACCGAGGCTTCCAGCGGCAACGAGCCACCGGCTGATCAGGCCGAGGCCCCGGAGGAGGAGCCGGAGGCGAAGAAAGAGACTTCAGACGAGGATTCAAACGAGGAAGAGGGGTAGCGACTGATGGCAACCAAGACTTCAACCGAGGACTGGATCGAGGAGCTGAAAGGCATCTCGGTTCTCGAGCTCTCCGAGCGGATCAAAGCGCTCGAGGAGGAGTTCGGCGTCTCCGCGACTGCCGTTGCGGCCGCGGCTCCGGCCGCCGGCGGCGGTGGCGAAGAGAACGGCGGCGGTGCGGAAGAGTCCTCGACCGTGGACGTCGTCCTCAAAGAGGTGGGCGGGCAGAAAGTCCCGGTCATCAAGGTGGTCCGCTCGGCGACCGGCCTGGGCCTGAAAGAGGCGAAGGCACTCGTCGACGAGGCCCCGAAAGCGATCAAAGAGGGCGTCGACCGCGACGAGGGCGACAAACTCAAAGCCGAACTTGAGGAGGCCGGGGCGACGGTCGAGCTCGCGTAAGCGATCGACCGGGGTCCCGACCCGCTCGGGAAGCCAAACTTGAAGGCGCCTGCGTCGGTGTGTTATTTTCCCCGGTCGCGCGTCATTTGAGTGCCCCTGCCCATATCTGCGCTGTATTCACGTCCCTCTGACCGTCCGAGGAGTCGCCGACTTTGGCACGTTCCAACGCTGCCCCCGTAACCCGTAGGAGCTTTTCCCGCCTAAAAAACCCGCTTGAGGTACCCCACCTGATCGACATCCAGCGCCGTTCCTTCGAGGAACTGACGGATCCGAAAGCTGGGGGCCTGCGGGAGACCATCAACGACATATCCCCGATCGAGGACTACACGGGGAACCTCCAGATCGTCTTCGGCGAGTTCAAGTTCGAGGAGCCGCCGCACACGATCGAGGAGTGCCGCGAGAAGGACATGACCTTCTCGCGCCCGCTGACCGCGACCGTCGCCTTCCAGAACAAGGAGACCGGCGAGATCCGTGAGCAGGCCGTCTTCATGGGGGACTTCCCGTGGATGACCGAGCGCGGGACCTTCATCATCAACGGCACCGAGCGCGTCGTCGTCACCCAGCTGGTGCGCTCGCCGGGCGCCTACGTGATGGCGCCGAAGGACCCTGAAAAGCAGGTCTTCATCGCCAACCTGATGCCGGCCCGCGGCTCCTGGTTGGAGCTCGAAGTCGACAAAAAAGGGAAAGTCTTCGTTCGGATCGACCGCAAGCGGAAACTGCCGGTGACGGTGCTGCTGCGGGCGATGGGCTACGTCGAGGACCAGCAGCTCCTCGACATGTTCGAGAACTCGGTCTACCTCCGCCACACGATCGAGGCCGACACCGAAGCGACCAAGACCGAAGAGGGCGCCCTGATCGAGCTGTTCAAAAAGCAGCGCCCGGGGGAGCCGCCGTCGGTCGACGCGGCCCGCGCCCTGCTCGAGCAGCTCTTCTTCGACCCGAAGCGCTACGACCTCACCCGGGTCGGTCGCTACAAGCTCAATGCCCGGCTCGATCTCGACATCGACCTCGACAACCGGGTTCTGACCCACGACGACATCATCGCCCTGGTCAAGGAGCTTGTCTCCCTGCCGAAGCTGCTCGGAATCCCCGAGGAGATCGACGAGGAGAACCCGATCAAAGACTATGCCGCGGAGGCGATCACCTACCCGCGCGAGCCGGTCTACGAGCACCTC
>JBJMKQ010000055.1:0-35427 GCA_045805725.1 Solirubrobacterales bacterium
GGATGTTGCTGAGGTTGATGCCCGAGCCGGAACCGCCGCGGAAGATCATCCCCTCCTTGGTGTTCCAGTCGAGGATCGACTCGATCGTGTCCTCGACGCTCAGAATGAAGCAGGCCGAGCACTGCGGCTTCTCCTCGAAGCCGACGTTGAACCAGACCGGCGAGTTGAAGGCCGCCTTCTGGTTGAGCAGGATCGCGGTCAGCTCCATCTCGAAGGCGTCGGCGTTCTCCTCGGAGGCGAAGTAGCCGAGTTCGCGCCCCCAGTTGGCGATCGTGCCGGCGACCCGTTCGACCATCTGTTTGACCGAGCTCTCCCGGTCCGGGCTGCCGAGCTTGCCGCGGAAGTACTTCTGGGCGACGATGTTGGTCGCGTTCTGCGACCAGCTCTTCGGGAACTCGACCCCCCGCTGCTCGAAGGCCGGGTTCTCTGGGTTCCCGATCACCGCGTCGCGGATCTCCCACTCGATCTGGTCGAAGGGATGCACCCCAGGCGCTGAAAACCTGCGTTCGACCGAGAGGCCCTGGAGACCGTTTTTGGGACTGGTAACGGCGGTCTTCAACATCGAACTACTCCTCTCGCAGCGGCTTTTAGCGGTAACTGAGCAGGATCGCGTTTCCGTCGGACGGAACTGGCTCGGCAAGCCGCAAAATCGGCGTGCATTCCAGCCGCTGCTGTCTCTGTACATGGTGGCAATTCCGCATCCTCGGCACTAATGCCGGGTAGCCTTCAAGGCATGGACGAACTGCGCAGGGGCGCGGAGCGGATGGGAGAGCGGGCGAGCGACGCCCGTGAGGACATGGCCGATCGCGCCAGCGCCGCAAGAGAGACCATGGGTGAACGGGCGACTGCGGCCAAAGAGGCGGTCGAAGGGCGCGCCACCGCTGCCAGGGAGGCGACCGCCGACGCGATCGCACTCGTCAAGCCGAAGCTCCGCGGCGTCTCCCACGAGTGGGCGTTCTTCCTCTCGCTCGGTTTCGGCGCGACCTTGATCATCCTCGCCAAGACGCCGAAGGCGACGCTCGCGGTCGGCATCTACGCGGTAAGCCTCTCGGCCCTGTTCGGCACCAGCGCCCTCTACCACCGCGTCAACTGGGCGCGCCCGAGCGCGCGCCAGTGGATGCGCCGGCTCGACCACTCGATGATCTTCTTCCTCATCGCCGGCACCTACACCCCGTTCGCGCTGCTCGTCCTGCACGGCAACCTGGCGATGGCGATCCTCGCCGTCGTCTGGATCGGCGCCATCGCCGGGGCCATCGTCGAGATGGTCTGGATCGACCACCCGAAATGGGCCTCGGCGCTGATCTACCTCGCGCTCGGCTGGGTCGCCGTCGCCGCCTTCCCGGAACTGTGGACCTCGATGGGCGTCGCGGGAACTCTCCTCGTCGCCTTCGGCGGCCTCCTCTACACCGCGGGCGCCGTCGTCTACGCGACCCAGCGGCCCAACCCCAATCCGGCCGTCTTCGGCTACCACGAGGTCTTCCACCTCTTCGTCATCGCCGCCGCGACCGCCCAGTACGCGGCGATCGCCTTCTTCGCCCTGCCAAAGAGCTGACCCGCGAACACAACGGGAAGCCGCGAACTGCATCGGCGAGCCGCGAACTGCATCAAATTTCCCGCGCCTCGGACAGGAAATTTGATGCAGCTCGCGGGAGGAAGGTTCAGGCCGCGGCCTGAACCAGTTCCCGCTGCTGCTCGACTTCGGAGACCAGCTCGGCGAGCAGGCCCTCGAGCTGCTCGGACTGCTCGGGCGGGAGCTCGAGGCGGTCGCCGCGGATGAGTTCGGCGGCGCGGGCGACCGGCAGTTCGCCCTCGACCACGCGGCCGCCCAGGGCGCCGAGGACTTTGCGGGTCTCGGCCTGGGCCCAGACGGCTCCGAACATCCCGGTCGAGGCGCCGATCACCACTGCCGGCTTGCCCGTCAGGACGCTCTGGCCGGCGGGGCGGGAGGCCCAGTCGAGGGCGTTCTTCAGCACGCCCGGGATCGAGTGGTTGTACTCGGGGGTGGCGACGAGGACGGCGTCGGCCTCGCGCATCGCCTGGCGCAGGGCCTCAACCGGCTCCGGCGCGCCCTCGGCCTCGACGTCGCTGTCGTAGGGCGGAATCTCGCCCAAGCGGTCGAACTCCACCAGTTCCGCCCCGGCGGGAAGCCGCTCGGTGGCCTCCCGCAGCAGGGCGTGGTTGTAGGAGCCGCGGCGCAGGCTGCCGGCGATGCCGAGGACCTTCATGGTTACGCCTCCTCGCCGACCAGCTCGAGGTCGACCGAGATCGTCACCGCGTAGTCGAGAACCTCTCCGCCGCTCGGCAGCTCAGCTTGCCAGTCGAGGCCGAAGTCACGCCGATCGACGGTGGACTCGATCGAGAGGCCGACCCGGGCTTTGCCGGCGAGGTCGCCGCCCAGCTGGGCGAAGCGGCCGCTGGCCTCGACTTTTCGGGTCTCGCCGTGGATCTCGAGATTTCCCACCACGCGCAGGGTGCCGTCCCCGCCGACGCTGAGCTCGGTCGAGGTGAAGCGCAGCCGCGGGAAGCGCTGGACGTCGAAGAACTCGGGGGAGAGAAGGTGGCCCTTCAGCATCTCCTCGTCGATCTCGATGCTGGCTACCTCGACCGTGCCCTCGAGCCGCGGCTGCTCTCCGCCGGTCAGCCGCGCCTCGTAGCGCTCGAAGCCGCTGCGGAAAGTGGTTACTCCGTTATGGGTGACGGCAAAGGCGATGTTGGAGTGGACCGGGTCCAGCTTCCAGGTGCCCGCCGGAATCGTCTGGGGGTTGATGGTCTCAGTGCTCATGATCCCCTGCCTTCCCTCGATGGTTGATGCTCAAACCGTTGACGTAGAAACAATCATAGCAACAAAGCTTTGCTTGTCAACTATTGGCATGACAACGGTTATGTGGGAAGATGTAGCCGATGACTGTGCAGACGACCGCGGAGGAAAAGGCAAGAGACCCTGCCAGCCAGGTCGATCCGCACCGTGAGGCGTGGATCGCGATCACCCAGACGCATGCCGCCGTCACGGGCCGCCTGCAGGAGGGGCTGACCGCGGCCGAGCTGCCGCCGCTGCCCTGGTTCGAGGTCCTGGCGACGCTGGACCGGGCGCCCGAGCAGCGGCTGAAGATGGGGGACCTGGCCGAGGCCCTGGTGATCACCCGCGGCGGCCTGACCAAGCTCGTAGACCGACTGATCAAGGCCGGCCTGCTGGAGCGGACCTTCTGCGAGGCCGACCGCCGCGTCAGCTACGCGACGCTGCTGCCCGCCGGCGCCGAGCTGCTGGAAGAGATGCGCCCGATTGTGCGTGGCGAGCTGGCCCTTGCTTTCAGCGCCAACCTGAGCGTCGTGCAGGCAGAAGAACTTCGCGAGATGCTTGAACAGGTCCGCAGCTCCGCCTGCGGTGTCGACTAGCTTCGCAACTTTCCACGGGGCGACCCCCGTTTAAGGCGTTAGGCCAGCGCCGCCGCGGCCCGCTCCTTAGCGGACTCGACAATCGCCAGCACCGCTGCCTCCTGTCCATCGCGCAGGAGCTCGATCGGGTCGGTGTCGCCGTTGACGATCCCCTCGAAGAACTCCTTGCGGTCCTGGTAGGTCGGCAGCGTCCCCTTCGCCCAGCCGCGGGCGTCGTTGAGGATGACCGCGAGGCGCGCGTACTCCTCGCCGAACAGCGCCGAGATCTCCCGCTTCATCCGCTTCGCCAGGGCAGGCGAGGCGCCGGCGGTCGAGATCGCGATCGCCAGCGGTCCGGTGCGGACGATCGCCGGCAGGATGAAGTTGCAGAGCGGCGGCACGTCGACCACGTTGACCAGCATCGCCCGTCGCTCGGCGTCGTCGTAGACGCCGATGTTGACCTCCGAGTCGTCGGTCGCGGCGATAGCCATGAAGACCCCCTCGAGATCCTCCGCCCCCGCGTAGGCGCGGCGGTGCCACTCGATCGAGCCCTCCCGCGCCAGGTCCTCCAGCTCGGGGTGGGCGACCGGCGCGATCAGGGTCACGTCGCCGCCGCAGGCGAGAAGCCCCTCGACCTTCTCGAGGCCGATATCGCCGCCGCCGACGACCAGGCACCGGCGCCCGCTCAGCTTCAGGCAGGCGATGTAGAACGGCGTCTCGAGCATGTCCCGCACGCAGGACTGGTCGCAGATCCCCTTGCGGAACTGGCAGACACACTCCTTACCCGCATAAGCCTGGGCCGGCATGGGAGGAAGGCTAGCGACCTGCGATCGAGGGGCGGTGGGGGCCGGGGGTGGTCCTCGGCGGACAACAGCGGGCAGGGTCCGGTGAGGACCACCCCCGGCCCGGCCCCGGCGGACAACGCCGGAGCTCGGCGGAGCATGCCGGAGAGGACCACCCCCGGCCCCTCGGCGGCTAGATCGAGTCGAGGGTGACGCGCAGACCCTGGTGCAGGCCCATCTCGGCGCGCCAGTTGAGCTCACGTTCGGCCCTCGCGGCGTCGAGCGAGATTGCCTGTACCTCGCCGGGCCGTTCCGGTGCGAATTCCGGCTCGAAGCTGTCGTTGCCGGAGAGGCCCTTGAGCGCCTCGACCAGTTCGAGGACGGAAGTCTCCTTGCCGGTGCCGATGTTGATCGGGCCGGTCACCTCCGCGTCGGCCGCGGCGAGGGCCGCGGCGACCACGTCGCCCACATATATGTAGTCGCGGGTCTGGGTGCCGTCGCCGAAGACGGTCGGGCGCCGGCTCCCCTCCTTGACCAGGCCGCAGAAGATCGCGATCACCCCCGCCTCGCCGAGCGGGTCCTGGCGCGGGCCGTAGACGTTCCCCAGCCGCAGCGAGATGCCGGACAACCCGTAGAGGCGCTCGTATAGGGCGAGGTATCCCTCGGCGGCGAACTTGCTCTGCCCGTAGGCCGACATCGGCGCGATCGGCGTCCCCTCGTCGAGCGGTAGCCGCTGCCCTTCCCCCTCCCCGTAGATCGCCCCGCCGGTGGAGACGAAGACGACGCGACCGCAGTCGCCGGCCCGGGCGGCCTCCAGCACGTTGGCGGTGCCGCCGACGTTGACCGCGGCGTCGAAGGCGGGGTCCTCCAGCGACCTGCGGACGTCGATCTGGGCGGCGAGGTGGAAGACCGCCTCCGGCCGCTTTTCCGCGGCGAGGGCGCGCAGCGCCTCGGCGTCGCGGATGTCCAGCTCGGCCAGCTCGGCGCCGCCGCCAAGCGCCGATTCGAGGTTGACGATGCGGCCGGTGGAGAGGTCGTCGACCACCGTCACCTTGTCTCCGCGGGCGAGCAGGGCGTCGACCAGGTTCGAGCCGATGAAGCCTGCGCCGCCGGTAACCAGACACCTCATTGGGCGCTGATCCTAAGCACATCGTCGGGTCCGGCGGGGGAGATCGGCCGAATGGATGCCCGATTGCGCAGCCGAGCGGCCCTGCTACCCTCGCCGCCCGATGAGGCTGATAGTCACCGAGAAGAACAACAGCGCCAAGAAGATCGCCGAGGCCCTGAGCGGCGGCGCCAACGGCAGCGACAAAACCTTCAAAGTCCCGTTCTACACCTGGACGGACGCCGCGGGGGAAGAGCAGATGACCGTCGGCCTCAAGGGCCACGTGCTCGGTCCGGCCTTCCCCGAGGGCTACTCGAACTGGCAGAAGACGGACCTGCACGACCTGATCGACGCCGAGCTGATCAAGCAGCCGACGGACAAAAACGTCGTCAAAGCGATCAAGAAACTGGCCAAGGAGGCGGACGAGCTGGTGATCGCCACCGACTTCGACCGCGAGGGGGAGCTGATCGGGCTCGAGGCGCTGGAGGAGATGCTCGACTCCAACCCCGGCCTCGGCTCCAGGGAGGGAACCCGCGACGGCACCCTGAAGATCCAGCGGGCCCGCTACTCGGCGCTGACCAAGGAGGAGATCGAGCGCGCCTTCGGCAACCTCGACGAGCTCTCCTACCCGCTCGCCAACGCCGGCGCCGCCCGCCAGGACATCGACCTGCTCTGGGGCGCGACCCTGACCCGCGCCGTCTCCCTCGCCAGCCGCCGCTTCGGCTCCAACTTCCTCTCGGTCGGCCGCGTGCAGAGCCCGACCCTGGGCCTGATCGTCGAGCGTGAGATGGAACGCCGCGCCCACGTCGCCAAACCCTTCTGGGAAGTCTTCGCCAAGTTCCAGCATCCCGACGGCAGCTTCGAGGCGCATCACTCGGTCGACAAATTCTGGGAGAAGGCCGAGGCCGACGCGGCGCTCGCCGGCACCTCCAGCCCCGGCACGGTGAAGTCGGTGACGGCGCGGAAGAACACCCGCCGCCCGCCGACCCCGTACAACACCACCGCCTTCAGCACCGACGCCTCCAGCCGCCTCGGCATCACCCCGGCCAGCGCGATGCGGATCGCCGAGGACCTCTACATGGACGGCTTCATCTCCTACCCGCGCACGGACAACACGGTCTACCCGTCCTCGCTGCCGGTGCGGGAGCTGGTCTCCTCGCTGACCCGGATCAAGGAGTTCTCCGCCGCCTCGGGCCTGCTCGACGGCGAGCTGAAACCGACCCGCGGCAAAAAAGAGACGACCGACCACCCGCCGATCTACCCGACCCAGGCGGTCCACCCGGGCGCCCTCGAGGGGCCGCGGAAACGGGTCTACGAACTCGTCGTCCGCCGCTTCCTCGCCACCTTCAGCCCGCCGATGATCACCGAGTCGACCCGGGCCGACATCGAGGCCGGCGACCAGACCTACTTCGTGCGCGGCTCGGTCGTCGTCGACCCCGGCTACGCGGCGATCTACACCTACGCCCGCTCCGCCGACGAGGAGATCCCGAAACTCGAGGAGGGGCAGGCCCTGCAGCTCGAGGGCGATCCCTGGGTCCTCGACAAGGAGACCCAGCCGCCCGGCCGGATCTCCCAGGCGAAACTGATCGAGATGATGGAGGAGCGCGGCCTCGGCACCAAAGCCACCCGCGCCGACATCATCCAGAAGCTCTTCGACCGCGGCTACGTCTACGGCAACCCGCCGATCCCGACCGAGACCGGGATCGCCCTCTACGAGGCGTTCAAGAACTACGTGCCGGCGATGGCGACGCCGGAGATGACCGCCACGCTCGAGGCCGAGATGGACCGGATCGCCGCCGGCGAGATGTCGAAGGGCACCGTGGTCGGAGAGAGCCGCGAGCTCCTGCACAAGACCTGGACCGAAATCGACGGCAGCCGCGAGGATCTGGCCAAAGTGATCTGGAAAGGGATGGACGAGGACCGCATCCTCGGCCCCTGCAAGGTCTGCGAAGAAGCCGGCCGCACCAAGGAGGACGGCTCACCGAACATGCTGCGGATCATCCGCGCGAAAAAATCGGGCAAACGCTTCGTTGGCTGCAGCGGCTGGGTCCTCGACGACCCCGACTCCTGCGACCAGACCTTTCCGCTGCCCCAGCGCGGCGACGTCTTCCGGCTCGAGGAGCGCTGCTCGATCTGCGACCGCACCCCGCGCCTCAAAGTGCAGCCGTTCCGCGGCCGCGCCTGGAACCTCTGCCTCAACGACGACTGCGAGTCGATGCAGGAGATGAAGAAACGCCGGGCCGAGCGCGAAGCCGCCAAAGCGGCGAAGGCGGCGATGGAGAAGAAGGCGCCGCCGCAGGGCGACGAGGACGCCGCTCCCGCGAAGAAAGCCAAAGCGAAAGCCTCCAAAGCGGACACCGCGACGCGCGGGCGCAAACGCGCCAAAGCCGGCGCCAAAAGCTGAGGTCGCGAAGCGGCCCGCCGGGTGTGAATCCGTTGTTCATCTCGCTCGAGGGCGTCGACGGCTCGGGCAAGAGCACCCAGGCGCGCCTCTTGGTCGAGGCGCTGGGGGAGGGGACCGTCGCGATCCGCGAGCCGGGCGGGACCGATGCGGCCGAGCGGATTCGCGAGCTGCTCGCCGACCCCAGCGTCGAGCTGGAGCCGCTGGCGGAGCTGATGCTGTTCCTGGCGGCGCGAGCGGACCTCACCGAGCGGGTGATCCGGCCGGCGCTGGAGGCCGGTCGCCACGTCGTCGCCGACCGCTTCTCGGACTCGAGCGTCGCCTATCAGGGGGCGGCGCGCGGGCTCGGGGTCGGCGAGGTGATCGGTCTCTGCGAGATCGCAACCGACGGCCTCTGGCCCGACCTGACGTTACTGCTGCGGCTCGACCCTGCGACCGGCCTCGACCGCGCCGATGGCGAGGATCGCCTCGAGCAGGAGGGACTCTCCCTGCAGCAGGCCGTGGCGGCCGCATACGACGAGATCGCCCAGATCGCCAGCGACCGCGTCGCCGTGATCGACGCCACCGGCAGCGTCGGGGAGGTCCACGAGCGGGTGATGAGCGCGGCTGGGGAGCTGCTCCGGTGACCGGACGCGCTTGCCCCCGGTATGCGGGGACAACCACGTTCGGTCGGCGATGACCGCTGCCCTGGAGACCGCCACCGAGCACCAGGGGCGGGCGCGGGTGGCGTTGAGCGCGGCGCTGGCGGGGCAGCCGTCCCACGCCTACCTCTTTCGCGGCGCGCGCGGATCGGGCAAGCGCGCCGCCGCTCGGGCCTTCGCGGCGGAGGTGCTGGCGGCGGCCTCCGAGGATCCCGAGGACGCGCGGCGGCGGGCGCTGCTCGATCCCTCGCCCCATCCCGACCTCGTCTGGCTGGCGCCGACCGGCGCCCAGCACATGGTCGAGGAGGTGCGCGAGCGGGTGATCCGCGCCGCCGCCTACCGCCCCTTCGAAGGCGGCAAGCGCGTCTTCGTGGTCGAGGCGGCAGAGGCGATGCGGGACGAGAGCCAGAACGCGCTGCTGAAGACGCTCGAGGAGCCACCCGAGTTCGCCCACCTGATCCTGCTCAGCTCCGATCAGGAGGGGCTGCTGGAGACCGTTGCCTCGCGCTGCCAGGCGATCGAGTTCGCGCCGCTGCCGGCCGCGGTCCTGGAGCGCGAGCTGGAGGCGGAGGGTGCGGCGCCGGAGGGAGCCGCCGCCGCGGCTCGCCTTGCCGCCGGCGACCTGGAGCGGGCGCGGTTGCTCCTCGGCGCCTCGGGGCGCGAGTTGCGTGCCGACGTTGAGCGCTGCGTCGCCGCCGCCCGCGAGAGCAACTGCGCCGGCGCCCCTTGGAAGGGCCTCCTCGACCGCGCCAAAGCCGCCGGCGAGGACGCCGAGGCCGCGGCCCGGGAGGCGCTCGAAGGAGAGTCGCAGGCGGGGATCAAACGCAGCGCCAAGGAGATCGCCGACGGAGCGAAACGGGCCGGCCGCCGCCGCCGCACCGAGATCCTCGCGCTCGCCTTCGAGCTCACCGCCGCCTGGCTGCGGGACCTCGCCGCAATCGCCTCCGGCGCCGAGGAGGTGATCTTCAACCGCGACCGCCTCGACCTCCTGCGCTCGCACGCCCGGGGCCTCGACCCGGCCGCCGCTCGTCGCGGCGCCGAGCTGGTCCAGGAGGCCCGCCGCGGCCTCGAGCTGAACGTCTCCGAGGAGCTAGCCCTCGAGGCGCTGTTTTTCCGCCTGGAGACGCTGCTCGCCTGAGGCGCCGTTTCCCCTGGCCTCCTCGGCGGCCTGCCGGCGCGCCTGCTCGATCGCCCGCTCCTGAGCCAGCCGGGTGATCTCGGCCGCCTGCCGCGACATGATCACGCTGAAGTTGAGCGCCAGCCCCAACAACAGCAGCAGGACGACGGAGAAGAGGGCGACGTTGGTGTTGCGGACGCCCATCAGGTTCGCAACCACTTCGAGCAGGCCGGGGAAGGCGGCGCCGGCGAGCATCCCCAGGCCGGCGACGAACCAGATCACGCTGTAGCGCTCCTGCAGCCGGTCGCGGCGGATCAGCTCGAGGATCATCAGCATGAAGACGAGCGCCAGCACGGCGGCGACGATCCGGGTCTGCGAGGTGAGGTGAACCTGGCCGGCTTCGGCGGCGAAGACAAGCCTCATCGCTCCGCCTCCGCGTGCCGGGGCCGGAACTGCCCGACCAGGAGCACCACCAGGCCCTTGAAGATGAAGAAGGCCGAACGCAGCGGGGTCAGGAACGAGCTGCCGCCGCTCCGCTCCAGCATCCGCACCGGCAGCTCCTCGACCCGCAACCCCTGCCGCACCGCCAGCTGCAGCGACTCGATCTCGGCGAAGTCGGGCGAGTAGTGCCGGCTGAACAGCGCCATCACCCGGCGGTTGGCGGCGCGCATGCCGCTGGTCGTGTCGGTGAACCGCTGCCGCGTCGCCAGGGTGAGGAAGAAGCGGAAGACGCTGGTGCCGATCCGCCGCGAAAGCGTCGGCCGGTAGTCGCCGCTTTCGGCGACGGCGCCGGCGTGGTAGCGGGAGCCGATCACCAGGTCGGCGCGGTCGGCCGTCACCTCGGCCAGCAACCGCGCCACCTCCTCGGCCGGGTGCTGGCCGTCGGCGTCGAGGTGGGCGCAGGCGTCGTAGCCGTTGCGCAGGGCGTAGAGGTAGCCGGTCTGCAGCGCCGCGCCCAGTCCCTGGTTGAAGGGAAGCGAGGCGACCAGCGCGCCGGCTTCCCGCGCCCGCTCGGCGGTGGCGTCGCCAGAGCCGTCGTCGACGACGAGGACTTCGGCCCCCGGGATCGCCTCGCGCACGTCGGCGATCACCTCGACGACCGAGGCCTCCTCGTTCCAGGCGGGTATGAAGACGAGAGTCCGCACACCGCAATTCTCCCATGCGGGGCAGGAATTCCCGGCCGAGGAGCGCCGCGGTCCCGGACTTGCCTGCGGAGGAACCCCACCGGCTCGCTTTCAGCCTAGGATGGCCGGGTGAGCCAAGGTGGAGATGAGATCGCATTTGCCGGTGCCGCGCGGCAGGCGGAGATGGTCCGCGACGGGGAGGTTTCGCCGAAGGAGCTGGTGCAGCTCCATCTGGACCGGATCCAGCGGCTCGATCCGCAGCTGAACGCCTTCCGCAGGGTCTTCGCCGAGAAGGCGATGCTGGAAGCCGAGCAGGCCGAGGCGCGGGTGCGGGCCGGGGAGGAGCGGCCGCTGCTGGGGGTGCCGATCGCGATCAAGGACGAAGTCGACGTCGCCGGCGAGGTCAACACCCACGGCACCGACGCCTTCACCGAGCCGGCGAAGGCCGACTCGGAGATGGTGCGGCGGCTGCGCGAGGCGGGGGCGATCATCGTCGGCCTGACGCTGCTGCCCGAGCTGGCGATTTGCGGCTTCACCGAGTCGGCCACCTATGGGGTGACGAGGAACCCCTGGGATCCGCAACGCACCCCGGGCGGCTCGAGCGGCGGCTCCGGCGCGGCGGTTGCCGCCGGGCTCGTCCCGATCGCCTCCGCCGGCGACGGCGCCGGCTCGATCCGGATCCCGGCGGCCTCCTGCGGCCTCTTCGGCCTCAAGCCCTCCCGTGGGCGCGCCTCGCTGGCGCCCGAGAGCGAAGGGTGGCGCGGCCTCGCGGTGCTCGGCTGCCTCAGCCGCTCCGTCCTCGACACCGCGCTCTGGCTCGACCTCATCTCCGGCGACTCCGCCGAGCCCGAAGCCCCGCCGCCGCCCGCCCAATCCTTCGTCGATTCCGCGAAAAGCCCACCGGGGAGGCTGCGGGTCGCCCACTCGACCCTCGCGCCCCGGGCACTGGCACCCCCGACCGTCTCCAAGGAGGCCAAGCAGGCCGTCGCGGACGGGGTGGAGCTGCTCTCCTCACTCGGCCACGAAGTCGCTCCGCGCGATCCCGATTGGGGCTCGATCGGCGACACGATCTCGGCCCGCTTCCTCAAGGGCGTGGCGGAGACGGTCGAAGAAGTGCCGCATCCCGACCGTCTCGAAGGCCGCACCCGCGGCTTCGGTCGCCTCGGCAAGGCCCTGCCCGAGCCGCTCTACCGGAGGATGATCGAGCGGCGGCCCGCCGAGCAGGCCCGCGTCAACGCGATCTTCGCCGACCACGACGTGCTGGTGATGCCGGTGATGGGCGGGACGGCCCTGCCGGTCCGCCGCTGGGAGGGCAAGGGCGCCCTGCAGACGGTGCTCGGCATGAGCCGCTTCTATCCCTACTGCGTCCCCTGGAACCACCTCGGCAACCCGGCGATGGCAGTGCCCGCGGGGTTCGCGCCGGATGGGATGCCGCTCTCGATTCAGGTGATCGGCCGACCTGGCGACGAGGCGACGCTGCTGTCGCTCGCCGCCCAGATCGAGGCCGAGCGGCCCTGGGCGGACCGCCGCCCGCCGATCTCCTAGGCGCTGCTAGCCGAAGACCTTGCGCAGCCGGGCGATGTCGCGCACCTTGCCGCGGGGGCGGATTCGCCGCTGCAGCATCATCTTCATCCGGTTGGCATCGGGTTTGCCGGAGGCGATCCAGTCGGCCCAGCTCGCCTCGATCGTGACGTTGGGGGTCGGCGCTTCGCCGGCCTCGGCGCGGGTCGAGCCGTTGTCGAGGACCAGGTGCCACGGCTCGGCGTCGGTGAAGCGCCACTGCAGGACGAAGGGGGAGCCGTTGGCGGCGGCGGGGTCGGCGACGCGGGTGAGGATCTCGAAGTGGAGGCGCTGCATCTCCGGCGAGGAATCGGGAGTGGGACCGTCGGGGGAACCGACGATTCCCGCCAACAGCATCTTCACCTGCCCGGCGGCGATCTCCTCCTCGCTTTTGTCGGGGTCGAAGGGGAAGACGCCGGGGGGCATCTCCTCGGTCGGGAAGCCGATCGTCCGCCAGCGCTGGCGCACCAGTTTCATCCCGAAGGCGATGATGTCCTCGAGCGAGAAGCCGTAGCACTCGGTGTATTCGCGGTCGAGGCCGGGCGGTGAGAACACGCCCGGCATGTAAGGGAGGGTTTCCCGCAGCAGCTCGACCACCGCCGCGCGGTTCTCCTGCCAGCCCGGCGCGCCTTCCTCGAGCAGTTCGGAGAGGACCTTGACGCCGAAGCCGATGTGGCGCTGCTCGTCGCGGGAGACGTTCGCCATCCCTTCGCTGAAGCCGGGCATCGTCTCCTCCGAGGCGAAGAAGTCCTCGATGAAGTGCTGGCCCGGCTGGGCGAGGCTGCCCTCGACGATCAGGTGGTAGAGCGTGATCGCCTGCGCGAACTTGGCGGCGGAGCGGTCCTTGCGGAGCTCCTCGGCCATCCGGTCGAGGCGGTCGAAGATGCCGCGGTAGCCCCAGTTCAGCTGCGGCAGCGTCGAGGCCAGCGTCTGCTGGACCGACTCGCCGCCGACCCCGATCACGTCCTTGAAGAAACGATGGAAGAAGATCGAGTGCCGCACCTCGTCGACCTGCTGGGTCGCCAGGAAGTAGGACTGCTCCTCGGTCGGGGCGGCGTTGACGTAGGGGGCGAGCGTGTCGGCGACGCGATCCTCGCCGTAGTAGAACATCGAGTAGATCCACATCGCCGAGCGGCGCTGGATCTCGCTCAGGCCCTGCCAGCCCTCGCGGTCGCGGGAGAAGTCGACGTCATAGGCGCTCCAGTTCCCCTGCTCCCAGCGCTTGTAGAGATCCTCGTAGGTGATGTTGTCCATCAGGCGCTGCGAAGCGACGCTCATCTCGTCTCCTTTTGGTGTCGCATGGGAACACGGGGAGACTAGCGTGATCCTGGCCAGCTGGCCAGGATCACCTGGCGCTGCCGGGCTTTGCCGTCGCGGGAGCGTCTATCTCGCGCTTGAGGATCTTCCCGGTCGGCCCCTTCGGCAGGTCGTCGAGGAACCAGACGAGCCGCGGGTACTTGTAGGCGGCGATCCGCTCCTTCACGTATTCGCTGACTTCCTCCGGGGCCAGCTCCTCGCCCTCGTGGAGGACGACCGCGGCGCCGATCTCCTCGCCCCACTGGTCGTGGGGGACGCCGACGACCGCGGCTTCGCGGATCTTCGGATGCTCGTAGAGAACCTCCTCGACCTCGCGGGGGTAGACGTTGTAGCCGCCGCGGATGATCAGGTCCTTCTTGCGGTCGACGATGAAGAAATAGCCGTCCTCGTCGATCCGGGCCATGTCGCCGGTGTGGAACCAGCCGCCGCGCATCGCCTCCGCGGTCGCCTCGGGCTGCTGCCAGTACGCCTTCATCACGTTGTGGCCGCGGACCACGATCTCGCCGACCTCGCCCTGCGGCACCTCGTCGTCGTCCTCGTCGACGACCTTCATCTCGACCTCTTCGATCGGGGTGCCGATCGAGCCCGGCTTGCGTGGCCGGCCGGGGTGGTTGGTGCTGGCGACCGGGGAGGTCTCGGAGAGTCCGTAGCCCTCGAGCAGTTCGCAGTCGAAGGCCTGCTCGAAACCGCGCAGGACCTCGACCGGCATCGAGGCCCCGCCGGTGATGCAGATCCGCAGCGTCGAGGCGTCGAAGCTCTCGCGCCCGGGGTGGTGCAGGAGCGCCCCGTACATCGTCGGCACGCCGTAGAAGTGGGTGACGCGGTCCCGCTGCATGATCTCCAGCGCTTCGCCGGGATCGAATTTCGGTAGCAGCGTCAGGGTCGCGCCGACCCGCAGCGAGGCGTTCATGCTGACCGTCTGGCCGAAGGAGTGGAAGAGCGGGAGGGCACCGAGGACGACGTCGCCGGCCTTGACGCTGGAGGTGGTGCGGGCGGCGATGTCGGAGTTGCGCGAGAGGTTGAGGTGGGTCAGCTCCGCGCCCTTCGGCTTCCCGGTGGTGCCAGAGGTGTAGAGGATGACGGCGGTGTCCTCCTCGTCGGTTTTCGCGAGCCCTCCCGCCGGTTCGCGGTCCCCGAGCAACTCGGCGAAGGACTCGGGCTCGACCTCGATCAGCTCGGCCCCGGCGTCGGCCGCCCCCTGGCGTGCCTCGGCGGCGAACCCGTGCCAGGCGAGCAGCAGCTTTGCGCCGGAGTCCTCGAGGTAGTAGGCGATCTCGCGCCGCCTCAGCAGGACGTTCATCGGCACGACGACGCCGCCGGCGCGGAGGATCCCGTAGTAGGAGATCGGGAACTCGAGCACGTTGGGGAGCATCAACCCGACCCGGTCACCCTGCTGCAGCCCCCTCTCGCCCAGCAGCGCCGCCAGGCGGGCGCTGCGATCGTCGAGTTCGGCGTAGGTCAGCTCGAGCGGGCCAAGCCGGACGGCTACCGCCCCCGGCGTCTCGGCGGCGCTCTCGGTGATGATCGACGCGAGGTTCAGGCCCATCGTTTCCTCTCAGTCAGAAGTTGTCCCGCTGGCCAGTCTAAGCGCAGAATCCGGCTCCGCTAGGCTCGCCCGGTGGACGATCTCGGCGCCCCCCTTTCCTATCTGGTGTTGCAAAAAGGCGTCTCCGTCTACTCCAGCGACGGCCAGCGGCTGGGGCGGGTGGTTCGGGTTCTCTCGGCCCCCGAGGCCAACATGTTCGACGGCATCGTCTTCGACGCCAAGGCCGGTCCCGGCGGCCACCGCTTCGTCGACGCGCCGGAGGTTGGGCAGATCTACGAGCGGGGTGTGGTGCTGAAGATCAACGCCGCCGAGGCGGAGTCGCTGCCGAAGCGGCGCCGCTGAGCGCAGCTGGACCAGCAGCATCCCCTAGGATGCTGCCGATGCCGAAGATAATCTTGAGCATTCTCCTTTCGGTTGCAATCGCTCTCATCGGGTGCGGGAGCGAGCAACGGACGACCAGCGAATACTGGGGTCCCTTTCGGATTCCGATCGACCATTCTTCCGTCCGCTACGAAAGGGAACTCCAGCCGTCCGCGAGCGGGCTGATGGGGCCCGAGTTGAAGCCCGTCATGCCGAAGGACCCTCCTCCAGGATTCCTCGCCGAAGCTCAGGAATTCGAAGGCATAGGACACGTCGCTCATCCAGGAAGCAGGCTGACGGTCCAATACGTTGCTGTCGACTTCGGCACCGGCAGGAAGTTCGCCTCTTCCTGGGACGAAGGCAAGCCCTTCACCTTCACGCTGGGCAAAGGAGATGTGATCAAGGGGTGGGAAGAGGCGCTCGACGGTGCCGAGGTTGGCGACCGCACGGAGCTGGTGGTTCCACCCGACCTCACGAAGGGGCCATTCCCCCGAGGGATCCCGGATGATTCGACCGCGATCTTCGTGATCGAGTTGCTGCGAGCGGAATACCCGCAGGAAGTCGCCGAACGCTAGGTGAGCGCCGGGTTCGCATCATCGGGCCGTGGCGCAAGCGCTTCTACCGGGACGGCTGACGGCGCAGGCTCACGCCGGGGAGCCGCTGCGCTCGCCCGAGCAGGCGGCGGAGCGGCTGCTCGCGGTGCAGGGGCAGGAGCCACGCCCCCGCCGCCGACCGCGACCTCGCTCGCTGGAGCGGCGCTGGAGGCCAACGCCGCGCGTCCTCGAGTTCCTGGAGCCGGCTCCTAGCTGACGGTGTCGCTCTCGGTGTTCTGCAGGCGGGGCGGCATCGGGTCCGCCTGGGGGGGCGGGATCGCCTGGCCGGGCAGCGCCTCGGCCTCCTGCTCCCAGATGTTGTTGAGGGAGACCTGCAGGTAGGCCCACATGCCGGGTAAGAGCAGCAGGTAGAGGATCAGCGCGATCCAGCCGCTGACCGGCTCGCGGCCGGCGATTTTCGAAGCGCCCTGGACGCGCTTGGTGCCGCGCCAGTAGCTGACCAGGGCCGGGATGACGATGATCCCGCCCGGGAACAGCGCCAGGACCGAGTTGGTGGGATTCTGTCCGAGGTCGTAGCCCTTGGCTTCGCCGTAGGCCTTCAGCTCCTTGTTGATCCTGTACCACCAGACGAGTTGGTAGATGCCGAGCGTGACGATCGGCAGCAGGGCCACGGCCCAGGGATTACGCACCTTCACCTCGTGCTCGGTGCCACGGATCTTCATCTCGTAGGCCATGTCTCTCCCATCGATAGTTCGGTGTACCCGAACATGTTCGGCTGCCGGCCGGCGCCCCCTCTATCGGGGCGGGTGACGGCGACCGGTTCAGTCCAGCTTAGAGCTGCGCCAGGGCGTTTCCAAACGCCCGACCAGCTCGTCGCCGAGGTCGGCGACCGGAATGCGGACCTGCTCGAGGGAATCGCGGTCGCGCAGGGTGACGGTGTCGTCATCCATCGTCTGGTGGTCGACGGTGATGCCCCAGGGGGTGCCGATCTCATCCTGACGGCGGTAGCGCTTGCCGATCGAGCCGCCCTCGTCGAACTCGGCGGGGAGGCGGCGGCGGAGGTCCCCGAAGATCTCGCGGGCTTTCTCCGGCATGCCCTCCTTGGAGACGAGGGGGAGGACGGCGACCTTGACCGGGGCCAGGCGCGGGTGCAGGCGCAGGACCGTGCGCTGGCGGCCCTCCACCTCCTCGACCTCGTAGGAGTCGACAAGGAAGGCGAGGGTGGCGCGGTCGGCGCCGGCGGCGGGCTCGATCACGTGGGGGACATAGCGTTCTTTGGTCTGCTGGTCGAAGTACTCAAGCTTCTCGCCGGAGAACTTGGCGTGCTGGGTGAGGTCGAAGTCGCCGCGGTCGGCGATCCCCTCCAGCTCCGACCAGCCGATCGGGAAGAGGTACTCGATGTCGCTGGTCGCCGAGGAGTAATGGGAGAGCTCGTCCGTGCCGTGGGCGCGGACCCGCAGGTGGTTGGGGCGGATGCCGAGCTCGGTGTACCAGCGCTCGCGCTCGGCCATCCAGTGCTGGTGCCACTTCCCGGCTTCGGCTGGCGGGACGAAGTACTCCATCTCCATCTGCTCGAACTCCCGGGTGCGGAAGATGAAGTTGCCCGGGGTGATCTCGTTGCGGAAGGACTTGCCGACCTGGGCGATCCCGAACGGCGGCTTCTTGCGGGCGAAGCCGAGCACGTTCTTGAAATTGATGAAGATGCCCTGGGCCGTCTCCGGGCGCAGGTAAACGGTCGATCCCTCCTCGGCGACCGGGCCGACGTGGGTTTCGAACATGAGGTTGAACTGGCGCGGCTCGGAGAGCTCGCCGCCGCACTGCGGACAGCGCAGCTCCGCGTTCGGGTCGCCACCCTCGGCCTCGACCGCCTCGCGCAGATGGTCCTCGCGCCAGCGCCGCTTGCACTCACCAAGGCACTGGACGAGCGGGTCGGTGAAGCCCTCGAGGTGGCCGGAGGCCTCCCAGACGCGCGGGTGCTGGAGGATCGCCGAGTCCAGCGCGACGATGTCGTCGCGCTCCTGCAGCATCGCCCGCCACCACTCGGCCTTGACGTTGTTCTTGAGCAGGACGCCGTAGTGGCCGTAGTCGTAGGTCGAGCCGAGCCCGCCGTAGATCTCCGAGGAGGGGAAGACGAAGCCGCGCCGTTTGCACAGCGCCACGATCTCCTCCATCGTCACCTCGGTCGGGCGCGTTCCCTGCTCGGTCGCCATGGCGGGAACCGTAGCGGCTGCGATAATCCCGCACCGCCATGCCCATCTACGAGTACAAGTGCGACAACGGCCACGTCTTCGAGGTGATCCAGAAGATGAGCGACGAGCCGTTGCGCGAGTGCCAGGAGTGCGGGGCCCCGGCCTCACGGGTTCTGACTCCCCCGGCGATCCACTTCAAGGGCTCCGGCTTCCACAACACCGACTACCGGACGCGCAAGGGCGGCGGCAACGGCGGCTCTGAGGGCGGCGGCGAGAAGAGCGGCGACAGCGGGTCCTCAGAGTCGAAGTCAGGTTCCGGCGGCGGCGAGTCGAAGTCCGACCCGAAGCCGGCCGCGTCTGCTGCTGACTGACGGCTGGCGAGTTGTGGGCGCCATTGCGCCCGAAAGTCGCCAGTCGCGCGCGCCTAGCCGCCGATTAGCTTGTGGACGGCGGCGCGGCGGGCGCTGTCGGAGGCTTCGATCGAGCCTTCGGGGCCTTCGCCGCAGCCTTCCTTCGGAGAGCTGCAGAGGACGTGGGCGTCGGAGCTGCCGCCGATCGCGGCGGAGAGGATCAGCTGCGGCATCGTGAAGAAGCCCATGTCGCTGACGAACGCTTTCGGAGCGTCCCAGCCGATGAAGGGGCCGTGGATGAAGTTGTAGGGGACGCGAAGGGGGTCGGTGAGGCGGCTCTTGATCCCGTTGATCACGGTCTGCTGCGCCTGCTCGCGCTGCAGGTCGGTGTACGGGAACGCGTAGGCGCTCTTGCCCTTGCCGGGACAGGGGCTGAGCTCGCGGATGCGCGAGTAAGCGAGTGCTTTTTCGCCGTCGAGGGTGTTCTCGCCTTTCCTCAGGTGCAGGGTGATCCCGCCCTGGCCGCCGCCGGCGCCGCCGGAGATGTCGGCGCAGAGCTTGTGCGGGAGGTCGACCTTGACCCCGCCGACGGCGTCGATCAGGTCTTCGAAGCCGGTGAAGTCGACGATCGCGACGTGGTCGATCTGGATCCCTAGGAACTGCTCGATCGTCTTGATCTGCAGCGCCGCCCCGCCGAAGGCATAGGCGCCGTTGATTTTCTGCGGCGCCTGGCCGGGGATTTCGGCAAAGGTGTCGCGGGGGATCGAGAGTTTGCGGAAGGCGCCGCCGCCGGCGCGGATCAACATCAGCGTGTCGGCGCGGAACTGACCCTGTTCGCAGCCGTCGCGCGGCTTGTCGCCATGGGCCTGCTGTTCGAAGCACTTCTTCGAGGGCGCCCCCGTCCCCTTGGTGTCGGGCGGCCGGGCGTCCGTGCCGAGGACGAGGATCGTCTGCGCGCTCGGCAGCAGGAACGGGTTGCCGTGCAGCGCCTTGCCGGCTTCGCCGGAGAGCTTGAAGGACTGGATCTGAGCGGAGACGGCGAAGGCGAGGAAGCTGAGGACGATCCAGCCGAGTGCCGCCAGCGTCACCCATTTGAGGATTCGCCGCGGGTTGATACGGCCCCTCTGCGGC
The DNA here is from genome assembly GCA_045805725.1 of Solirubrobacterales bacterium. Lineage (GTDB taxonomy): Bacteria > Actinomycetota > Thermoleophilia > Solirubrobacterales > 70-9 > VAYN01. The sequence continues at coordinate 19,550 of JBJMKQ010000055.1, forward strand.
GTCGGCAGGTCCGGCTCGTCCCGCCTGCGCCGGCGCCATGAAGGCAACCTTGCACGTTCGCGCAGGCTGGAGAGATCGGCCCCTTTCAGGCGCGAGAACAGCCCCCGGCGGGAGCGGTAGAGCTTGTATTCGGGTTGGGATTCGGGCGGCTCGGGGGGCCGCTGCTCGCCGTCGGGGGCCATGAAGGGCTAGAAATCATGGCGATGCACACGGTCATCCGCCTTCCCGCCCCCGCCTCGTGAGCAGCGCCGAGACGATCGGCGTCGACCTCGGCGGCACGAAGATGCTCGTCGGCGTCCTCGCCGGCACCGACCCGATCTACGAGCAGCGCGAGGCTTCCAAGGGCCAGACCGAGGACGAGCTGGTCGAGCTGCTGGTCCGTGAGATCGAAGAGGCGCGGGAAGCGCGGCCCGAGGTCGCGGCGGTCGGCCTGGGCATCCCGGCGACGATCGACCACGACCGCGGGGTCGCGGTCGCCGCCGTCAACCTGCCGCTCTCCGAGCTGCCGATCCGCGACATCGTCAGCGAGCGGGTCGGGCTCCCCGTCTTCGTCGACAACGACGCCAACGTCGCCGCCCTCGCCGAGCACCTCTACGGGGCGGCGCAGGGGATGCCGCACATCGTGATGCTGACCGTCGGCACCGGGATCGGCGGCGGGCTGATCCTCGGCGGCGAGATCTACCGCGGCTCGACGGGGGCGGGCGCCGAGCTGGGCCACGTGGTGATCCAGGCCGACGGGCCGCCCTGCCAGGGCAACTGCCCCAACCACGGCTGCGTCGAGTCGCTCGCCTCGGGAACGGCGCTCGGCCGCGAGGGACGGGCCGCCGCCGAAAGCGCCCCCGATTCGGCCCTCGGCAAGGCGCTGGCCGAGGGCAAGGGGGTCGACGGGCGCGTCGTCACCGAGGCGGCCCTTGCGGGCGACCGGACCGCGGTCGAGGTCTTCGAGCTGATCGGCGGCAGGCTCGGCGTCGCCTGCTCCAGTCTCGCCAACGTCTTCCAGCCCGACGCGATCGTCGTCGGCGGTGGCGTGATCGCGGCCGCCGACCTGCTGCTGGAGCCGGCCCGGCGCGAGCTGCGCGAGCGGGCGCTGAACCCGATGAACAGGACGCCGATCCTGGAAGCGACCCTCGGCAACGACGCCGGGATGATCGGCGCCGCCGCTCTCGCCAGGACCGAACTCGCGAAGGCGGACGCCGGCGTCGCGGAGAGCAGCGGCTGATGCCGGGCTGCCTGGTCGTCTGTCCCACGCCGATCGGCAACATCGACGACGTCTCGACGCGGGTGCGCGAGGCTCTCGTCAGCGCCGATTTCATCGCCTGCGAGGACACCCGCAAGACCGGGGCGCTGCTCGACCGCCTGCGGATCCGGCCGCATCCGCGCCTCGTCTCCTTCCACGAGGGCAACGAAGCGGCGCGGGCGCTGGAGCTGGCGCAGCGGATCGAGCGCGGCGACCGCGTCGCCCTCGTCTCCGACGCCGGAATGCCGGCGATTTCCGACCCCGGCTACAAGCTGATCCGCCGCTGCATCGACCGGGCGCTGGAGGTGACCGTGCTGCCGGGGCCCTCGGTGGTGCCGGTTGCGCTGGTGGCCTCGGGCCTGCCGACCGACAGGTGGCGCTTCGAGGGCTTCCTACCGCGGCGGGCGGGGGAGATGGAGCGGGTCCTGCGCTCCGCCGAGACCGTCGTCGCCTTCGAGAGCCCGCGCCGCGTCGGCGAGTCCCTCGCCGCCCTCGCCGCCCTCGCCCCGGACCGCCAGGCTGCCGTCTGCCGCGAGCTCACCAAGGTCCACGAGGAGGTCGCCCGCGGCACCCTCGGCGAGCTCGCCCGCCGCTTCCGCAGCGACGTCAAGGGCGAGATCGTCCTCGTCATCGCCCCGGCCGCCTCCGCCGAGCACGACAAAGACGTCGGCTTCGCCGTCGACGCCCTCCGCCACCTGGTCCAGTCTGGCGCCCGCCCCCGCGCCGCGGCTTCGGTTGTTGCGGCGCTCACCGGGACGCGAGCGAACGACCTCTACAAAGCGCTGACCGGGCGCGAGGCGCGGCGGTAGAGCTAGAGCAGCCCCAAGGGCCGTTAAAGAGCGGGATTAAACTTTCAGCGAGAGACGATTTTCGTCCTCCTCAAGATCCAGGTACGCCCAGAAAGCTGGATGAACCTGATAGGCGGGCATTGACTCCCCTTGTCGCCGTCGCTTCCTTAGAAGTACCTCGGCACGCTGTTTTTCCCGGGGGGAATCGGTGAAAACGGATTCGTTCGGCCCAACCACAGTCCCGAGGAAGCTGAGGTCTCGCAAAACCTCGGTAGCGTGGTCATAGCTAGAGCCCTCGACACCAGCCGAATTCAGTAGTTCATGTAGGTCAGGCTCTCCCAGTCGGGCAGGGGCACCCGCAAACTCCAGCAAGACATCTTCTATGCCATCAAGGCGCTGCTGCCCCTCGACCAATGCCGCCTCAAAGGCAAACAACGAGTACTCAAGCTCGGCGGCGATTAAGTCATCCTCCTCAACCCTGGGGTGACGGCGGCCGACTGCCTGGTCGATTGCGGCGCGCGTCAGATACAACAGGTCTCGGGGACGGGGAAGACATCGTTCCAAGAGCCAGTCAGTGGTACGAGCGGTCCCCACCATTGGGCAGAAATACCGCTTCCATAGCTCCTCTCCCGCAACGTCGCGCTCTTGAGCAGCGATGTACCGTCGCTCTACAACCTCGAGCAGGTCTGCTTCGGCGGGCCACCGGATTCGGTGAACCGGCAGCTTGTCAGGCTCTCGTGCGATGAAGGAAAGATTGGCGAAGATGTCGCTGCGAATGAAGAGCGCGAGCGATATCGGGACACCGCTTCCGCGCGCTGACTTTTCCATGTCGTGGCGAAAAGAATCCATGCAAGCCAGCAGCCCGAGTAGTAATCGCGACAGCTGCGGGGCGTCGGAATCCTTGTCCCAAGCCTTGTCGAGGTTGTCAACGATTATTGAAACTCTTTCGCGTCTCGCCAGCACAGGCCCGAGTAGCTCCCGAAGTTGTCGTAAAGGACCTTGATGAAGGACCTCGGAGATCCGTTGCCTGGCATCAGCGAGACCATCAACAGCGCCTATCAAAACCAGGTCCTCAACTGCTCGCTCCAGGCGCGAAGCAAAGTCCCGCTTTATCCACGATTCGTTGTCCGATACAAACTTGAGCAGCTTCCACTCAGGGTCATCTGGGACCGAACCCGCCGGGCGTCTGCTGAGGTCCTCTTCAACCGCGGCTGCAAGCTGCGTGACAAGCAGGTACTTCCACAGGCTCTCCGCTACATACCCCTTCGTGTCGTGCTCCTCGAAGGCCGTAAAGAGCCTTACTAACCCATTGAGGTCGTAGCCCGGTGGCTTGATCGTGCATACTAGCTTTCGGGCGTCGGCCTTCAAAGCAGCCTCGGCTCGGATGGCAGCCGCAGACTTGCCCGTTCCCTTTGAACCCACATACACCCGGCTGGCCCCTGAAATGACCTCTCTGAAGGCTGCCGTTTCTACGTAGTACTGCTCAAGGCCCGCCACCTCGTTCTCGGCGACGTACTCGCCCAGATCAACTGACTTCAACTCCGTTGACAGCTTGAGGGCTGCGACGGCATCTCGCGTCTCAGCCAGCCGGCCGCGAAGCGGCTCAAGCGTTCGACCCAACCAATGGTCCAGACGGGTTCGGCAAGAAGAGGCATCCTCATAGCGATACAACAGATCTCGGTAGTCGAGGGCCGAAACGTAATCGCTCTCAGCGAGCATGAGTAGCGGCTTATTCATTCCTTTAGCCAAGCCCCCCACCAGGGATGCACGCGCGTTGTGTGCAGCGGCTCCCGCGCGCCGGTTAGCAGCAAGATGAACGACAACTGCCTCGGTGGTGTACAGGTGCTGGGCAAACCAAGCAAGCGTTTGCACGCTTGCCTCCCGAGGATCAGCAGTAACCATGGGTAGATCCGAGGAGGTGCGAGTCCCTAGAAGGTTCAGCACCGCTCTCCCGGCGTCAGTTTGCGTCGGCTCCGCTAGATAGAACATCGAAGGGAGCCGGCCAGCCTTCAGCTGCGGTTGCAGGACGGCTTCAAAGATTGCCTCGCCTTGGAGGTCGGGCCGTTCCTCCATGAACGCTCCAACAATTTCATCCGAAGTGCTGAATTGGGCACGCCCCAGTTGATCGAGTAGTCCGATGGCATTCCAGTCCGACTTTCGTGCCTCGTCGGTGACATCGCGGAGCGGCCAGATTTTTCGATTAGCGCCGAGGGCGATACCAACCTCGAAAAGGACATTTTCGTTCAGCTGCGTTAGATCGAAGATGGCGAGATCTGCCGACCTGATCGCTTTCTCGATCTCAGGAAGCAGCAGGTGACCCGCGATCCGCAGGTCCTCCCAGGTCCGCAGATCTACGCCGCCCGTTTTTCCTATCTGTTCGCTGGCCGTCCGGATCGTGTCCGCGAGAACTGGCGGATCGGAGGCGAAGCCGACGAAGACGTTGCTAGTGACCATGCACCTTCCAGTCTCGAAAATACCGCTGCAGTACCGGGAACTTAAACAACGATGGTCGCTCGAGGGTGGCTCCGTATCCAGGGAGGCCGCAAATCGGGGTCGCGGCTGATCCTCATGTCGCTCAGCTAGCGTGGGATCGATGCGTTCAAACGGCTTCTACGTCACCACCCCGATCTACTACGTCAACGCGGAGCCGCACCTCGGGCACGCGTACTCGACGATGGCGGCGGACGTGCTGGCGCGGCATCATCGGCAGCGGGGAGAGGATGTGTTCTTCCTCACCGGCACCGATGAGCACGGTGAGCCGATCGAGAACGCGGCGAAGAAGGCGGGGATCGAACCGCAGGAGCTCGCCGATCGCAACACCGAGAAGTTCCGGGAGATGATGCCGTCGATCGGGGCGACCAACGACTTCTTCATCCGCACCAGCGATCCGCGCCACGAGGCGAAGGTCGCGGAGATCATGCAGCGGGTCTACGACAACGGCTGGGTGAACAAGGGGGTCTACGAGGGCTGGTATTGCCCCCGCTGCGCCGACTTCAAAACCGAGCGGGAGTTGGGGCCGGGCAACACCTGCCCGATCCACGAGATCCCGCTCGAGAAGGAACGCGAGGAGAACTGGTTCTTCCGCCTCTCCGCCTTCCAGGCGCAGCTGGAAGGCCTATATGAGGAGCGGCCGGACCTAGTCGTGCCCGAGTTCCGCCGCAACGAGGCGCTCTCCTTCATCAGGGGCGGGCTCGAAGATGTCTCGCTCTCGCGGCCGAGCCTGAAATGGGGGCTGCCGCTGCCTTGGGACCCTGGGCAGCGGATGTACGTGTGGTTCGACGCCCTCCTCAACTACGCCACCGCGCTGACCTTCGCCCGCGAGGGGGAGGACCTGACCGGTCGCTACTGGCCGGCCGACCTGCACGTGATGGCCAAGGACATCCTCAAGTTCCACGCGGTGATCTGGCCGGCGCTGTGCTTTGCCGCCGACCTCGAGCCGCCGCGGCGGATGGTGATCCACGGCTACCTGCTGATGGGCGAGAAAAAGATGTCGAAGAGCCTGGGGAACGTGCTCGACCCCTTCGAGGTGATCGACCGCTTCGGTGCCGACGCGCTGCGCTTCTACCTCTTCCGCGAGGTCAGCTTCGGCCAGGACGGCTCGATCTCGACCGCCGGCTTCGAGCAGCGCTACGAGGCCGAGCTCGCCAATGATTACGGCAACCTCGCGAGCCGGGTGCTGGCGATGGTCGACCGCTACCGCGACGGCGTCGTCCCGGCGGCGCCGGTCGACGCGACCCTGGCCGAGGACTTCGAAGGCGCGCCGGAGCGTTTCAGCGACCTGCTCGACCGGGCCGAGCTGAGCCAGGCGCTCGACCTCGCCTGGACCCTGGTCCGCCGCCTCAACCGCTTCGTCGAGGAATCGAAGCCGTGGGAGCTGGCGAAGGACGAGGCCGACCCCGAGCGCCTCGACGAGGTCCTCTACAACCTGGTCGAGGGCCTGCGGGTGACGACGCTCCTGCTCGTCCCCTACCTGCCGCAGACGAGCGAGACCCTGCTGACGGCGCTCGGAGAAGAAGGACGTGGCCTGGGTGAGCTGGGCTCGCACGCAGGCGGGCAGGAGGTCGAGCGAGTGGCCCCGCTCTTTCCGAAGATCGAGGCGCCGGCCTAGCTCTGGTGGCCGCTGCAAAAGCGGCGAACTGGGTCGGCGCTGGGGGGGCTGAGAGCACTGTCCTCGACACGCTCGCCTGCCGGCGGCCCCGACCGCTCTGCCGCCGTTCGAGTGTCCGTAGGCCGGAAGCGGTGTTCCTTTTGGCCGCTATGCAGACATAAAGCAAAGCGGTTCAGGCCAGAAGGTCCGCCTCGATGTCGTCGAGGCAGGTGAGGCCGCAGAGCGCCATCGTCAGATCAAACTCGGCGAGGACCATCTTCAGCACCGTTTCGACTCCCGCCTGGCCGCCGAGCGCGAGGCCCCAGAGGTAGGGCCGGCCGAGGCAGACGGCGTCGGCCCCGAGCGCGAGCGCCTTCAGCACGTCGGCGCCGCCGCGGACGCCGCTGTCGAAGAGGATCGCGAGCTCGTCGCCGACTGCCGCGGCGATCGCGGGCAGGGCATCGAGGGAGGCAACGGCCCCGTCGACCTGGCGGCCGCCGTGGTTGGAGACGACGATGCCGTCGAGGCCGCGCCGCACCGCCTCGCGCGCGTCCGCGACGTGCTGGATCCCCTTGACGACGATCGGCAGCGAGGTCATCTCCCGCAGCTGGCCAATCTCCTCCCAGCTCAGCGCCGGGTTCGCCTGCACGCCGAGGAAGTGCCCGGTGGCCATTCCCGGATCCTCCTCCGGCGTCTTCTCTAGCCGCGAGCGGAAGACCGGGTCCTGGAAGTAGTTGCCGACGCCGAGTCCTTCGAGGAACGGCAGCCACGCCTGGTTGAGGTCGCGCGGCTTCCAGCCGGGAATGAAGGTGTCGACGGTGAGGACGATCGCGCCGTAGCCGGCGGCCTCGGCGCGCTCGACCAGGCTGCGGGCCAGCTCCTGGTCGTTGGGCCAGTAGAGCTGGAACCATCGCGGGGTCTCGCCGCCGGCCGCGGCGATCTCCTCCAACGTGAAGTGCGAGGCGGTGCTGGCGATCATCGGCAGGCGCAGCGCGGCGGCGGCGCGGGCGGTCGCCAGCTCGCCGTCCTCGTGGACGACCTTCTGCACCCCGATCGGCGCCATCAGCAGCGGCGCCGGCATCGCGGTGCCGAGGACGGTGGTCGAGAGGTCGCGCTCCGAAACGTCGCGCAGCATCCGCGGCACGATCCGGCGGCGGGCGAAGGCGTCGCGGTTGGCCCGCATCGTCTCCTCCGAGCCGGCGCCGGCGCAGACGTAATTGGCCGCTTTCGGGTCCATCGCCGCGACCGCCCGCTCCTCCAGCTCGGCGACCGCCACCGGGATCGCCGGCGTCTCGCCGCCGAGCCCGCGGGCGTAGATCTCGCGGTAGTAGTCCGCCGGGTCCGGCATCGGGCGAAGGATAGGCTCAGCCGACCGATGATCGACTCCCACACCCACCTCTTCCTCTGCGACGGCGGTGAGGACGAGCTGGTCGCCGCGGCCGCCGAGGCGCGGGTGAGCCGGATGCTGACGGTGGGGATGACGGCGCAGACGAATGCCGCCGCAGTGGCGAGCGCCGCGCGGCACGAGGGGGTCTTCGCCGCGGTCGGGCGCCACCCGAACGAGGCGAGCGGCTTTGACGACGGGGTCGCTGAGGAAATCCGGCGGCTCGCCGCTCACGAGAAGGTGCGGGCGATTGGCGAGACCGGGCTCGACTTCTACCGCGACTACGCGGCCCCGGACGAGCAACGGCGCGCGTTTTCCGCGCAGGTCCAGATCGCTGGCGAGCTTGGTCTGCCGATCGTGATCCACGCCCGCGACCCGGAGGGGCAGACGAGCGCGATCGACGAGATCTTCGACGCCCTCGACGCGCACGCCGGCGCGGCGCCGGTGATCCTGCACTGCTTCTCGGCGCCGCAGCGGGTCGGCGATGCGGCCGAGCGCGGCTGGTACTGCTCGTTCGCCGGCAACGCCACCTATCCGAGCGCCAAGGAGCTGCTCTTCGCGGCGGCGAAGGTGCCGGAGGACCGGATCCTGGTCGAGACCGACGCGCCCTACCTCTCGCCGCAGCCGTTGCGCGGCAAGCGCAACCAGCCCGCCCACGTGGTCGAGACGGCGCGCGAGGTCGCGGCGGTGCGCGGCGTCTCCTACGAGGAGCTGGAGCGCGCCGTCGAGGCCAACGCGCGGGCCTTGTTCGGCTGGTAGCGCGTGGTCCGGCTCGGCCAGAACTTCCTCGCCGACCCCAACCTGCTCGACGCGATCGTCCGCGACGCCGGGCTGGAGCCCGACGCCGTGGTCCTCGAGGTCGGGGCGGGGGAAGGGGTGCTGAGCGGGCGCCTGGCGGCCGCGGCGGCGCACCTGCACACGGTCGAGATCGACCGCGGGCTGGAGCCGGCGCTGGCCGCCATCGCGGCGCTGCCCAACGTCAGCCTTCACTGGGGCGACGCGATGAAGCTCGACTTCGCGGCGCTGCGGCCCGAGCCGACGGCGATGGTCGCCAACCTGCCGTACTCGGTCGCCACGCCGCTGATCCTGCGGACGATCGAGGAGCTGCCCTCGCTGCGGCGCTGGACGGTGATGGTCCAGCGCGAGATCGCCGACCGGCTGCGGGCGGCGCCCGGCAGCCGCACCTACGGGTCGCCGAGCGCGGTCGCCCAGCTCGCCTGCGAGGTGGGGCTGGTGCGGGCAGTCGACCCCGCAGTCTTCAAGCCGCGGCCGCGAGTCGCCTCGGCGATCCTGCGGCTGCGGCGGACCGGGCCCGGCGCCGATGGGGAGACGCGGGCGCTGATCCGCGCCGCCTTTGCCCACCGCCGCAAGTCGCTGGCGCGCTCGCTCGAGCACGCGCGGCCCGGTTCGCTGGCGCCGGCGCGGGCGGCGCTGGCCGAGCTGGGGCTTCCGGAGGACGCCCGAGCCGAGCAGCTGGCGCCGGAGCAATTCGCCGCCCTCTCCGCGAAGCTGGCGGCCTGATGCTCGTCAAACGCCCCCACTGAGCTGCGCGCCTGATGCTTCTCCACGCCCCCGCCAAGCTCAACCTCTGCCTCCACCTGGGCGCGACCCGTGAGGACGGCCTGCACGAGCTCTGCTCGCTCTTCGAGCCGCTGGCGCTGGCCGACCTGATCATGGTCTCGCCCGCCGAGCGTGACGAGGTGCTCTGCCCCGGCGTCGAGGGAGAGAACCTGGCGGCGCGGGCGCTGGCGGCGCTGCGCGAGCGCGGCTGGGAGCGTGAGCCGCTGCGGGTCGAGATCGAGAAGCGGGTGCCGGTCGCGGCCGGGCTCGGCGGCGGCAGCGGCGACGCCGCGGCGGTGCTGCGACTGGCGGCGGCCGAGGTCGCTGACCTGCCGAGGCTGGCGGCCGAGCTCGGCGCCGACGTCCCCTCGCAGCTGCGGCCCTCGCTGGCGCTGGTGCGGGGCGCGGGCGAGCGGGTCGAGCCGCTGCCGGCGCCGGCCGATCACGCCGCCGTGCTGCTCCCGGGCGGCGGCGGGCTGAGCACCGCCGCGGTCTTCGCCGAGGCTGATCGGCTCGGGCTGGGCCGCTCCGCGGAGGAGCTGGACGAGCTGGCCGTTCGCCTGCGCGCGGCGGCCGGCGTCGGCGCCTCGCCGCTCGACTACCCCGAGCTGCTCGTCAACGACCTCACCGAGGTGGCGCTGTCGCTGCGCCCCGGGATCGGCGACGCCCTGCGGGCGCTGCGCGCTGCCGGCGCCCCCGTCGCCATCCTCAGCGGCTCCGGCCCGACGGCCGTCGGGCTCTTCCCCGACCTCGCGTCCGCGCGGGAGGGAGCCGCCGCGACCGGGTATGACGACGCCATCGTCTGCGCCGCCGGACACGCGAGACTGGCGTCATGAAGCTGCCCGACCCGGGGGAGGGCGAGGGGCCGATCACCCGCAAACGGATCGTGCTCGCGATCGTCGCGGTCGCCGTCGCGGTCGGTTACTTCCTCCTCAGCCGCGAGCTCGGCAGCCTCGACCTGCAGGGCCTGCTGGAAGACATCTCCAACACGCTCGGCGCCTGGACCTACCTGCTGGTCGGCCTCTTCGCCTTTGCCGAGACCGGGGCCTTCGTGGGCCTGGTGGTCCCGGGGGAGACGGTGATGCTGCTCGGTGGCGCCGTCGCCGGCCAGGGCGCGATCGACATCTACCTGCTGATCGCGATCGCCTGGTTCTCGGCCTGGCTCGGCGACACCACCAGCTTCTTCCTTGGCCGCAGGCTCGGCCGCAACTTCGTCCTCGACCACGGGCCGCGGGTCGGGATCAGCCACGAGCGCTTCGAGAAAGTCGAGGATTACTTCGGCCGCCACGGCGGCAAGACGATCTTCATCGGCCGCTTCATCAGCCTCGTCCGCGCCTTCGCCCCGTTCATCGCCGGCAGCTCGGGGATGCGCTACCGCGCCTTCGTCCCCTACTCGATCCTCGGCACCGGGCTCTGGGCGAGCGCCCACATCCTCGTCGGCTACTTCTTCTCGCGCAGCATCGAGACCGCCGGCAATTACGCCGCCAAAGGCGCCTTCCTGCTGGCGACGCTGATCGTCGTCGTCGTCGGGATCGTCCTCCTCTACCGCCGCCTCCGCGGGGAGGAGAACCGGGCGGCGGCGGTGCGCTGGATGGAGGGGCGGCGGGCGACGCGCTGGCTGGTCGAGATCGGGCGCAGGCCGCAGCTCCGCTTCCTCTGGGATCGGGTGACGCCCGGGGGCACCTTCGGCCTCGAATTCACCTCGCTGATGGCGACCCTCGCGGTCGCCCTCTTCGTCCTCGTCGCCTACGCCGTTGTCATCGGCGAACAACCGGGACCCACCCCCGGGGACGAAACGGCAATCGAACTCGTCGGCCACCTCCACAGCGGCGTCCTTACCGGCCTCTCCAAGGCGGTCACCCGGCTGGGGGCCGGCGGTGTGGTCTGGGCGCTGGCGGCGATCTGCGCCGCCCTGCTCGCTTGGCGCCGCCGCTGGACCGAGTTCGGGGTCCTGATCGCCGGGATGGCGATCACCCAGGTTGGCATCGACGTCCTCAAGGACTCGGTCGACCGCCCCCGACCTCCCGACCCCGCCGTCTCCGTCGCCGGCTCCTCCTTCCCCAGCGGCCACGCCGCCCACTCCGTCTTCTACCTCTGGCTGGCGGTGACGATCGTGCTGCGGCTGCGGTCGGGGATGGCCCGCGGCGCCGCCGTGGTCACGGCCGGCTTCGCGCTGACGGCGCTGATCGGGCTCTCCCGCGTCTACCTCGGTGTCCACTACCTCAGCGACGTCAGCGCCGGCTGGGCGCTCGGGGCGGCGGCCTTCTCCTTCGCGGCGGCGGCGGCGCTGGTCGTCTCGCAAGTGCGGCAGAATCCAGACCAGTGACCGTTTTCGCGCTGGCCAGGATCGACCATCAATACCTCCTCTACGGGGTCGCGGCGGCGATCTGCCTGGTCGTCTTCGCGACCCTCATCCTCAGCCCGGCGCTGAGCTCCTACGGCCGGGTCTGGGAGAAGGCGGCAGCCGGCTTCCTTTCGCTCTTCGTCCTCGCCGCGCTGGTGATCGGCGGCGTCGTGATCGGCCTCGTAGTCGTCTACTACTACACGGACATCGTCAACTTCATCCACGGGACCTAAGGGCGCAGCGCGGGACGGGCCGGTGGGGGTCTCTCGGTACTCAGCATGGAGCCGAGCCGGTGAGGTGCGAGGCGTCAGCCGCTACCGATTATCTCGGCGGAGGTGCTCCGAGAGACCCCCACCGGCCCGTCTGCTGCATGCCGCCGGGATAATGGCCAGATGCCCGGGCCGTCCAAAGATGGAGCCGAAACTCCTGCAAAAGCTGATCGGGCGGCGCTGCTCGACGCGCTTTCCGAGGCGGTCGAGGCGGGCGCGGGGCTGCCTGCGGTCGCCCGCGCGGCGGCGCGGTTGCTTGATGCCAGCGTTGCGCTGATCGATCGCTCCAGCGCGGTGCTCGCCGTGGCCGGGGCCTCCTCCGACCAGGAGCAGAAGCTGCTCTCGGGCGTGGAGGGGGTGACCCGGGTCGAGCTGCGGGTCGCCGACACCGTGGTGGGCGAGCTGCGCTACCGGGCGAAGGCGGCGCCCGACGCGGCGATCGCGCGGATGGTGACGACGCTGCTGGCGCTGGAGCTGGAGCGCTCGCGCTCGCCGGAGTGGGAAAGCGAGGAGGCGGCGGGGGCGTTCGTACAGGCGGTGCTGCGGCGGGAGGTGACCGACCGCGGCGACATCGTCGCCCGCGCTGGGGAGCTCGGTGCCGACCTCGACCGTGGCGGCGGCGTCGTCATCCTGCGGGCGGCGCCTCGCGCGGCGCAGACGGGCGAGTGGCGGGAGCGGGTGCTGGTCCTGGCGCAGCGGGCGCTGCGGGCCCTGGCGCCGGGCTCGCTGGCGGCGAGCGATGGCGGCGAGGCGGCGGCCGAGATCTTGGCCCTGGTCCCCGCCGAGGACGACGAACGGTTGGCCCGCGCCGCGGCCGGGCTCTCGCGCGAGCTCGACGACGGCCTCGGCGGCTTCCACCTCACTGTCGGCCGCAGCCGCCGCTGCGCCGACCCGGTCGACCTCTACCGTGCCGGCAGCGAGGCGCGCCTGGCGGTCAACGTCGGCGAGGCCGAAGGGCGTTCGCTGCTCGCCTTCGAGGACACCGGCGCCTACCGCCTGCTGCTGCCGGCGATGAGCGAGGACCCGGCCGAGCTCGAACGCTTCTACGCGGAGACGATCGAGCCGTTGGTCTCCTACGATGAGCAGTACGAGACCGAGCTGGTCGCCACCGTCGAGGCCTACCTCGACAACGACGGCAACGTCGCCGCCACCGCCAAACAGCTCTTCACCCACCGCCACACGATCCGCTACCGGCTCGAGCGCGTCCGCGAGCTCTGCGGCCACGACGTCTCCGGCACCGAAGGCCGCGAGAAGCTCGGCCTCGGCCTCAAAGCGATGCGCGTCCTCGGCATCGCCTCCCCGAGAGGCCCGGCGATGGAGCCCGGCGCCAAAGGCGGCAAGGTCGCGCGGGCGGCGGAGGAGTAGGGGCGGAAGGTAGGGCTCGGAGGAGTAGGGAGGCCCGAATTCCGGGGAGAGGACTCGAACCCCTGCTTCTTGGACCAAAACCAAGCGTGCTACCGACTACACCACCCCGGAATGTGGCCCGAGGGTAGCGCTGCACAATCGAACCGGCATTAATGCCCCCTGGAGGGGGAAAATCGCCGGCTCGTGTCCCGAGCCGTCCGCGGGGTCGCCTAGGTTGGCGTCGTGGAGATCGGAGGAGCGTCGCTCGACCCGGAGGTGCGTGAGGGGCTGAGCCGCAGCTGGAAGGCGCTGATGGCGGTGGGAGTCGTCGCGATCTTGATCGGCTGCATCGCGATCCTGGTCCCGGCGGTGGCTTCGGTCGGGACGGCGATCTTCATCGGCTGGGTGCTGCTGATCGTCGGTGGCTTGATGGTCGCCGCGGCCTTTTCGGCGCATTCGGTGGGGACGCTGCTGTGGCGGATGCTGTGGGCGGTCTTGACGGTGATCGTCGGCCTCTGGCTGATCGCTGAGCCGCACAACGGGACGCTGACGCTGACGCTGACGCTGGTGCTCGGAATCTATTTCCTCTTCATGGGCCTCACCCGCATCACCATCGCCTTCATCGCGCGCGGGCAGCCGAACGCGGGCTGGCTCGGGCTCAGCGGCGTCGCCGGGCTCTTGATCGGCATCCTCGTCCTCGCCAAGTTCCCCAGTTCCGCCGACTGGGCGATCGGCCTCCTCGTCGGCATCGACCTGATCTTCGCCGGCTGGACGCTGACCTCGGTCGCCCTGCTTGGGCGCGATCTCTCTCGCGCCGCCCCAGCTCGCACCGGCTGATCAGGGCAAATACTCTTGGCAGGTGAGTTCCCCGCTGGTCCTTGTGATGGCGGCCGGCGAGGGCAGCCGGATGCGCTCGTCGACGCCGAAGATGCTGCACCCCGTCTGCGGCCGGCCGATGGTGGCCTGGCCGATCGCGGCTGCCCGCGAAGCGGGCGCCGGTCGCGTCGCCGCGATCGTCTCGCCGGGGCGCGACCTCTCCGCCGGTCTGCCCGCGGACGTGGAGACGGTCGAGCAGCCGCGGCCGGACGGCACCGGTGGCGCGATCCGCGCCGCGCTACCGCTGATCGAAGCGAGCGAGACCGTCCTCGTCCTCTCCGGCGACGTGCCGCTGATTTCCGCCGTGACGATCGCCGGGCTGCTGCAGGCGCACGAGTCCTCCACGGCCGCGGCGACGATGCTGACGATCGAGCTCGACGACCCGGGTTCCTACGGGCGCGTCGTCCGCCACGCCGACGGCTGGGTCGAGCGCGTCGTTGAGGCCAAAGCGGCCGGCGACGCCGACGCCTCGCAGCTGGCGATCCGCGAGATCAACGCCGGCACCTACGCCTTCGCCGCTGCCCCGCTGGCCGCCGCCCTGCACTCGCTCTCCAACGACAACGCCCAAGGCGAGTACTACCTCCCCGACGTCTTCCCGGCGCTGCGCGAGGCCGGCCTCTCCGTCGCCGCCCATCTGGCCGACGACTTCGCGGTGACGATGGGGGTCAACAACCGGGTCGATCTGGCCGCCGTCGAGACCGAGGCCCGCCGCCGCCTGCTCGAGTCCCACATGCTCGCCGGCGTCACCGTCGTCGACCCCGCCTCGACCTGGATCGACGCAGGCGTCGAGATCGCCGCCGACGCTCGCATCCAACCCGGCACGACCCTGCGCGGCGCCACCACGATCGGCGAGGGCGCCGTCGTCGGCCCCCTCAGCACCCTGGTCGACAGCTCCGTCGGCGCCGGCTCTCAGGTCGTCCATTCCTACCTGGTCGAGTGCGACGTCCGCGCCGGCTGCTCGGTCGGCCCCTTCGCCTACCTGCGCCCAGGTGCCGTGCTCGAGGACTCGGCCAAGGCGGGCACCTTCGTCGAGATCAAGAACTCGCACCTCGGCGAGGGGGCCAAGGTCCCGCATCTCGCCTACGTTGGCGACGCCGAGATCGGACCCGGCAGCAACCTCGGCGCCGGCACGATCACCGCCAACTACGACGGTTTCCGCAAGAAGCGCACGGTGATCGGCCGCAACGTCCGGATCGGCGTTGACACGATGCTGATCGCGCCGGTAGAAGTCGGCGACTCCGCCTACACTGGGGCCGGCGCCGTGATCAAGGACGACGTGCCCGAGGGTGCCCTGGCCGTGAGCGAGAACGCGCAGAGGAACATCGACGGATACGCCGCTCGCAAGGCGGCCCAAATGCGAGAGGACGAGAGCCCGTGAGCACGATCGAGGAGGCCCCGCAGGTGGGAACCGCCATCGAGCACGACTACTCGAAGCGGATGATGGTCTTCGGCGGCCGCTGCTCGATGGACCTGGCCGCCAAGGTCGCCGGCAAGCTCGAACTGGACCTGGGCCAGGTGACGCTGAAGACCTTCGCCGACGGCGAGGTCTACTGCCGCTACGAGGAGTCGATCCGCGGCGCCGACGTCTTCCTCGTCCAGTCGACCTGCGCCAACGAGCAGGAAGGGATGACCCCCAACGACGCCCTGGTCGAGCTGCTGACGATGATCGACGCCGCCCAGGGCGCCTCCGCGCACCGGATCATCGCCGTCCTCCCCTGGTACGGCTACGCCCGCCAGGACAAGAAGTCGGCCCCGCGCGAGCCGATCACCGCCCGCATCGTCGCCAAGTGCCTGGAGGGCGTCGGCGTCGACCGCGTCCTGACGATGGACCTCCACGCCGGCCAGGTGCAGGGCTTCTTCCATGTCCCGGTCGACCACATGACGGCGATGCCGATGCTGACCCAGTGGTTCGCCGACCAGGAAATGGGCGACGAGCTGGTGATCGTCTCCCCCGACGCCGGCCGCGTCAAGACCGCCCGCAACTTCGCC
>JBJMKQ010000056.1:0-37431 GCA_045805725.1 Solirubrobacterales bacterium
CATCTCGCCGAGAGGAGCGGGGACCGGCTGACGCCTCAAATGCTGGCGGCTCGGCTTGATGTTGAGTGCCGCGAGACCCCCACCCCGCCCCTCGGGAACCGCAGCTCTTCCAGCTCTCGACAGCCCTAGTCCCAGGCAGATGCCCCAGGCTCCGAAGGCGGCGAACCAGGCCCACTCGGGGAGAGATCGGTAGACGCCGTTTTCCTGCTGGGCCCAGTTGAGCAGGAGGTTGATGGCCAGGACCTCGGTTGCGAGGCCCAGGGCCGCTCCGAGGGGTGCAGCTGCAGCTGGGTGGGGTTGCCGGCCGAGGCAGTAGACGAGGAAGGCGGTGGCGAGGGAGCCGATCGCCAGGGAGGCGAGGACGATGACCCCGAGGCCGAAGAGGATCGCGGGGAGGTTGAAGCTGCCATGGAGCGCGTTCTGGCCGAAGACGAGGGCGGTGATCGCCGTGACGGGGGTCCAGGTGCTGGAGGTGACGCCGGCCTTGGCGGTTGGCTCGGCGGCGATCTCGGCGATCAGCGCGCTGGTCAGGAGCAGAGCGGCGGCAGCCCAGAGCGAGGGGACGAGGCCGGCGACCAGCTTCTTGTTCCGCACGTTTCGGCACTACCCGGGAGGGGTAGCCCGAAACCGCTGGTGTCGGCGCCCCTACACCTCTCCGACGGGGCGGGCCGGGTGCCCGGATCCCAGCTCTACCGGGAGATCGAGCGCGACGGGGAGCGCGACGCGGTCGCCGTCGAGGAGCCGCTCGAGATCCGCGTCGACGGCGAGCCGCTGAGCGTGACGATGCGAACCCCGGGCAACGACGAGGAGCTGGCGCTGGGGTTCCTCTACGGCGAGGGCCTGATCGAGGGCCCGCGCCGGGTGGGCCTCAGCGATGACCTCGCCGCCAACGTGGTCGAGGTCGCGGGGCCGCTGCGCCGCGACCCCGGCGCCCGTCGCTTCTACACGACCTCCTCCTGCGGGGTCTGCGGCAAGGGGGCGCTGGAAGAGGTGGCGGTGGCGAGCGAGGCGCTGCCGCCCGGGCCGCGGGTCGAGCGCGCGCTGCTGGCGGATCTGCCGGAGCGGCTGGCCCAGCCGGGCTTCGAGCGGACCGGCGGACTGCACGCGACCGGCCTCTTCGACGCCAGCGGCGAGCTGCTGCTGGCGCGCGAGGACGTCGGCCGCCACAACGCGATGGACAAGGTGGTGGGCGCAGCGCTGACGGAGGGATGGCTGCCCCTGCACGAGCTGGTCCTCTGCGTCAGCGGCCGCCTCTCCTTCGAGCTCGTCCAGAAGGCCGCCGTCGCCGGCTGCCCGCTGCTGGTCGGCGTCGGCGCCCCCAGCTCGCTGGCGGTCGAGCTCGCCGCCGACCGCCAGATGACCCTCGCCGGCTTCGCCCGCCGCGGCAGCGTCAACGTTTACGCCGACTCCGCCCGGGTCATCTGAACTGCATCAAATTTCCTGCTTTCCAGGCGGGAAATTTGATGCAGTTCAGAGTGCCTGCTAGCCCTGCGCGACTTCTTTCGCGATCTCGTTGAGGGTCGAGGCGGGGCGGCCGGAGCGGCCGGCGACCCAGCAGGCGAGGGGAGCCGCTGTGCGCTCGGAGGAGTGGGCGGCGGTCGCGGCGAGGTCCAGTAGGGCGACGACTTCCTCCTTGCTCGGCGGCTCCAGCCCGAGGCGCTCGCAGAAGTTGTCCAGCCACTCGTCCCGCCTCATCTCACCCTCCGATAGCGCTCAGTCACTCGTCCTGCTCATCTCAGACCCCGACCACCTCGACCACGGGTTCCGGCCCATCCAGTCCCCCGGATTGCGTTCAGCCACTCGTCCCGTCAAATCTCAGCCCCCGATCGCGCTCATCGTCCGCGCTGGCGGCCGGAACCCCGGCTCGTTGATCCGGTGCTTCAGCTCCTTGCGCCAGACCGCCTCGCGGACGATCCGCTCCAGCTCCGCGTCGCTGGCGCCCGCCCGCAGCGGCCCGCGCAGGTCCGTCTCGTGCTGGGAGAAGAGACAGGTGCGGAGCTTGCCGTCGGCGGTGAGCCGGATCCGGTTGCAGTCGGCGCAGAACGGTTCGGTGACCGGGTTGACGAAGCCGATCTCGCCCTCGCCGTCGGCGAAGGCGTAGACGCGCGCGGTCGAGTGCGGTTCGCGCGGCAGCTCGCGCAGCGCCCATCCGGCGGCTTCGACCAGCGCCCGCACCGCGGCGCCGCTGAGGACGTCGTCGGCTCGCCAGGAACGGTCGCCGTCGAGTGGCATGAACTCGATGAAGCGGACCTGGAAGCGGCGGCTGCGGGCGAGCTCGCAGAAGCGCGCGACCTCCTCGGCGCCGAAGCCGGGCATCGGCACCGCATTGACCTTGATTGGCCGCACCCGTGGGAAGGCGGCGATCGCCTCCAGCCCCTCCAGCACCTGGAGGAGCGCGTCGCGGCGGGTGATCTCGAAGAAGCGGCCGCGGGCGAGCGAGTCGATCGAGACGTTGATGCGGTGGATGCCGGCGGCGACCAGCGCCTCGGCGTCTCGCGCGAGCAGGTAGCCGTTGGTGGTCAGGGAGAGGTCGCGGATGCCTTCTATCCGCGCCAGCCGCCCGACTAGGGCGGGGAACTCGCGCCGCACCAGCGGCTCGCCGCCGGTCAGCCGCACGTCCTGCACCCCGAGCGCGACGAAGAGCCGGACCAGGCGCTCGATCTCCTCGAAACCGAGGATCTCAGCCCGGTCAATCCACGGCATCCCCTCGACCGGCATGCAGTACTGGCAGCGGAAGTTGCAGCGGTCGGTGACGGAGACCCGCAGGTCCCCGAGCAGCCGGCCATGAGCGTCTTCCAGCGCCACATGCCGAGGGTACCCGGCCGTCTCCGCTACGACACACTTCCGCCATGAAGCCGACACGTTCTCCGAGGGGTGTCTGACTTTATGGGCCGTATATGGGGGTCAAAGTCAGACACGTCGGGCGGGGAGGTGCTTGGGGCGGTTTTGGCGGGCGGGCGGGGGAGTCGACTCGGCGGGGGGAAGGCGAGCGTCGAGCTCGGCGGGCGGGCGCTGATCTCCTACCCACTGGCGGCAATCGAGGCGGCTGGACTCGAGGCGGTGGTCTGCGCCAAGCCGGGACAGGAGTTGCCGCCGTTGCTTGGCTCCTCTGTCGGGCCAGGGTCGACAGAGGAGCCAAGCAACGAGGTGCCGGTGCTGGAGGAGCCGGCGCGGCCGCGGCACCCGCTCTGCGGGGTCGTCGCGGCGCTGCGGGTGGGGGAGGGGGCGGAGGGACCGCGCGCCCCGACGGCCGTCGTCGCCATCGCCTGCGACATGCCGTTCGTCTCCCCCGACCTCGTTGCCCACCTGGCCGCCGCCGAGGATCCGCTCGTGGTTCCGAGCGTTGGTGGCCGCCTTCATCCCCTCCTCGGCCGGTACGAGCCGTGCCTGCTGCCGCGGCTGGAAACGGCGCTGGAGAGGGAGGAGCCGCTCACGCGCACCGTCGAATCCCTCGACCCGCGCCTGCTCACCGAGGACGACCTCAGCCGCTTCGGCGATCCCCGGCGCCTGCTCTTCAACGTCAACGACCCCGACGACGTCCGCCAGGCGGAAGCGCTCCTATGAGTTCCGCGGTTCCCTGCGGACGGATGGGTTCGCAAGGAACCGCGGAACAGGCTTGGCCGACCGCAGGCGAGACTCGTGGTTCCTTGCGGATGGCGGGCGGCCAAAGGAACCGCGCAACCCGACGAGCAGGACCAGTGGCCAGCCCTCCGAGTAGGACAGCGGCCAGGCCATGCGAATTGGACGAGCGGCTAGGCGATCGGGATGAGACGCGTCGCGCTCGCCTTCCAGGCGGCGACGACGCGGGCGCCCGGCCGCAGGCCCATCGCCTCCGCCGAGCGGGCGGTGACCTCGGCCACGAGTGGCTGCGGCGTCCCGATCCCGACCCGCACCCGGTTGCCGATCGGCATCAGCGAGGCCACCTCACCGTCGAGCCGGTTCAGCATCGAGTCCTCGCTTCGACTACCCGGCGGCCGCAGGGAGATCTCCCAGGGAAAAACGCTGGCCGCCACCGGCCCCCTCGCGGCGTCGGTGCTGTGCAGCTCGCCGCCGCCGCGCAGGCGGACCAGCGTCAGCCCGGAGGCCGCCCGCGTCGCCTCCCCGTGGAGCACGGCGACGCCGGCGAAGTCGGCGATGAAGGGGGAGGCGGGGCGGGTCGAAATCGCCGCCGGCTCACCGGCCTGGACGATGCGGCCGCGGTCGATCACCGCGATCCGGTCCGCCAGCAGCGCCGCCTCGTCGTAGGAGTGGGTAACGAGGAGGACCGGGATCGAGAGCTCGCCGAGCAGCGCGTGCAGCTCCCGCAGCGCCTCGCGGCGGCTGCCCGGGTCGAGCGCCGCCAGCGGCTCGTCGAGGAGGAGCGCCCGCGGCTCGGCGGCCAGCGCCCGGGCGAGGGCGACCCGCTGCCGCTCGCCGCCGGAGAGGGAGGCGGGGGAGGCGTCGGCGAGGGTGCCGAGGCCGAAGCGCGCGAGCAGCTCCTGGGCACGACCGCGGCGCTCGCGCCGCGGTCGTGCCATCCCGAAGGCGACATTGCGCCAGGCGCTGAGATGAGGGAAGAGCGCGTAGTCCTGGAAGACGACGCCGCAGCGGCGCCGCTCGGCCGGCACCTCCCGCCCCGCCTCGGTGTCGAGCCAGACCTCCTCGCCGATCGCGACCCGCCCTGCCGCCGGACGCACCAGCCCGGCGGCGATCCGCAGCAGCGTCGTCTTGCCGGCCCCGGAGGGACCGGCGAGCGCGAGCCGCTCTCCGGGCCCCACCGCGAGCTCGACCGAGAGCTCGAACTCGCGCAGCGGCAGCCGCGCCGAGATCGTCAGCGACGCCCCGCCGCCCTCCCCGCTCATCGGACTACGGCGGGGTTCTCGACCATCCGGTCGGCCCCCAGCAGCTTCACCGCGACCAGGATCACGCCGGCGAGAACGATAAGGACGGCAGAGAGCGCCAGCGCCGAGACGAACCCACCGGGTCGGCTGAACTCGGAGAAGATCGCCAGCGGCGCGGTCTGAGTGACGCCCTCGAGCGAGCCGGCGAAGAGCAGCGTCGCGCCGAACTCGCCCAGCGCCCGGCCCCAGGCGAGTGCCAGCCCCGCCGCCAGCCCCGGCCGCGCGCCCGGCACCGCCACCGTCGCGAAGGTCCGGAAGGGTCCGGCGCCGAGCGTCCGGGCCGCATCGAGCAGGCGCGGGTCCAGCGCCGCGAAGGCGGCGGTCCCCTGGCGCAGGAAGAAGGGGGCGGAGACAAAGACGAGGGCGACGACGACCCCCGCCGTCTGGAAGACGAGTTCGAGACCCGCGCCTTCGATCGCCCCGCCGAGGATTCCGTTGGGCCCGAGCGCCGCCAGCAGGGCGATGCCCGCCACCGCTGGCGGCATCACCAGCGGCAGCTCGATCGCGGTGAGCACCAGCGCCCGGCCGCGGAACCGGCGCAGCGCCAGCAGGTAGGCGGCGGGGGTGCCGACGGCGACCACGATCGCGATCGCCAGCGTGGTCGTCCGCAGGCTCAGCCAGAGGGCTTCCCGGGCCGGCTCCTCGCCGAGCGCGTCGAGCAGCCGAACGGGGCTGACGGCGGCGAAGATCGCCACCACCGGCAGCACCAGAAAGGCGACGGCGACCGCCGCCGCGGCAAGCGCCAACAGCCCGAAGCCGGAGCTCAGCCTCATCGCGGCGGCAGGAAGCCGGCTTCGCGCAGGTCGGCGGCGCCGGCCCCGTGCAGCAGCCCCTGCAGGTAGCGCCGCGCCAGCCGCGGCTCGCCGCTGCCGCCGAGGACCGCGGCGGCGTAGGCGACGTCGGGCTGCATACGCGCCGGGATCGCCACCGTTCGCACTTCTCCCGCCACCGTCTCGGCGTCGGTGGCGTAGACGAAGCCGGCCTCGGCGGCGCCGCCGGCGACCTTGGCGAGCACCGAGCTGGCCTCGGGCTCTTCGGAGCGGACGTTGGCGAGGATCGCCCGCCGCTCGCCCGCCGGCAGCCGCGCCAGCAGCGTGCGGGTGTAGGCGCCGACCGGGACGTTGGGGTCGCCGACGACCACCTTCGTCCCCGGCCGCGCAAGGTCGCCCAGCGACTTCACCCCGCCCGCCTCGGAGGCGACGACCACAAGCCGGTTGCGGGCGAAGACGACGGGCTCCCCGGCCAGCCCTTCGCGGTGCAGCTCGGCGGGGTAGTCGGTGTCGGCCGAGGCAAAGACGTCGGCCTTCGCCCCCTGCCGGATCTGCGCCGCCAGCTGGTCGGAACCCGCGAACGAGCTCCGCACCCGCGCCCCCGCGAACGAATCGCCGTACTTCCCAAGCGCTTCGGTGAGCGAGGACGCCCCGACCACCGTCAGCGTCGGTTCGTCTGACCCGCCGCCGCATCCCCCAAACGTCAGCGCCGCCACCCCCGCCACCAGCAGAAAAACGCCGAGATAACGGGTGACGGGACGAAGACGCTCTGCATGGGACCGCGGTCGTCCGCTCGCCATGACTACCCGCTCCGCTGGACCATCACCGAGGAGGCCTTGACCATCGCCGTCGCCTTCATTCCCGGCGCCAGGCCCAGCTCTTCGACCGAGTCGCGGGTGATCGCCGCGGTGACGAGGTGCGGCCCCGCTTCGATCTCGACCAGGGCCATCACCCCGTCGACCTCGACGGAGCGGATCGTCCCCGGGAAGCGGTTGCGGGCGGAGAAGCCGTCGCCGGTGGCATGGCGGGAGGGGGACTCGCGCAGGCGCTCGACCTCGGATACCGGGACCCGGCGGCGGTTGCGCGCATCGCGGGTCGTCTGGATCCGCCCCGACCGGTCCCAGCGCCGCAGCGTGTCGGTGCTGACGCCGAGTGCCTTCGCTGCCTCGCCGATCCCCAGCGTCTTCACCGCCATGCCTAGGCAGTGTATAGGCAGATCGTCGTTAGCCGAAGCGCGGCTCGAGGCGCTGGAAGGTGCGCCACCAGCCGCGGTCGAGGGCCGCATGCTCGACCGCCGTCAGCAGTGAGCCGTCGTCGTCATGCAGCTCGTAGCTGACGACGGGCGGCTCCGCCTCGGTGTTGACCGCGACGATGCGGGCCATCATCAGGTACGGGGGGCAGCTCAACCAGACCTCGCCGGGCTTTGGAACGGTTTTTACGTGTGGCGCCGCCATGGGGGTTCGGTACCCCTGGCTTCGACGCGAAAACGAAGAACCATCCCCGAAATTAGGAGAAATCGAGCCCGAATCGAGACGGCCGCTGGTGGCGAAGGCGGGCGAGCCGGACGCGCTCGCGCGGGGACAGGAAGGCTCGGCATTCGTGGGTTCGGGGGCCAGGTCAGCTGCGCAGCGCCGGCAGCACCGAGCGCTCGTAGAAATCGAAGAAACCGTCCTGGTCGGGGCCGACCTGGTGGACGTAGACGTGGTCGTAGCCGGCGTCGAGGTACTCGCGGATCGCCTCCAGGTGCTTCTCCGGGTCCGGCCCGCAGACGATGCTCTCGCCGATCGCCTCCTCGTCGACCAGTTCGGTCCCCTGTTCGAAGTGGGAGGGGAGGGGCAGCTCGAGGAAGTGGCTGCCGCTGATCGCTCCGTTCGGCCAGTACTCGAGCGCCATCTTGCGCGCCCGCTCCTCCGTCTCCGCCCAGCAGACGTGCAACTGCCCGTAGATCGGGCCCTCGCCGCCCTTGGCGCGGAATTCTTCGACCGACTCGGCTTTCGGCGCGGTGCCGATCATCCCGTCGCCGAGCCGCGCCGCCAGGTCGACCGAGCGCTCCCCGGCGACCGCGACGACGATCGGCGGCAGCTCCTCGGGCAGGGTGTAGAGGCGCGCGTTCTCGACTGTGAAGTGGCGCCCGTAGTGAGTGACGAGGCCGCCTCCCCAGAGCTCGCGGATCACCTCGATCGCCTCCTCCAGCCGCTCCTGGCGCCGCGCCACTGGGGGCCAGCGGTCGCCGAGGATGTGCTCGTTGAGGTTCTCGCCGCTGCCGACACCGAGCGCGAAGCGCCCCGGCAACTGGCAGGCCGCGGTGGCGGCGGCCTGGGCGACGATCGCCGGGTGGATCCGGGTCGTCGGGCACGTGACGCCGGTGATCAGCGCCAGCCGCTCGGTCGCCTGCGAGACCGCCCCCAGCACGCCCCAGACGAAGGGGCTGTTGCCCTGCCTGTCGACCCAGGGGTGGAAGTGGTCGCTGATCCCGGCGAACTCGAAGCCGGCGCGCTCGGCCCGCACCGCCTGCGCGGTCAGCGCCCGCGGCCCGAACTCCTCGCAGGAGAGCGTGTATCCGATCGCGGCTCCTCCGAACTGCATCAAATTTCCTGCCTCTCAGCCCGGAAATTTGATGCAGTTCGGGACACGGCGGCTCCTACTGCTTCTGGCCGATGCCGGTGGCCACCTCGCGCGCTCGCATCGCCCCGCCCGCGGTCGGCTCCAGGGGCGGCGTCGGGCCGCCGTCGGCGTGGCGCATCCCGTCGAGCAGGTCAGCGAGCGCGTCGAGCGAGGAGACCTTCGGCTCCCAGCCGAGCTCCTCGCGCGCTCGCGTGGTGTCCATCATCGGCACGCCCATCGCGAGGTCGATCCAGCCCGGCGGGGAGGGCTGCAGCCGCAGCTTCCAGCTCAGCTGCGCCGCCCCGCGCAGCGCCCCCGCCGGCAGCGGGAAGCTGCGGGCGGCGAAGAACTCGCAGAGCTCATCGACCCCGATCTCCGGGTCGGCGGCGACGTTGAAGGCGCCGGAGACATCGCGGAGGACCGCCTGCCGGTATGCCTCGCCGACGTCGCGCGAGTGGACCGCCTGGAAGCGCAGCCGCGGCACCCGCGGGATCAGGGGGATCAGCCGCTTCTGGACCAGGAACCCCGGCAGGAAGGGACCGGCGAAGAGGCGGCGGATCTCGCTCGCGGCCGCGGCTTTGAAGATCAGCCCGGGCCGGAGGCGGACGATCCGCAGCTCCGGCGCCCGCCCTTCGAGATCGTCGAGCAGCCCTTCGCAGGCGGCCTTGTGGCGCGAGTAGAAGGAGGTCTCGATCCCGTCCACCGGCCAGGACTCATCGACCTGCCGTCCCTTCGGCCCCGGGCTGTAGGCGCCGACCGAGGAGGCGTGGACGAGCGCCGGCACCCGCGCCGCCGCCGCCGCCTCGAAGACGCGCCGGCTGCCCTCGACGTTGATCCGCTCGGTCAGCGCTTCGTCGCGGCTCGGCTGGATCGCCCAGGCGAGGTGGACGACCGCGTTGGCGCCGTCGAAGATCGGAACCAGCTCGTCCTTGACGACGTCGGCCGCGACCCACTCGACCTTCGGCATCGCAACCTCGGGTCGGCGCCGGGCGAGCCCGACGATCTCCTCCACCCGCGGCTCCGCGCCGAGCGCTTCGAGCACGCTGGTGCCGACGTTGCCGCTGGCTCCCGTGACGACCACGCGCAGCTGCCGGCCCGTCTCGCTCATGGCTGGATCACGAACTTGATCGCGCCGTCTTCCTTTTTCTGGAACGTCTCGTAGGCGTCGGGGACATCGTCGATCCCGATCTTGTGGGAGGCGAGGTCTTCGGTTCCAAGCGGGTCGGCCTCGTCGCCGAGGAGCGGCATGATCTCGTCGATCCATTTCTTCACGTGCGCCTGGCCCATCCGCAGCTGCACGCCCTTGTCGAAGAGCTGCATCATCGGGATCGGGTCGACCATGCCGCCGTAGACGCCGCTGATCGAGACGGTGCCGCCGCGCCGGACGGTGTCGAAGCATTGGTACAGCGCCGACATGCGGTCGATCCCGCCTTTTTCGATCACTTTTTCGGCCAGTTTGTCGGGCAGCAGCCCAGCCGCTTTCTGGGCGAACTCGCCGACCGGGGCGCCGTGGGCCTCCATCCCCACCGCGTCGATCGCCGCGTCGGTGCCGCGGCCCTCGGTCATCTCCCGGATCGTGTCGGAGACGTCGTCGTGCTCCTCCAGGTTCAGCGTCTCGATGCCATGCTTCTGGGCCAGCTCGAGGCGCTCGGGGACGAGGTCGACGGCGATCACCCGCGCGCCTTTGTGGGCGGCGATCCGCGAGGTCATCTGGCCGATCGGCCCGAGCCCGAACACCGCCACCGAGCCCCCCGCCGGGATCGCCGCGTAGTCGACCGCCTGCCAGGAGGTTGGCAGCACGTCGGAGAGGTAGAGGAAGCGGTCGTCCGGCGGGCCCTCGGGAACCTTGATCGGCCCGAAGTGGCCCTGCGGCACCCGCAAATACTCGGCCTGCCCGCCCGGCACCTGGCCGTAGAGCTTGGTGTAGCCGAGCAGGGAGGCGCCTTTTTCCTCCTCGTGGTTCTGCGTCGTCTCGCACTGGGCGTAGAGCTGGCGGTCGCACATCCAGCAGTGCCCGCAGCTGACGTTGAAGGGGATGACGACCCGGTCGCCCGGGGCGACCTGGGTCACCTCCGGCCCGACCTCCTCGACGATCCCCATCGGCTCGTGGCCGAGGATGTCGCCCTCTTCCATGAAGGGCGAGAGGACCTCATAGAGGTGCAGGTCCGAGCCGCAGATGGCCGAGGAGGTGACCCTGATCACCGCGTCGGTGGCCTCCTCGACTTTCGGGTCCTCGACCTCGTCGACGCGGACGTCGCGGGGCCCGTGCCACACCGCCGCCTTCATCGCTCCCCCCTCTCGCCCGCGGCGGCCGGCTGGGCCTCCCCGTCCTCCTCCTCGGCGGTGGGGGGCTGCGCCTGCTTGCGGTGCATTTCGGCCTTGACCGGGTCCGGCAGGACCTTCGCCGCGGCCGCCTGCGCTTTCGTCTTGATGCCGGCGGAGACAACCCTTTCCTTGCCGTCCATCAGCGCCTCGAATCCCTGGCGGGCGACGTCGGCGGGGTCGTCCTTCGGGCCTTCGCCGATCGGCGTGTCGAGCATCTCGGCCCGCTCGAAGAACTCGGTCTCGGTCGGCCCCGGCATCAGCGAGGTGACGGTGACGCCGGTGTCCTTGAGCTCGTTGCGCAGCGCCAGCGCGAAGGACTGGACAAAGGACTTGGAGGCGTTGTAGACGGCCTGGAAGGAGCCGGGCATCGTCGAGGCGATCGAGGAGGTGAAGAGGATGCGGCCCTCGTCGCGGGCGACCATGTCCCGCGCCACCAGCTTGCAGAGCTGGACGGTGGAGCGGACGTTGAGGTCGATCAGCCGCAGCTCCTTGCGCAGGTCGGTTTCGCGGGCGAAGTCGCCGCCGGCGCCGATCCCGGCGTTGAGGGCGATCGCATCGACCGGACGCGCCGTCGCCTGGATCCGCGCGTAGAGACGCTCGACGCCCTCCTCGGTGGAGAGGTCCTCGCGCGCGCACTCGACGCTGGCGGCGATCTGGTTGAGCTCCCGGTGGGCCGCCTCGATCTCCACGTCCTCGGCGGTGATCAGGAGGTCGTAGCCGCTTTCGGCGAAGACCTTGGCGAGCTCGAAGCCGATCCCGCTCGACGCTCCCGTCACCACGGCAAACGGGCGCTGCTGCTGGTGATTCATCCTGGTTGCCTTCCCTTAGCTGTCCGGACCCCTCAACTTCCCGTCGTCACCAGCCGCGAAACTGGTTGAAGAAGCGGACGAGGGGGAGGCGGGGGTACCCCTCCCCGGACAACAGCGGGGAGGGTCCGGGGAGGGGTACCCCCGCCTCCACCCATGGCCTCAGCAGGCGAGGTCGATCACTTCGCGCTCGATTTTCAGCCGTTGCTTGGTGGTCATGCGGCCGTTGGCTGAGCTCGGCGGCTTGATCGTCACCCCATCGCGGTAGCGGTCGAGGACGCGCGGGTCGACGTAGGAGGCGCGGCAGACGGCGGGGGTGTTGCCCAGCGCGTCGGAGACTTGGTCGACGGCGCGCTTGATCGCCCGTTTCGCCGCCGCCTCCGAACGCGGCGGCTCCTCGCCCGCCAGCTCGACCGCCGCCAGCACCGTCCCGTGCCAGGTGCGGAAATTCTTCGCCGTGAAGCGCTCGCCGATGTGCTCATGGATGTACTCGTTGATCTCGTCGGAGCGGACGTCCCGCCAGCGGCCGTCCTCGCGGTAGGCGAGCAGGTCCTCGGGGCCGCCGCGCCGCCGGTACATCGCCTCGAGCGCCCGCCGCGCGGCGGCGTCGCGGATCGACTGGACGCGACGCTGGCCGCTCTTGGCGGGAAAGTCGAAGACGACCTCCGTCCCGGCGATCGTGACGTGTTCGCGGCGCACGGTGGCGAGCCCGAAGCTCTCGTTTTCCTCGGCGTAGGTCTCGCTGCCGACGCGGAAGAAGCCGAGGTCGAGGAGGCGGACCGCGCAGGCCAACGCCCGCTCCCGCGGCATCCCCTTGCGGCGAAGGTCGACGGTTACCGCGCGCCGCAGCTTCGGCAGCTCGAGGGCAAATTCGCGGACGAGCTCGAACTTCCTTTCCGCCTGCCGCTGCTGCCAGCGCTCGTGGTAGAGGTACTGCTTGCGCCCGGCTTCGTCATAGCCGGTGGCCTGGATGTGGCCGAACGGGTCGGGGCAGATCCAGACGTCCTTCCAGGCCGGCGGGATCGCCAGCTGGTGGATCCGCTCGATGGTTTCCTCGTCCTCGATGCCGGTGCCGTCGAAGTCGCTGAAGGAGAAGCCGCGGCCGCGCCGCACGCGCTTGATCCCCGGTCCGGCGCAGTCGGCGCGGCGCAGCCGGCCGCCGCGGCGGGAAGCGGCCGGGCTCACTTCGCGGCGCCCTGCGTAGCCACGGCAGTCGCCCTCACCGAGCGACCTTCCGCAGCGCTGCCGCGACCCCTTCGAGGTCGCCGACGAAACCGGCGAACTCGACTTCGCGCTCGTCGTGCTCGCGCAGGCGCAGGATCGCCGAGGGGTGGATCGTCACCGCCGCCACCGGCGCCAGCGGCGACTCCAGCGGCCGCCCGCGGTCCTTGGTCACTTTCACCTTCGGCCCGAATAGCGAGCGAGCGGCGGTGGCGCCCATCGCCAGCACCGCCTCCGGACCTACGGCCCGCACCTCGGCCTGGAGCCACGGCTTGCAGGCCTCGATCTCCCCGGCCCGCGGCGTCTGGTGCAGCCGCCGGTTGCCGCGCGGGCGCCATTTGAAGTGCTTGACGGCGTTGGTGACGTAAGCCTCGGCGCGATCGATCCCCGCCTCCAGGAGCGCTTTGTCCAGCAGCCGCCCCGCCGGCCCCACGAACGGCTCCCCCTCCTGATCCTCCTTGTCGCCCGGCTGCTCCCCGACCAGCATCAGCCTCGCGCTCGGTCGCCCTTCCCCAAACACCGCCTGCGTCGCGTCCCTGTATAGCTCGCACCCCCGGCACCCGTCGGCCGCCTCCGCCAGCGCCTTCAGCGTCAACCTCTCCGGCAAAAATTCAGCGGCGCTGGCCATGGCCGGCAGCTACCCGAGCGCCGCGAGGGGCGAAACCGGACCGCCTGAGCCCTTAGAAGCTCAGCATGCCTCGCGAAACCGCGAAGAACCCCAATAGTCGTGGTCCTTCGCGGTCTCGGGAGGAGGGGGGAGGGGAGGCGCCGTTCGATACGCGGATTGCGGAGGTGGCGCGGCGGCAGTACGGGGTGGTCGCTCGACAGCAACTGCTTCAGTTTGGGATGACGGAGCGGGAAATCGACTACCGGTTGACAATCGGCCGTCTCCATCCGATCCATCAGGAGGTCTACTCCGTTGGGCATCTGGTTGTGCCGCACGAGGGCAGATGGCTGGCCGCGGTGTTCGCTTCGGGGCCAGATGCCGTCCTCAGCCACTGGTCCGCAGCGGCTCTCTGGATGATCCGGCCGAACGCGCGCTCGACCATCGACGTCACCACCCCCCGCAAGAGCCGCTCCTGGGACGGGATCCGCCGCCATCACAAAGCGCTACCGGCAGACGAGGTGACGGTGGAGGAGGGGATACCTGTGACCTCGGTGCCGCGGACGATCTTCGACCTGGCGGCCACGGAGGACGTGGACACGGTGGCCTCGATGTTGCGAGAGTCCGAACACCGGAACCTCTGGGACCGGCTCTCGCTCCCGCACCTGGTCGAGCGCTATCCCGGCCGCCGCGGCGTCCACAAGGTCCGGCTCGCGCTCCAGCGCATTACCGAAGAGCCCTCCGGCCGCAAGCGCAGCAAGCTCGAGGAACGCTTCGCGCCCTTCCTCCGCCGCCGCCGCCTGCCCCAACCTCGCTTCAACGACTGGATCCCCCTCAACGGTAAGAACTACCAGGTCGATTGCCACTGGCCGGGAACCGGCCAGATCGTCGAGCTCGACGGCTGGGAGGGCCATGGCACCAGGAGCGCCTTCCGCGACGACCGCGGCCGCGACCGCGCCCTGCACGTCGCCGGCTACACGGTCACCCGCCTCACCTGGAACCAGCTGGACGACGAACCCGAGGCGATTGCCTCCGATCTTCGTTTGCTGCTGGGGATGGAGAAATAGGAAGAAGAACCAGGAAGACCGCCTGGGTCCGGTTGGCAATGCCTTCGAAGGAACGGATAAGGGAGTGGTCGGCTCATCGTTCCCCCCGCGATTGGCCTCCGTTGCCGACTACCCGAGTTCGTACCATCCGAGCCGCAGATGCCAGAACCCGTCAAGCGCAACCAGCGCTACATGCCTGGGCTGGACGGGTTGCGCGCGATCGCCGTCCTCGCCGTCATCGTCTTCCACCTCGGCTTCGGCTGGGCGCCCGGCGGCCTGCTCGGGGTCGGCATCTTCTTCACCCTCTCGGGCTACCTGATCACCGACATCCTCCTGGCGCAGCTCTCCCAGCGCGGCCGCATCGACCTGCCCCGCTTCTGGCTCGCCCGCGCCCGCCGCCTGCTGCCGGCGCTGTTCGTGATGCTGGCGATCGTCACCGCCTGGGTGACGATCTTCGGCCCCGCCCAGCCCGACCAGTTCCGCAAGGGGGTGCTCTCCTCGGTCTTCTACGTCAACAACTGGGAGCAGATCCTCGCCAACGTCTCCTACTTCGCCCGCTTCGCTCCGGAAGGCCCGCTCAACCACCTCTGGTCGCTCTCGGTCGAGGAGCAGTTCTACATCCTCTGGCCGTTCCTGCTGCTGGTTGGGGTCAAGCTCGTCCACGAGCGGCCGCTCCCCTCCGGCGTCCGCCCGCGCCTCGCGGTGCTCACGATCGCCGCCGCGATCCTCGCCTCGATCGAGATGGCGATCCTCTACCACCCGAGCCTCGACCCCTCGCGCATCTACTACGGCACCGACACCCGCGCCGGCGGCCTCCTCTTCGGCTGCGCCCTGGCGATGGTCTGGCCGAGCCGCCGCCTCAGCCGCCGCATCGCGCCGCAGGCCAGCAACCTGCTCGACGGCCTCGGCGTCCTCGGCCTGGCGATCGTCGCGCTGATGATCTGGCAGGTGGGGGAGTTCTCCCGCTTCCTCTACCAGGGCGGCTTCGTCGTCCTCTCGCTGGCGACGGTGCTGGTCCTGATGCCACTCACCCACCCCGCCTGCCGGCTGGGCAAGCTCGTCGGCGTCCTGCCGCTGCGCTGGGTCGGCGTCCGCTCCTACGGGATCTACCTCTGGCAGACGCCGATCATCGTCCTCACCGGCCCCGGCAGCCGCCCGCCGGAGAGCCTGCTCGGCAAAGCCCTGCAGGTGGCGGCGATCCTCGCTGTCGCCGGCCTCTCCTGGCACTTCGTCGAGGAGCCGATCCGCCACGGCGCCCTCGGCCGCTTCTTCGCCCGCCGCCGCGCCGTCGGCTGGGGATGGGAGAGCTTCGCGGTGCCGATGCGCGCGGTGATCGTCGCCATGGGGCTGATCCTCGTCATCGCCGCCGCCGGCATGGCCGGCCTCAACTCGAGCTCGGCCGAAGGCAATGACGTCCGCGTCGAGGAAGCGCGAGCCGCCGGAACGACGAAGCCGCCGCCGCTGACCAGGGCCCAGGCCGAAGACTCGACCAGGTCGAAGTGCAGGGCCGTCGTCCACATCGGCGACTCCACCTCCGAGGGCCTCGACGACCCCGAATACCTGCCGAGCGAACTGGAGCGGATCCCCAACCGCTACGCGGAAGTCGGGGTGAGGGAAACGCACATGGAGGTGCAGGGGGCGCGCTCGATCGAAGAGCGCTTCGAAGGCGAACCGAACGCCCAGGAAGTCGCCGCCGCCTGGAAGGCGGAAGGGTTCGAAGGCTGCTGGGTGCTGGCGCTCGGGACCAACGAGGCCGCCGACGTCGCCGCCGGCTCCACGATCGGCCTGCGCGAACGGATCGAAAAGATGATGGCGATCGTCGGCGACGAACCGGTCCTCTGGGTCAACGTCAAATCCCTGGTCCCGCCCGGCGATCCGTATGCGAAGGGGGGGATGGTCGAATGGGACGAAGAACTCGTCCGCGCCTGTGCCGCCTATCCCGAGATGCGCGTCTACGACTGGGCCGCGGACATCAGAGACGAGTGGTTCGTCGAAGACGGCATCCACTTCACCTCCCCCGGCTACGCCGCCCGCGCTCAGCTGATCGCTCAAGCCCTCGCCCACGCCTTCCCCGAAAAAGGCGAAACCAAAGGCGGCTCCAAGCACTGCGTCGTCAGCTGATCACCCCCGCCGAACTGCATCAAATTCTGGTTGCCACAGAACCAGAATTTGATGCAGTTGGTCAGAGACCGGCGATCTCAACTGCCTCGGGATCGCCGGCTGGCTCGAAGCCCATGATCCGGCCGTAGAAATAGAGCTCGGCTTCGAGGCAGCGGATCTTGGTCTCCGCCTTGCGGAAGCCGTGCTGCTCGCCCGTGAAGGCCAGGTAGGCGTGGGGCACGCCGTTGCGCTCCAGCGCCGCCGCCATCGTCTCCGCCTGGTTCGGCGGCACGACCTTGTCCTCGAGGCCCTGGAAGAGGATCACCGGCGAGTGCAGCTGCTCCACGTGGTTGATCGGGGAGCGCTCGCGGTAGAGCTCGGCCTGCTCGGGATAGGGGCCGATCAGCCGGTCGAGGTAGCGCGACTCGAACTTGTGGGTGTCCTCGGCGAGCGCCGCCGCGTCGGCGACGCCGTAGTAGCTGGCGCCGGCGGCGAAAGCGTCATGGAAGGTGAGCGCGCAGAGGGTGGCGTAGCCGCCCGCCGAGCCACCGCGGATCGCCAGCCGCTCGCGATCGGCGAGCCCCGCGGCGGCGAGGTGAAGGGCGCCGTTGACGCAGTCCTCGGTGTCGACGACCCCCCATGTGCCGCGCAGCCTGTTGCGGTACTCGCGGCCGTAGCCGCTGGAGCCGCGGTAGTTGACGTCGAGGACGCCGATCCCGCGGCTGGTCCAGTAGATGAATTCGGGATGAAGGGCCGGGGTGGCGTGCGAGGTCGGCCCGCCGTGGCTCTCGACGATCAGCGGCGGCAGCTCGCCCTCCGGCGCCGCGAACTCGGGGTTGGCCGGCGGGTAGTAGAAGCCGTGGGCGACCTCGCCGTCGCCGGTCGGGAACTTGACCGGGCGCGGGCGCGAGGCGTAGGCCGGATCGACCGCCTCCTCGCTCGAGGCCCGCACGACCTCTGTCCCGCCGCTGGCGGCGTCGTAGACGACGATCGCCGCCTCGCTCTCCGGGCTCGCCGCCGCGAAGGCGACCCTGCTGCCGCGGGCCACCAGCGCCGGGAACCCGAACGAGGTGTAGGGAAGGCCGAGGTCGGCCGCTTCCCAGCCGTCCCGCTCGAGCAGGAACAGCCGTTCCTCGCCCTGCCGGCAGCGCACGCAGGCGATCGCGCCGCTCTCGAGGAAGGCGAAGGTGGCGCCGCCGAACAGCCACTGCGGGTGCGCGTAGTCGGCCTCCTCCTCGGTCAGCTGCACCAGCGCCCCCTCCTCGCCGCTCAGCTCAGAGCCGGGCTCGCGCGCCCGGTAGAGGTTCCACCAGCCGTCGCGGTCGGAGGCGAAGTGCAGACGCCCGTCGGGCCCCCACTCGGGCTGGAAGATCGACTCCTCCGGGCCGCCGGCGACCAGCCGCTCCTCGCCGCTGTCGGCGAGCGGCGCCACCCATAGCTCGGTCCCGTCCCAGGGCATGTTCGGGTGGTCCCAGCAGGTCCAGGCGAGCCAATTGCCGTCGGGGCTGATCCGCGGGAAGGCGTAGAAGTCCCGGCCGCCGGCCAGCACCCGCGGCTCGCCGGAGCCGTCGAGCGGTAGCGCGACGACCTCGTTCGCCGGTTCGGGCTCGGCGTCGCGTTCGCGCACGCAGACGACCGTGCGCCCGTCCGGCGAGGGCCGCAGGTCCGCGTAGCGCAGCGCCCCCGGCTCGGGCGGCTCGGGCGAGATCGGCACCGGTTCCTCGCCCAGCCGCTGCCGGTAGAGGCGCTGGTCGGCGAAGTCGACGAAGAGGACGAGGTCGGGCTCGACCAGGCACCAGGCACCGCCGCCGTACTCGTGCACGCGAGTGCGCGCGTTCACGACCTCCGGCGTCACCGTCTCCGGCCCGCCGCCCGGAGCCCGCCGCATCAGCACTACCCGTCCACCCTCCGCGGGCCGGCCCTCGGCCCACCAGACGGCGCCGTCCGCGGCGATCGCCGGCACCGCCAGCCGGCGCCCCGAACTCGCCACCCCGGCCGCGTCGATCGGCGAGCGCCAGGAGCCGTAGGGGGCGACGGTCGGCATCGGCGGAGTCTAGGTGCGAACGCGTTCGTCCCCGCATACCGGGGACAGAGAGGTTCAGGCTTCCGTTTCCACCTCGACCTCGCGCAGCTCATGCGTGTCGACGTCGTAGACGAAGCCGCGGACCACCTGGCGGTGGGGGAGGAAGGGGGACGTCCGGACGCGGCGGATCGACTGCCGCGCGTCCTCCTCGACGTCGCCGAAGGACTCGATCGCGAAGGCGGGGGCGATCCCGGTCGTCTCCTGCAGCTCCATCCGGAAGCCGTCGTCGGTGATCTTCTGCATGCCGCAATCGGTGTGGTGGATCAGCATCACCTCGCGCGTCCCCAGCCGCCGCTGGCTGATCGCCAGCGAGCGGATCACGTCGTCGGTGATGACGCCGCCGGCGTTGCGCAGCACGTGCGCCTCGCCCTGGCCGAGGCCGAGCGCGGCGAAGACGTCGAGCCGCGAGTCCATGCAGGTGACGACCGCCAGCCGGCGCTGCGGTTCGACGTCGAGGTGGCGCTCCGCCGCTCCGGCGGCGAAGCCGCGGTTGTTCTCCAGCAACTGGTCGATGGTGTCCATTGCGCGGCAGCCTAGCCATGTGACCGCTTCCCGTGGCGCCGTCCCGTCGAGGAACGGCTCGCCGCGTTTCCGGCTCCCATCCCTGGGGTAGCCGCCAGGCATGGACGACAGAACCGATCCGCACCAGGCGCCGAGCGGCTTCCCCGAGCCGCCCGGGAAGGACCCCGGCGACATCTCCAGGGACCGCGAGCCCCACCACGTCCTCAACAACCCCGTTGGCGACCCGGACCCGACCGAGTGGCCGGATCCTTACGACAAGCGGGAGGACCCGCGCGATCCACCCGACCCCGACGGCGAGATCCTCGGCGAAGAAGCCCACCCGCCGACCAACGCCGCCAGCACCAGCGAGCCACGCCACCCGCAGGACGACCCCGAGGGTGCCGACCGCTGGGAGGCGCCGAAGCGGGACCGGCTCGACCAGTAAAGCGACACGCAAGCCCACCGATAAGCGACCAGCCAGAGACGACCAGAAAGCGAAGGGAGTGACGCGCATGGAGACGGGAAGCCTCGACAAGGGGATATTCAGCGGTGAGAGCTCCGGCACCCGCGAAGCCATCGTCGCGCTGCTGACCAAGGCCTACTGGATGGAGATCGAGACGGTGATGAGCTACATCGCCGCCTCCACCAACCTCGACGGCGTCCGCGCTCAGGAGATCCGCGAGTCGCTGGCCGAGGACGTCGAAGAGGAGCTCGGCCACGCAAAGGAGTTCGCCAACCGGATCAAGGAGCTCTACGGCGTGGTCCCCGGCTCGGAGGAGTTCAGCCCCGAACACAGCTTCCTGCAGCCGCCCGAGCACCAGACCGACGTGGTCGCGGTGATCCGCGGCGTGATCAAGGCCGAGACCGGGGCCATCGAGCACTACACGCGCATCGTCGAGGAGACCGACGGCGTCGACCCGGTCACCCAGGACATGGTGATCTCGATCCTCCGCGACGAGCAGGGCCACCGCCGCCTCTTCGAGGGCTTCCTGCGCGAGTACGAATTCGAGGGCAAGGCGTAGAGGTCCCGCCCGCCCCGTGGCGGTTGGGCGGGCCGACTGAGATGGCCGCAAGAGAGCGGCTGGCGCCGGAGACCTTCCGGCTCCCGGTCGAGAAAATCCGCGGCAGCTACTACTCCGATTCCTACTTCGCGCTGACCAAGGAGCTGCTGGAAGCCGAAGGGCGCAGCCCCGAGGTGACGATGCAGGTCTTTGCCAAGAAGCGGGGCCTGCTGGGCGGGATCGACGAGGCAGTCGCGGTGCTGAAGCTCTGCTCGGGCCGCCAGGGAATGGACATCTGGGAGGCCGGCTGGGAGCGGCTGCGGGTCAGCGCCCTGCGCGAGGGCGACGAGATCGAGCCGAACGAGACCGTGATGCTGATCGACGGCGACTACACCCTCTTCGCCCACCTCGAGACGGTCTACCTGGGGACGCTGGCGCGGCGCTCGCTGGTGATGACCAACGTCCGCCGCGTCGTCGACGCCGCCGCCGGCAAGCCGATCCTCTTCTTCCCGGCCCGCCACGACCACTGGCTGGTCCAGACCGGCGACGGCTGGGCGGCCCACGTAGCCGGCGCGATCGGCGTCTCCACCGACGCCCAGGCGAGCTGGTGGGGAGGGCGGGGCGTCGGCACGATCCCGCACTCGCTGATCGCCGCCTACGGCGGCGACACCGTCGCCGCCGCCCGCGCCTTCTGCCGCCGCTTCGGCGAGGAGATCAACGTCGTCTCCCTGGTCGACTTCCACAACGACTCGGTCACCGACGCGGTCGCGGTCGCCGACGCGCTCGGCGAGCGGCTCTGGGGCGTGCGCCTCGACACCTCCGAGCGGCTGGTCGACCGAGTGCTCGAGGAGGAGGAGGCCCGCGAGCGCGGGGAGGAGGGGTTGCGCGGGAAAGAGGGTCTGCGCGGGGAGGAAAGCCTGCGGGGGGTCAGTATTAAGCTGGTGCGGCGGGTGCGCGAGGCGCTCGACAGCGCGGGTCACCGGCACGTGAAGATCGTCGTCTCCGGCGGCTTCACCGCCGAGAAGATCGAGCGCTTCGAGCAGGCCGGGGCGCCGGTCGACTCCTACGGCGTCGGCTCGGCCCTGCTGCGAGGCTCCCTCGACTTCACCGCCGACGTCGTCTGCCTCGAGGGCGAGCCCGGCGCCAAGGTCGGCCGCGAGCTGCGCCCCAACCCGCGATTGCAGCCTGTCGCCTAGGCTGCTGCGCGATGGAGGAGGAGGGACCCCAACTTGGCGCGCTGTGGGCGATCGGCCGTGTCTCCTCGCCGCTGAGCGAGCGGTCAACCGCTGCGAAGCAGGGCGACGAGGGCTCGCCGCAGGCGACGATCTCGGTCGCACCGGAATTCGCAGCCGGATTGGCCGGGATCGAGGTGGGGGAGGAGCTGCTCGTGCTCACCTGGCTCGACCGCGCCGACCGAGGTCTTCTCTCCGTCCATCCCCGGGGGGACGTTTCCCGGCCCGAGCTCGGCGTCTTCGCGACGCGCTCGCCGGACCGGCCGAACCCGATCGGGCTGCACCGGGTCAGGGTCGACGGCATCGACGGCGCCCGGCTGCGGGTGGCGAACCTGGAGGCGCTCGACGGCACCCCGGTGCTGGACCTCAAGCCGGTGTTGGGAGCGGTGGGGGAGCGATGAACGACGTCAACGACCTGCAGATCCGCCCGGTGGATGAAGTGGACGTGCCGCTGCTCTTCGACCTGATCCTCGAGCTCGCCGCCTACGAGAAACTGAGCGACAAGGTCGCCGGCGACGCCGAGGCGCTGCGGCGCTCGCTGTTCGAGGAGAGGGCGGCGGAGGCGCTGCTGCTGGAGACGCCCGACGGGACCGCCGTCGGCTACGCGATCTTCTTCACCACCTTCTCGACCTTCGAGTGCCGCTCGGGGATCTGGCTCGAGGATCTCTACGTGCGCCCCGAGCACCGCCGCGGCGGCATCGGTCGGGCGGTCATGGAGCACCTCGCCCAGCTCGCGCGGGAGCGCGGGCACGTCCGATTCGAATGGGTCGCCCTCGACTGGAACGAATCCGCCCTCGAGTTCTACGCCAAGCTCGGCGCGCGGCGGCTGGACGACTGGAAGATCCTGAGGTTGGAGAAGGACGGGATTCGAAGGTTGGCCGAAGGGCACGGGGGAGCCTCGGCGGACGAGTAGGGGAGTGTCCGGCGAGGCTCCCCCGTCCCCGAGCCAGCCGCCGCCGTTGGTTCCATGGTTCCTTGTCGGCCTTGCACGAAAGGAACCGCGCAATCAGCCGCTGGGCCGCGAGGCCCGACTGAGCAGCAGCTCGCGCTCGCGCTCGTTCGCGGTCAGCTCGGCGGCGCGTTCGAATTCGGCGGCCGCCTCCTCTCGGCGGCCGGCTTTCTCCAGCAGATCGCCGCGGACGCTGGGGAGGAGGTGGTAGCTCGCCAATGCCCGTTGCTCGTCGATCCGGTCGAGCAGTTCGAGTCCCGCCTCGGGGCCGAAGGCCATCCCCAGCGCCACCGCCCGGTTCAGCTCGACGACCGGGGACGGCTGGACCTGGGCGAGCGCCTCGTACAGCGCGGCGATCCGCACCCAGTCGGTCTCATCCGCCCGCAGCGCCCGCGCGTGGCAGGCGGCGATCGCCGCCTGGAGGCCGTAGGGGCCGAGCGGCCCCGGCAGCCCTTCCGCCCGTTCCAGCGCCCGCCGCCCGCGGACGATGAGCAGCGGGTCCCAGCGCCCCCGATCCTGGTCGGGCAGCAGGACCGGCTCGCCTCCCGGCCCGAGCCTCGCCGCGAGCCGGGAAGCCTGGATCTCCAGCAGCGCGGCCAACCCGTGCACCTCCGGCTCGTCCGGCGCCAGCTCGGCCAGGACCCGCGCCAGGCGCAGCGCTTCCTCGCAGAGGTCGCGCCGCACCCATTGCTCGCCCGCACTCGCCGCATATCCCTCGTTGAAGACCAGGTAGATCACCTCCAGCACCGAGGGCAGGCGCTCCGCCAGCTCCGCCCCCCGCGGCAGCTCGAAGGGCACCCGCGCCTCGCGCAGCGTCCGCTTCGCCCGCACCAGCCGCTGCGCGACCGTCGCCTCGCCAGCGAGGAAGGCGCGGGCGATCTCGCCCGTCGTCAGCCCGCCGAGCAGCCGCAGGGTCAGCGCCACCCGCGCCTCGGCGGAGAGCAGCGGGTGGCAGCAGGCGAAGATCAGCGCCAGCAGGTCGTCGCCGATCTCCCCGTCGGCGGCCGCCTCGAACTCGGAGCCCTCGATCGCGAACAGCGCCCCCGCCTCCCGCGCGACCTCTTCGCGCTTTCGCTCGTAGTTC
Source organism: Solirubrobacterales bacterium (assembly GCA_045805725.1). GTDB lineage: Bacteria > Actinomycetota > Thermoleophilia > Solirubrobacterales > 70-9 > VAYN01. The sequence continues at coordinate 23,207 of JBJMKQ010000056.1, forward strand.
TTCTCCCGCCGCAGCCGGTCGATCGCCCGGTTCTTCGCCGTCGCCATCAGCCAGGCGCCCGGGTTCTCCGGAACGTCCGACGCCGGCCACGTCTCCAGCGCCGCCACCAGCGCGTCCTGCGCCAGGTCCTCGGCCAGGCCAACGTCCTGCGTCAGCCGCGCCAGGCCCGCGATCAGGCGGGCGGACTCGATCCGCCAGACCGCCTCGATCGCGCGCTTGGCCTCGCTCATCGGAGGGATGGTCCCGGAGCTACCCGTCCACGCCGCCGAAGTTCTCCGCGGCGGCTTCCTGCACGTTGCTCGGGAAGTCCTCCATCTCGAAGACCCGCCGCACCTCGATCCGGCAGTCCTCGCCCGGGCAGCGGCTCGCCCACTCCAGCGCCTCCTCCTTGGAGCGCGCCTGGATCAGCCAGTAGCCGCCGACGACCTCCTTCGCCTCCGCGAACGGTCCGTCCGTGATCGTCGCTTTGCCGTCCTCGAAGTTGACGAAGCCGCCTTCGGCCGGCGGGTGCAGCCCGTCCAGCGAGAGCAGCATCCCCGCCTTGCGCAGCTCCTCGTTGTAGCGGCTCATCGCCGCCACGCCCTCGGCAGTGGGGTTCCATTCCTCTTCGCTGATCCCCGGGTACATGAACATCATGAAACGCATCTGGTCCTCCTTCGTCGGTGGGCGCGGTTCACGCCCTTTTACCCGACGACGAACGGGCAGCGCCGAAATCGACACTGCTTCGAACAATTCGTGGACCGGTTTCCAGATTCGGTTGGCCGGGGTAGGACGGGTTGATGAAGAACCAACGAAGGGAGCTCTAGATGGTCGGTGCCCTGATCGCCGCCTTGATCGTGATCGCCCTGGTCCTGGTGCTGCTGAAAGTGGCCGTGGCAGGAGGGATCCTCGGGTTGATCGCGATCATCCTGCTCGTCCTGCTGCTGCTGGGACGCCTCTGAGCCTCAGCCGGGCAGCGGCCGAGGCGCCGCAGCCCGCGGCGGTAGACCCGCATCGAGGAGCGCCGCCAGTCGCCGTGGGTCTGCCGCCGCAGGCTCGCGACCAGCTCGCGGTGGTAGGGCGAGCTGAGGCTCTCGGCATGGCCGATCACGTCGCGGACGGGGATCTGGAACTTGCAGCGCAGCCACTGCGTGAGGCGCAGCGAAGCGCGCAGCTGCCGCCGGTCGCCGAGCGCGTCGCCGTCGCCATAGCCGACGTGCTCGATCCCGATCGCGGTCCAGTTGAGGCCGACGGTGTGGCGGCAGCGGGTCCGCAGGTTGACGAGGCGGAAGATCCGCCCCGAGCTGCCGATCACGAAGTGCGAGCAGACGTTGGGCAGCTCGTGCAGCTCGACGTCCGGGCGGTCCGGCGCGAACGTGTCATAGACGGCCCGGGCGCTGCTCGCCTGCGCCATGTGCTCGACGATCACCCGTGGACGGCGCAGTCGCCAGGCCCGTTCCCCGTAGTGCCGCTGCGAGTAGGCCGCCATCTCCCGCTTGCGTTTCGCCCCGAACGGGATCGGCCAGGCGGCGATTGCCGGCCGCGCCACCCGCGCCGGGTCCCCCGCGCGGGAGGCGGTGCGCGGGGGCGAGGCCATGGGCGCGGGCGAAACCGCGAGCAGCGCGGACGTCAGCAGGGCAGCGGCAAGTCCCATCCCCGAACTGCATCAAATTTCCTGCTTGGGAGGCAGGAAATTTGATGCAGTTCGCTCGGGTCGTGCGGTTTGCGCGGGCTGCGAAGTTCGCGCTAGGTGCGGCCGAAGAGGCTGACCAGTGCCGGGATCAGCAGCGTCCGCGCCAGCAGGGTGTCGATCAGGAGGCCGACGAACATCGCGAAGGCGAGCTCGCGGAAGGCGGCGATCGGGATCAGCGCGACGGCGGCGAAGGAGAGGGCGAGGATCATCCCCGCGACCATGATCGCCCGCGCCGCGCGCGAGCCGGCGGTGCGGATCGCCGGCCGCAGGTCCTGCCGCTCGGCCTCGCTCCAGATGCGGCTGACCAGGAAGACGTTGTAATCGGCGCCGAGGGCGAGGAGGAGGATCGCGGTGGCGATCGGGACGAAGAACGCCAGCTGGCCGTAGCCGAGCAGATCCTGGAAGAGGTAGACGGTCAGCCCCAGCGAGGCGGCGACGACGAGGACGCTGACGCCGACCAGGTAGAGCGGCGCGCTGCGGCTGCGCAGCAGCACCCAGAGCAGGACGAGCAGGACGAGCAGCGCCGCCGGCGCGACCCGGGCGAGGGCGCTCCAGGTGTCCGAGTTGAGTTCGGCGGCGATGCTGGTGTCGCCGGTCATCCCCACCTGCGCCGAGCCGAGGCCGGACGCCTCCAGCATCGCCGGCATTTCCCCTTCGAGGTCGGCGAGGATATGGGTGCCTTCGGCGCTGTCGGGGTCGGCGCCGAGGACAAGGACGTAGCGGGCGGCGTCGCCGCTCCGGGAGACGAGGATGCCATAGGGGTGCGAGCCGCCCGGTTCCAGCACCGGCCCGATCACTTCGGCGACGCCGTCCCGTTCCCCCAGCTCCACCTGCAGCGCCGCCAGCTGCTGTTCGCGCTCGCCGATGCCGGGTTCTTCCAGCACCAGCATCGTCGGCCCGACCACCCCCGGCCCAAGCGAATCGCCGGCGACGTCGTAGCCTTGGCGGACGTCGGTCGAGCTCGGCAGGCCGCTGATGATCGGGTTGCCGAGCTCGAGCTTGCGCAGGCCACTCGCCGCCGCCAGCAGCAGCGCCAGGCAGAGGATCGAGACGATCGCCGGGTGGTGGGCGGCGAAACCGACCGCCCGCCCGCGTGGCCCGCGCTCCCGCGGATGGCTCCCGCCGGTATTGGGGTTCGGGCGGCTCGGCCAGAGCAGGGCGCGGCCGAAGATCGCCAGCATCGCCGGGATGAAGGTGAGCGCGACGGCGGCGCCGACGACCACGGCAACCGCCATCCCGGGCCCGAAGGCGGAGAGGAAGCGGACGCCGGAGATCAGCAGCGTCAGCGTGGCGCCGGCGATCATCAGCGCCGCCGTCGAGATCACCGGCAGCAGCTCGGTCGTCACCTCGGTCACCGCCGCGCAGGAGCTCGCCCCTTCCTGGAGGTGACGGCGGTAATCGGAAGCGAAGAAGACCAGGTAGTCGGTGAGGACCCCGAACAGCAGCGCGATGATCACCGGGTCGACCTCGCGCGGGATCGAGATCGAGTAGCGCTCGCTCGCCCAGCCGAGGAGGTGGTCGACGACCTGGTAGGCGATCGCCACCGTCCCCAGCCCCAGCAGCGGGATCCCCACCGAGCGGAAGTAGAGGGCGAGGATTGCGACGACGAGGACCACCGTCGCCAGCTCGACCCAGAGCAGGTTGTCGTTGGCGATGTGGGTTTCGGCGCGGCTCGCCGGGACCGCCCCGGTCACGTGGACCGCTTCCGCCCGCGTCGCCCGCCGCAGTTCGGCGGCGAAGCCATCGACGGCTTCGACCTGCTCGGGTTCTGGCAGGGCGGGGTCGACGTACAGGTAAACGACGAGGGTCGAGCCGAGCCGTTTCGATTCGAGCAGGCCGGGCGCGTCGAGCAGCGGCACCGCCCGCAGCTCGGCCGTCGCTTCCGGCCCCGCGTCGACCCGGCCGACGAGCCGCGCCGCCGCTTCGCCCTGCTGGAGCGAGAAGTCGTCGGCATCGCGCGCCACCACCATCGTGCGGCTGAGCACCGGCAGGCCGAAGGTTTCGATCGCCTTTTCTTCGACCTCGATCGCCCCCGAGTGCCGCGGCAGCAGGCTGCCCAGGTCGCTTGCTTCCGAGCCGAAGATCGAGGGCAGGCTGAGGCTGATCCAGATCGCCGCCCCGATCCAGGCCGGGACGATCAGGAAGCGCAGGGCGACGATGGTCCGAGCGAGCGTCCGCACGCCGAGCCACTACCCTGCCGGCCCTCAGTTTCACGCTAATAGCGCTGGGTAGGAACGCACCAACCCGATCAGAAGGAGGAGGCGCAGATCGCGATGGCGGAGATGAACGAGCGCGACGCGAAGTTGGTCCAGTACCTCAGCGAGGCCTATGGCAAGGAGCGCGAACTGGAGACTGCCCTGCAGGCCCACATCGCGATGACCGCGAAAGGCCCGTACAGAAAACGGCTGCAGCAGCACCTAAAAGAGACCAAATCTCATGGCAAACAGGTCGAGCGCCGGATCAAGAAACTGGGCGGCGGCGGCCAGACGTTGCAGACCGCGGTCGGCAAACTGACCGCGGCCGCAAAGGGACCGCTGCATGCGATCCGCGGCGGCGGCGAGCAGGAGAAGATGCTGAAGAATGCCAAGAGCGAGTACTGGAACGAGCACGAGGAGATCGCCACCTACCTCGCGATCGAGACGCTGGCGGAAAAGGTCGGCGATAGCGAGACGGCAGGACTCGCCAAGACGATCCGCCGCGAGGAGGAACGGATGGCGGCCTTCCTCCAGGGCCAGATCAAACAGCTGACCGGCGCGGTCGCGCGGGAGGACATCCCGGCCCCGCTGCGCCGCTCCGCCTCCCCCTCGCGCAAAGCGAAAAGAAGGCCGGCGAAAGCGGCGGCGAAACGGTCGAACGCCAAAACCGCGGCGAAACGGTCGACCGGCTCGAAAAGCAGCGGCAGGAAAAGGACCGGCGGCAAACCGAAAACCGCAGGCAGAGCCAAAGCGTCCGGCAGAAAAAGCTAGTCGACGCCGGCCGCCGCCCCATCGGGCGCCTCGGGCTGCTCCGGGGCCGCCCGGGGGCGGACGGCGAGGACGACGAGGTCGTCGCGCAGGGCACCTGAGCTGCGCCGCACCGCGTCTGCCCGCAGGCGCTCGGTCAGCTCGTCGAGCTCGAGCCCGGCAAGCGACTGCGTCATCTGGGCGAACGCCTCGGGCGCCTGATGGGAGGCCACCGGCCCCGCCTCGAGCCAGCCGTCGGTGCAGATCGCGAAGGTGTCCTTCGGGGCGAGCTCCCGCTCGTGCACCGCGACGTTCGCCTCCGGCCAGGCACCGAGCACCGAGCCGCCTCCCAGCAGCTGGGCGCCGCTGTCGTGGGCCAGCACCGCCGGCGGGTGGCCGGCCGAGGCCAGCTTGATCTGCCAGCCGGCGCCGCCGCGCTGCAGGCGCGCGAGCATCACGGTGGCGAAGTCGTTGAGGCTCCCGCCCGAGAGGAGGAGCTCGTTGACCCGCCGCAGCACCTCGTCCGGCTCGGCGATCTCCCGAGCGAGCCCCCGCACCGCGTGGCGGACCGCTACCGAGACGCCGGCGGCGGTGCTGCCCTTGCCGGCGACGTCGCCGACCAGGAGCCAGCAGCCGTCCTCGGTGGGGAGGACGTCGTAGAGGTCTCCGCCCACCTCGATTCCCTCGCCCGCCGCCTCGAAGACGACGCAGATCTCCAGCCCCGGCACCGCGGCGGGCCGGGGGGGCCGCAGGCCCCGCTGCAGGCTCCTCGCCACCCGATCGCGCTCGCGGTAGAGGCGGGCGTTGTCGAGCGCCAGCGCCGCCCGCTCGCCCAGCTCGGAGAGGAATTCGAGGTCATCCGGGTCGTAGCGCAGGTCCCCGTGGGCGTGGAGGAAGGAGAGGGCACCGAGGGTGCGGCCCCGGGCGACCAGCGGCACCACGGCGGCTGAGTTGTAGCCCGCGTCCAGCATCAGCTGCAGGTGGTCGTCGCTCTGCGAGACCTTGTCGACCACGTCCGGCGCCTTCAGGTCCCGCCAGACCATCGGCTGGTTCAGCCGCAACACCTGCGCCACCGGGTGCTCGCCGGCGGGGTCGAGCGGCGCCTGGCGCCGGATCCGCTCCAGCCGCGCCGCCATATCCGGGCTGGCGCCGGCGACGACGCTGTCGCCGTACCAGCCGTCGGCGCGGCGGAAGTCGATCAGGCAGATCTCCGCCAGCTCGGGAACGGCGGTGGAGACGATCGTCCGCGCCGTCTCCTCGGGGTCGAGCGAGGTGTCCAGAAGGCGGCTGGCGGCGACGAGGAACTCCTGGGCGCGGCGCCGCCGCACCTGGGCGGTGATGTCGCGGGCGACCACAGAGGCGCCGATCAGCCCGCGCAGCGGGCTGCGGATCGGAGAGATGGTCAGGGAGACGGAGATCCGCGCCCCGTCGGCCCTGATCCGCTCGGTCTCGTAGGTATCCATCCGTTCTCCGCGCCTGATGCGGTCGAGGATCACCTTCTCCTCGTCCTTGTGGTCGGCCGGGACGATGAAGGAGACGTGGCGGCCGATCGCCTCCTCGGCGGTGTGACCGTAGAGGCGGGCGGCGGCGGGATTCCAGGTAGTGATGATCCCGTCGAGGTCCTTGCTGAGGACTGCGTCCTGGGTGCCGCGGACCACCTCGGCGAGGTGCTGGCGGAACCGCTCCGCCTCGGCGCTCCTCGCCTCTGCCCGGCGCCGGGCGATGAAGGTCCCGAGCTGATCGGCGAAGCCAGCCAGCAGCGCCATCAGCTCCTCCGACTGGGCTTCGAAGGAGAGCGTGTGGAACTCGGCGACGGCGAGGACGTTCTCCGGCGCCCCGATCGGCACCGGGATCGCCAGCGCTGCCTCCAGTCCCAGTTCGGCGGAGACCTCGTAGCGCGGCGCGGTCGTCGGGTAGTCGCGGTAATTGGGGGCGATGGCGATCTGCCCGGTGTCCCAGGCATCCCCGGGGAGGCCGGTTCCCCGCCTGAAGTTGAGTTCGCGGCTGCGCCGCCAGAGCGGCCGGGCGTCGAGATCGCGGGCGCTCCAGCCGGTGAGGAGCCGCAGCGGCTCGGAGTCGTCGACGACTTCCCAGATCGCCCCTGCCTCCCAGCGCAGCAGGTTGGCGACGATTTCGAGGAAGTGGGGGGCCACCTGGTCCAGGGATTCGCCCTCGATCAGGCGCGCGGCGAGCTCGCGCTGACTCCTCAGGTAGCGCCACAGCTCGAGTTCCTGCGAGCCCTGCATGGGGCTCAAAGCTACCCCTTCGCGCGCGACCCGCACCCGTGTAGGGATGAGCGCCACTTGTCACCCGCCGGCCGGTTTGAGCCGTTGGACCCTGGGTAGCAGATGACTCGAAGGGGTTATACGGACCGGAGAAGCGGGAGAAGATCATGTTCCGATGCGGCAACTGTGGAAGCGGATATTCGGCGCAGGCCGTCTCGTCATGGGCCTCCTGTCCGAGGTGCCTGGCCAAGGAGAAGGTCCAGATCCCCCTCACCTTCGAGCTCGGCTGGCAGCGCCAGGGGGACCGGGGCCGAACGGCGCCGCAGGCTGGCGAGAAGACCGCCGGCTCAGGGGCCGCACTGCGTTAGCCGCCGCCGGTTTCTCCGCTCGTTTGTCCACCCTGGGCCCGGGTAGCCGACGGGGGTAGGCGGCGGCTGACAGCGAGAGGAGGGGGCGCGATGCCACCACGTGGAGTCAAGAAGGGCTCGAAGCGCGACCGGCAGTACCAGCACGTCAAGCAGAGCGAGAAGGAAGCGGGCCGCTCGGAGGGGCGGGCGGAGGAGATCGCCGCCCGCGCCGTCAACAAGGAAAAGGCGCGCTCCGGCGAGTCGAAGAGCTCGTCGCGCAGCTCAAAGCGCGGCCGCTCGGCCAGCAGCCGGGGAGGCAAGCAGTCGGGCCACGGCCCCGGCGGCAAAACCCGCGAACAGCTCTACAACGACGCCAGGAAGAAGGGCATCGAGGGCCGCTCGCGGATGAACAAGAAAGAGCTCGAGCGGGCGGTCGGCGGCGCCGGCTAATCGGTCTCCGGGCCGGGCGCCTGTCGCCGGTTCGGCGGGCGCCCGTTCTGCAGGCCGAGAGCCGAGTCGGGGGCGATCCCGAAGAAGTTCTCGAGCCCGCCCCGTCGCGCCTTGCTGTGGACCAGCTCAAGGCAGCCGCACCTGACCAAGGTGGAGGCGTGGTAGGAGACGACCCCGAGGCTCTGCCCGATCTCCGCGGAGATTTCAAGCGGGCTGGCGACCCGGCCCTGCAGCGCCTGCAGGATCTCCAGGCGGATCGGGTGCGAGAGCGCTTTGACCAGTTCCTGGTCGATCCGGATGTCCCGCTTCGGCTCCATTGGCTGCAACTGTCCCCGATACGGCCGTGCCGACCAACCCATTTTTCGACATTTCCGCTCGCGGGGCTCGGAAAATGCGGCTCGTTTCGGCGCTTCCGCGACGATGGCCGCCCGCCGTTTACCTCGCGAGCTCGCCCAGCGACCGGCTGTCGATCCGCAGCTCGCCGATCGATTCGACCACCTGCGCGGCGCCCGCCTCGCGCAGCTCTTCCTCCGAGAAGCCGCCGGTGAGGACCGCGAGCGTCGGCAGCCCCGCGCGCTTCGCCGCCTCCACGTCCCAGACCGAGTCGCCGATCATCACCGAGGGGTTGTCGTTGCCGGCCTTCTCGACCGCCGCCTGGACCAGGTCGGGTTCGGGCTTGGTCGCCTCGACGTCGGCCGAGGTGGTCCAGCCGTCGACCAGGTCGCGGGCGTCGAGTAGGTCGAGGTAGTGGTCGACCTCCTCCTGCTTGGCGGAGCTGGCGAGGATCACCGTCGAGCCCTGGCCGCCCAGCTTCTCGATCAGCTCGCGGGCCCCGTCCATCACCTCGACTTCGCCGATCAGGTCGCCGTAGATCCCGGCCTCGGCCGCGCGGATCGCATCGCCCTCGGCGGCGGCCGCCTGCTCGCCAATCAGCGCCGCGACGATCTGGTCGCCGCCCATGCCGATGTGGCGGTGGACCTTCCACATCTGCACCCGGTGGCCGTGGGCGTGCAGCGCCCGGTGCCAGGCGAGGGCGTGGTGGTAGTTGGTGTCGACGAGGGTCCCGTCGACGTCGAGGATCGCGTTCAGTGGCATGCGGTCAGGGATAGAGGCGCGGCGCTCCCGGGTAGTCGGTCCCCGACCGCTACCCCCGCTCGCGGGGGAGGTAAACGAAAGGCGATCGATGAAGGACGCGCGGATCGGCTGCTCGGGCTGGGCCTACGACTCCTGGCGCCGCGGCATCTACAAGGGGGTGCCGCCGGGGCGCTGGCTGGAGCGCTACGCCGAGGTCTTCGACACGGTCGAGGTCAACAACACCTTCTACCGCCTGGTGAAGCGAAGCGTGGTCGAAGGATGGGTCGAGCGGACCCCGCCCGGCTTCCTCTTCGCGGTCAAGGGCAGCCGCTACCTGACCCACATGAAGAGGCTGCGCGGGATCGAGCAGGGGGTCGCCCGCTTCTGGGAGCCGCTGGAGCCGCTGCGCGAGAGCGGAAAGCTGGGGCCGCTGCTGTGGCAGCTGCCCGGCAACTTCCACCGCGACGACGCCGCCCTCGCCTCCGCTCTGGAGCTGCTGCCGCCGGCTCGCCACTGCTTCGAGTTCCGCCACCCAAGCTGGTTCGCGCCGGCGGTGGTGCGGCTGCTCGAGGAGCACGGGGCCTCGCTGGTGATCCCCCACGACGGCCGCCGGCCGCTGCCCGAGGCGCGGCCGGCCGGAGAGCTGGCCTACGTCCGCTTCCACCACGGCGCTCGCGGCCGCGACGGCAACTACTCGGCCAGCGAGATCGATCGTTGGCGGCGGCGGATCGCCGCCTGGCGCCCCCGCCGCGAGGTCTTCGCCTACTTCAACAACGACTGGGAGGAATTCGCCCCTCCAAATGCGCTCGCCCTGCGGCGGGGCCTCTCGGCCAGGCGGCCGCAACTGGTGTAGCGGCGGAGCGGCAGGCACCGCCTCGGTCAGCGCCGGCTCCCGGAGCGCTCCCGCGGAGCCGGGCCGACCGAGGCCGCGGGTCCCCTAGGACGAGAGGCGCGAGCGCAGGAGGTCCTTGCCCTGCTCGGCGCCCTTGCGGCTCGTCTCCTGGGCACGGCGGAAGAAGTCCGCGAGATCGGAGTCGCCGTCACGCTCGGCGTCTTCGATGTAGGTCTCCAGCCGCAGCACGTTGCTGAGGCACTGCTCGACGAACCAGATGACGTTGTAGTCCTTGTCCTTGGTGCCGGTTACCTGGCCGGCCTCTTGAGTCCCCATCGTCACTCCTTCGGGTCGCTTGCCTTGCACCCCTGCGGGTACCCATTCGCGACGGTGGGGAAAACGATCGGCGAGTTTCGTGCCTGGGCGCCAGGGGTAACCGCCGGGCATGTACCTGATACCGCTTGCCCTCTTCATCCTGCTGGCGCTGATCGCCGTCGCCTGGTCGCCGATCTTCGCGTTGGTCATCTTCGCGGTCGGCTTCGTCGCCTTCCTCGCCTACGCGGCGATGAAACCGCGCGCCGACGAGCAGCTGGCGCCGCCCGAGCAGCCGGGACCCCAGCCCCACCACGAGGACGAGGCGCCGAGCGGCATCTGGGGGGAGCGCCGCCCGTCATGAGCGCAGTCGAGATGCGACCCGAGGAAGAGCCGGACCCGATCGCCGAGGAAGAGGCCGAAGCCGCCGCCTCCGAAGCGGCGGAAGTCGGTGGCCCCGCCCCAGACGATCCGGTCGAGGACCCCGCCGACCGGCCGTTGGTCGAGAGCGGCCAGGGGCAGGCGGAGGGCTTCGAGCTGGCCGAGGCCGAGTTGATCGACAACGCCCAGCACGGCGACCAGAAACGCTTCCCGAATCGCGACGCCGGCCTCCCGGAGGAGCCGACCGACACGGCCTTCGGCGAACCGGACGAAGCGATTCCCCAGGAAGCGGATCAGGACATTCGCGACGACGAGTAGGAGGCGGAGATGCCCCACCGAGTGATTGCGATCGTTACCGACGAGCTTCACGGCTCCGAGCCGATCGAGCAGTTGCGGGCAGATGCGAACGGCGACGGCCTCGAGGTGCGGGTGGTCGTGCCGGCCGTCGAGGCCAACCCCCTGCGCCACACGATGGGCGACATCGACGAGCCCAGGCAACAGGCCGAAGAACGGCTCGAGCGGGTGCTGACGACGCTTCGCGACAGCGACCTGCCGGTCAGCGGCGAGGTCGGTGACGCCGACCCCGTGCAGGCGGCGCAGGACGCCCTCCTGAAAGCCCCGGCGGACGAGGTGCTGATCTTCGAGCACGCCGAGGGACAGGCGGAGTGGTACGAGAACGGGCTCTACGAGCGGGCGCAGGAATCGATCGAGCCGCCGCTGCGGCTGGTCGTCCTCGAGCGGAACGCGGACCAGGCCGACCGGGTCGTCGACGTGGAGGAAACCGGGCGCGGCACCGTCAACCCGATCGCCGGCCGGGAAGTCGGCGGCGGCGCCTACGTGCCGGGGATGACCCGCTCCGACCTGGCCGGGATGGTCGCGGGGATCGTCGGCACGGTCCTCGTCGGGGTTCTCGCGGCGGCGATCGCCAGCGGCAGCGGCCACGAGTCCGGCTGGGAAGCGGTGGCGATCCTGATCGCGATCGGCGTCGCCCTCGCCAACCTCGCCCATGTCGTCGGCCTCACCCTCTTCGAGAGCGTCCGCTACCGCGGCGGCTTCGCCAGGTTCTTCCGGATGCTGGCGCTGACGATCACGCCGCTGGCGATCGTGATCGACGCCGCGATTCTGATCTTCACCTAGAGCGAGAGCGCGAGCTAGGAGCGGCTCTCGGCCGGTTCCTCGCGCCGCAGCGCCTCCAGCACCTGCTCGGCCAGCTGCGAGCCGTCTTCGGGACGCAGCGGCGTCGCGTTGACGCGGAAGACGACCCCGTCGGCGTTGAATTCCTCCAGGGCCACGCTCGGCTTGTAGCGGGTGGGGACGGTGATCGCCCGCAGCAGCCGCTCCTCGATCTGCTTCGGGCTCGCGTCGGCGGGAAAGCGAACCCGCACCTCGACCCGGTCGGGCTCGCGCAGCGGCACCACGACGAGGCTGAGGAGGACGTTGTTGGGGACCATCAGCCGGTCGGCTCCCTGGCTCAGGGTCGTGTAGAAGAGACCGAGCGAGGAGACGGTTCCCTCGAGCGAGCCGGCGAGGGCGCCGCCGACCAGCCGCACCCGTTCGCCGACCCGGAACGGGCGCGTGCTCTGCAGGACGATCCCGGCGAAGATCCCGCCCAGCGCCTGCTGGGCGGCGAGCCCGAGCAGCACCGCGGTGAAGGCGCCGCCGACGGCGAGCGTGCTGGCGGTGACCCCGGCGATCCGCAGCGCCAGGATCACCACCGCCGCGGTCGCCAGTAGGCGGATCACGAAACCGGTGGTGCCCGCCGTGGCGGGGTCGAGCCGCCGGTAGAGGCGGGGGGAGAGGCCGCGCGCCAGCCAGTGGGTCGCCGCCGAGCCGGCGATGATGAGTACGGCTACGGTTCCGGCGCGGACCCACTGCCCGTACCCGGGCGCGACGGTCCTGCGGTTGTAGTAGACGAAAAGCGTCCCGGCGATCACCAGCAGCGCCGCCAACAGCCCGCCGAGCTGCCGTTTCGTGAACCGCGGCGCCAGCTCGTCGCCGAGGCCGAGCGAGTGCCAAGCATGGCTGCGGGTCTCGAACAGCTCTTTCGGTAGCCGGCGACGGCGAGGCTGCGGAGACATCCTCGATCGGCTACCCGTCAGGGAGGGGGCCGATACCCCTCCTCCTAAGCTCGATCGACCTCGAAGCCGAACTGCATCAAATTTCCTGCCCAGCAGGCCGGAAATTGATGCAGTTCCCGGTGCGCGGTGCCCTCGCACGGGGGCTCAAGCCCCTAGGTCTGGAAGCCCTACGTTCTCGAAGCCCCTACGCCTCGAGAGGTCCCAGGAGCTCGATCAGCTGCGCGATGGTCTCTGGGAGTGGGGCACCCGCACCCTCGCTCAGCTGACGATCGCGGCGAGGGCCTCGTCGCGGGTGGTGTGGACCGGAATCGAGAGCTCGAGTCCGGTTATCTCCAACACCCGCCGGACCTGGTCGTTCTGGCTGCAGATGACGAGGTCGCGGCCGTCTCCGTCGCCGTTGAGGCGCTGCCAGGCGCGGACGATCAGGGCGATTCCGGTGGAGTCGATGAACTCGCAGCGGGAGAGGTCTATGAGGACCGACCCCTCGCCGCCCTCCAGGGCCTGGTCGAGCGGCCCCTCGAGTTCGGGAGCGGTGCTGAGGTCGAGCTCGCCGCGGACGGCGATGGTCCTGACGCCTTGCTCAAGATCCCCGATCTGTACCTCGAATGGAGCCGGAGTCACCCGAGCGATGCTACCGCAGGAAGCGCAGTCGCCCGCTGGCGGTTTTGCCCCCACGGAGCAGGGGTAAGCACCTCTTGATGCGAGGCAGAAGGTTATGCTCGCGACTCCGATGACGAGCCTTTGACGTTCCTGGGGGCAGGCGCCGACTTTGAATACCTCAACCAATGATCGTTCGGGGCTGCAAATGTCCCTCCCGGCACGGGCCGAGAACGTCGCGGTGGTGCGCCACGCCCTCGCCGGCTTGGCGGAGCGGCTGGGGATGGACGAGGCCTCGCTCGCCGATCTCAAGACGGTCGTCACCGAGGCCTGCATGAACGTCGTCGTCCACGCCTACACCGGGATGGAGCCGGGCCCGCTGGAGATCGAGGCGGAGGCCGAGGATGATGGCCTCACGGTCCTGATCCGCGACCACGGCAGCGGCATCCGCCCCCGCCCCGACGTCGACGAGCGCCAGAGCCTGCGGATCGGGCTGACCCTGATCGCCGCCCTCTCGAGCAGCTTCGAGATCAGGGGCGGCGCCGACAAAGGCACCGAGATCCGCATGCACGTGCCGCTGGCCGCCCGCGACGAGGGGCCGCAGGCCGGCTCCACCTTCGCCGTCGCCGCCGAGGGGGAGACCCGGATCCGGGTCGGGCCGCCGGAGATCGTCGGTCCGGTGCTGAGCCGCGCCCTCTCGGCCCTGGCCGCCCGCCAGGACATCAGCGTCGACCGCCTCTCGGACACGATGCTGCTCAGCGACGCGATCTCCGCCCGCGCCCCTCAGGGCTTCACCGACGGCCACGTCTCGCTCAGCATCGCCGAGCTGCCGGAGGGGATCGAGCTCAAGGTCGGGCCGATGACCCACGGCGGCGCCCAGCAGTTGCGCGCCAGCTTTGAGCTGCCGGAGGTCGGCGGCTCGCTGGAGAAGCTGACCGACGAGCTGCGCGTCGAGGACGGCGATGAAGGCGAGTACCTCGTCGTCGGAATTTCCTCGCTGGCGAAGAACTAGCTAGGAGGGACCGGCGAAACCCCCGCACGCGCATGGCGGCGGCGGACACTGCGCGGTGCGGCGTCCTCGGTCGGCAAATAGCACCGCTCGCCGGTATCCGGCGCCCTCAGGCGCTCCTCATCCTGTTCCTTATGGTCGCTCCATAGACATAGAGAACAGAAGAAGGGGAGGCGCTGGCGACCCCAACGGGTGAACTGCATCAAATCTTGGTTGCTTAACGACCAGAATTTGATGCAGTTCGAACAGAAAGAGGCGAGCCCGGGGGCGTCGACTTGGCCGCGACCGGCCAGCCTGAGCAAGCCG
>JBJMKQ010000057.1:0-145628 GCA_045805725.1 Solirubrobacterales bacterium
CGAAGATCGGCGCGATCTCATACTGCGCCGGCGCCACCTCGTTGTGGCGGGTCTTGACCGGGATGCCGAGCTTCCGCATCTCCAGTTCGGACTCCATCATGAAGGCCAGCACCCGCTCCGGGATCGAGCCGAAGTAGTGGTCGTCGAGCTCGTGGCCTTTCGGCGGCTTGGCGCCGAACAGGGTGCGCCCGGTGGCGATCAGGTCGGGCCGCTCGAAGAAGTACTGCTCGTCGATCAGGAAGTACTCCTGCTCGGGCCCGACGGTGGTGAAGACGCGCTGGCTCTCATCGTCGCCGAGCAGCCGCAGCGCCTTGATCGCCGAGCGGCTGAGCGCGTCCATCGAGCGCAGCAGCGGGATCTTCGCGTCGAGCGCCTCGCCGGTCCAGGAGGCGAAGGCGGTCGGGATGCAGAGCAGCGCCCCGTTCGGGTTCTCGAGGATGAAGGCGGGGCTGGTCGGGTCCCAGGCGGTATAGCCGCGGGCCTCGAAGGTGGCGCGGACGCCGCCGGTCGGGAAGGAGGAGGCGTCGGGCTCGCCCTGGATCAGCTCCTTGCCGGAGAAGCCGGCCAGCGCCTGGCCTTCGCCGCCGGGCTCGAAGAAGGAGTCGTGCTTCTCCGCGGTGGCGCCGGTCAGCGGCTGGAACATGTGGGTGTAGTGGGTGGCGCCGTTCTCCAGCGCCCACTCCTTCATCGCCTCGGCGACCGCGTCGGCGAGGCTGGGGTCGAGGGCCTCGCCGCCGTCAAGGGTCGTCTGCAGCTTCTCGAAGACGTCCTTGGGCAGCCGTTCCCGCTGGACGGCGACCGAGAAGACGTTCTCGCCGAACGGGTTGTTCTCCGGAAGGGTCAGGTCCTGCGCGCCGAGAGCCCCTCCGTTGGAGCTCCACTGGGCGGCGGTCACGTTCTGCTGGCGGCTGCGAGTCATCGGTTCGGGTGTCCCCCCATAGGCTCGCGCCCGGTCCCGGGCGCGGATGTCGGTTGAAAGTCTCAGTCCGTCGAAAAGAGCAGCAGAGAGCCTAATGGGGGCGGCTAGATCGCGCCTTGTACTGGCGTACAAAGCTGGGACGTCGGGGTTGTCCCTGCTGGCGAGGGTTTGGCGGGAGCCCCCACGAGCCGCTGCAGCGAGAGGGACACCCACCCCTCCCTACCGGCAGCGGTTAGTCCCTCAGCGGCCCGGGCCTATGCCAGCGGGGTCGCCCGGAACAAGCCGAGCGGATGGCGGAGGCGGAAGCCGCCGGTCCGGCGCAGCTGTTCTGACCAGCCGGGGCCGCTGCGGTCGCCGTCTTCGCTGAAGGAGGTGTCCCAGCGCAGGCCGGCGATGATCGCGAAGACGTGTTCCCTGTTCGCGTAGATCCGCACCCAGCTACCGGCGCCGCCGCCGCCCCAGCGCATGAAGCCGGTCGAGTCGAGCGGCCACTCGAGCAGGCCGGCGGCGTGCATCACGTAGCTGACCGAGCCCGAGCAGTCGTAGCCGCGCGAGTTCCAGCCGCGGTGACCGCCGCCCCAGACATAGGGCCGGTGGCGGATCCGGTTCGCCGCCTCGATCATCGACTTCACCGCGGGCGGAGCGTCGGGCGGCGCGACGGCGTGGCCGTCGGGCAGCAGGCGCGCCTGCGGCACCGCGGCCACGGCCGCGGACGGGACGGCGAGGGTGGCGCAGACCAGCAGCAGCGCGGCCGCAGCGGTGAAGAGCATCCCCTGCCTTCGCATCTCTCCCTTGATCGACAGCCCGAGGCGCGGAGCTTGAGGGGAGAGGAGCTAGCTCGGAGAAACGTCCGGCATCGCGCTCGCGGCAAGCAGCGAGTCCCGCCAGCACGCCAAGCAGCGGGTCGGGAAGCTCTTCGCGTTCGGCCTCGCCGTGCCGGTCCAGGCGAGGCAGGCGCATCAATGAACCAGCCCCAGCGCCGATCCCGGCCTTGTGGCGATTAGGCCGTCACCCCCCCCTGCTTGAATCCAGCCGATGGTCATCTCCACCGAAGGAGCCACGCTTCGCGCTGTCTCTCTGTTTTCCGGAGCCGGCGGGATGGACGTGGGGGTCTCCGCAGCCAGCTTCGAGATTCTCGCCTGTCTTGAGATAGACCCGCACTGCTGCGACACCCTGAGGGCCAACGCCGAGCGTCTCAGCGGGCCGAAAATCATCGAGGGGGACATTCGGGCGGTTGACCCTAACGCCCTCATGGGCGAGTTGAATCTGGAGCCGGGGGATCTGGACCTTCTCTGCGGGGGTCCGCCCTGTCAGTCTTTCTCCCAGATTGGGAAACGAGGGAGCCTTTGTGATGACCGGGGGCTACTGGTCTTCGAGATGGTTCGCTTCGCAGCCGCGTTGCGGCCGAAGGCGATCTTGATGGAGCAGGTCAAGGGGCTGAAGACCGCGAAGGACCTACTGGACAAACGCGGGGGGGTCTTCGAGAGACTGCTCGACTCCTTCGCCGAAATCGGTTACTCGGTTTCCTGGCGGGTGCTGAACTCAGCCGCTTACGGTGTTCCTCAAACCCGGGAGCGACTCTTCATCGTGGCCCTTTCCGAAGAGGGAGGAGACGACGAGGTCCCACTCAGGTTCGACTTCCCAGAACCAACCCATTGTCCTGTCGACGGTGCTGACGAACTACTGCCCGGATGCGATCCCTACCGCACCCTCGGGGAGGCCCTTGTCGACCTCAAGGAGCCGCCTCGCAAGAATGGAACGATTCCTGAGGACAGTCACGTCGACATCACCCCCGCCGGGGACCTGCGGCGGATCCGCGGGGTGCCGGAGGGGAAATGGCTGTCCGGGCAGCTCCACCTGCCCATTGAGCAGCGCGGGCGACTCTCTCGCAAAGACACGACGAAGTTCCGGCGCCTCGATCGGGAGAAACCGTCGCTTACTCTTAGGTGCGGAGAAATTTTCTTCCACCCCTTGGAGGACCGCTACCTGACGCCGCATGAGTACTTGCGACTGCATGGCTACCCGAAGGATTATGTGCTGTGCGGGCCGATTCGGGGCCGATCAGGGCAGGTGCGTAACCTCGACCAGCACCGGCAGGTTGCCAACTCGGTTCCCCCGCCTCTCGCTCGGGTGCTGGCGGAGGGGATACGATCCTCGTTGACATGGGGCGCGTCTATGAGGTCTTTGGCTATCCAGCGATAGACGAGCAGGCTGCGGCTGAGGAAGTTCGTCGCGCTGCTTGGTGCCCTTTCATGGACGGCCCATGTGATGGCGGCGGCAATCGGCACCTATCGAGCATCCATCTCGCCTCCGACCCTGAGCTAGCAGAGTATTTTGAGCACGCAGCAGGGCTTGACCAAGTCCCTGCCGGCATATGTTCGATTCGTCCTGACGCCGCTTCCCATCCCTGGATCGTTTGCCCGCGCCGATTGCTGGTGTTGGGTCGCCAAGCTGTCGGAGAGCGCCGGTGTCAGGTTGAGGTCGAGCGGCTTGTCGTCGATCTCTTTGATTATCCGAAGGGCACTCGTCTCGGGATATGGCCAGAGGTGAAGCTGAAGGGCCGCGACCCTTCTTTCGCGGACTCCAAACGGTTCGACTACACCTTGGACTACCTGTTGATGCCGTTAGGCAGCCTGCGCCGGGATGAAGCGCCCAACCTCGAATGGGAGCGCCGGGACGTCTGGGAAAAGGCGGGTTATTTTGTCGAGGACGATGTCGTTCTCGACGCTCCAACGGGGCGCCCTGCCGTCATAGAGATCATGACTTCCAGCACCTCTGGCGGTAATAAGAGCACTGGCACGACTATTCCCGATGCCTTTCGCCGTTCACTCCTCGGCCATGAATCGGCGTTGGGGCCAGGAATCAACTACCGCCAGGTCTGGGCGAGAATGGTGAGTCAGCTCATCGTCAAGTCGGAGATGGCCGCCACTTGGGGAGGTTCAGCTCTTTGGGTTCTGCAGGATGTGCTCGCCGATTACATCTCTGCCACTACCGCCCTAGATCTTGCGCCACTGAAAAGCGACCAGATGAGCGAGGTGAACATCCTCTCCCTTTCCTATGGCGATGCTGGTTACAGCAGCAGGGGGGTGGTCGAGTTGCCAGATTTTCAACTCTACGCCGGGTCGGTTGCCGGAGCCGAGGGAACTCTGCAAGATGGCTACGGTTTCTTGGACATCATCCGAGCAGGCGCTAAACCCAGCCGCGATCAGTTACTGACTGCCCTGCTGCGGCGACCGCCGGCGAACGAGATCCTCGTCACTTGACTTGGCCAGCGTTTTCTCGATTATTTTGGCGGCCCGCTCGGGCGGTTCGTGTTCCCAGAACCGAAGGACGATCCATCCGCTACCGCTCAATTCTTGGTCAATGAGCCGATCGCGCTCTGAATTTCCGCGCAGCTTCGCCTCCCAATAGTCGCGGTTGCGCACCGGGATCCGGCAGTGGTCGGGGCACTGGTGCCAGAAGCAGCCGTCGATGAAGATCGCGAGCTTCTGGCGGGTGAAGGCGATGTCGGTCCGGCGCTTGCGCCCCGCCGCGGTCCGGATCGGGTGGTCGACACGAAAGCGGAGGCCGAGCCGGTGGAGTAGCGAACGGAGCCGTTGCTCGGGTCGGGTGTCGCGCCGCTTCGTGGCCCTCATCGAGGCGCGGATGGCCGCGGAGCTCGCGGGCGGTACTGGGAGGCGCACTGCAATAGCCTATGCGCCCACATCACCAGCCCCTGCGTGCAGAGGGCTTCACCTAACCGGAGGATCTCAGCCAAATGTTCGTATCGAAGGCCGCCGTCGTCGGCGGCGGCACGATGGGTGGGGAGATCGCGCAGGCGATCGCCGCCGCCGACATCCCGGTCGTCGTCAAGGACATCGACCAGAAGTTCGTCGATGCGGCCGTCGAGAAGGCTCGCGGCGTCACCGAGGGCCAGCTCGCCCGCCTCGTCAAGAAGGAGAGGCTCACGCAGGAGCAGGCCGACGCCCGTCTCGCCGAGGTGATCGGGAACGTGATCGGCACCACCTCCTACGAGGAGTTCGGCAACGTCGACTTCGTGATCGAGGCGGTGCCCGAGAAGATGGAGATCAAGCAGGCCGTCTTCCGCGAGCTCGACGCCGCCACCCCGGGCCACGCGATCCTCTCCTCCAATACCTCCTCGCTCTCGATCACCGAGATCGGCGAGGCGACGCTGCGGCCCGACAAGGTCGTCGGCTTCCACTTCTTCTACCCGGCCTCGATCATGCCGCTGGTCGAGGTGATCGCCGGCGAGGACTCATCGCTGGAAACCGCGACCGCCGCCTACAACTTCGCCCAGGCGATCAAGAAGCAGCCGATCGTCTGCGGCGAGGTCCCCGGCTTCGTCGTCAACCGGATCCTGATGGCGACGATGGGGGAGATCTGGCGCGCCCAAGAGGAGCACGGCCTCTCCCTGAAGGCGATCGACGAGGCGATCGCCGGCGCCCAGCTGGCGCCGATGGGCCCGTTCTTCCTCACCGACCTGCTCGGCCTCGACACCGTGCTGCACGTCGCCGAGCACCTCAACGAGTCCTACGGCGAGCACTTCTACGTCCACAAGGGCCTGCAGGGCCTCGTCGGCGAAGGCAAGCTCGGCGCCAAGACCGGCGGCGAGGGGTTCTTCAAGGACGGCGAGCAGAACGTCCCCGGCGACGCCGAGCCCGACGCCGAGGAGCTGGTGGCGATGTTCTCCAGCCGGGCGCTGATCGAGGCCTGCCTGCTGGTCGAGGAGGGGATCTGCTCGGTCCGCGACATCGACCTCGGGATGATGTCCGGGGCTGGGCTCGACCCGCGGAAAGGCCTGCTGCCGCCGTTCTGGAAAGCCGACGTCACCGGCCTCGACCAGGTGCTGGAGACGATCGAGCGGCTGGAGGAGAAGCACGGCGAGCGCTTCGCTCCGCCGGTCACCCTGAAGCGGCTGGTCGCCCAGCGCCGCTACGGCCTCTCGACCGGCCAGGGCTTCTACCCCTATCCGCGGGCCGACGAGGGCGAGCAGCCCGAGACGGTGAAGCTGGAGACCCGTGACGGCGTCGCGATCGCCTGGCTGGCGAACCTGCCGATGAACTCGCTCTCGCCGCAGGTGATAGAGGACCTGGAGACGGCCTGGAACCGGGTCAAGGGGGCCGACGGGATCGGGGCGATGGTGATCGCCTCCGCGGTCCCGGTCGTCTTCTCCGCCGGCGCCGACGTCAAGGCCTTCACGACGCTCGACCAGGAGAGCGGGGCCGAGCTGATCAACCGCGCCCACGCGCTGTTCCGCGACTTCGGCAAGGCGGGGGTTGCGACGATCGCCGCGGTCAACTCGATCGCTTTCGGCGGCGGCTGCGAGCTGGCGATGGCCTGCGACGTGCGGATCGCCGCCGAGGCCGCGGTCTTCGGCCAGCCCGAGGTGAAGCTGGGGATCATCCCCGGCTTCGGCGGCACCCAGCGCCTGGCCCGCCTCGTCGGTCCGAACAAGGCGCTGGAGATGAACCTGGTCGGCGACGCGATCCTCGCCGGCGAGGCCCTCGAGCTCGGCCTCGTCAACCGCGTCGTCCCCGACCACGAGCTGTTCGAGACGGCCCTGATGTGGGGCCGCAAGCTGGCCGCCCAGGCGCCAATCGCGGTCGAGCAGATCAAGACCGTCTCCCACCAGGGCGACATCGACGCCGGCATCGAGGCCGAGAAGGCCGGCTTCGCCGCCGCCTTCTTCAGCGAGGACGCCAAGGAGGGCATCGGCGCCTTCCTCGGCAAACGCACCCCGAAGTGGAGCGGCAAGTAGCCGACGCTGCCGACCGAGGGGACGCAAACCGGATACATCGACCGGTTTCCGTCCCGTCGGCAGATGTTGTGCGGCTGGCGGAGCTGCTCGAAGGGGTTTCGTCGGCTGTGGCGCTGACCGGCGCCGGGGTTTCGGTGCCGTCGGGGATACCGGACTTCCGCACGCCGGAGAGGGGGTTGTGGGCCAAGGTCGACCCGATGGAGGTCGCCCACATCGGGGTCTTCGAACGCGACCCGCAGCGCTTCTGGTCCTACTACCGCCCGCGCTTCCAGGTGCTCAGCGACAAAACGCCGAACCGCGCCCACGAGGCGCTGGCTGAGCTGGAGCGGCGGGGCCTGGTCGACGGCGTGATCACGCAGAACATCGACCGCCTGCACCGGGCGGCGGGGTCGGAGAACGTGATCGAGGTCCACGGCTCGATCGAGACCAGCTCCTGCATGGACTGCGGGACGACCTTCGGGCTCGGCGAAGTCGACGATCTCTTCGACGAGCACGGCGTCGCGATCTGCTCGGCCTGCGGAGGCCCGGTCAAGCCCGATGTGGTCCTCTTCGGCGAGCTGCTGTCCGAGGAGACGATGGCGCGGGCGAGCGGGCTGGCCGAAGGCGCGGACCTGATGCTCTGCGTGGGCTCCTCGCTGGCCGTGCATCCGGTGGCCGGACTGCCCCAGCTGACCCTCTCCCGTGGCGGCAGCCTGGCCATCGTCACCAAGGGCGAGACGCCTTACGACAGCGACGCCGAGCTGAAGCTCAGCGGCGAGGTCGACGCCGAGCTCGAGGCGCTGCTCGGCGCGCTGGGCCGGGCCCCTAGCGCGGCTGAAAACCGACGCCCTGCTTCTTGCAGTCGCCGACGATGGTCTGGGCCCGGGGGCCGCTGAATTCGTCCTCCCGGCTGCAGACCCGGACCGCTTCGCGGCCGCAGGCGCTGATCGTTTCCGAGCCGACGATGCCGGCCACCTGGGACCTGATGCAGCCCTGCGCGGGGCCCGGGCGGCTGTCGGCGCCGACGGTGACCAGGACGACCGCGAGGAGCGCGACCAGGGTCACGGCGAGGACGCCGAAAGCCGCCTTCAGCTCGCGTGAGCTGAGCTTGTAGAGCGGGGTCGTCTGCCGCTCGTAATGTCCTTCCAGGGGCATCGCGCGGCCACCATATCGTCTCGCTGGCGCCTCGATTCCTCCACTCGGGCGAACCTCGGCCACCGATCTTTGGACAGTTGTACCTATCGGCTTGGCGGCAGCAACGGCAGGGTTACGCGACGGAGATGGACCTGAAAAGAAAGGAAGCGCCAGTTCAATGGAATACCTGAGCGAAGGGGCCAATTCGTGGCAGCTCACGGCCGCCACCCTGGTCGGCCTGATGAGCATCCCCGGGTTGGTCGTCCTCTACGGCGGCGTCATGCAGAAACGTTGGTCCGTCAACTCGATGATGATGGCGTTCGTCGCCTTCGCGATCGTGCTCGTCCTCTGGGTGCTGGTCGGATTCAAGATGGCCTTCGGCGATCCGATGCACATCTTCGGGGCGAGCAGCGGCTTCTTCGGGAACATGTGGGGGAAGCCGGGCTCGATCCTCAACAGCCACAGCCTGCTCGAACAGGCCCGGATCGGCGACCTGCCGGATGAAGAATTCCTCTTCCCGATGTCGACGCTGGCCTACTTCCAGATCGTCTTCGCGGCGATCACGCCGCTGCTGATGCTCGGCTCGGTGCTCGGGCGCTTCAACTTCAAGGCCTGGATCCCGTTCGTCGCCCTCTGGACGCTGCTCGTCTACACGATCAACGCCTTCATGATCTGGGGCGGCGGCTTCTTCGCCCAGCAGGGCGCCGTCGACTACTCGGGCGGCTACGTGATCCACCTCGCCGCCGGCGTCTCCGGCTTCGTCGCCGCCGCGGTGATCGGACCGCGGCTGCAGCGTGACCGCGAGGTCGACGCTCCCAACAACCTGGCGATGGTCGCGATCGGCGCCGGGCTGCTGTGGATGGGCTGGAACGGGTTCAACGGCGGTGACTGGTACAACGCCGGCGAATTCGCCTCCGCCTCACTGCTCAACACCAACATCTGCGTCGCTGTCGCCTTCCTCGTCTGGGTCGGGATGGACTACCTGACCGGGCGCAAGCCGAGCCTGATCGGCAGCGTCAACGGGATGATCGTCGGCCTCGTCGCGATCACCCCAGGCGCCGGCTTCGTCAACGGCTGGGGCGCGATCATCATCGGCATCGTCGCCTCGGCGCTTGTCTACTTCGCGCTCAACTACCTGAGCCGGGTACGGCCCTTCCGCAACGTCGACGACACCCTCGGGGTGGTCTACACGCACGGATTCGCCGGAGTCGTCGGCGGCCTGATGGTCGGGATCTTCGCCAACAACCTGATGGCGGGCGAACACGAAGGGCTGATCTCCGGCGGCGGGCTGCACCTGCTCGGCGTCCAGGCCTACACGGCCCTGTGGGTGATCGTGTTTTCCGCGATCGGCACCTTCATCCTGCTCAAGCTGGTCGGCCTCTTCGTGCCGCTGCGGATGACCGAGGAGGACATGGAGACCGGCGACATCGCCGTCCACGGGCACGAGGTCTATCCGTCGGACGTGCCGTCCCTGGGATACCCGGACGGCGTCCCGGCCCAGCCCGCGGTGCGACCGGCCCCCGCCGGCGGTACCGCCTAGGCGGGGACGAGACAAGAGCGGACCCGTCCCCCGCCCTCTCCCGGGGGGCGGTTCCGCTTGACTCTCCCGAGAGACCGTCGACCACCAATCTTCCGGAAGGCACCTCATGGCACTGAAGATCATCGTTTCCTACGACGACACCGACATGGACCGCGACGCGCTGGCCCTCGGTCAGCTCCTCGCCAGCGCGGGCGGCGAGCTCGCCCTCGCCTACGTCCGCCACTCCTTCGGCGAATCGCTCGAGCAGCGGCAGGCCGAGGAGCTGCTGGCGCGGGGCGCGGCCTCGATCGGCGCGCCGGAGATGCCCCAGCACGTGGTCGTCAACGCGGCCACCAGCGTCGGCCTCACCGAGCTGGCGGAGAAGGAGCAGGCGGACGTGATCGTCTTCGGATCCGAATACAGGACCGCCGCCGGGCTGGTCAAGCCGGGGATCTCGGCCCACAAACTGCTCCTCGGCGGCCGTTCGGCGATCGCCGTGGCGCCGGCCGGGCTGCATGAGAGCCCCGTCGTCGGCGTCAGCACCGTCGGCGTCATCGACGAGGGCGACCCGAGCGCCCGGCAGACCGCGGAGAGCCTGGCCGGTGCGCTCGACGCAACCGTCGCCGCGCATGACTCCGGGGCGCTCGACGTCCTAGTCGTCGGCTCGCGGCCGGAGGCGCCGGCGGGGCGGGTCGTCCTGAGCGCCAAAAGCGACTACGCGGTCGAGGCGGCGCGCTACCCCGTGCTGGTGATCCCGCGCGGTGTCTCGATCGACTTCGGGGCGACCACCGCTACTGCCGCTGGATGACGACGATCACGGCTGCGACCTCCGGATCGCGGCCGTCGATCCGCTCCGCGAGGCTCTGCAGCTCGACCGTCCGGGCGCCGTGGGCGGAGGCGAGCTCGGCGACCGTCTGCACCGCGGAGTCGGTTTCGATCACCAGGGCGGCCGGTCCG
The DNA here is from genome assembly GCA_045805725.1 of Solirubrobacterales bacterium. Lineage (GTDB taxonomy): Bacteria > Actinomycetota > Thermoleophilia > Solirubrobacterales > 70-9 > VAYN01. The sequence continues at coordinate 10,267 of JBJMKQ010000057.1, forward strand.
GGCGCGCTGGCGCGCGACTCCCGCGCCGCCTCGAGCACGCGGGCGGTGACGTCCTCGGCGCCGCGCTCGGCGTTCGCCCAGCCCTGGCCGAAGGAGAGCTCCGGGTTGCTGAGCGCCGGCCCCTCGAGCACCCGCATCTCGCTCTCCTCGGGCTCCCACTTGCGGTCGCCGAGCTCGACCGGCCGCCGCGAGAGCCACGGCTCCAGCACCGCCCGCCGGACCTCCTCGGCGCCGAGGTTGAAGGCGCGGGCGCGCTGCAGGCCGGAGCTGACCTCGACGTGGAAGGGCATCCCGCGACGCTAGCGGTTCCGGCGGGCGCGAGCTGGAATGATTCCGCGCCCATGCCGCCCTCGCTGCCCGACGCCGTCGTCTTCGACAACGACGGCCTCCTACTCGACACCGAGTCCGTCTGGACGCGGGCCGAGCAGGACCTTTTCGAGCGCCGCGGTGCCGAGTTCACCCGCGCCGACAAGTTGGAGCTCGTCGGCACCTCGGCCGAGATCGCCGGGGGTATCCTCGAGCGGCGGCTGGGCGAGCCGGGCCGGGCGGCGGCGCTGATCGAGGAGCTGAACGAGCTGGTCGTCGCCGAGCTCGAGCATGGGGTGGAGGAGATGATCGGCGCCCGCGATGTGCTCGAGCGCCTGCGCGGGCAGGTGCCGCTGGGGCTGGTGTCGAACTCGCCGCTGCGCTTCGTCCGCCGCTCGATCGAGCTGGCCGGCTTCGAGGACTTATTCGACGTCGTCCTCAGCGCCCACGAAGTGGCGGCGCCGAAGCCGGCCCCCGACGCCTATCTGGAGGCCTGCCGGCGCCTCGGCGTCGAGGCGGGCTCCGCGGTCGTTGCCCTGGAGGACTCCCCGACGGGAGTCGCCGCCGCCCGCGCTGCCGGCCTCACCGTGATCGGCATCCCCTCGATCGAGGGCGTGCTGCTCGACGGGGCGCACCACCTCGCCGAGTCGCTGCTCGACGAGGTCGTCGCGCAGCGACTCGCGCTCTGAGCAGTGCGCCTTATGTCGGAGATATCGACATAAGGCGCACTGCTAGCCACAAGGACCCGGCGGCGGCATAAGCCCGCCAGCGAGCCACGGAAGACGCGGCCGGTGGGGCATGGGTCGCCACGCTAGCCACGGAAGACGCGGCGGCGGCGGAGGATGCGCTCTGCGACTTCGAGCATGCTCTCAACCTGTGCCCGCTGCTGCCCGTCGAGGCCCGTCCTCAGCGCTGCCTCCGCCGCCCGGATCGCCTCCGGCTGCCGCTCCCGCAGCGTCGCCATGTCCCTCTCGTGGCCGGGATCCTCGACCATGCCCTCCAGCTCGACCAGCAGCGCTTCGAGTCCGGCGCGGAGCTGCAGCGCCGCCTCGCGGGTGCGGCCGGCGTCGAGATCGGCGCGCGCGCGCAGCAGCAGCGTCTCGCAGGCGTCGAGTCGCTCGCGGCCGCGCAGCACTCCCGCGACTCGCTCCTGGGGCCGCAGCTCCTCTTCGCGGCGGCGCCGACGGGAGGTGGACGGGGAGGTGAGGTCGAACTCGCGAGCGTCGGTGAAGCGGCCGTCGGCCGTCTCTTCGCCGCTGCCGTAGCCGATCAGGACCCGCTCGGCCTCCGCGGGCGCGAGCTCGCGCCCGCGGGGATCGGCCGCCGCGACGGCCTGGGCGTGGAGGGCGCGGTTCAGCGGCGCGATCGCCTCATCGGCGAGCACCTCGACCGTGTCCTCCCCCTCGGCGGCCTCGTCCAGCCAGCGGGCCGCCTCGGCCTTGCCCGCGAGCGGGGAGGAGGCGCGGACCGCGGTGACGCGGGTCAGCGGCAGCGGCGCCGGGTCCGGCTCTGCCGCCTGGCGTCGCCGCCGCCGGCGACCAGGCAGCGGCGCTGCGCCGAGGCTCTTCACCACCAGCACCCATTCCTCCTCGCCGGTCTGCTCACCGGAGCCGGCCAGGTAGCGCCCGTCCGCCAGCGGCAGCGTCCCGGCGATGTCGAACTGGACGAATCCGAACAGCTTGGCCACGGCGCGATTCTCGCCGTTCAGCCCGGGAGCCGCTGGCTCAGTCGCCGGAGCCGGCGGCGAGGCCGCCGTTGGTCTGGTCCGGCACCGCGTACTTCGAGGGCCGCACCGGCACGTCCGGGTTTTCGATCTGGCCGAGGCGGCCGATCAGCCGCTGCCACTGGTCCGGCTTCAGCAGCGCCGTGAACTGCGCTTCGGGGCCGCCTTCGAGCGGGTGGTAGCCGATGTGGACGTGGTCGTAGTGGTCGGGCAGGGCGAAGCTCGTTTCCCCGGGCAGGTCCTCGAGTGAGATCACCTGGTGCGGGTGCATCGTCCCCTGCAGCTGCAGGACGTCCTTGATCAATTCGTCGGCGAGGGTGCCCGGCCCCTGGTTGCCGGTGACCGGAACGCCGTCGATCACGGCGATGTCGACGGCGTCGCCGGTGCTGTGCTCGGAGACGTTGCCGGAAGAGGTCAGCAGGCTGTGGCCGCACTCGAATGCGGTGATGGTCAGGCGGAAGCCTTTGGTGCGCAGGTACTCGAGGACGGCGAGGATGCGGCGGTCGATCTTGCCGGCGGCGACGTCTTCGCGGCCGCAGCTGTAGATGTCGAGGCCGTGGTCGTCGAGCACCCGCTTCTGCAGCGCGTCCTTGGAGAGCAGGAGGACGCCGGCGCCGCTCAGGTGGGAGAACGGGCTCCTGCCCTTGGCGCGGTAGATCGCGGTCGCCTCGAGCAGCTTCCAGCCGTCGAGGATCGGCTTCGGGTCGATCCGCGGCGCCCCCTTGCCGGCCGGGCGGATCGAGAAGTTGATGTGCGGGTCGACGCCGTCCCCGCCGGCCGCGACCCGCGCCAGCACGGTGCCGGCGATCACCTTGGAACCAGCCCGGATCGAGCCCTCGCCGCTCGCCGCCAGCGCCGCTTCGAGATCGACGGCTTTGCCGCCGCTCCTGCCGCGGTCCGGATAGGCACGCAGCCGCGGCCGCAGGTTCTCGCTTTCGACCGGGACCCGCTTCTCCTTGCCCGTCGGCATCACCACGACTCGGTGGTTGCGGACGAGGCGGCCGAGCTCGGCGTAGGTGTAGCGGTTGCCGTAGGTGTCTTCGAGGACGACGAAGTTGCCGAGCTTCGCGGAGTGCCCGAGCTTGCGGACGACCCCGTCGTTGACGGCGACGACCGGCGCGTCCCTCCTGGTGAAGATGTTGATCCCGCGGGGGGTCGGCGAGGAGGAGATGACTTCGGCGGCGCTGCCCAGGCTGTCGCCTCCTTCCTTCCGCAGCGCCGTGCGGGCGGCGATGTCGTCGGCGTAGCGGGCGTCGGCGGCGATCGGGAAGTGGGCGCCCTCGGTCAGCCCCGTCAGCGAGCCGACCAGGTCGGAGGGAAGGCGACCGTAGGCGCGGGCGTAGAGGAGCACCTCCTGCACGTACCAGTCGGCGTGGTTGTAGGCGAAGATCGCCTGGTAGAGGTCCTTGTTGCCGCCGGCCAGCTTCAGGTAATGGGCCGCGGCGCAGATCGCGTCGACGGGGTTGTAGGGGTCCTTGCGGCCGTCGCCGTTGGCGTCGAGGCCGAACTGTTCCCAGCTCGAGGGGAGGAACTGCATCCAGCCGACCGCGCCGGCGCTGGAGACGTTGGTGTTGGTGCCGAAGGCGGTCTCGATTTTGTTGATCGAGGCCAGCACCTCCCAGGGGATTCCGTATTCGGTTCCGCACGCCTGGTAGATCGGCAGCAGGAAGGGGGGGATTTCGAAGGAGTCGATGACGAAGTTGGGGACTCCGATCGGCGCCGGCCCGAAGGGGGCGATCGTCGTCGTCGGGTTGGCGATCGTGGGGGCGCCCCCTGGGGTGAACCGCGAGCCGCCGTCAGAACCCTCAGGTAGAGGTTGATCCCCGCCGCCGTTGGCGCCGGGGGCGGTGAGGCCCCCGTTGTCGCCGCCGCTGCCGGGCGCGGCAAGTTCGTCGTTGCGGGTGGCGCCGCCCCTGCCGCCACCGCTGCCGGATCCGCCGATCGCGGTGCCGTGCTCGACCCCCCCACCAGTTCCCTTTTCGGGCTCGGGGGACGGTACCGGCACCTCGCCGCCTTCGGTCGGTTCGGTCGGGGTGCTCGCCGGCGGGACCTCGGTCGTATCTTCCGGCGATTCGCAGTCCGGGTCTTCGCTATCGACCAGCCCATCGCCGTCGTCGTCGAGGCCGTTGGCGCAGGCGGGCGCCTGCAGCGAGGGGACGGCGGTTGTGGTGCTCGCCGGGGGAGTTACCGCCTGGCTTTCGGAGAGCGGCTCGGCCCCCGCCAATGCGGCGCCGACGGCGGTGATCGCCAGAAAGCCAGCAAGGGCGGCGAATATCGATGCAAGCTTGGTTCTCATGCCGAGGCGTCCCTGCCCGCGCCGGGTACCCCTCCCCGGGCAGTAACCGGATTCAGGCTACCCACTGGCCTGTACGTCCACAACGGCTCTCGCCGCTCCCAACAAGGGCTTAATCAAGGTTTCCGTCATCGCTGCGACGGGAGATTTTCAGGCGCGCCGGATGCGCTCGTTAAGCTGCTGTGACTTGACCTCCGAGAACGACGAGCAGGACGGGCTGCGAGCGCGGGCCGAGCAGGCGCTTGGGGAGCTGGCCCAGGCGCTGATCGACAACCCAACCCTCCACGAGGCGGTCACCACCGCGCTGGGGGCGAGGGAGAAGGCCCTGGAGGCCCAGCAGGCGGCGATGAGCGCCCTCAACCTGCCTTCGGCGACCGACGTCGAACGGCTGGAGCGGCGGCTGCGGTCGTTCTCGCAGCGTCTGGAGGATGTCGAGGAGGCGATCGACGACCTCAGCCGGAAGCTCGGGTCGCTGCGGCGGGAGAGTGCCGGCGAAGGCAAAAAAAAGGTTCAGCCTAATCCTCAACCTTAGGGTGAGAATGAGAGAGCGGCGGCCACCCCCGCCCGCTTCGCCGCCCCCGCCAGCTCGTCTTCCGGCAGCTGGCCCGCATCGCTCCGCTCGCTGACGATCAGGAGCGCGGCAACCGCCAGGCCGAGGTCCGCGGCCGCCGCGAGCAGCGCTGCCGTCTGCATGTCGGCCAGATCCGCGAGCAGGGAGGGGGACTCCCGCTCGGGATCGTGCACCGAGTCGAGGCTGACCACCACGCCCGGCCGAGCCTCGTCAAGCGACGCTTCGAGCCGGCCGCTCAGCTCCGGGTCGGGCCGGGAGGCGGCGCCCGACTCGGTACGCGCCTCACGGACGATCAGCTGCTGGCCCAGATCGATGTCGCTCAACCCGGTTCCCGTCCCGATCCTCACCGCCCGCCGCAGGCCGAGCTCGGCCAGGTCGCGCAGGACGACCGTGGCGCTGGGCCCGCCCATGCCCGTCGACTGGATCGTCAGCTCGCGCCCGTCGTGAGTGATGCCGCCATAGCCCCACAGCCCCCGTGCGTGATTGCTCATCTTCGGCTGCCGCAAAAGCTCCTGGGCCAGCAGCAAGGCGCGGCCGGGATCGCCGACGAGGATCGCATCGGGAGCGACGGGGCCGGTGGGCCGGAGGCGGGCGGGCATCGAGCCGAGCCTAGTCGCCAAGCAAACCGCTCGCGCGACAAGCAAACCGCTCGCGCGACGATCATGGGAGCGCTGATTTGGGCTTCGCCAGAGCGGGTAACCAGCCCTGATGGAATTGAAGCCGCCGCTCGCCGCCGCAATGGCCGCCCTCTCCCTCGGCCTCGTTGCATGCGGTGGCGGCGGCTCCGATTCCAGTTCCTCCGAGGCGGAATCGACGGCCTCCGGTCAGGAGTCGGGCAGCGCCGAGACGACCCCGGGTTCGGCCGGCGACGACGCTGAAACGACGCAAAGCGAAGCCGCCCCCAGCGGCGAGGCGGCGAAGTCCGAAAAAGTTCAGATCGTCGAATTCAGCTACGAACCCGACCCGGTCGTCGTCCGGGCCGGCGGCAAGGTGACCTGGCAGAACGAGGACACCGCGCCGCACACGGCCACCGCCGACGACGGCAGCTTCGACACCGGCATCGTCGAAAAGGGCAAGCTCGGCTCGGCGACCTTCAAGGAACCCGGCACCTTCACCTATTTCTGCGAAGTCCACCCGACGATGCACGGGACCGTCGAAGTCGTCGGATAGAAAGCACCGTCATGCCCTTCTGGCTCGCGCGCAAAGCCGCACCCCACGTCTGGAAGCGGGTTCCCTGGAAAACCGTCTGGCTGGGGACGATGTGGCTCCTCACCAAGGGTCGCGAGCGGGCCGAGCAGAACCTCACGCAGCATGAGCAGACCGAGCTCTGGAACCTGGTCAAGAAGTCGAAGGGCCGGCCCGGCAACCTCAGCCAGCGCGACCGGACCCGCGTCAAGAACATCGCCGGCAAGGCGATCCGCGGCTGACGACTCGCCGCCGGATAGATCGACGGACGAAAAACCGGGTGCATAGACCCGACGGGACGAAGACCGATGCATAGACCGGGTTCGTCCGGCCGTCGGCCTCGCACGCGTGCCGCACCCTAGGTCCCAGCCGATGAAGCCGGTCACGATCCCGGCGGGGGAAGGGGTGGAAAGATGCCCACGTGGCCGAGGAGGAGCGAGACGACCTGGCGGAGCTGCTGGCGCGGCGGGCGCTGACCGACGACGCGGCCCGCGCCGAGGCGGTCGAGAGGCGACACGCGGCCGGCGGGCGGACCGCCCGGGAGAACGTCGCCGACCTTGTCGACCCCGGCTCCTTCGTCGAGTATGGCCGCTACGCGATCGCCGCCCAGCGGGGCCGGCGCGAGCTCGAGGACCTGATCGCCCGCACCCCCGCCGACGGGCTGATCGGCGGCACCGCCCGCGTCAACGACGACCTCTTCGACCCCGGGCGCGCCGCCTGCGCGGTCCTCTCCTACGACTACACCGTCCTCGCTGGGACCCAGGGCGCCCTCGGCCATCGCAAGAAGGACCGCCTCTTCGAGCTGATCGAGCGGATGCGGCTGCCGGTCGTCTTCTACGCCGAGGGCGGGGGAGGCCGGCCCGGCGACACCGACTACCCGGTCGTCTCCGCTCTCGACACTCGCGCCTTCGCGCTCTGGGCGAAGCTCTCCGGGCTGGTGCCGCGGATCGCCGTCGTCCACGGTCGCTGCTTCGCCGGCAACGCCGTGATCGCCGGCTGCGCCGACCTGATCGTCGCCACCCAGGGCAGCTCACTGGGGATGGGCGGGCCGGCGATGATCGCCGGCGGCGGCCTCGGCGAGGTGCCGCCCGACGAGGTCGGCCCGATCGAGATGCAGGCGCCGAACGGGGTCGTCGACGTGGCCGTCGCCGACGAGGCCGAGGCGACCGCGGTGACGAAGAAGCTGCTCGGCTACTTCCAGGGGGCGACCGAGCCCGGCCCCGAACCCGACCAGTCGCGCCTGCGCGAGCTGGTCCCGGAGCGCAGGCGCCGCGCGTATGACCCGCGGCCGATCGTCGCGACCATCTGCGACGAGGGTTCGGCCACCTTCCTGCGCGAGCGCTTCGCGCCGGAGATGGTGACGGCCCTGGCGCGGATCGAGGGGCGGCCGCTCGGCGTGATCGCCAACGACACCCGCCATACCGCCGGCGCCGTCACCTCCGACGCGGCTGACAAGGCGGCGCGGCTGCTGCAGCTCTGCGACGGCTTCGGCCTGCCGGTCCTCTCCCTCGTCGACACCCCCGGCTTCATGGTCGGGCCCGAGGCGGAGGCGACCGGCCTGGTCCGCCATGCCTCACGGCTGCTGGTCGCCGGCGCGGCGCTGCGGGTGCCGCTGATCGCCGTGATCCTGCGCCGCGGCTACGGCCTCGGCGCCCAGGCGATGGTCGGCGGCAGCCTCCACGAGCCGCTGCTGACGGTCGCCTGGCCGAGCGCCCACCTCGGGCCGATGGGCCTGGAGGGGGCGGTGCGGCTGGCGCTGCGCAAGGAGCTGGAGGCGATCGCCGACGAGGTCGAGCGCGAGCAGCGCGTGCGCGAGCTCACCGCCCAGGCTGAAGAGAACGCCAGGGCGTTGAACGCGGCGGCGCTGTTCGAGCTCGACGACGTGATCGACCCGGCGGAGACCCGCCGCCTGATCGCCTCGACCCTTATCGCCGCTGGCGAGGGACCCCCGCGGGGCGCCCATCGCTTCGTAGATACCTGGTAGGCGCAACAGGGTCCGGTGCCCCTCTCCGGACACATCTCGCTATGGCTCGATGTTGAGTGTCCGGAGAGGGGCACCGGACCCTGCCTGCGATTCGCCAGCTGTCATGAAGCCGCGTGGGAGACTCGGCGTTAGCTCTTGTCTCTCGATCGAGGAGGATCCGTGACCGAGTATTCCGACCTGAAGGCGCTCTACGTCAACTGCACTCTGAAGCGCAGCCCGGAGACCTCGAACACGCAGGGGTTGATGGACAAGTCGATGGCGGTGATGCGGGCCCAGGGGGTTGAGGTCGAGTGCATCCGGGCGATCGATCGCGAGATCGCGGTCGGGGTCTGGCCGGACATGACCGAACACGGCTGGGAGCGCGACGAGTGGCCGCAGATCTACGAGCGGGTGCTCGCCGCCGACATCCTCGTGCTGGGGATGCCGATCTGGCTCGGCGAGAAGTCCTCGGTCGCGACCCACGTGATCGAGCGCCTCTACGGCAACTCGAGCCTGCTCAACGACCGCGGGCAGTGGGCCTACTACGGCCGCGTCGGCGGCTGCATCGTCACCGGCAACGAGGACGGGATCAAGCACTGCGCGATGAACGTCCTCTACTCGCTGCAGCACCTCGGCTACGTCATCCCGCCCCAGGCGGACTCCGGCTGGATCGGCGAGGCCGGTCCTGGGCCGTCCTACCTCGACGAGGGCTCAGGCGGCCCGGGCAACGACTTCACCAACCGCAACACCACCTTCGCCGCCTGGAACCTGATGCACCTGGCGCGGCTGCTGAAGGACGCCGGCGGCATCCCCGCCCACGGCAACCAGCCGCAGGAGTGGGACGCCGGCTGCAGCTTCGACTTCCCGAACCCCGAGCACCGCAGATAGCCCTTCCGGCTTCGCCACAGCGGGGTGTGCCGGGAACCGGACGCGCTCACCAGCGCGCGTCGTGCGCCTCCATCACGCCGACGCCCTCGGCGAGGTCGAGGCCGCCGAGGCTGCCGGCGAAGCCGCCGAAGCGGTGGCGGTAGCGGGAGCGGAAGGCGAGGTAGTTGTCGTTCCGGGCATGGGCCGACTCGGGGGCGAAGTCGAGCGACCCGGCGCGGCCGAGGTCGACCCCGTCCAGGCCGCGGAAGCGGGCCGGCGGCGGCTCGGTGGGCTCGCCGTCGATCCAGATAGCCCGCTCGCTTCCCCGCGGGGGGTCGTTGATCCCCTCGACCAGGTTCCAGGCGAGGTCGCGGCCCTCGACCGAGCTGCCGACGCCGGCCGACCAGCGCCAGCTCGTGTGCCGCTGGTGGTGACCGGCCGATTCGTCGTCGACGCCGCGGCCGCTGACCTGCCGGCGCCGCCCCGGCACCTCGACCGTCCCCGCGATCGGTATGCCCGCCCGCTTGCGGGTCCAAGCCGAGCTCCTGCCGCTGGGGCAGATCGCTTCGATTGGCGCCGCCTCCCCCAGCTCGAGGTTCGCCCGCAGCCCCGGCCCGTCGATCTCCAGCCGCCGCCCCGCGAAGCTCACCTCGCGGCTGCCGGGGCGCAGCGCCGTGTGCGCCCACTGCCGCCGCGCCTCCCGGTCCCAGAGCACCCAGAACGACTGCGTCAGCGGGCCGACCTCGGCGTGGGCGGCGCAGAGCATCAGCTCCTCGGCGAAGAGGGCGACGTAGCGCCAGCGCTTGCGCAGCTGGCCGCGGTCGAGGAGGGGCAGCGAGGCCGGGTCCATCGGGCGACGGTAACGGGCCTGTCGCATTTGTTTCCTCTGGGGTAGCAAAAGCGACACGCCGAATAGGCTCGGCCGGTGGATCAGGTCGTCCAGATCGTCGGCGCGCTGCTGATCCTCGTCGCCTTCGGCGCGGTCCAGTTCGAGCGGATGCGGCCCGACTCGCGCCCGTACCTGGCGCTCAACCTGCTCGGCTCGGCGATCCTCGCGGTGCTGGCGGTCGCTGGGCGGCAGTGGGGATTCGTCCTGCTCGAGGGAGTCTGGGCGATCGTCTCCGCGTGGGGTTTGATGACGGCGCCGCGATCGTCTCCGGGTGCGGAGCGATGACGGCAGGGCAACCCGAAAATTGGACAACCCCTACTGGAACCGGCTCTCTAGGCGCTCGGCAAGCCTCTTCATGCCGCGCTCCCGCGCCGCCTCGGCGGCGCCCGCCCAGTCGGTCGGCCGGTCCTCCGGCCGCTTCACCTTCGCGTCTCGCAGCGTCGCGATGTCCTTGAAGGCGAGCAGCTCCTCGCGGCCCTCGATCAGCGCGCCGCGCAGCGCCGGGCGCCGCTCGCGGATCGCGTGGTCGAGGATCGCCTCCAGCGAACCGTGTGCCCGCAGCAGCTCCGCCGCCGTCTTCGGACCGACGCCCTTCGCACCCGGCAGCCCGTCGGAGGGATCGCCGCGCAGGGCGATGAAGTCCGGGACCAGCTCCGGGTCGATCCCGTAGCGCTCGCGCACCTCCGCCGGCCCGACCTCTTCGGCGCCTTTGCCGCCCGTGCGGACGTAGAGCACGGTCACGTTCTCGCCCGCGCACTGGTACATGTCGCGGTCGCCGGTCAGCAGCAGCGCGTAGCCGCCGGCCTCGGCCTCCAGCCGCGCGTAGGTGCCGAGCAGGTCGTCCGCCTCGAGGTCCTCGCTCGTCGCCACGGTCCAGCCGAACGCCTCGAAGAACCCGCGCGAGTCGGCGAACTGATGCGGCAGCTCCTCGGGCATCGCCTCCTCGCGCTCGGCGTGGTAGGCGGGGTAGAGCTCGGTCCGGTAGGCGGCCGCGTCGGGGCCGAAGCAGAGGACCACCGCCCGCGGCTCGTGGACCTCGAACTCGCGCAGGATCAGGTTCGCCGTCCCCAGCAGCGCGTTCACCGGCCGCCCGTCGGGGTCGACGATCTTGCTCGGCAGCGCGTGGAAGGCGCGGAACAGCATCGAGGGAGCGTCGACGACGAGTAGCGGCGCGGGGGAGGGCACGCCGCACTTATATGCAACCGGCCGGCTTGCCTCAAGTGCGTTCGGGTCGGGTCTGCGGGCTTATCCTCGGGGAATGCACGGGTCGCAAGGCCACAGCCACAGCCACGCGCTCGACGCCCGCCGCGAGGACGGCCGGCGGCGGATGGGGGTGGCGCTGGCGATCAACGTCGGCCTCTTCGCGGCCGAGGCAGTTGGCGGCTTCCTCACCGGCTCGCTGGCGGTCCTCGCCGACGCCGGGCACCTGCTCTCCGACGTTGGCGCGATCGTCCTGGCGCTGATCGCCGCGCGCCTGGCGGCGCTGCCGGCCGCCGGCCGGCGCACCTTCGGCTACCAGCGCTCGGAGGTGCTGGCGGCGCTGGTCAACGGGCTGCTGCTGGTCGCGGTCAGCGTCGCCATCGCGATCGCCGCGATCGGCCGCTTCTCCGACCCGCCGGGGATCGACGGCTGGGGCGTCCTCGCCCTCGGCGCCCTCGGCCTCGCCGGCAACCTCGCCGCGACCCTCGTCCTCGCCCGCGGCGAGCGAACCGACGTCAACCTCGAGGGGGTGCTGCGCCACTCCGCAGCCGACGCCGTCGGCTCGTTCGGCGTGCTTGTCGCCGGCGCCTGGGTCCTGCTCGGCGGCTCCTCGGTGGTCGACCCGATCGTCGGCCTGCTGATCGCGGCGCTGGTCCTCGCCTCCTCCTGGCGGCTGATCAGGGAGCCCTTCGACGTGCTGATGGAGTCCGCCCCCGCCGACACCGACGTCGAAGCCGTCGGCCGGACGATCTGCACCGAGGAGGGCGTCCGCTCCGTCCACGACCTCCACGTCTGGACCGTCACCTCCGGCTTCGGCGCCATCGCCGCCCACGTAGTCGTCGCCGCGGACGTCGACCGCGACCTCGTCCGCCGCCGGCTGGAGCTGACCCTCCATGAGAGCTACGGCATCGAGCACACCACGCTCCAGATGGAGGAGGAGGCGACGGAAGGGCTGCTGCGGGTGGAGAACGTTCCGGGGAGTTAGCGACGGTCTCCCAGGTTCGGCCGCAAGGTCAGTTGCAGGCACTTTCCGGTGGCCGAGCTGGAAAAACGCCTTGGCTAGCCTCGACTCGATGGCCCTCAATCGTTCCGTTGTGCCGGCGGTTTGTGCTGCCGTCGCGGCGCTTCTCCTCCTGCTCCTAGCCGCCCCGGTGGCGCCTGCCGCGGACCTGCAGTCGAAGCTGGAACACAGGCAGTCCCAGCTCTCGAAGGTCGAAGAGCGCAAGGGGGTGCTGACGACGACGATCTCCGATTACAGGGACCGGATCGAGCGCCTCACCGCCGAGGTCGCCGAGATCCGCAACCGCGAGGCCGCCGTCCGCGGCCGACTCGTCGCCAAGCAGGTCGAACTGAACGAAGCGGTGGCCGCCCTCGACGCCGCCCGCGGGCGGCTCGAACGAGTGCGGGCCCACCTGCGGCGGGCGCTGAGCGCACTGCGCGAACGGCTGGTGGCGATGTATGAGATGGGCAGCCCCGACGTGATCAGCGTCATCGTCGGCTCCAGCAGCCTCGACGACCTTGCCGCCCGCACCGAATACCTCGACCGCCTGCACGGGATGGACGAGGCGGTGGTCGGCCGGGTGCGCGACCTGCGCGACCAGGTGAAGGGCTTGGTCACCCGCCTGCGCGTCACCAAGGACCGGATCGAATCCGCCCGCGACGCGATCGCCGCCGAAAAGGAAGCGCTGACGGCCGCGAGGGCCGCCCTGCAGAGTCACCAGCAGCGGTTGGTCTCCGCTCGCGCCGGTCGCGAAGCGGCGCTGGCGAAGGTGAGCGAACACGAAGAAGAGCTGGACGGCTCGGTCGCCGCGATCCAGAGCGAAATCGCCGCCCAGTTGATCGAAACCGGCTCGGCGCCGCTGCCGGCGGGACCGATCCAAGGCGGCAGCGGCGGGCTGATCTGGCCGGTTGACGGGCCGGTCGTCTCCGGCTTCGGCGCCCGGACGATCAACGGCAGCTACGAGTACCACCCGGGGATCGACATCGCGGTCCCCGAAGGCACCCCGATCCGCGCCGCCGCCACCGGCACCGTCAGCCTGCAGCAGTCGGAGGCCGAAAGCGGCGGCTACGGCAACTACACCTGCCTCGACCACGGCGGCGGGCTCTCCACCTGCTACGCCCACCAGAGCTCCTTCGCGGTGTCCCTCGGCCAATCGGTTAGCCAGGGGGACGTGATCGGGTACACGGGCTGCACCGGATACTGCTTCGGTCCGCACCTCCACTTCGAGGTTCGTATAAACGGCTCCGTGACTGACCCGATGGGCTACCTATAGGTCACAATCAACTCGGATGATTCGCCAGGCGCGCACCTACTTCGTGGGCGCGATGTCGGGGGCGAGCCTGATCGCCGTCGCCATCGCCGTCTTCGTCCTGCTCGTTTCCACTCAGGTCTTCGGGGACTGGCCCGTCGCCGGGCTGCTCGGCGGCGGGGACCAGCCGGGGGTCTCCAGCGCGAAGGAGGCGGCGGCGCCGGCCGGGGGCGGTGAAGCCGCCGCGGCGAAGGGCGAAACCGGCGCAGGGGCCGCGGCCCGCAACGGCAGCGGTGCGGATCGCGGCGCCGCCGGCGCCGGCGGCAACGGCTCGCCTGGGGTCAGCGGCAACGCCGGCGGCGAAGGAGCCGCGGGCGGCGGCGAAGGCGGATCCACCGCAGGCGGGGGCGGCGAAGGCGGCTCCGCCGCGGGCGGCGGCTCGGGCGAACCGGCGGGCGGCGCGGGAGGTTCCGGCGGCTCCGGCGGCAGCGCGAACTCCGGCGGCGGCAGCGGCGGTGGTGGGGCAGGCGGGACGAGCGGCGGCGGCACTACCACCGCGTCCTCGCCTTCCTCGAAAGTCACCAGCGCGGTTGACGAAACCGTCCACCAGGTCGACGAAACCGTGACCGGCGGCGGACTCGGCGAAACCGGTGTCACCCAGACGACCGAAGAAGCGGTGAACGGCGTGGCCGGTCCCGAATCGACCGTCGGCAAGGTCGTCGACGAAACCGCGAAGACCGTCGAAGGCGTCCCCGGCAAATAAAGAGGACCTCCTCCGCTGTTCCTTCTGGCGGGTATATCGCCATAAGGAACAGGAAAAAATCGACGCCTCGGTTCAGCTGTTCCCTTTGGCTGCTCTGCGAGCAAAAGGAACAGGAGTCGGCCACAATGCCGGTCCGATGGCTGAGCAGGGACAGGCGGTGGCAAGTGGCGATCCGATCGCGGGATCGGCCGTGTTCCCTCGCGGCAGCCGGGTCAACGAGGAGGGGCACCTGGAGATAGCGGGCTGCGACGTGGTCGAGCTCGCCGAAGAGCTCGGCACCCCCTCCTACTTCTACACGGAGGACGACATCCGCTCCCGCGCCCGCGAATACCGCGAGGCTTTTGAGAGCCGCGGGGCCGATTACGAGGTCCTCTTCGCCAGCAAGTCCCTGCCCTGCACCGCCGCCTACCGGCTCTTCGCCGAGGAGGGGCTCTCGGTCGACGTCGCCTCCGGCGGCGAGCTGCACATGGCGCTGAGGGCCGGCTTCGACCCCGACCGGATCCACATGCACGGCAACAACAAGTCCGACGAGGAGATCCTCTTCGCGGCCAGGGCCGGGATCCGTCACCTGATCCTCGACTCCTTCGACGAGATCGAGCGCTGCGAGCGCCTCCTCGACGAACCCCAGCGGGTGCTGATCCGGGTGACGCCGGGGATCAAGCCCTCGACCCATGACTACATCACCACCGGCCAGCTCGACTCCAAGTTCGGCTTCGGCCTCGAGGACGGTCTGGCCGCGCGGGCGATCGAGCGCGTGCTCGCCTCCGAGAAGCTGGAGCTGGTCGGGCTGCACGCCCACATCGGCTCGCAGATCTTCGAGCTCGAGCCCTACACCTTGGCGATCCGGGCGCTGGGCGAGCTAGCCGGCGACTGGTGCCGGGTCGTCAACGTCGGCGGCGGCCTCGGCGTCGCCTACACCGCCGCCGACGAGCCGCCCTCGATCGACGCCTACGTCGCGGTCAAGGTGCGCGGAGTCGCCGAGATCTTCGGCGAGGGCGCGCGGATCCTGGTCGAGCCGGGCCGCTCGCTGGTCGCCAACGCGGGCCTCACCGCCTACCGCGTCGGCACCGTCAAGGAGATCCCCGGCGTCCGCACCTACGTCGCCGTCGACGGCGGCATGTCGGACAACCTGCGGCCGATGCTCTACGGCTCCCGCTACGAGGCGCTCGTCGCCGACCGCGCCGCGGCGCCGGCCGAGACGCTGGTGACGATAGCCGGCATGCACTGCGAGTCCGGCGACGTGATCGTCCGCGACGCGACGCTGGCCGAGCCCGCCGTCGGCGACGTTCTCGTCACCCCGGCCACCGGCGCCTACGGCTACGCGATGGCCAACAACTACAACGGCGTGCCCCGTCCCCCGGTCGTCTTCTGCCGCGACGGCGAGGCTCGCGTCGTCGTCCGTCGCGAGACCTACGAGGACCTGACCGCGAGGGACCTCTAGGCGGGCATGGCCTCCGAGGGCTCCAGACCGGTCCGGATCGGACTGCTCGGCCGCGGCACCGTCGGCGCCGCCTTCGCCGAGCTGCTGGCGGAGCGCGCCGACGCGGTCGAGGCGGCGACCGGGCGGCGGCCCGAGATCTGCGGCACCCTGACCCGCGGCGAGGGCGACTTCGAATCGATCCTCGCCGGCGCCGACCTGGTCGTCGAGCTGATCGGCGGGACCGAGCCGGCGCGGGAGTACGTGCTGGCGGCGCTCCGCGCGGGGAAGCCGGTGGTCACCGCCAACAAGCAACTGCTCGCACAGCACGGCGACGAGCTCTTCGCGGTCGCCCGCGAGGCGGGAGTGCAGCTGCGTTTCGAGGCGGCGGTCGCGGCGGTGATCCCGATCGTCCGCGCGATCCAGGAGAGCTTCGGCGTCACCGAGATCGCCAAGGTCTTCGGGATCGTCAACGGCACCACCAACTTCATCCTCACCGAGATGGCGGCGACCGGAGCGGGCTACGACGACGTGCTGGCGCGCGCCCAGGAGCTGGGCTACGCCGAGGCCGACCCGACCGACGACGTCAGCGGCGCCGACGCGGCGGCGAAGATGGCGATCCTCGCCCGGCTCGCCTTCCACACCCCGGTCACCCTCGACGAGGTCACCTATGAGGGGATCGACCGCGTCCTGCCCGACGACCTCGCCTACGCCAAGGAGTTCGGCCTCTCGCTGAAGCTGCTCGGGGTGGCCGAACGGCGCGACGGCGGGATCAGCGTCCGCGTCTTCCCCTGCTTCCTCTACCGCGGCCACCCGCTGGCGCCGATCGAGGGGCCGTTCAACGCGGTGATGGTCGAGGCGCCGGCGATCTCCGAGGTGACGATGTCGGGGCCGGGGGCGGGGGGACCGCAGACCGCCTCGGCGGTGCTCGGCGACGTCGTCTCGATCCTCGCCGGCGACGCGCCGGTGCACGAGACGCGGGTCGAGCTGCCGATCGCCACCGATGTCAGCTCCAGCTTCTACCTCTACCTCGAGGTGGCCGACCAGCCGGGCGTGCTGGCGCGGGTGGCGACGGTACTCGGCGACCACGAGGTCTCGGTCAAGAGCGTCGTCCAGCGTGGGATCGGCGACGAGGCGCGGCTGGTGATGGTGATCCACGAGTGCCTGGAGTCGCGCTTCGCCGCGGCAGTCGAGGCGCTGGACGGGCTGGACGAGCTGCGGGCGCCGGCGCGGGCAATCCATGTGATCGAGGAGGAGTACTAGGCGATGGCGGCGGGGCTGATCGACCGCTACCGCGACCGGCTCTCACTCGAGCCCGGCGACCCGGTCGTGACCCTGAACGAGGGCGCGACGCCGCTGATCGAGGCGCCGCGGCTCTCGGAGCGGATCGGCACCCGCGCCTACCTCAAGTTCGAGGGGCTGAACCCGACCGGATCGTTCAAGGACCGGGGGATGACCGTGGCGGTGTCGCGGGCGAAGGGGCGCGGGGCGGAGGCGGTGATCTGCGCCTCGACCGGCAACACCGCCGCCAGCGCCGCCGCCTACGCGGCGCGGGCTGGCCTGCGCGGCGCGGTGATCGTGCCGGAGGGGAAGATCGCGATCGGCAAGCTCGCC
Source organism: Solirubrobacterales bacterium (assembly GCA_045805725.1). Taxonomy (GTDB): domain Bacteria; phylum Actinomycetota; class Thermoleophilia; order Solirubrobacterales; family 70-9; genus VAYN01. Next base: position 27,307 of record JBJMKQ010000057.1, read on the forward strand.
CAGGCGCTGATGCACGGGGCGCGGGTCGTGGCGCTGCAGGGGAACTTCGACGACGCCCTGCGGCTGGTCCGCGAGCTTTCGCAGAAGCATCCGATCGAGCTCGTCAACTCGGTCAACCCGCACCGGATCGAAGGCCAGAAGACGGCGGCCTTCGAGGTGGTCGAGGACCTGGGCGCGATGCCCGGCGCGCTGGCGATACCTGTCGGCAACGCCGGCAACGTCACCGCTTACTGGCGCGGGTTCCGCGAGCTCGCCTCGGCCGGCGACGCGGAGCTGGGCAAGCTCGAGGGCGACAAGCCGATCCTCTACGGCTTCCAGGCCGAGGGCGCGGCTCCGCTTGTGCGCGGCGAGCCGGTCGACCATCCCGAGACGATCGCCTCGGCGATCCGGATCGGCAACCCCGCTCGCTGGGAGGAGGCGATGGCCGCCTTCACCGCCTCCCGCGGTCGCGTCGCCGCCGTCGCCGACGAGCAGATCCTGGGCGCCTACCGCTGGCTTGCCGACACCGAAGGGGTCTTCTGCGAGCCCGCCAGCGCCGCCTCCGTCGCCGGGCTCCTAGCCCATGGCCTGCCGACGGTCGAGGAAGCCCCGGCGCCGGAGACCGTTGTCTGCGTCCTCACCGGCCACGGCCTCAAGGACCCCGACACCGCCCTCTCCAAAGCCCCCTCGGTGATCAACTGCGAGAACGACCTCAGCGCCGTCGAGCGCGCTGTCTTCGACTAGGCGCAGGATGCACCTGGTGACCGACAAGTACTGGACTTGATGCCGATGACCGCGCGCCACCGGCTTGTCCGCGTCCCCGCCTCCTCGGCCAACCTCGGCCCCGGGTATGACGCGATGGCGGCGGCGATGGCGCTGCATCTGGAGCTGGAGGTGGAGGAGAGCGACGAGTACTCGTTCGACGCCGGTGGCCTGGATGTACCGACCGGCCGCGACAACCTGATCGCGCGCGCCTTCGAGAGCCTGCGGCCGGCAGACGGGATCGCCTTCCGGCTGCGCAGCGAGATCCCCCTCGCGCGGGGGCTGGGGTCGAGCGCGGCGGCGATCGTCGCCGGGTTGGCCGCGGCCGACCACCTCTACGAGCTGGCGCTCTCGAAGGAGGAGATGCTGGCGCGGGCGGCCGCGATCGAGGGGCATCCCGACAACGTCGCCGCGGCGATTTACGGCGGCTTCGTCGTTTGCCGAGCAGGAAAGGGAGGCGCGCCGACCGCCGCCCGCTTCGACCCGCCGGAGGGGCTTGAGGGCATCGTCGCGATCCCGGCCGAGGAGGTCTCGACCGAGCGGGCGCGGGAGGCGATCCCGGCCGAGCTGCCGCTCGCCGACGCCCTCGCCAACGTTGCCGCCGCGGCGACCCTGGTGCTGGGGCTGCGCAGCGCCGACCTCGATCTGCTCGCCCAGGGGCTCCACGACCGCATCCACCAGGAGCGGCGCCGCTCGCTCTACCCGCGCTCGATGGAGATCGTCGACTCGGCCCGGGAGCTGGGGGCCCTGGGCGCGACGATCTCCGGCGCCGGCCCGACCGTCCTCGTCTGGACCACCTGGCAGGAGGCGGGCCAGGTCGCCGCGGCGCTGGAGGAGCGCTGCGCCGGCTGGGCCGAGGTGCGGCGGCTGCCGTTCAGCCCCCTCGGCGCCGACGTCCCCGAGCTCTGATGGACTGGGTCGTCCAGATCGGCCTCGCCGAGCTGGCCCTGGGAGGGCTGCTCGGCTGGGCGATGGTGGTGCGAGGGGAGCGGCCCGAGTGGCTGCGGGCGATCGGAATCGTGGCGCCGCAGCGGATCCGCCAGGTCCACCTCGACTACGTGATGATGGGCCTGATCCTGATCGGGGTCGGCCTCGCGGTCCCCGACCTGCCGAGTGCGGTGGCGGCCGCGCTCGTCTTCGGCACCCTCGTCAACCCGTTCCTCTTCGTCCCGCTCGCCTTTGATCCCGAGGTCGAGAAGCGGCTCTGGTACCGGGCGCTGGCGGTGGTCTCCTTCGTCGGGGTCAGCGGCGGCTTGGTCGCCGCCGCGGTCGTCGGCCCTGGATAGGGCTCCGCGGGCGGGGATAAGGTCGCCGCATGTCGACCTGCAAGAAGCTCCCGCTCGTCCTGTCCGCCCTCGTCCTGGCCGCGCTGCTCGCCGTCCCGGCCGCCGCGCAGGGGACCCTTGCCTACGTCCGCAGCCCGCTCCACCCGGCGGTATACGTGGCCGCGGACGATGGCCTGGGGGCGAAGATGATCGACAGCGGCGAAACGCCGCACGTCTCGCCTGACGGCAACCTGGTCGCCTACCTCCACCTCGGCGCCAAGAACGCGCAGGAACTGAAGGTGGCGGACCTCTCCACCGGCACGACCAAGACGCTGCTCACCACCTGGCGCGAACCCTTATCTCTCGCCTGGTCGCCTGACTCGACGATGGTAATTGCGCAGCGTGGCCCCGAACTCGGCAAGCGCAAGCTGGTCCTGATCGAAGTGGCGACGGCTGCTCAAAAGGTGATGGCCGAAGGGTTTTTCAGCGGCGCAAGCTTCTCCCCTCAGGGAGGCCAGCTGGTCTTCGCGAAGGCAAAGAGCGAAAGGTTCCCACCCCGCAGCGATGTGTACCGGGTGGACCTGATCCCGCCTGGTGCCGTGGGCGTCGCGCCCGTGGTCCCGCACCAGATCACGAGCGACCACCGCTCCTCGTTCCCGTTGTGGGGTCCGCAGAAGATCGTCTTCGTCAAGACCGTCGACGCGAAGAGGCGCAAGTACGGCCCCAAGAACGAGCTCTACCTGATGAACCCGAACGGCAAGGGCGTCCAGCGGCTCACCCACACCAAGGTCCCGTCGTTGGCGCAGGGCCTCTTCCCGACCGACTGGTCCGCCTCCGGCATCCGGCTCCTCGCCGAGTTCGAGGGGCAGGACATCAGCTACGCGGTCAAGGTCAATCCGAAGACCGGGGGCCAGAAGCCTGTCGGCAAGGCTGGCGAGCAGGGCTTCGCCGGCACCGCCCTCTCCAACGACGGCAAGTTCGTGCTCGGCTTCGAAGGCGGCTTCGACCCCGGCAATTCCCACGAGGTCGCGCGCGTCCCGTACGCCGGCGGCAAGCCCAAGCTGCTCGCCAAGAACGCCTTCGAGCCCGACTGGAGCCTCTGAAGCTTGAGGCGTGTCGACTTCGTTCGGAATAGCCGAACAGAGTCGACACGCCTACTCCAACAGCCCCAGCTGGCGCAGGATCGAGACGCTGTCGGAGTAGACGTCCTTGCGCTTGAGGAGGCCGTTCTCGAAGGGGATGACGTCGAGGCCGTCCCACTCGACGCGCTTGCCGGTTGGCTCGGCGACGAGGTCGCCGCGCCGCATCGTGTTGACGTGGGTGGCGACCGCCGTCCATTCCTGCACGACCAACCCCTCGCGCACATAGAGCCGGCGGGTCGTGAAGGCGATGTCGGGCCAGGTCTCGAAGATCGAGCCGATGTGGGCGCGGGCCTCCTCGCCTTCGGCCGACTCGCCCGCGGTGTGGTTGTCGAAGACCATGTCGGGCGCGTGCATCGCCATGATCGCGTCGAGATCGTGCTCGTTCCAGGCAACGTTGTAGCGGTCGATCGCCCCCCGCAGCGCCTCCGGCGAGTCCTTCGCGTCCATGCAGCCCATCCTCCCCCGCACTGCATCAAATTTCCAGCCCGGAAGCCAGGAATTTGACGCAGTTCGGGGTGGGGAGGGCTATGGTCGCTGCATGGCCGGCTACGCGATCGGACACCGCGACGAGTTCGAGCGGATGGAGGGATCCGGCGAGTGCACCTGGCTGCTGGCTCGCAAGGCGCTTGGGACCGGGGCCTTTGGCTACAACCTGGTCGAGATCGCGCCGGGGGGGCAGATTCCCGAGCACGACGAGGCGCAGAGCGGACAGGTCGAGGTCTACGCGATCCTCGAGGGGGAGGCGGTGCTGCGGCTCGACGGGGAGGATCACCCGGCGCCGGCGGGCACCTTCGCCTCGATCGAGCCGGCGGCGACGCGCACGATCCTCAACCGCTCCGACGCCAAGGTCACCGCGCTGCTGATCGGCGTCGACCCCGAGGGCGGCTACGAGCCGATGTCCTGGGCCTGATGCTCTGGCGGACGCTCTGCTCTGAGGCTCTTTGCCTGACGCTCTGTGCCCTTGCTGAGCGTTTCTGCCGCATAACGCGGGGAAAACCGCGCGGATGGAGGGCGGCTTGACCCCCGCGCCTATAATTCCGGGACTCGTCAACCCGTCGCGCGCCCGCTCGAAGAAGGCGTGGAACCCGGGAGGTCAAATTGAAGACCCAGTCCAATCGCACCGCTCCGGTTGAGCGTTACTCGCCAGAGCGCCCCTACCGGCCCCTCGTCTCGCCCCCTTCCGTCGAGGACAAGGACGCCTGCGCCATCTACGCGTCGGTCCGCAAGGACTCGACCCCGAGCCACGAGCCGATCGAGCTGGCGATCCCCGCCCTGCAGAAGATGCTCCACCGCGCCGGCAACGTCGACGGCGAGGGGGACGGCTGCGGCCTCCTGCTCGACATCCCGCGCAAGATCTGGGCCGAGGAGGTGCGCTCGGGCGGCCACGATCCCTCGCTGGCGACCAACGACGCCTTCGCCGTCGCCCACGTCTTCATCGAGCGCTCCCAGGACGACGAGCGGATCAAGCACGACGCCCGCGAGCTGCTCGCCGCCGGCGGCTTCCGCGTCCTCGCCGAGCGGATCGGCGTCGTCGACTCGCCCGCCCTCGGGCCGACCGCGCGCGAGGAGGAGCCGATCTTCTGGCAGGTCGCCGGCCTCGTCCCCGACGCCAGCTGCCGCGACGACGTCCTCTTCGACCTGATGATCGACCTCGAGAGAGAGCTCGGCGTTCACGTCCCCTCCTTCTCCGCCACCACCTGCGTCTACAAGGTGATGGGCGCGCCGAAGGTGCTCGGCGAGTACTACCCGGATCTGCGCGACCCGCGCTTCGAGACGATCGGCTGCTTCGGCCACAACCGCTACTCGACCAACACCTGGCCCTCGTTCAAGCGGGTGCAGCCGTTTTCGGTCCTCGGCCACAACGGCGAGATCAACACGATCCAGCAATTGCGCCAGGAGGCGAAGATGCTGGCCGTCCCGATCCAGCCAGACTCCTCCGACTCGCAGGACCTCAACCGCGCGATCGACACCCTGGTCAGCCGCGAGGGCTTCAGCCTCGCCGAGGCGATGGAGATGGTGGTGCCGCCGATCGTCGAGGAGGTTCGCGGCCTGCCCGAGGACCTGCACGCCTTTTACATGTACCTGCACCAGACGATGGGGCCGTTCGCGCAGGGCCCGGTGGCGCTGATCGCCCGCCACACCGACGAGTGCGTCTTCTCGGCCGACGCGATGGGCCTGCGCCCGCTCTGGCAGGTGGAGACCGGGGACGACCACGTCTTCAGCTCCGAGCCCGGCGTCGTCCCGGTCGCCAGGATGACCTCCGAGCCGAAGCCGCTGGCTCCGGGCGAGAAGGTGCTGGTGCTGATCGATCGCGCCGAGCGCCGGACCACCCTGCACCCGCACGACGAGATGCTGCGGATCGTCCGCGACCGCTGGCTGGCGCGCAACGGCGCCGAGGCGGTCGCCGGCTACGAGCGCGCCCTGGAAACCGGCGGCCCGCTCGAGGGCCACGACGTCCCCGGCTACTCCGACGCCGGGCCCGAGGAGCCGGTCAAGGTCTCCGACCGCGTCCTCGCCGGCTTCGGCTGGCAGCGCGACGACGTCAAACTCGTCCAGCAGATGGCCTCGAACGGGGCCGAGCCGGTCGGCTCGCTCGGCTACGACGGCCCGCTGGCGGCGCTCTCGCCCGAGCGCCAGAACCTCGCCGACTACTTCAAGGAGACGGTCGCGGTGGTCACCAACCCGGCGATCGACCGCGAACGCGAGATGGAGCACTTCTCGACCCGCGCCCTGTTCGGGCGGCGCCCCATGCTCGACAACGCCGGTGAGGACACCGGCACCGTCGAAACCGGCTTCCCGGTGATCCTCGGCGGCCACCACGGCCTGGCGCCGCTCTCGGACAAGACCTACCGCCGGATCGCCCGCGGGCACGACACCTACCTGCTCGAGGACCTCTGGGCGGAGTTCAGCGGCCGCAACGCCGCCGTCGACATCTCCCTGCTGGAGTCCGAGACGACCAGGGGCGCGATCGAGCGGATCAAGCAGGAGGCGGTGAAGAAGGCCCGCAACGGCTGCGAGCTGCTGGTCCTCACCGACCGCACCGTCTACGAAGCCGACCGCCGCTACCTCGACCCGCACCTGGCGATCTCGGCGGTCGACCAGGCGCTGAAGCAGTTCAAAGTCGAGGCCGGCGAAGAGAACCTGCGGCGGCGCTGCGGCATCGTCCTGCGCTCGGCGGCGATCCGCAACGTCCACGACGTGATGCTCGCTCTCGGCCTCGGCGCCAACGGCGTCTGCCCCTATGTGATGGTCGAGGTGATCTGCGTCGAGGATTACGAGAACGACGTCTCCAACCTCTGCGCGGCACTGCGCAAAGGGATCGAGAAAGTGATCTCGACGATCGGCATCCACGAGGTGCGCGGCTACGCGCGCCAGTTCAGCTCGATCGGCGTCAAGCCGGAGCTGGCGGAGATCTTCCAGACCGAGTTCTACGCCGCCTCCGAGAAGGCGGGCACCGGCTTCGCCGACCTCGACGAGGACACCAACGCCCGCGCCCACGCGCTCAGCGGCGACGACGAGGCGGCAAAACCGGCGAAGACGTTCCGCTTCTATCCGAAGGTCTACAAGGCGGCGATCGCGACCGCCAACGGCACCGGCACCTACGGGGAATACTCGGAGAAGGTGCGGGAGCTGGAGAAGCAGAGCCCGATCTCGATGCGCCACATCATGGGGCTGAAGGGGGATCGCCCGGCGATCGACCCGGTCGACATCGACGCCGGCATCGGCCACCACGACTACCCGATCGTGATCTCCTCGATGAGCTTCGGCTCGCAGTCCGAGCCCGCCTTCCGCGCCTACGCCGATGCGGCGAAGGCGATCAACGTCCTCTGCATCAACGGCGAGGGCGGCGAGATCCGCGACATGTACGGCCAGTATCGGAAATGGCGCGGCCAGCAGGTCGCTTCCGGGCGCTTCGGCGTCTCGGCGGAGATGCTGAACAGCTCCTACGTCGCCGAGATCAAGATCGGCCAGGGCGCCAAGCCCGGCGAGGGCGGCCACCTGCCCGGCAAGAAGGTCTCCGAGAAGGTCGCCGCGGCGCGCAACGCCTCGCCCGGAACCGACCTGATCTCGCCCTCCAACAACCACGACCTCTACTCGATCGAGGACCTCGCCGAGCTGATCGACGAGCTGAAGACCGTCAACCCCGACGTGCGGGTCTCGGTCAAGGTGCCGGTGGTGCCGAACATCGGGACGATCGGGCTCGGGATCGCGAAGGCCGGCGCCGACATCATCACCCTCTCCGGCTTCGAGGGCGGCACCGGCGCCGCGCGCCAGCACGCGCTGCGCCACGTCGGCCTGCCGAGCGACATCGGCACCCGCGCCGTGCACCGGGCGCTGATGGAGGCCGGGCTGCGCAACCGGGTCGAGATCTGGGCCGACGGCGGCTACCGGACCGGCCACGACATCGTCAAATTGCACTGCCTCGGCGCCAACCGGGTCGGCTTCGGCACCCTGGCGATGGTCAGCCTCGGCTGCACGATCTGCCGCGGCTGCCAGCTCGACACCTGCCACGTCGGCATCGCCACCCAGATCGAGACGCCCGCCGAAGCCGAGGCGCACGGGCTGAAGAAGTTCACCCCGCAGGAGGTCGACAGCGCCGCCGAGAGCTGCGCCCGCTTCTTCCGCTCGATGGGCGAGGAGGTCAAGGAGGTCGTCGCCTCGCTCGGCTACGACCGCGCCCAGGACCTGGTCGGCCGCTACGACCTGCTCGAGCAGGTGGCGATGAAGGACACGATCGACCTGGCGCCGCTGATCACGCCGCTGGAGGAGTTCCTCGACCTCGAACCGCTCGACCTGCCGGTGACCGAGGAGGCCGAGGCGCGGGCCGAAGCGGGGCTGGTGATGGCGCGGCCGATCCGGATGGAGGCGAAGCAGGCCTCCAGCGAGATCGCGGCGCTGGCGCCGGAAGTCTGCGGCGGCAGCACCGTCCGCAGCCAGTTCCCGCGCGCGACCGACGCCAACGACCGCGTGCTCGGGACCGAGCTCTCCGGGGCGATCGCCCGTTCGCGGATCTTCGGGGACGGTCCCGAGTCCAGCGACGAGATTCTCGCCAGCCTCGTGTTCAACGGCGGCTCGGTCGCCGGCCAGGGGCTCGGCGCCTTCAACTCCTACGGCCTCAACATCCGCGTCGAGGGCGGCGCCCAGGACGGCGTCGGCAAGACCATGCTCGGCGGCACGATCGCCGTACTCAAGGGCAAGGGGGCCAAGGGCAAGCGCCTCAACGGCTCGGTCGGCAAGTCCTTCGCTTACGGGGCGCAGCGCGGCAAGCTCTACGTCCAGGGGAGCGCCGACTCGCGCTTCTGCATCCGCCTCTCGGGCGCCGACGTGGTGCTCGCCGGGGAGCCGCAGGAGCCGATCGAGGACAGCCGCGGCAGCCTCGCCAACCGCGCCAACGCCAAGGGCTTCGCCTTCGAGTACATGACCAGCGGCCGCGCCGCCGTCCTCGGCGACATCGGTCCCTGGGCCTGCGCGGGCATGACCGGCGGCCGCGTCTACGTCCGCCAGAACGCCTTCGGCCTCGACCGCGCCGCGATCGAACGCCGCCTCGGCAGGGGCGCCAAAGTCGAACTCAAGGACCTCGACGCCGAGGCCCTGATCGACCTCGACGACCTCCTCGGCGGTTACGCCGCCGAGCTAAGGGCAACCGATCAGGACGAGGAGGCCGACCGCGTCCTCAACCTGGCCGCCGACGCGACCAGCAACTTCCTGATGATCGTCCCCCTCAAGCTCCAGGCCGACCCGAGCATCAGCACCGAGTGAGCTTCGGAGCGCGCGCCTAAGCTGCGCGCCAGTCAGCGTCGCGACGCGGCGTTGACTCGCACCGCCCAGCCGAACGACGCGGGGCGATGTTCCTTTTGTCGGCTATATCGACATAAGGCGCACCGCCCGGTCCGTCTACCCTCGCCCCTCCAGCCGGTCCGCTATCCGCCGAACCTCCTGCAGCAGCCCGTCGAGCATGCGCTCGGTGTTGGAGTGGATGCGCCATTCGGTCATCCGGCGCTCGGCGTCCATGCTCTCGAGGCGCTGCTCGAGGGTGGCGGTGCGGTCCTCGAGGCGGCGGATCGAGCGGTCGGTGCCCTTCTGCGCTTTGCGGATGCGGGTCTTGACGTAGCGGCGGAGGTCCTCCTGCATCGTGTCGAGCTCGCGGCGGAGATCGCTGTTGAGGGGGGCGTTCTGCTCGTCGAGCATCTGCTCGACGCCGCGGCGGACGCGCTCGATCTCCTCGTGGAGCTGGGCCCGGGCGCGCTCGGCGGAGGCGGAGATCGACTCCTCTCCCGGCGGCCGCGGTGGTTCGTCCGGGGCAGGGTTCACCAATCACGATCCTAGGGACGGGGGTGGCGGCAAAGGCGCGCGGCGATGCGAAGCGTGAAAGTCGCTCAGTTGACTTTTCGCGGACTCGCCGAGCTTGGCGTGGATTCCGCGCTCAGACCTGCAGCAGGAACAGGGTGTAGCGGCCGATCGTCAGCTCGTCGGCGGCCTTCAGCTCCGCCAGGTCCGCCTTCTTGCCATTGACGAGGACGCCGTTCAGGCTGCGGTCGTCGAGGATCCGCGGCGGCTTGCCGGGATCGACGGCGACGATCGCGTGACGCCGCGAGACGCTGGGGTCGTCGAGGCAGATCTCGGCAGCCTCGCAGCGGCCGATGCGGGTCCAGCCGTGCTCGAGCTGGAAGCTGGCGATCTCGCCCTGCTCGCGCAGCACCAGGTGGTACCCCGGCTCGGTCAGCCCTCCGCGGGCTTCGTCGAGCCAGCCCGGCGGTTCGCGGTCGCTTGCGATCGCGAATTCGAGGGTGGGGGAGCCGTGCTCCTGCAGCGAGGCGAAGATCGAGTCGCGGCGGAAGTGGGCGCTGCCGCACTGGGCGCAGTCGGGGAGCTCGTCGGTCTCCCGCAGCGCCACCTGCCAGCCGCAGACGACGCAGAAATACGTCCCCTCGCTGGGCATGGCGCCACTCGGAAACGCGTCGCCGGCTGGGCGGGTGCCGACGCTGTCGAAGATAGGGGTCGTCTCTCCTCCTGGTTGCATTCGATACTAGAACGGGACCGGGAGCCTGTCACTTGAAACTTGTTAACCAATAGCCGCGAACGCCGGCCCTGAAACCGGCCCGCCTGCAATTAGAATCCCCGCCCCCATGGGCCCCGTCAGCTGCGAGATCGACATCGACGCGCCGCGCGAGCGGATCTACGCCGTGCTGCTCGACCTCAGCCTCCGCCCTTCCTTCACCGACGAGTTCCAGGCCGACTTCCACCTCACCCGGATCGACCCCATCGGCGTCGGCGCCGGCGCCCGCTTCTGCGTCAAGGGACCGCTGCGCAAGATCTGGATGGACACGACGATCGTCTCCGTCGACGAGCCGTTCCGGATCGTCGAGGAGGGCGAGGCCGGCCGCGGCAACCGGATCCCCACCCACACCGTCTGGGAGCTGACGGCGGGGCCGGGTCCGCTGACGAGTGTCCGGGTCACCCAGTGGACCGAACCGGCCGCCGCCGACCGCGTTGTGGAGATCCTCAGCGCCGGCTCCTTCTGGCTGCAGCGGGGCTGGCGCGAGTCGCTGCGCCGCCTCCGGGACCGGCTCGAGTCCGACCAGCCGATGGCCGAGCGAGTCGCCGTCGCCGGCGGCAACCGGTACGCGACGGGCATTCCCTAGTCATATATAGACTCCGCGCCGCGATGCATCCCACTCGCCGCCCGCTGCTGCCGCTCTTCGCGATCCTGGCGCTCCTCGCGCTCGGCGTCTGCGTCTCCGCCTGCGGTTACTCGAGCGACTCGAAGCAGACCAACGAGGGCGAGCCCCTGCAGCTGGGGGACCTCGAGTACAACGTCACCTTCTCGCGCTACCTCAATCCGAACGACACCGAGGACGCGGCGTATCTGGTCGGCCAGAAGGAAGCGCCGAAGGGCGAAAGCTACTTCGGGGTCTTCTTCGAAGTCCAGAACAAGAGCGACGAAGCGCAGACGCTGCCCTCGTCGCTGACGATCACCGACGCCGAAGAGAAGGAGTACACGGTGCTGCCGAGCGAAAGCATCTTCGCGCTGCCGTTCGAAGGCACGGTCGAAGCCGAAGAACAGATCCCGGTGCTCGACTCGCCTCCCCAGCAGGGGCCGATCGAAGGATCGGTGGCGATCTTCCTCCTGCCCGAAGAAGCCTCCGAGAACCGCCCGCTGACGCTGCACATCGAAGGCGCCGAAGAAAAGGGCGAAGTAACCCTCGACCTCTAGGTCCTCGCGGCCCTAACCCAGGCCCGCCGCGAGCACTTCCGCCGCAATCGGGGCGGCGACTTCGCCCCCCGCCGCTTCGGCTTCGATCAGCAGCACCCCGACCGCCAACCTGGCCTTTTCGGCCGGCGCGAAGGCCGAGAACCAGGCGTCCTTGATCTGGACCGGGTTTTCCGATTCCTCTTCGCCGGGCTTCGGGCCGAGCTCGGCGGTGCCGGTCTTGCCGGCCACCTGCGCCTCGGAGATGTCGGCGGCGGTGCCGGTCCCTTCGTTGACGACGCCGACCATCAGTTCGGTCAGCTCGCCGGCGATCTTCGGCGACATCACCCGCACCGGTTTGGCATCGGGCCGCAGCTTCGCGTTGGCGACGATCGAGGTCGGCAGGCGCAGGCCGTCGTTGCCGACCGTCTGCGCCACGCTGGCCATCTCCAGCGGCGTCGCCAGCACTTCCCCCTGGCCGATCGCCGTGACGCCGAGGTCGATTTCTTCGCCGATTTCGGCGGGGATCGTCGGTTCCTCGGGGTCGACTTCGCGGACCACCTCCGGCGCGTAGAGGCTCGGTGGCGAGTTGAAGCCGAAGCGCTCCGCCACTTCGACCAGCTTGTCGTTGCCGACCGCCGGGCCGAGCGGGGCGAAGACGGCGTTGCAGGACTCCGCGAACGCCTGCCGGAAGCTGCCGCCGCAGTACTCGCCGTTGGCGTTGTTGAGGAAGCGGCCGCCGACGTTCACCCCGTTGGTGATTTCGAATTCGTCGTCGAGGCTCACCTTGCCCGCCTCCAGGGCCGCCGTGGTGGTGAGGATCTTGAAGGTCGAGCCGGGCGGCTGGGGAGCCGAGAAGGCCTGGCCGGCGAGGGCGCGGACGTCGCCATTCCGCGCATCCAGCACCGCCACCCCGCCGGACCGCCCGGCCAGGGCCGAGACCGCGACTTCCTGCAGGGCGGGGTCGATCGTCGTCTTCACCGGCACCCCCTTCCGCGGCTTCGACTCGGCGAGGGTGCGGACCGAGGAGCCGTTTTCGGAGACGGCCAGCAGCTTGCCGCCGGGCTTGCCGGCGAGCCGAGCGTTGAAGGCGAGCTCGAGGCCGCTGATTCCGACCGGGGTTTCCCGCGAGAAGCCGTGGCGGGCGAGCCGCGGCCACTCTTCTTCGGGGGCTTCGCCGACTTCGCCGGTGACGTCGATCGCGGCGCCGCCGATCGGGTATTCGCGTTCTTCGGTCGGCCCCTCGGCCAGCGGCGTCCCGTCACGGGCGAGGATCGGCGCCCGCTCGGCCAGTTCGACGTCGGCTGCCAGTCCCTCGCCCGGGCGCAGCCCCGGGAAGACGAGGCTGTCCTCCCATTCGATGCCGCCGTCGGCGTAGGGCACGTCGAACTCCTGTTCGACGCTGCCGAAGGCGACCGTCCCGATCCGCATCGCGATCGGGACCACCGTCTTCCCGCTGGCCGACTCGGCGTCCCCCGCCGCGCCCACGTCGATCGCCCGCGCCGTCGCCGTCTCTTCGGCTTCGCGGTAAGCGGCCTCGAACTCCTCGCGGCTGAGCCGCCGTCGCGAGGCATCGTTTAGCTCCGCGTACATCGCCTTGAAGTCCCTTCCCGCCCAGGCGGCGGCGAAGCGCCCGGCCGCGTCCTTCTCCGGCGAGCCGGGGGCGCCGGCGGTGATGCCGACGACAAAGGCGATCAGGGCAATCGCCGCCAGCGGCACGGTTCGGCTGAGGAGCCGGCGGCGACGCTCCACATCCGTGGGGGTTCGGTTCACCGGCGAAAGGTAAAGGAGGCTCTCCCGGCATGCTGAAATCTGACGGGTGACCGTCTTGGATTGGGCGATCCTCGCCTTCACCTTCGCGCTCGCCCTCTGGGGGTACCGCCAGGGGCTGATCGTCGGGGCGCTGACGCTCGTCGGCTTCGCCGCCGGCGCCTTCCTCGGCAGCCGGATCGGGCCGCTGCTGCTGACCAAGGGCTCCCAGTCCCCCTACGCGCCGCTCTGCGGGGCGCTGGGGGCGCTGCTGGCCGGGGCGCTGGCGGCGGTGACGGTGGAGAGCCTCGCGCTCGGGCTGCGGGAAAGGATCGTGCGGCGGCCGTTCATGCACGCCGCCGACGGAGCCGGCGGGGCGGCGCTGATCGCCTCGGTGGCGCTCGGCCTCGCCTGGGTCTTCGGCGCCGTGCTCCTGCACGCGCCCTCGACGGCCCGCCTGCGCGCCGACATCCAGCAGTCGGTGATCCTGCGCAGCCTCAACGACGTGCTGCCGCCGACCGGGCCGCTGCTGAACGCCCTCGACCGCGTCGACCCGGCGCCGACGGTGCTCGGGCCGGCGGCGCCGGTCGCCGCACCGGACGCGGGGATCGCCTCCGACCCAGAGGTGCTGGATGCGGGCGATTCCGTGGTGCGGGTGCTGAGCACCGCCTGCGGGCTGGGGATCGAGGGCTCGGGCTGGGCGGTCGAACCGGAAATCGTCGTCACCAATGCGCACGTGATCGCCGGCGCCGGGGACACCACCGTCACCACCCAGGACGGGGCCGAGCTCGACGCGACGCCGATCTACTACCAGCCGCGCCAGGACCTGGCGCTGCTGCGGGTCGGGGCGGCGCTGCCGCCGCTTGCGGCAAGCTCGCGGCGGCGGGAGGGGGAGGACGCCGCCGTCCTCGGCTATCCCGAAAACGGCCCCTACGCGCTGGAGCCGGCGCGGATCGGCGAAACTCGCCTGACGATCAGCGAGGACTCCTACGGCAACGGACCTGTAGAACGGACGATCACGGCGCTGAGCGGGGCGGTCCGCAGCGGCAACTCCGGCGGCCCGCTCGTCGACAGCGGCGGCAATGCGGTGGGGACCGTCTTCGCGGCGACGACCAGCGGCCCCCGCGGCGGCTTCGCGATCCCCGCCGAGCTTGTCCAGGCGGCGCTGCGGCACACGGCAGAATCCGTCGACACCGGGCCATGCACGGGCTGAGCGCGAGTGGGGGCGGGTGGGTCCCTCTCCAGACACAGCTCGCCATGGCTCGCTGTTGAGTGTCTGGAGAGGAACCCGCCCGCCCCTGATCAGAGTCATGTGCTGCAAGCCGGGAAGCCGGTCACTTACGTTCGGTAAGCTCGCGGAAAGATGGAGTCGATCGATACGACGAAGGTTCAGGAGGACGTCAAGGGCGCGGTCTGCCCGCATTTTCATCATGCGATTGAGCTGATCGGCAAGCGCTGGACGGGGGCGATTGTTTGCGCGCTAAACGAGCGGCCGATGCGCTACGGCGAGCTTGGTAAGGCGGTGCCGGGGCTTTCGGACCGATTGCTGTCCCAGCGATTGCGAGAGTTGGAGGAGGAGGGGCTGGTCGAACGGCGGGTCGAAGCCGGGCCGCCTGTCCGGGTCACCTACTTGCTGACCGAAGCCGGGGAGGAGCTCGACCCGGCGCTGCGCGAGCTGAAGACCTGGGCTCGGCGCTGGAAGAAAGCCGGCTGAGCCGGGCTCTAGCCTGCCTGCAGTGGAAGAGCGACCGGCTCAGACGCAGACCGGGACCGGGCTCCCGGGTCCCTTCGCCGTCGGCACCTACGCGCGCAGGCTGCAGGGGTGGATGCGCGAGCGGGCGCGGGTGCAGCTGATCGGCGAGGTGACGGGGGTCGGGCGCAGCAAGGTCCAGGCTTACTTCGAGCTGCGCGACGGTGCCGGCGCGATCCCCTGCGCGATCTGGCTCAACGACCTCGAGAAGGCGGGGCTCGCCGAGGCCAGCCTGCGCGACGGCGCCGAAGTCGTCATCTCCGGCGGGCTCGACTACTACCCCGGCGGCGGCCAGGCGTCTCCGAACTTCTCCTTCCGGGCGACCCACGTGCGGCTGGCCGGGGAGGGGGACCTGATCGCGCGGCTGGAGGCTCTGCGCAAGCAGCTGCGCTCGGAGGGGCTGTTCGAGCTGCAGAAGCAGCTGCACCGGCCGGCGCTGCCACGGGCGATCGGCGTCGTCACCGCCGAGACCGGCGCGGCGCGGCGCGACCTGCTCGCCGGGCTCGCCCGGCGCGGCTGGGGCGGAACCGTGGTCTGGGGGTTCGCGCCGGTGCAGGACCGCCACGCGGCACCGGCGATCGGCCGGGCGCTGCAGGACCTGGCGGCGCGGCCGGAGGTGGAGGCGATCGTGGTGACCCGGGGCGGCGGCAGCCTCGCCGACCTCTGGGCGTTCTGCGACGAGACCCTCTGCCGTACGGTGGCGCTGCTGCGGGTGCCGGTGATCAGCGCCGTCGGCCACGAGCGCGACAGGACCCTGATCGACGACGTCGCCGCGGTCGCCTGCTCGACCCCGACCCATGCGGCCGAGGCGGCGGTGCCGCTCGACTGCCTCGCCGCGCGGCAGAGCCTCGAGCGCTGTGCGCTGGCGCTGCGGCGGGCCGGCGAGGGGGCGATCGACACCCGCTCCCGGCACCTCGGCGCGCTGGCGCGGGGGCCGGCGCGGGCGCTGCAGCGGCAGCGCGCCGACCTCAACCAGAAGATCCGCGAGATCCGGGCCGCTTCCGAACGCGGGCTGGCCGAGCGCGCCGCCTCGCAGCGGCGGGTCGGCACGGTCGTCCTCGAGCGGGCGCGGAGGCGGGCGGCCGGCGCCGACATGGAGAAACGGCGAGCGGCGCTGCATCGCGCAGCGGTGACGCTTCGCGCCCACGAACCGGAGCGGACGCTGGAGCGCGGCTACGCGCTGGTCGAGGGACAGGGGGGCGAGCCACTGACCTCGGCCGAGGGGGCCGCCGCCGCCGCGCAGGTCAAACTGCGGTTCGCGGATGGAAGCGTCGGAGCGAGGATTGAGGGGGACGTCGAGCGTGAGCGATAGGCCGGAGAGCTACGAGGCCGCCGTCGAGCGGCTGGAGGAGATCATCGACCGGCTCGACTCCGGTCAGGCGGGCCTGCGCGAGACGCTCGAGCTCTGCAAGGAGGGCCGCGAGCTGGTCCAATACTGCGCCGCCGAGCTGGACGAGGTCGGCGAGGGACTGAAGGAGCTGCGGCTGGAGGACCTGGCGGCCAAGCTCGAGGTCGGTTCCGACCCGAGTTAATCGTCGCGCGGACCGCTGCAGAGTCTTCGAAGCGCCGGGCAGCCGCGGCAGAGCGACCAGTCGCGCCGCTCCGGGGCCGCGACCGGGAACTCGCCGCGGCCGATGCGGCCGATCGTCTCCTCCAGCGAGGTGCGGGCGGCGGCCATCTCCTCCGGGCCGAGCAGCGAGACGGCCGGCTCGTCTGGTCGCTCGAGGAAGACGTAGGCGACCTCGACCTCCTCGACACCGACGGCCTCGGCCACGGCGAGCGCGTAGATCGAGCGCTGGACGCCGTAGCGGTGCGCGCGCGCGGCCGGCGCGGCGCCTTCGAGCCGGTCGGTCTTGTAGTCGACAACCAGGGGCGGCGCCCCCTCACGCTCGACCAAGAGGTCGATCGACCCGCGCAGGATGGTGTCGCCGACCCCCAGCAGCAGCGGCACCTCTGCCCGGATCCGCGTCGACTCGGCGGCAATCTTCTCCCGCAGTGGCGACCCGAGCCACCGCCGCACCGGCTCCAGTAACTCCTCGGCTAGCTCTGGGGGCGGGGACCCCCTCTCCGGACACTCAACTGCGAGCCATTGGCGAGCAGTGTCCGGAGAGGGGGTCCCCGCCCCCAGCCCAGCCGCCGCTGCATGCCGCAGCACCAGCTCTGCCTGGGGCTCGGCCCATCCGTTTGCCTGGCTCCACTCCAGCAGCGCGTGCACCGCCGCCCCCCGCGCCGTCCGGTCCTCCGGCGCCCACGGCCTCGCCACCTCAACCTCCTCCCCCCGAACTGCATCAAATTCTGGTCGTTTAGAAGCCATAATTTGATGCAGTTCGGGGGTCCTGCCGAGGTCGAGGACGCGCTCCATGTAGAAGCGGTAGGGGCACTCCTCATAGGCGGAGATCGCGGTGTAGGAGAGGGGGCGGCTGGGGACGATCGGCGGCCTGCGCTCGACCAACGGCGGCGGGCCCTCGCCGAGCGGGCGGGCAGCGGCGCTCTCGCGGCGCAGCTCCCGCAGCTCGGCGGCGCGCTGCGGCGAGGGCAGGTTGGCCCGGACCGCGATCTCCGCGGGCTCGAACTCCGCCTCAAGCCCCGGTCGCGGCGCCGGCGGCGCCACCGGCACGGTCGCGTCCGCGTCCCGCGCCAGCCCCAGCGCGTCGACCAGCCGCTCGACCACCGCTCTGCCCTTCGTCTCCCGTCCCGGCTGGGGGTTGACGACGCCGCTGAGGATCAGCCGCTGCTTGGCGCGGGTGGCGGCGACGTGGAACAGCCGCAGCTCCTCCTCGGCTTCCCGCTCCTGGGACTCCTCGCAGAGGGCGCGGTAGTCGAAGAGGTCGATCTTCGGGCTGCCGAGGCGGAGCAGCCGCATCCCCACCCGCGGCCGTTCATCGGCACCGAGCACCAGCAGCGGCGAGCGAGCGCCGTTCAGCAGCCGCCGCGAGAGGTCGGGGACCGCGACCACTCCGAACTCGAGGCCCTTGGCGTTGTGGACGGTCATGATCCGGACGCCGTCATGGCCCTCGGCGGCGGTCGCCGCCTGCGCCTCGGCGTCGCCCTCGGCACGCGCCGCGAGGAAGTCGAGGAAGCCGCGCAGGTCGCGCCCCTCGCGGGACTCGAACTCGGCCGCCAGCCGTCCCAGCTTGCGGACGTTGGCGAAGCGCGCCTCGCCGGCCGGCCGGCTCAGCACGGCGAGGTCGTAGCCGGTCTCGGTAATCGCCGCGTCGATCAGCGCCGGCAGGGCCAGCCGCGGCGCCCGCTCGCGCAGCGAGGCGATCCTGGCGACGAAGCCCTCCAGCAGCGCCCGCTCGTCCGCTGGTATCGCCTCCAGGCGCTCGGGCGCGACAAGCTCCGCCGCGCCACCACCACCACCACCACCACCACCACCACCACCACCACCACCACCACCACCACCACCACCACCACCACCACCACCACCACCACCACCACCACCACCACCACCACCACCACCACCACCACCACCGGCGGTGCCCGCCCGCGCGACCGCCGGCCAGACGTGGCGCTTCTTGCCAGCCGCCGCCCGCAGCAGCCAGAGGGTGTCCGGCGCGACCGCGCAGGCGGGGGAGGCGAGGGCGCCGAACAGCGCCTGGTCGTCGAGCGGGTTGGCGATCACCGCAAGCAGCGCGCAGACGTCGGCCACCTGCTGCTGGGACCAGTAGCCGCGGCCGCCGACGACGTAGGGGCGCAGCCCGGCCCGTTCGAGCGAGTCCTCGTAGGCGTCGAGGTGGGTGAAGGCGCGCAGCAGCACCACCATCTCGCCGCGCGGGACCCCCGCGTCGGCCAGCCGGCGCAGCCGCTCGGCGACGAAGCGCGCCTCGGCCAGGCAGTTGAGCGGGGTGGCCCCGTCGATCGCCGGCTCCAGCTCGATCCCCTCGCCGTCCCAGCCGTCGCGGGCGGTCAGCAGCAGCTCGACCGCCGGCGCCGCGAGCTCAGCCGGCCGCCGCGGCTCCGCTCCGGCGGCTGGGTTCGAACCGGCGTCCTCTCCCTGCGGGGGCGGGATCGTCCCCACCCGCAGCGGGTTGTAAGCGGCGCCGAGCAGGGTCTCGCCGAAGAGGTTGACCGCGCCGACCAGCTCCGGCCGCGAGCGGAAGTTGCCGCTGAGGCGCATCAGCTCGGCGTCGGGGCGGCGGTCGATCTCCTCCCGCCGGCGGCGGAACACCTCGAGGTCGGCATGGCGGAAGCCGTAGATCGACTGCAGCTCGTCGCCGACCACGACCAGCTCCGTCTTCGGCCCCCGCAGCGCCTCGATCAGCCGCAGCTGCAGGCGGTTGGTGTCCTGGAACTCGTCGACGAGGATCTGGCGGAAGCGGCCGCGGTAGTGCTCGCCGATCTCGGCCCGCTCCAGCAGCCGCGCGGCGAGGATCTGCAGGTCCTCGAAGTCGATCCCGGCGCGGCGTTCCTTGGCCGCCGCGAAGCGGGCGGAGAAGAGGCGCAGCAGCTCGCCGAGGTGGCGGTAGACGGTGCCGCCCTCGCCGGCCTCGGCGGTGCGGGCGACGGCGGCCTCGATCGCCCCCTTGTAGGTGGCGAGGGCTTTGGCTTTCGAGTTGGTGGCGAGGGCGCGCAGCTCCTCGAGGGTCGGCGCCGGCCCCGGCGCCCCAAGGCGGGCCAGCGCTCGCTCTGGCAGCTCGCGTTTCGCGTCGCCCTCCTGCAGCTCCTCCAGGCACTCACGGGCGGCGTCGATCGCACGCCGGATCGCCCCAACCGGATCCGCCGCCGGCGGATCCGGTAGCTGAGGCTGGGCGCTGCCGCGGCTGCGCAGCTCGTCATGGATGGCGACGATCGTCCCCCGCAGGCCCTCGATGTCGTAGGCGGCGACCGTCTCCTCGCGCGCCGCCTTCTCGTCGCCGGGGCCGCCTCGGGGGGTTCCGTCCGCCTCTAGGAACTCGACCAGCGCGTCGTCGAAAGCCTCGCGGGCGGCCCGCGCCGCCTCCGGCGTGTCGAGGACGCGGAACCCGGGGTCGACCCCGGCGGCGACGGGGTGCGCCGCCAGCACCCGGTTGCAGAAGCCGTGGATGGTGGTGATCCAGGCGCCGCCGATCCCGGCCAGCGCCGCCGCCGCCCGCTCGGAGCCCCGCTCCGCCCGCCGCCCCAGCTCGGCCCGGATCCGCTGCCGCAGCTCCGCCGCGGCCTTCTCGGTGAAGGTGAAGGCGAGGATCGAATCGGGGGAGAGGCCGGAGTCGCAGACCAGCCGGCAGTAGCGGTCGACCATCACCCCGGTCTTGCCGGTGCCGGCGCCAGCCTCGAGGAGGACGTCCTTGCCGCGGATGGCGATCGTCGCCGCCTGCTCTGGGGTCGGCTCCCGTGGTCGCGCGAGGTCGGCCTGCTCGGTGCTCACCGCTCGTCCTCCTCGCCCTCTTCGAGGTACTGCGGAGCGCGGTCGCGGCGGCAGATCGCGGCGAAGGTGCAGTAGGCGGGGCAGACGTCATGGCCGCGCAGGCCCTGCCGCGGGCCGGGGTCGCGGCGGATCTCGCCGCCGCGCATGCGGGCGACGATCTCGCCGCCGCGCCGCCGCGAGTCGTCCAGCAGCGCCTCCAGCTCCCCCGGCTCGACGACGTCGTTCGGGTAGAGGCCGTAGCCGCCGAGCTCCTCGGCGACCGCGTCCGAGACGACCCCGCGCGGGCGTCGCGACGAGGTCCCGCGCAGCGGGTGGTAGAGCGCCCCGACCGGCTCCGCGCCCCAGTGCTTGGCGACCGCCAGCAGGTAGAGCGGCAGCTGCAGCTTCGCCCGCTCCTCGAACTTCTCGCGCGGGGTCACCTGGGCGGCGAGCTTGTAGTCGACGACGACGGCGCGGCCGTCGCTCGCCCGGTCGACCCGGTCGATCGCCCCGTGCAGGCCCCAGCCGCCGAGGTCGAGCGCCGGCCGCTCGGCGTCGGGGTGCTCGCCGAAGCGCGCCTCCAGCAGCCAGGGCTCGAAGCCGCCGGTCTCCCGCTCGGCCTCCTCGGCGAGGAAGCGCTCCAGCAGCCGCTCGACCCGCCGTGCGATCGCCCGCTCCGCCGGGTGGTCGCCCAGCTCGCGCTCGGCGACGATCGCCGCCACCAGCTCCCGCCCCCGGGCGGTCCAGGCGGCGAGGCTCCCCGGCCGCGGCAGCGGGTCGCCGGCGGGCCGCTCCCGGTAGAGGCGCTCGAGCGCCGCGTGCATCAGCCCGCCCTGCACCAGCGGGTCCGGAACCGGGTCGAGCAACTGCGGGTCGAGCTCGTGGCCGGCGAACCAGCGGTAGGAGCAGACGTCGAACTCCTCCAGGGTGGTGCCGCCGTAGGCGCGGACGGCGCCGAGCGACTCCAACGCCGCCGGGTTGCTCAGGGGACCGGGCGCGCGCGAGGCGGCCTCGGCGCGGCGGGCGCGCCCGAGCCGAGCGACCAGCTCGGCGGCCAGATCGCCTTCGACTCCGATCTGCGCCAGCACCGCCGGCGCATCCGCGTTCGGCCCGAGCGCCGCCAGCGCCCGCGCCAGCTCGTCCTCCGAGGGCGCCTCCGCCGCCGGCGGCACCACCTCGGCCAGCTCGCGGCTGACGGTGATCTCCTCTTCGACCGGGTCGGGCTCCGTCCCGTCCGGGGCGGGGGAGAGCAGCGCCCGCACGTCGTCGAGGAAGGGGGAGCGCGCCGTCGCGGCGCCGTCCTCGTCGCTGTCGCGGTAGGAGAGGACGAGGCTGCGGCGCGGCAGCGCCAGGCAGGCGTGGAACAGGTAGCGCTCCTCGGTCTCGGTGTCGCGGCGGGGGTCGAGTCCGAGGGTCGCGCGCTGCGCGTCGGAGAGGAAGGGGTCGGCGCCGCGGTCGCGGCAGGGGAACTCGCCGTCCTGCAGGGAGCCGACGATCGCGTGGTCGAAGCGGGCGGCCCGCAGGCGGTAGGGATCGGCGATCCGCACGCGGCCCTCGACCGGGCCCGACCAGACGCGGAAGTCGAGCTCGGCGATCAGCGAGGCGAGCTCCTCTGGTCGCGGCGCCAGCGCTCCCAGCTCCGCCAGCTCGCCCAGCGCCGCGGCGATCTCCGCGGCGGCGCGCAGCTCCAGCCCTTCGCCCTGCGGCAGCGGCGGTCCGTCGCCGGCGTCGCGCAGCGGTCGCGAGGCCATCCGGGTCGCCAGCGCCCCGACCTCGGCCGCCAGCGCCGCCGGGCCACGTCCGCTGGCCTCGCGAAGGCGCAGGAGGTCGCGCGGCGGCTCGCCGTCCTCGCCCTGCCAGAGCAGCAGCGCCGTCCCGGCGTCGCGCACCCGCCCGCGCCGCAGCCTGCGCTCGAACCAGTCGACGCGGCCGGGGGAGAAGCCGGAGGGGCCGCGCAGGTAGCGCAGCAGGTCGGGGGCGCGGCCGGCGCCAAACTCCGCCTCCAGCAGGGCGAGGAGGGCGCCGCCGACGCTCGTCCCCGCCACCGGCACCTCCGCCTCGAGCGCCGCGGCGACGCCGTTTCGCTCCAGCGCCGCCGCGACCTCCGGCCCGCGGCGGGAGGGGTCGCGAAGCGCGATCGCGATCTCCGCCGGCTCAGCGCCGTCGCGCAGGAGGCGGGACACGTGGGCGGCGATCGCCTCGGCCTCGGAGCGGCTGCCGGCGGCGCGCAGCAGCGTCAGGCTGCCGTCGAGCTCGACCCGCTTCGGCCGCGGCCGCCCGAAGCAGCGGGTGAGGTGGAAGAGGACCAGGCTCTCGGTGTTGAGCGGGCTGGCCTCGGTCTGCACCTCCGCGGAGGCGCCGACCCGCCCGCGCAGCCGCTCCAGCAGCCGCCCGGCCGCCAGCGCCGGGCTTCCCTCCTCGTAGGGGAGCGCGACCGCCACCTCGGTCAGCTCCGCCAGCGCCGCGACGAGGTCGAACTGGTTCTCGGTCAGGTCGTCGAAGCCGTAGAGGAGGACCGGCCGCCCACCCCAGCCGGAGCCGTCGCGGCGCAGCCGCGCGATCGCCGCCCGGGCGACCCCGTGGGCGTCGGTGCGCCCGGTCCGCCGCCGCACCTCCTCGTAGCCGCCGAAGAGGGCGGCGACGTCGCTGAGGTAGGCCGAGCCCTCGAGGGTCGCCGCGCTCGCCTCGACCTCCTCCGGCTGGATCCCCGCCCCCTGCAGCTCGTCGAACAGCCGCTCCAGGGCTCGGGCGAAGCGGGGCCGCCCGACGGAGCGCCGCAGCGGCCCGAGCCGCTCGCGCGCGGACTCGATCGCGACGGCGACCGCGCGCAGGCGCTGCGCCGCCGAGAGCTCCGGCCCGGGAGGCGCCCCCGCGGCGGCGAGGACGGCGCGGAAGAGGCCGCCGAAGGTCATCGCCGCGCCGCCGAGCTGGGCGCCGCCGGCGCACAGCTCGCGCTCGAAGGCGAAGACGTCGTCGAAGGTTGGCACGACCAAGATCGGGTCGCGCTCCAAGGCGGCGGCGAAATCGCGGCGGACGACCCCTGCCCGGCCCGAGTTGGGGGGGCCGTAGATCAGCTTTAGCGGCACCCTCCCGAGCCTAGGGACAGGGTCGGCGCCCTCGCCGGGCCTCTCGCCGCCACCCCGCAAACTGCGGGATTAGCGGGGACATTTTGGCGTCTTCGCGCGCCTCTAACTTCTGCATCAGCCGATGTCCCTCTGCTTCGTAGACCCAGCCGACGCCATCCGCGCCATTGCCGACTCGATCGGCCGTGAAGCGCGCCGCCAGCTCCTTGGGGAGGCGGTGCGGGCGTGGGTGGACGAGATCCCCGATTCCGAGCTCGAGGTCCACTACGCGAAGGCGATCTCCGAGCTCGACGAGCACGACCTCTCGATGTTGGCCGCCTGGCACGGTTCGCTCGAGTCCGGCCAGCCGGTCCCCAACCGCGACTTCCTGATGGGCGCCTTCAACTCGCTCGGCGAGAACCGCCGCGAGGCTCTCAAGCTGGCCGCCGGCTTCCGCGGCGAGGAGGCGGTCGATTCCGGGGTCACCGAAGACGACGCCCTCGAGCTCGTCCTCGGCCTCCTCGGCCCCCCGCGCCTGATGGAGCTCGCCGCCGAGGCGGTCGAGCTGTACGTCTGGGACCGCGCCGGCAGCGACAACTAGCCGTCGGAGCCTGCAAACCTGCGCATCTCGGGGTCCTCGGTCGCTCGGGTCGGGTCACGCGCGAACAAGTGCGCTCCCCTCACCTCGCTCCCTGCGTCCCCGACCTGCTTTGTTTTCGCCCCCTCTTGTTTAGGTAGTTCCTCGCGGGGCTAATCTCGTCTGGTGGACGTACCCCCGCACGCGATCGTGATCTTCGGCGCCACCGGCGACCTGGCGCGACGCAAGCTGCTGCCGGGGCTGCTGCGCTTGTTCCAGGCCCAGATGCTGCCGGAGTTCCGGGTCATTGGGGTCTCGATGGAGGAGATCGGCGACGCCGAGTTCCGGGGCATCGCCGAAGCGGCCTGCCGCGAGTTCGCCCGCGGTGGCTTCGGCGGCGAGGAATGGCACGAGTTCTCCGCCAAGCTCTCCTACGTGCCGCACGGGCGGGCGCCGGAGGGGCTGAAGGAGGCGGTCGACAAGGCCCAAGGCGAACTGGGCTCGGAGATGCGGCTGCTCCACTACCTGAGCGTGCCGCCTGCCGCCGCCCCCGACGTGATCCAGATGCTGAGGGCCTGCGGGCTCTCGGAGCGCTCGCGGGTGATCATGGAGAAGCCGTTCGGCACCGATCTCGCCAGCGCCCGCAAGCTCAACGAGATGGTCCACGAAGTCCTCGACGAGGATCAGGTCTTCCGCATCGACCACTTCCTCGGCAAAGAGGCCGCCCAGAACATCCTCGCGCTGCGCTTCGCCAACGGCCTCTTCGAGCCGATCTGGAACCGCAACCACATCGACCACATCCAGATCGACGTGCCGGAGACGATCGGGGTGGGCTCCCGCGCCGCCTTCTACGAGAAGACCGGCGCCTTCCGCGACATGGTCGTCACCCACCTGATGCAGATCCTCGCCTTCGTCGCGATGGAGCCGCCGACCTCGCTGGCGCCGGGGCCGATCACCGACGAGAAGAACAAGGTCTTCCGCAGCCTGGTGCCGCTCGACCCGCGCCAGGTGGTGCGGGGCCAGTACGAGGGATACCGGGACGAACCGGGCGTCGACCCGAACTCCAGCACCGAGACCTTTGTCGCCCTGCGCTGCGAACTCGACAACTGGCGCTGGAGCGGCGTCCCCTTCTACCTGCGGACCGGCAAGCGGATGGGCGAAAGCGCGCGGATCATCTCGATCGCCTTCCGCGAGCCGCCGCAGGCGATGTTCCCCGAGCACTCCCGGGTCGGCCGCTACGGGCCCGACCACCTCACCTTCGACCTCGACGAGTCCTCCCGCGTCTCGCTCTCCTTCTACGGCAAGCGGCCGGGGATGGGGATGGTCCTCGAGAAGGCGAGCATGCAGTTCTCGCTCGACGAAACCGGCTACCGCGCGGAAGCGGTGGAGGCATACGAGCGGCTGATCCGCGACGCGATGGTCGGCGACCGCACCCTCTTCACCACCGCCCGCGGGATCGAGCGCCTCTGGGAGATCTCCGAACCGCTGCTGGAGGCGCCGCCGCCGGTGAAACCGTACCCGCAGGGGTCCTGGGGTCCGGCCGAGATCGGCGCCCTGATCGCACCGCACTCCTGGCGGCTGCCGTTCGCGCGGCGTTGGCGGGAAGCGCCGCTGCGCAGCGGCGACGGCGACGGGGCGGCCCCGCTCGAGCGCGAACGGGCCTAGCGTCAACCCTCCTAGGCGGAGGACTCGGAGCGCGGCCGGCCGAGCGCGGCGCGGATCTCGCCGATCGCCTGCTCGTTGTCGCGGAACCGGACTGCCCGCATGCCGATCGCCTCGGCGCCCGCGCAGTTGACCTGGAGGTCGTCGACGAAGAGGCATGCCTCGGCCGGCATCCCGATCCGCTCCAGCGTCAGCTCGTAGATCCGCGGTTCCGGCTTGCGACAGCCGACGAAGGCGGAGTCGACGATCTCCTCGAAGATCTCGTCGACCGGCAGCATCGAGCGCCAGAGCGGCTCCCACTCGCGCACGTTGTTGGTCAGCATCGTCATCTTCAAGCCCCCCGCCTGCAGCTCCCGCATCAGCGCGATCATCGGCTCGTTCGGGTCCAGGGCCTCGAAGTAGACCTCGCGGAAGCGGTGCAGGTGGGGCCGGTGGCCGACCAGCGGCTCGAGGTGGGCGCTCAGCAGGTCGAGGAAGTCGGCCTCCGCCATTTCGCCGCGCTCGAGCTGGAAGAGCGGGTTGTCGCCCCGCTCCTCGCCGGCCGAGCGCAGCGCCTTGCCGAGCGCTTCGGCCGGGATCTCGATCTCAGCCTGGACCCGTTCGAAGCTGCCGAGCAGCGGGGTGGTGAGGACGCCGCCGAAGTCGCAGACGACGGCCCGCAACCCATCGGTCGAGGGCTCAGCCATCGACGCTGCGGGCGACCTCGTAGGTGCCGCGCCCCTCCCGCCCCTCGACCGACCAGCGGAAGAAGGCGATCCGGGAATCGAGCTCCTGGCGGCGGACGCGGACAGAGCCGATCAGACTGCCGGCGCCGCGCACCGGCCGCATCTCCTCGACGTCGGGCCACAGCTCCAGCGTCGCCCGCCGCTGCACCCCCTCCTCGTCGTATTCGGTCGAGAGCAGCGATTCCTCGAAGGTCAGCGGCGTCCCCTCCGGATCGCAGAAAACCGCCGACACCTCCTCGTCGCCATGGTCGCCGGTACTGCCGGGTAGCGTGGCGGTGAGCGCCAGCAGCGCCCCGTCCTCGAAGACGATGCCGATCGAACGCCGCGCGATCTGCCCCCGCTCGCTCATGCCCGGCAGCCTAGTGACTAGCCATCCTCATCTAGATTGGCGTCGCGATGACCGAGGTCAAAATCCGCGCCGCCGACCCCGCCCGCGACGCCGCCGCCTGTGCCGGGATCTACTCGCCCCACGTCGAGGCCAGCGCCGTCTCCTTCGAGGAGCGGGCGCCGGGAGCGCGGGAGATGGCGGCGCGGATCGAGCGCTACGGCGCCAGCCACGCCTGGCTGGTCGCCGAGCGGGAGGGGCGGGTGCTCGGCTACGCCTACGCCACCGCCTTCAACGAGCGCCCGGCGTACCGCTGGAGCACCTCCGTCTCGTGTTACGTGGCCGAGGACGCCCGCGGTCAGGGTTCGGGGCGCGCCCTCTACGAGGCCCTCTTCGAGCGCCTGCGCGGGCGCGGCTTCCGGATGGCCTGCGCCGGCATCACCCTGCCGAACGCCGCCAGCGAGACCCTGCACCAGCGCCTCGGCTTCGCCCTCGTCGGCGTCAACCGCGAGATCGGCTGGAAGGAGGGCGCCTGGCGCGACGTCGGCTGGTACCAGCTCGAGCTCGCCCCGGCCGGCGACGGTCCGCCCCCGGAGCCCCACCAACCCCAGCGACAGCCCCAGCGAACTGCATCAAATTCCCGGGCTGGGAGGCAGGAAATTTGATGCAGTTCGCGTCCGGCTACCATGGGTCCATGAGTGACAACCCCGCATCGACCGACGCAGCCACCGGCGAAACCCACGCAGCCACCGGCGAAACCCTCACCGAGGAGGACGTCTACGAGGCGCTCGAGGAGGTCATCGACCCCGAGCTCGGGCTCGACTTCGTCTCCCTCGGCCTCGTCTACGACGTCAACATCGAGAATGACGCCGAGGTCTACGTCACCTTCACCCTTACCACTCCCGCCTGCCCGATCGGCCCCCAGGTCTCCGAGCAGATGAAGGAGTTCGTCGGCGACCTCCCCGGCGTCACCGCCGTCCACCCGAAGATGGTCTTCGACCCCGCGTGGTCGCCGGAAATGATGACCGAGGACGCCAAGTTCGCCTTGGGGTTCTGAGCAGGGAATGCGGGGTCAGAGGGGGTCAGTCGGGGTCAGTTTTGTCCCCATCCCGTCCCCACGGCTGTCCCCACGCAGCAGCCGCTGACCGGGGAAAGCGAAGCCTCGGCGCGTTGCCTCATCCGTCGAGATAGGAATCGAGGAGCGCCCGGGCCTCATCCTCGCTGCCGGGCATCAAGTGGCCGTAGCGGTCGAAGGTGATCGTGATCGTGGAATGGCCCATGTAGGTGCTGAGGGTCTTTGGATTCAAGCCGGCCGCAATAGCGATGCTCGCGTAGGTATGCCGTGCCTCATGAAAACCGAGACGCGTGAGCCCCTCGTCCTCCCAACGCTTCTGGGTGCGTCGTCGGAGAATGCCCGGGTCGATCGGCCAGTCAGATCGGTTTGCGCTCTGGAAGAGAAGTCCCTCCGCTGGATGATCGAGGAGGACAAAATGGTTGTCGAGAAGTACAGCCAGCTTCTCGATGATCGGAACCTTGCGCGGCTTTCGATTCTTGACCGACACGAATTCCTTGGCGCCGCGGTCCCAGCTGCGAAGGACATGGAGCCAGCCCCCCTCCAGGTCCACTGCGGCCACGTCCAAGGCAAGTAGCTCGCCAAGCCGTAGCCCTGCGTAGACGGCGCAGCCCAGCGCAGCTCGATCCATCGGGTGCATAGCCTCGATCAGCGCGGCGGCTTCAGTGACAGAGGCGATGCGATCACGCTTCGTCTCGCCGGTGGGAAGCCGTAGCCCATCACTCGGGTTGACATGCACCCAGCCGCGAACTTCTGCGAAGGCGATCAGCGCTCGCAGAGAGGCAACGGTATTGCGGACGGTCGACGGCGAGCGATCCACACTGAGGCTGTCAGCCCAGCGCTGGATTTCCGGTCGTTGAAGGCGGGCAGGTCGCTTGGGTCCGAATTCAGGGACAACCTTTTTGAACAGCTCGGCCCTGTATCCGCGTACCACGCTGGGCTTGTAGCGGTGGCCATTCCTCTGGCGGAAGGCCCCCGACCCGATGCTCTCGATGAATGCAGCGGCCGCCTCCTCGACCGTAGGGCCTGCGGCTGCCGAAAGGGTGCCAGCCTCGATCCGGGCCTGGGCGTCTATTCGCCAGGAGCGGGCAGCTGCGAGAGAGGCGGTCCACGGGCCCTTGAGGTGCCGGCTTGCAGACTTGTCCCGGGCGGTGCCTCTGTACCGCTTACGCCCCTTGGCGTCAGTCCGGACTTCGATGCCCTGTAGCGCAGGGCTACGCTTCGCGTTGCTCATGGAGTCACACCTCCGTGGGCCATGCCCCCGGCCGCTGCAACGGTGCGGGGGCGCTTTGTCAGTTGGTTCATTTTACGCGGCTGCCGGTCGAACCAGCAAGCGTGGCGTTGCGCTCCAACCATTTCTCGATCTCCGAGAGGGGAATGACCCGAAGGCTCCCCCGGCGGACGATGCGCAGCTCGGGCTGGACGTGGCGCTTGAATGACGACTCGCTCATTCCGACAACCTGAGCGGCCTCGGACACCGTTAGTCCGAGCCTAGGAGGCGCGGGACGGCGCGTTTGCCCCGACAAGCTCATCGACCGATCCCCCGCCCGAGGATGCGGGCGCTCTGGCGCTGCCGAACCTTGGCCTGGTGGAGGCGCAGCTGCCGCTGCGCCCGCTCGATCCGCTGGCGGGCGTGGTCGTGCTCGCGCGCCTTGGCCGGCTGCCGGGGCTTCGCCCCGAGGGCGCTGCCCTTGTCCCTGACGTTGTTATGGAGGCGATAGCTCTCAATCCCCCGCACCGCCTGATCCCAGGTCCGCGCCTTCATGGGATCGCCCGGGCGCTCGCCGAGCTCGGCTTTGATGTAGCTGGGCGGCGAGAGGCGCGCGGCGGCGGTAGCCAGCCGCTCGCGGTCGGCGAGCACCGATTCGATCACCGCCCGCTGGGCTCGGGCATCGTGGCGGACCTCGGGCAGCCGCTGGGCTTCTGACCGCAGCTCCTGGGTCCGCTCCCGCAGCCTGTCCTCGCGCCGGTCGAGACCGCGTTCGGCGGACTCGCGATCGGAGCGATCCGCGCGCCGCTCCCACCGCTGCGGCTCAGGCACCCTCTCCCGTGCGTGCTGCAACCGCGTCCATTCAAGCTCGATCTCGCGCGCCCGTTCGGCATGGCTTCGGTGGGCCTGCTGGGCGTGGTACTCGGCCCCGATCTCGGCGCTCAGCTCATCGAGGCGTCCAAGAAGATGATCGGAGGGCTGAGAGGCATAGCGCGAGCGCAGTGCCTTGTCCATCGCCGCGGTCTGGGCGCCGACCCGCTCGGCAGCTTCGCCGATGTGCTCAAGTCCGTGCCGCAGGTAGGGCGACTCCGGGGCGATCTCCTCCCGCGCAAGTTGGACCTCGGGAGTCGCGTAGATGAAGGTCTCCTCGCGGGTCCGCGAGGTGGCGACGTAGAACTCCTCCTAAGGCCGAATCGAGAGTCGAGCCCTGGGCCTGATAGATCGTCGCCGCGTAGGCGTGCTCGATCGCCGCCGCCCCGTCCCTGGGGTTGACGCGCTCCAAGAAGACGGAATCGACACACACCTGCCTGCAGGTGTCGATTCCGTCCAACACCAAACGCCGGGAGTCAACATCGACCTCCGCTATCCGCCACCTCTCGCGGTTGAAGACTCCGAGCTTCTGGTCGTTGATCCGGGTGATCATTTGATCGCCAACCGCGAAGCGCTCCTCGCCGACCCTGATCTCCTCGGCGCCGAGCTTTCCTTCAGCTCTCATCATCTCCCGCGCCATCGCGTTCAGCTCCCGCACCTCGGCGTTGCGCTTCGCCACCATCAGCGCGTCCTCGCCCTCGCGGTAGCGCTCCCACCAGTCCGCGACCATCGCCTGCCGCCGCGCCAGCGGGTCGTCTGAGACCGTGACCCGCTCGGCTTTCCGGTAGAGGTTGATCGCCTCGGAGCCCTCGCCCTCGCGGATCAGCTTCGCCCCTTCGCGCTCAAGCTCATGGCGATGGCGGATCACGTCGTCCAGATGGACGGGTTCGGTGCGCGAGGCGATCGCGGCGAAGAGACCGCCGGCCTCGATCTCGCCGAGCTGGGCCGGGTCGCCGATCAGGACCAGCTTCGCCTCTGCCCGCTCGGCGTGGTCGATCAGCCGGGCCATCGCCCGCGAGTCGACCATCCCGGCCTCGTCAACCACCAGGACCGAGCCGGGGTGAAGCGCCGGCCGGCCGGCGGCGGCGGCGCGGTCGAACTCGGCCAAAAGGCGGGCGACGCTGGTCGCCTCCAGGCCCTCGGAGCGAAGGACGTTCGCCGCCCGCCAGGTCGGGGCCGCGACCCTCAGCTCGCCGGGGAGAGTTTCCCATCCGTGCGCCGCGGCGACGAGAGCGTAGGTCTTGCCGGTGCCGGCCTCGCCGACGATGATCACCAGGCCCTCGCCGCCGCCTAGAAGCCGCCGCACCATCGCCTCCTGGTCGGGCTTCATCGAAGGCCGCTTGGCGAGGACGCGGCCGACGGTCAGCTCATCCACGACAGCGCGGTCGCTCGTGCTCGCCATCGTCTCCGCGCTCGCGAGCGCCTTCTGCTCCAGCTCCCAGATCTCCCGGGTGGTGTAGCGCTCGCCCCTGGGGGTCTCGGCGATCCGGATCACGTCGGGGCGGGCCAGGTACATATCCGCCAGCTCGACCACCTCCTCGCCCGGGGCGCCTGCCGGCAGGCAGTTGGCGACCGCCTGGATCGCGTCGCGGCGGTCGAAGTGGGAGGCGTGGAGGGTCAGCGATGCCTCGACCTCGGCGACGGATACCTGCCCCTCCGGGGCCTGGCGCTCCTTGCCGAAGGTGGCGTGGATCGCCTCGCGGTCGAGGCCGATCTCCTGCGCCTTGCGCCGCCACACCTCCCGCAGGCTCTCGGTGGTCAGGTCGCGGTCCTTAGCTTGGCGAGTCGCGAGCGTTGCGATCTGCATCGCCCGCGCCGAGGCGCCCTCGCCCGCGGCCTCGAGGATTTCCACCCGCCGGGTGGAGAAGGCGCGCAACTGCTCGGGTGAGAAGCCCTCGATCTCCGAGAGCCCGTTTACGACCTCGCGCCAGCGGACGCCGAGGCGGCGGGTCAGTTCGTCGCGCAAATGGGCCTCGTAGACGTAGCTCGCGGTGGTGGCGTGTTCGTAGATCGCCGGGTGGTAGAGCCGGGTCCATCTGCCGTCCGGCCCCTGGGTCGCGTTGGCGACGAGGACGTGGGTATGCAGCTGCGGATCGCCGGCGCGGGAGGAGCGGTGGACGTAGGCGGCGGCGAGGAAGCCGTTTCCCTGGACGAACTCATGCCCTCCGGCACCGCGGCGGGTCCAGCAGGCGGTCTGCTGGAGGTAGTCGAGCCCTGCCTGTACCGCCTCGGCGTGGGCGGCTTTGACCTCGGCGGCGACCGGATGGCCGCCGAGCGCCCAGGTCAGGGAAACGGACTTCGGCGCCGAGAAGGTGAGGTCAAAGCCGGGGACGGCGCCGCCCTCGACGTGGCGAAGCCCGAGCGGCTCGCCCGTCGAGGGGTCTGAGCCGGTCAGCATCGCGACGAGCTGGGCCGGCTCGACCTTGCCCTGGAGGCCGAGGTCCTCCGCGGCGTCGCCCAGCCAGTGGCCCTCGGCCTCGGCCTCGCCGGAGTAGTAGTCCTCGGCGCCTTCTGCGACCTTGTCGAGGTAGTAGCGCTCCTGGCCGCGGCCGAGCTTGCCGATCGAGAGCATCAGCGGCGCTCCTGCGGAGCAACGGGGTCCATGCCCTTGCTGTCCCGGGCGGGGAGCTGGTGCATCGGCGCCATGCGGGGGAACTGGCAGCGCCCGCTCTGTCCCGGCCTGCACGGCAAAAGCGGTTTGGGAGCTGCGGCAACCATGCCGCAGAAATGCCGGTGGGGGCGCATATGCCCCTTCGTCCGATCAGGGGCCGCGGCGCCCCCCGGGGAATTCGGCGAGCCTTCGGGCGAGCGGCGATCACTGGATAGTGATGTGGCGTGAGGGGGTTCGCTGTTTGCTGTCCGTAGCTGCTCGGTGGGCGCAGGATTAGCATTGGCGCAGGAGCTTTGAGGCACGATCTAGACGAATCTGCCTTGAGAGCAATGCCTAGGGCAGATCCGTCTAGATGCTCCAGATCAGATGTCCTGGACTTTGAAAGCTAGTACTCCAAGCGTGCCTCGGTCTTTCCCGATCTGCCGCGTCTGCCGCGGCGTCAATCTGGGTTTGCCAATAGGATTCTCCAGTGCTCTCAAGAGACACGAGTGAACGGCCCCGCCTGGCCCTAGGGCCTATGGGTTCTCAGGTGGTCTTGGTGACCATGATCGACGGAACGGCGCGCAGTTCGGTTACATGCAAGGTGCTCACCTCCTCGGGGCGTCGGAATGGGGGACGCGTCAAGGATGCGACTGTGGGCGGACGACAACATGGTTGAGCAGGCCGCCCGCGTACCGTTGGGTGCCGATCCGCGGGTTCTCAAGGTTCTCGGCCATCCGCTCCGGTGGAAAATCTTCTCGAGGTTAGGAGAGCGAGCTTGGAGCGCGGTCCACCTGCAAGCCGCGCTCGGAATTCCGTACGAAGCGGTGCGAGAGCATCTGCGAGTTCTCGTCAGGGAGGGGTTGGCTGAACCGGTCGGTCATGAATCGAGCCCCCTCGGCGGCCGGCGAACCCTCTACCGCGCAGAGCGGTTCTATTTCACCGCCGAGGAGTGGGCCGCGTTACCGGCCGATATCCGCCAGAGCGGTAGCTGCACCTTTGTGGACCTTCTTACGACCGATGCGGTCGACGCTCTCCGTAGCGGGGACATGGAGTCCAGAGAGGATCGCGTCCTCGTTCGGCGGCCGCTCTGGACGGATGCCGAGGGCGCGAAAGAAATCGAAGAAATCATGGTCCGGGCAGACCGGGAAATCGCCGAGGTTGACCGCCGCAGCCTGGAACGGCGCAACGACTCAGCTGCGAAACCGGTGCGGCTTGTGACCGCAATGCTTTCCTTTCCCGCGGCCGAGCGTGTCGGGGAAAAGTCCCCCTAGACACTCTGCTGCGCCTCTAGTTGACTGCGCGAACAGTTCGTTCCTAATGGAGCGAGCTACAGCAATCGCACGATGAGTCAAAGCGGAGGTTGGGAAAGGGATGCACTTCTTTGGACGCGGCCGAAGTAGGTCGAACCGCAGCCGGGAGCAGGCGCTCAGTAACCCGATCCGCCGCAGGATCGTCGAGCTGTTCACAACAGACGAAGCACGATCGCTTACCGCAAAGGCGCTCGCCGTTGACCTCGATCGCTTCGCCACCGTCTCCGTCGGCCAGGTCGGTTACCACCTCGCGTGTCTACGGGATGCCGAATTGATTCCTGGCGAGCAGGCCAGAGGCCGGTAGCGCTAGATGAAGATTGGGAAAGTTCGTAAGCAGACTCCCCAGGGTCCGCCGGCGCAAGGGGGTGCGACTGCCGGGACATCCCCGGAGGAGCCCGCAGCGGGCGGTCTCGAGCGCCGGGTCTGGGAGGAGCTGGCACCCCTTCTCCTCCACCCTACGAAGCTTGCTTTCATTCAGCTTTTACTGGAGGCGGGCAAGCCCCTCACCGCGGGGGAACTGGCCAAAGCCGTAGGGATCGCCAGGGGTCATGCAGAGCACCACTGCATAAAAATGGAGGCAGCGGGAGT
Organism: Solirubrobacterales bacterium; assembly: GCA_045805725.1. Taxonomy (GTDB): domain Bacteria; phylum Actinomycetota; class Thermoleophilia; order Solirubrobacterales; family 70-9; genus VAYN01. The sequence goes on from JBJMKQ010000057.1 coordinate 61,465, forward strand.
TCTCGAAGCGGTGATTTCTATCCCCCGTGCAGAGAATCAGGGGAAGGAACCGTCCTACTTCTTCCTCAAGGCCGCGGGGCCGCTGTCGGCGTCTGCGCCGAATACAGGAGAGGAATGAAGGGATGCCGGTCACGCTGAAACCCGAGGAGCGCGATGCGCTGTTCGAGCAGATATCGGCCGATTTCGGCATGTTGGGCGACTTCGAAATGGCGATCGAAAAGGGCAATGAGGAGGAGTGCTATCGGATCGGCCGCCGCCTGCTGGATGGGTTACGTCTGCTCGTTGACGGTGGGCTCGGTTGGAGACGGCGCACGGTAGAGCCGACCATCCTGACCCTGCCCGATGAAGAGATTCGCCGGATCATGAACCGAATGCGGATGGAGGCGCTGGCGGGGATGGATTACACGCGCACTGATCGAGAAGAGACGCAGGAGGAATGGGCCTTGTTCCCTGCGATCAAAGACGCATGTGACTCGGCACTCGATCAGACCCATTCCTAGGAGAGCTGCCCGGCGGATGCTGAAGGGCTCGGACAATCCGCTGCGCCAGTTTGGAAGCGGGCGTGACGGGTGCCGTGGGTGCTGACTGGTCACCTGCGGCGCCCGTCAGGCCTCGTTAACGCCTTGCGGTGACGGGCGACCAGCTCAACGGGCTTCCGCGGAGGACCGTCCTCTCGGCGGAGCAATTCTGCTGGTCGTCGTTGGTCGCATCGGTCGTCCATCCGGTGAAGGTGGCAATCATAGAAGCGCTACTTTGGATTGAGGAGCCCCTTTCGGCTGTTCAAATCGTTCGACTCTTTCGCGGTGCCGGCCGCGAGTTCTACGACTCGAACATCCGCTTTCACCTGCGCGCGTTAGTGGAGATCGAACTACTAGAGCCAGTTAACCCACAGGATTCCGCCAGCACCTTGAAAGGAAAACGGTTCTACTTTCGGGCGGCCACTGGTGACGACAGCATCGGATAGCTGACCTTCCTACTTCACAAGTTTAATTTTCATAATTTTCAGTACGGCTTTGGCCCTCGGGTGGTGTAGGGTCGCCCCGTCCCTCATTCGGTACGCGCTAGGTATCGCGGGTTCCGATCTCGGCAATTTCACAGTGGGAGGAACTTTGCGCTTCAAGTACGGACTGCTATTCGCTCTGCTCTTAACGGCACTCGGAGTTGCCTCGGTTTCCTTTACGCCTATGGCGAAGAGTGAGTCGGCGCCTGCAGGGGAACCGGAAACGTCGCTCGAAGCGCCGACGCCTCCTGCCGCTGAAGAACTGCCAGACAGACGCACCGCCACTTCCGACACCTACGAACTCAAAGACGGCGGCCTTGAAACGAGGGTCTATGGCGGCCGCGTCAATTTTAGGGATGCCGAAGGTGACTGGAAGCGAATCGGCCAGGATCTCGAACCGGTGCCAGGAGGAGGCGTTTCGAATGGAGCCAACAGCTTCGATCTCCGCCTCCCCGAACAAATGGGGGACGGCGCAGTCCGGCTCTCCGAGGGAGGCGAGTGGCTCTCGTACCGCCTGCTCGGACAAGAATCCGAGGCCGCAGAAGTGGAAGGCGCCGCCGCCAGCTACGACGCCGGCAACGGCTCCTCCTTCGAACTCCATAGCCTCGCCGACGGCCTCAAGGAGGAGATCACGCTCGACAATCCCCTCGCGCCCAAGCTCTACCGGTTCGATCTCGACTTCTCCTCGGGTCTCAAGCCCTCGCTTGAGGAAGAGGGCTCGATCATGGTCAAGGACTCAGAAGGCAATCTCTTCGCGACCCTCCCGGCCCCGACCATCTCCGACGCAAGCGGAGCGCCGCCAGCTAATGCGGTCCACTATGCCCTGCAGAGGGGGTCCGAAGTCGGCCACTGGACCCTCTCGGTGGAAGCCGACGAAGCCTGGCTATCGAATTCCGACCGGGCATGGCCGGTGACGATCGACCCCTCCGCGTTCATCGCCAGCGAACAGGACTGCACGATCGGCAGTGTGCCCGCTCCCAAAGGCTGGAGCCAGTGCGGGGCGAGCGGTGCAACCGAACTGGGTGCCGGCTACGTGCAGAGCGAAAGTCAGCCGATCCGCACCTTCCTGCGCTTCAAACTCGGAAGCCAGCTGAGCCCGGTTCTCCCAGCGAATTCCTACGTCAGCAAAGCGACCCTGAAGCTCTATGCGCCCAAAGCCGCCGAAAACACCGTCCCGGGGCTGGAAACCAAACGGGTGACGCAGGCCTGGACGACTGCGCTCAACTGGGAGCAGTTCAAGACCAACAATTTCCTCGGCCCCTATAAATGGACGACGCCCGGTGGCGACTTCACCTCCGAAGGCCACGCCGAAGTCCTGACCGCCAATCGCGGCAGCGGCGCGGGGCCGTGGGAATTCAGCTCCTCGAGTCTGCGTGAATTGGTCCAGGGCTGGGTCGAAGACAACACGATCTACAGCAACGGGATCGACAACCAAGGACTCGTCGTCAAGCAGATAGACGAGACGCGGACGGCGGAATGCATCGCCAACTCCGCCAAATGCCCTCGCCGCTACGTTGGCTTCAACTCCAGCGCCGCTGCCTCGAACAAGCCCGAGCTCGACCTCATCTACTACCCGAAGGCACCGGGAACGAGCAAGATGACCTCTCCCAGGGAAGGGACCACCACCGCACGGCGGTTCATGCTGAAGGCGGCCTGGGGGGCAGGCACCGGCATAAACGGCGTCTACTTCCAGTACCGGACGGCAAAAAAAGGACCGTTTACCAACATCCCCTCCTCGCTTCTGCGAAACGCCAAAGGCGAAGCGGTGGAAAAACTCGGAGTCAGCGGGACCTGCTGCGAATCCGAACGGCTCTACTTCGACGCCGCCCACATCACGAGCGAATTGCAAGCCCAGGGCGGCACGATCCAGGTCCGGGCGATCTTCGAAGGCGGCAGCGGCGCCGGTTTCAGCGAACCGATCGAAGCCAAGGTAGACCGCCGCATCGGCGGTCCCAAAGATGAAACCATGCAGGTCGGGCCCGGAACGCTTGACCTGCTCACCGGCAACGTCGCGCTGGGGGCTGGCGATGTCTCGATCGGCGGCTTCAACCCACTTTCCTTCTCGCGCTCCTACAACACGCGCGCCCCCGGTAATCTCGGTGAAACCACTGTTCTCGGCCGCGGCTGGAAATCAGGGGCGGAAACGGCGGGAGGCTCCGAATGGGCCAGCATCAAGCTGGAGGCTCGAACCGAAACCATCGAAGGAAACGAATACACCTTCCACTACGCCACGCTGCGAAGCATTCAAGGGAAGGAAATCGGCTTCGAAAAGATCGGCGAAGATCCCAAAAATGCGGATTTCGTAACTCCGCCGGAAATCACCGGCTATCGGCTTGTCCTCTCGGAAGGAAAGTTCATCCTCACCGATCCCGGCGGCAACAGAACGACCTTCAGCAACGAAAACAGCGGCAGTGAACTCGAATACCTGCCGGCATCGGTGATTCAGCCGGGCTCCGGCCCGCACTCGACCGTGATGACCTGGGCGTTCGTTAATGGCCAACGCCGGCTGGTGCGGGAGGTGGCGCCGACGGCCAATACCAACCCCTCCGAATGTACGGAAAAACCGGCCGAAACCACGGGCTGCAACACGCTTGAATTCATCTACGTGCCCGCTACCACTTGGGGTGCGCCGTCGAGCTACGGCGAACGCTTGCAGAAGATCACCTACTACGGCCCGGGAGCAAAAGGCGTCGAAGTCGCCAACTACTCCTACGACACGCAGGGTCGTCTCGTCGCCGAGTGGGACCCACGGATCAGCCCGAACCTGAAAACCACCTACACCTATGAAGGCGAAATGCTGCGCAAGCTGACGCCGCCCGGACAGGAACCCTGGACCTTCGAATATTCCCCGAACCTCGACGGCGAAACTGGGCAGGTCTCGCGTCTGAAGACGATCAAGCGCTCGAACCTGCAGGGCGGAGAAACGAAGACCTCGATCCGCTACGAAGTCCCGCTCAGCGGCGCCAGCGCGCCCTACCAGATGGACGCCGCCTCGGTTGCCACCTGGGGCCAGACTGACATCCCGACCGACGCCACCGCCGTCTTCCCCCCGACCCAGGTCCCGGGCGAACCGGCGAGCTCCTACGAAAAGGCGACCCTCTACTACATGGACGCAGAAGGTTTCGGAGTCAACACTGCGACGCCGGCAGGAGCGGGTACGACCGGGCCTTCGATCTCAACCACGGAAAGTGATGAATTCGGCAACGTCGCCCGCGAACTGACGCCGCAGAACCGCTTGCGCGCGCTCGCCGAACCGGAAGCTAAAAGGGTCGAACGCTCCCACCAGCTGGAGACGAAGTTCGTCTACTCGGCAGACGGGGCTGAGCTGCTGGAAGAACGCGGGCCACTGCACCAGGTGAAGCTGCAGGAAACGGGTGAAGTCGTGGAAGCACACTTGCAGCGGACGATCGCCTATGAAAACCCGGAAAACCTGAACCCGCCCCCGCTGCTCCCCACCAAGGAATGGACCGAAGCCGCTGTCCCCGGCAAAGGCACCGAAATTGACCAGAGGGTCACCGAAACCCGATACAACTGGACCCTTCGAGCACCGATCGAAACGATCGTTGACGCTGGCACCGGGCACCTCAACATCAAGCGCAAGACCACCTACAACGAAACCACCGGACTGCCGACCGAAGTGCGCCAGCCGAAAGCCTCTGAAGAAGGCGGCAACGTTCCCGGGGCGACGAAGACCTATTACTACGGCGAAGTCCTTGCACCGTCCCCTTGCAACCTGAATGTCAAATGGGCGGGCCTCCCCTGCGAGACCAAACCGGCTGCGCAACCCGGCGCAGAAGGACCGGCAATGCCGGTGACCTTGATCAAGTCCTACACGGCTTTCGGCCAGCCGACCGAAATTGTCGAAGAAACCCCGGGCGTAGGCGAAGCCGGCATTCGAAAAACCGTGATCACCTACGACGCAGCTGGCCGGCAGACCTCGAAAAAGATCACCGGCGGTGGCCAAGCAGTGCCGAAGGTCGAGACCCTCTACAACTCGACCAACGGGTTCCCCGAAGTCCAGCGGTTCGTCTGCGAAACGGGTGAATGCAGCGTCTTCGACACCCAGGCGACCACCGCTGAATATGACGCCCTCGGCAGGGTCAAGGCCTACAAAGACGCCGATGGCAATGAAGCGAAAACCAGCTACGACAGCTACGGCCGCCGGAGTGCAGTCACCGACCCGAAGGGATCGCAGACGGTTCATTACGACGCGGTCACGGGCCTCCCGACCGAACTGGTCGACTCGGCCGCCGGAACCTTCACGGCTAGCTATGACGCAAACGGCAGCATCATCAAGCGCGGTCTGCCCGACGGCCTTACTGCGGAAACCACCTATGGTCCGACTGGCGCAGCGATGGACCTCACCTACACGAAGTCCTCAAACTGCGGGGCGAGCTGCACTTGGCTGCAGTTCGACCTCGAAGAGTCGATCTACGGACAGGTCCTCTCCGAAGTAGGAACCCTCGGTACCGACAAATACAAGTACGACCGCGCCGGGCGTCTCGAAGAAGCACAGGAAACCCCAGTTGGTGGCAGTTGCACGACCCGCGGCTACCGCTATGACAAGGACTCCAATCGCGACGTGAAGACCACCATCTCTTCGACCCTCGGCAGCGGCTGTGGCAGCGGATCGCCAACGGAACAGAATTACGGCTACGACAAGGCCGACCACCTGATTGACGCCGGAGTCGTCACCGACAACTTCGGCCGAATCACGAAACTGCCGGAAGCCGATGCTGGTGGCAAAGAACTGTCGACCAGCTACTTCAGCACCGACATGGTGGCAAGCCAGTCGCAAGCTGGGGTCACGAACAGCTTTGAACTCGATGCTGCTCTACGCCAACGGACTCGACTGCAGGCAGGCGGACTGGAAGGCACCGAAATCTTCCATTACGACAATGCCTCGGACTCACCGGCATGGATGGAACGCGGTACGGCCTGGATGCGAACTATCGAAGGTATTGATGGGGACATCGTCGCTATCCAAGAAAACGGATCGGAACCGACTCTGCAGCTGACCAACCTCCACGGAGATGTGGTGGCGACGGCAGCATCGAGCCCCACTGTTACCGCTCTGAAATCCAAATCCGCCTTTGACGAGTTTGGCAATCGTGCCGCGGGGGCCGCGACCCGGTTTGGGTGGCTCGGCGGGGCGTTTCGCAGAACCGAACTTGCTTCGGGCGTGGTGCAGATGGGGGCTCGGAGCTACATACCGCAGCTTGGTCGATTCCTGTCAGCTGATCCTGTCCGCGGAGGCTCTGCCAACGCCTATGACTATGGAAATGCGGATCCGGTGAATCAGAGCGACCTATCCGGCACGAAGCCGTACGACAATGCCTGTGACAAGGGCATCATCGGATGCCAGTGCACGCTTCATATCAAGATGTGGTCTCCGACCCATTGGAGGATGGGGGTTCGCTTCATCCGTCAGTGCAACCGCGCGGGGGGCATAGATTTGCACGCTTGGCACCTCTGGTACTGGGTGGACGAACAGACTGGGTATGGCTTCGTCGAAATGAGCCCGCCCCATTATTTGAACCACTACCCTGGCGACCCCAATTGCGGCGAAACGGACCGGTGCCAGAATGACTGGGATCATTCTGGCACCTTTGAATGTCATCCCGGCTGGGAGTATCAGATTGGCGCTGAGTGGCAATACAAGTACAATGCCGGTTATGAAGTGGGCGACGTGCAAACCCTGACTGTGAAGGCACAGGAATCCTGCTCCTAATGAGATCAGCGAGGAACATTGCCGTCTGCCTTTGTCTCGTCGTTGTGCTCGGGGGCAGCTTGGCCTGCGGTCAAGGCCGAGTCGATGCTTCGGATCTAGCCAGGCTAGATCGTGTGATCCCCCGGCTCCCTCGAGGTATGTCGCTTGGAGGGGTCGAACAGCGCCTTGGTCCTCCTCGGGACGTCAGGGAGTTCCAAGGCGGTGAGGTCGCTGCCATTTACCGCCTTTGGCAACTGGTGTTTGAACCCAACCTAATCGTCCGCGAACGCTTCTACAAGGCAGGGTATTGGCCACGTGGCCAACCCTTCGCTCCTCTCGACCGCAAGGTTCGCAAATTGCCCTTGGGGACCTCTCGATCGGCTACCGAAGCGAAACTCGGGAAAACCGAAGCGTGGCAGATTCTGGATTTTAAGAAGAGGGAACGTATCTGGTATGGCAATGGGCGATGGAAGCTTTTCTTTCGAAATGAAGCGCTGACGGGGAAGGAAAAGTACTGACCAGGACAGGTAACCGGTGCCTATCGGCCCGGTTTCCAGCTGCAGCAGCTTGATCAGGGCCCGACGACGGCCCGCATGGCAAGCGGACCAACGGCGGTAGGCAACGGTGCCCCATTCCAGCGGCGCACACGACTGAAAATCATGGTGTCCCCGGTTCGGGCGCTACTGCCGCCGTTTTGTCACGGCGCGCGGGTGATGCTAAACGACCGGATGCCTTGTCTGCAGTACAGCGGATCAACGAGTGAATGGGTTGGCGACGTACAGACCCAGGCCCCTCGTTGCTGGCCTTCCGCCATAAGAATCACCGACTGATGAAGCGCACGGCCGTCGAGCATCACGATCAGGGTGTTTGCGGTTTCGCAGTCGACGTGTTGAAGCTTGAATTCGATTCCGCCGCGGGCTCCACAGGTGGAGAGCTGGACTTTGCCCGTCTCGGCTCGAGGCTGCGTCGTCCCCTCGCTACCGCTGGCAGCACCGCAACCGGCGATCGCCAGCAGCATCAATCCGCAGATGGGGACGAGTCTGCGCACTTGCCCAGCCTAGTCTTTTTTGGATCGTGGCTGGCCGGCGTCCCCAAATCTGTCCCCAGCGAGCCCAAAAACGGTAGTTCTGCAGGCATCTTGGCCTTGCAGTAGCCGATAATGATGACCGAGGACGCCAAGTTCGCGCTCGGCTTCTGAGGGAGGGGCGCGGCGCCGGTCCTTGTTCGACGATTGGCGAGTTGACCCGGCCATAGGTGGGTCAATTCGCCACCTGCGTTCCTAGTCGCAGCCGGAAGAGCAGGTGCGGCAGGCCGGCGTGGATCACCTCCCCCGCCTGCTCGAAGCCGGCCTTTTCGGCGACGCGCTGGGAGGCGAGGTTGGTCGGCAGGGTGAGGGCGATCACCTGCTCGAAGCCGAGCTCGCGGGCCCATTCGCAGGCGGCTGTGGCGGCCTCGGTGGCGAGGCCCCTGCCGTGCAGGCGGGGCTCGATGCTCCAGGGGAGCTCGACCTGGGCGGTTCCTTCGACCGAGGTCCAGGCGAGGCCGCCGCGGCCGGCGAAGCCGCCGCCCTCCTTCTTGATCAGGACCCAGGGGCCGAAGCCATGGTCCTGCCAGTGGACGCGGTCGCCGTCGATCAGTTCGTCGAGCACCTGGGCGGTGAACGGCGGCAGGGGGGAGGGGCGCAGCCAGTTCTCGACCTCCGGCCGGGTGAAGTGGGCGTGGTAAAGGACCCGGTCCTCCGCCGCCGGCCTGCGGGCGAGGAGCCGGCCCGTCTGCCGCTCCTCGGCCGCCACTCTCAGCCCCGATCGGTTCGCGGCAGCCGCGGCTCGCGACCGTCCTCGCCCGGCACCTCTTTGGCAGTCGCGTCGAAGTCGTAGTCGCGATCAGCCCCAGGAGCGCCGCCGCCCGATCGTGATCCGCCGGGCGCGCGCGGGAACGGTCCGCCGCCGGCGGCGACCACGGCGAAGCGCCCGAGCGTGAACCGGCTCAGCAGCCGCCGCGCGATCGCCCGCGTGGGTGGGATCAGCAGGAAGAGCCCGGCGACGTCGGTGAGGAAGCCCGGCGTCAGCAGCAGCGTGCCGCCGATCACGATCAGCACCCCGTCGACGACCTCGCGGCCCGGGAACCGGCGCGCCGCCAGCGCCTCGTTGAAGCGCCGCCAGGCGCCGCGCCCCTGGTGTTTCAGCAGCATCGACCCCAGCAGGGCGTCGGCCAGGAGCAGGACCAGCGTCGGCACGACGCCGATCAGCTGGCCGACCTGGATGATCACGTACAGCTCCGCGATCGGGACGACGATGAAGAGGACGATCAGGAGGAAGGGCATGACAAGAGCCTAGGGACGGGCGCTGCTCGCCTCTACCGCTACCCGCCGCCGGGCGCGCCTACGCCGCCTTGGCGGTCTTTCCGGCCGCCGCCTCGAGCTCCTCGAGCGCTTCGCCGATGCCGTTGCTGACGCCTTCGACGTCCTCCATCGAGTCGTAGTCGGCGAGCAGGCCGAAGCCGACCTTGCCGTTGTAGCTCATGATCGCCACCGCCAGGCTGTGGTTCTGGGGCAGGAAGGCGACCGGGAAGACGTCCTCGAGTTCCTTGCCGAGGACGTAGAGCGGCATCTGCGGCCCCGGCACATTGGTGACGATGAGGTTGAAGAGGCGGGTCGAGAAGTTGATCCGCGAGGCCTGCGCCAGCAGCGTCGGCGGCGCGAAGTCGTTGAAGCGGGAGATCACTTCGGCGCCGAGCGCCTGTTTGGAGCGCTTCAGCCCCGCCATCGCGTCGCTGATCGCGCGCAGGCGGCGGACCGGGTCCTCGATGTAGACCGGCAGCGGGCCGCGCATCAGCGCGATCCGGTTGCCGAGGTTGCCGCGCTCGTCCTCGGCGCGGATCGAGACCGGCACCAGCGCCCGCAGCTCCAGCCCCTCGGTGCGGATGTGCCGGCGGTGCAGCCAGGTCCGCAGCGCCCCGGTGACGACGGCGAGGACGACGTCGTTGACGGTGCCTCCGAGTCCGTCCTTGATCCGTTTGAAGGTGTCGAGCTCCGAGCGCGCCCAGACGTAGCGGCGGTGCGGGCCGATCTCCTCGTTCAGCGGCACGTCCGGCGCCGGGTCGGCGAAGGCGCTGACGATCTCCCCGACCCCCTCCAGCGCCTCGACCGCCCTGCGAGCCGTCGTCTCCGGGTTGCGGACGACCTCGACGGCGCGCTCGGCCAGCTTGACCGGGGCGGCGACCGCATCGGCGATCCCCCGCGCGACCAGCTCGGTCGTCCCCGGTTCGGGCTGCGGCACCCAGTCGTCCTCCAGCTTCAGCGGCTCGGCGTCGCGCTCGACGTCGAAGAGGACGGTGCCGATGTCGACGCCGCTGACCCCGTCGACCATCGCGTGGTGGGTCTTGGTCAGCAGCGCGAAGCGGTCGCGTTCGAGGTTCTGCACCAGCCACAGCTCCCAGAGCGGCTTCAGGCGGTCGAGCTGCTGCGAGAAGACCCGCCCGGCGAGTTTCTTCAGCTCCTCCTCGCCGCCTGGATCGGGCAGCGCGGTGTGGCGGATGTGGTAAGTGAGGTTGAAGTTGACGTCGTCGGCCCAGAGCGGGCGCCCGGCCTCCAGCGGCGGCACCACCAGCTTCTGGCGGAAACGCGGCACCAGCGGCAGGCGGCTGCGCACGTGCTCCACCAGGTCTACGTAGCGCGGCGGCGGTCCCTCGAAGACGAGGATCGCGCCGACGTGCATGTGGCTGCTCGAGCTCTCGTTGGTCAGGAACGAGGCGTCGACAGCGGTGAGGCGGTCCAGGTGGCGTCCCGTGGTGGCCATCCGGGAAGGCTAGCTATGCCGCATTTTCGGGGCTTTCCCAACTGAAGATCCGCAATCCCTCCACCGTGTCTGAGTTTCCCCGTCGTATTTGGGGGTCAAACTCAGACACGTCCCTCGGTGCCGGGTCAGGCACGTCCCTCGGTACGGGTCAGGCACGTCCCTCGGTACGGGTCAGGCAGGTCCCTCGGTAGCGAGGGTGAGAGACGCCCCTCGGGACCCGGGGTCAGGTAATCCCCCTCGGTACCCTGGGGATATGGCAGCCACCGTCACCGCCCCCAAGCGGGTGCTCCTCGCCGCGCCGCGCGGCTACTGCGCTGGCGTCGATCGCGCCGTGCAGACGGTCGAGCGGGCGCTCGAGCTCCACGGCGCCCCCGTCTACGTGCGCAAGGAGATCGTCCACAACAAGCACGTGGTCGAGGAGCTGGCCAAGCGCGGCGCGATCTTCGTCGAGGAGGAGACCGAGGTGCCGGAGGGCGCGATGGTCGTCTTCTCCGCCCACGGCGTCGCCCCGAGCGTGCACGAGAACGCCGCCGCCCGGGGCCTGCGGACGATCGACGCCACCTGCCCGCTGGTGACCAAGGTCCACGTCTCCGCCCGCCGCTTCGCCGCCCAGGGCTACACGATCATCATGATCGGCCACGAGGGCCATGAGGAGGTGGAAGGCACGACCGGCGAGGCGCCCGAGAGCATCGTCCTGATCGAAACCGCCGACGAGGTCGAGAGCCTTGAGGTGCCGGACCCGAGCAAGGTCGCCTTCATCACCCAGACGACCCTCTCAGTCGACGAGACCGCCGAAGTGATTGCCGCCCTGCGGGCCAAGTTCCCCGGCATCGTCGCCAGCAAGTCAGATGACATCTGTTACGCGACCACCAACCGCCAGATCGCCGTCAAGCAGCTGGCCCGCGAGTGCGACCTGGTCCTGGTGATCGGCTCGACCAACTCCTCCAACTCAAACCGCCTGGTCGAGGTCGCCCGCGAACACGGCGCCGCCTCGCACCTGATCGACAACCACTCCCAGGTCCAGGAGGAGTGGCTTGAGGCAGTCGAGACGGTCGGAATCACCTCCGGCGCCTCCGCGCCGGAGGAGCTGGTCGAGAGCCTCGTCGCCTTCTTCCGCGACCGCGGCGCCGAGGACGTCTCCGAACTGCGGACTGTCCACGAGGACGTCCGCTTCATGCTCCCGAAGGAGATCCGCGACGAGGTCGCCGCGCGCGCCTGACGTCCGGCGAGTTCAGGGCGCCATAGCGCCCGAAACTCGCCACTCGCTCACTCGTACGCTGCGTAGCGGTGGTGCAGCATCAGGTCGTTGCCGTCGGGGTCGGTGAACAAGGCCATGTGGCAGACGCCGGTGTCGAGGACGTCGCCGAAGAACTCGACGCCTTTGGCTTCGAGTTCTTGGCGAGCGGCTTTGACGTCATCGACGTGCAGCGCCGGATGGGCGTTCTTCTGCGGCGCGAACTCCATCCCCATCTTGGCCGGCTCCCAGATCCCGAAGCAGGTCTCGCCGGCCCAGCACTCGAAGCGGCCGTTCTCGTCGGGCCGGAGGCCGAGCGTCTCCACGTAGAAGGCGCGCGAGCGCTCGGCGTCGGTGGACGGGATGCCGATGAAGTCGGTCTTGGTGATCATCGATTCCTCCTTGGGTTCAGTAGATGCCGCCGGCGGTTCGGGGTAGCCGCCGGCGGTCAGGGATCGCCGCGGCTCAGGGAACCCCGGCGGCGAAACTGATCGACCAGATCTTGACGCCCGCGGCCGGCCGGAGGACGAGGCTGTGGGCCTCGTGGGTTGGATGCTCGACCAGCGTGCGGAGGCCGGGCTTCGGGTCGCTGGGGATCGTGCGCCACTCGCCGTCGATCTCGACGGCTATCTCGCCCTCTCCCTCCACGGTCGCATAGGCGCCGCCCGCCTGGTAGTCGAGCGCCACCTCGCCGCCGTCGGAGCCGGCGACCCAGGGCCGCTCCCAGGAGCCGCCGGGGAAGTGCTCCGGGGTGGGGGGGATGACGCGGGCGCCGGGGGCGTCGCTCGGACGCAGCGGCGCGATCGGCTGCGGCAGCTCCCGCAGCGCGTCGATCTCCCGCAGCTCGGCCTGGATCGCTTCCTCGGTCGCCCAGTATTCCCCCTCGCCGAAGTGAGCCCACGAGAGCGCGCCGCCCAGGCTCCAGAGGAAGAGGCTGGGCCAGCCCTCGCAGCCGTAGGCGGTCCAGAGGTCGTGCTCGGAGTCGATCGCGACCGGGAACTCCACCCCAGCGTCCGCCAGCCCCGCGGCGACCCCCTCGGGCGCGGCCGCGAACGGAAAGCGCGGCGCCTGGACCCCGATCACGCTCAGCCCCGCCTCGCGGTAGCGCCGGTGCCACTCCGCCAGGTAGGGAAGGGTGCGGACGCTGTTCAGCTGGGCGAATTCGAGGAAAAGGACGATCGCCGGCCCGCCGGCGGTCAGCGCCGGCATCGACTCCGGCTCGGCACCGACCCAGGCGAGCCCAGGGGGCAGGTCGGGTGCGGCGATGTTTTCGCGTCCAGGTCGCATTTAGGCTCGGTTGAGGGCGGACAGTATCCTGGCCGCGTGGCTGAGCTCGTCACATTCCTGCTGCCGGCGCTGCCGCTGCTGGGACTGCTGCTGGCGCTGCTGCTCGGCCACTACCCCGGCTGCGAGGTGATCGTCCGCCTCTCCCAGCGGATCGCCGGCGGCCGCGGGACTCGCGCCGCCGACCGCCGTCCGGCGCTGCCGAAGCCGTCCCGCGCCTTCGCGCCCGGCGGCGGCCTCCTGATCGCCCTCGGGCTCGCCCAGCGCCCGCCGCCGCTCCCGGCCTGACCAGAGGTGTCTTCTGTTCCTTTTGGTCGCTCAGCGGCCGGAAGGAACAACCAACTTCGAGGCACGCGCAACTGCGCGCGCGAAAAGGAGCACAAGATGAACCCGAGAACCGCCGTGATCGGCGCCGGCCTGGTGGTCGTCGCTGTGATCCTCCTGATCGTCCTCAGCAGCCGCGGCAGCGATTCCAGCAGCACCACCGACGCCGGCAAGGTGCCGACGATCGTCGTCGACAGGCAGGGCAAACCGGTGGGCGGCATCGTCGAACTCGTCTACCGCAAGGGCGACCGGATCCATTTCAAGGTCAAGGTCCCGTTCGAGGAAGAGATCCACCTCCACGGCTACGACGTGGCGAAGGAGATCCCCAAGGGCGGCGGCACCGTCACCTACGACCTCCCCGCCGAAATCGAAGGCGAGTTCGAGGCCGAGCTCGAGGGCCACAAGGAACAGATCATCGATCTCAAGGTCGAACCGTGACCCTCCTCCCGTTCGCGCACGCGCTGGCATCCAGGCAGGACCTCCCGATCCCTGCCTGGCTTTTCGCGTGGGCGGCCTCGATCGTCCTGATCGCCTCCTTCTTCGCGCTTTCGGCGGCCTGGCGGACGCCCCAGTTCGAGGACGAGCACCGGCGGCCGCTCGGCGAGCGCCTCTCGGTGGCGCTGCTGAGCCTGCCGGCGCAGGCCGTCTGCGGCGCGGTCGGCGTGTTCCTGCTCGGCGTCGCGATCTACGCCGGCCTGCGCGGCACCGAAGCGCCGGACCGCAACTTCGCCCTCACCTTTCTCTTCGTCACCTGCTGGCTCGGCTTCCCCTTCTTCTCGGCGATCCTCGGCGACGTCTTCCGGTCCTTCAGTCCCTGGCGGGCGATCGGCCGCGCGGCGGGGGGCGCCTTCAAGGTGATTGCCGGCCAGCGCCCCGCGCACCTCGGATACCCGGAGCGCCTGGGCCGCTGGCCCGCCGCGATCGGCCTCCTCGCCGTCGTCTGGCTCGAGGTCGTCTACGGCGCCAGCGGTGGCGTCGCGGTCGGTCTCGCGCCCCACGCCGCCGCCGTGGCCGCCCTCGTCTACAGCGGCTACACGCTGGCGATGATGGCCGCTTTCGGGGTCGAGAAGTGGTGCGAGCGGGGGGAGGTCTTCTCGGTCTATTTCGGGATGTTCGGCCGCCTCGGGATCTTCGGCAGCCGTGACGGCCGCCTCCACCGTCGCCGCCCCTTCTCCGCCACGACCACCTGGGCCGCCGTCCCCGGCTCGACCGCCGTGGTCATCGCCTCGATCGCCAGCACCAGCTTCGACGGCGCCCAGGACGGGGCGTTCAAGGGGGGAATCGAACAGACCTTCGAATGGTTCGCCAACCGCGGCCTCGAACTGACCGCGGCGCTGCGGTTCAGCGACACGATCTTCATGCTGCTTACCTTCGCCGGCGTCGGGATCGTCTACCTGCTCGGCGCCCGCGGCATGGGCGCGATCCCCGGCGCGCCCGACTTCAAGAAGCTGCGCGCCGGCTTCGCCCACACCCTGATCCCGATCGCCCTCGCCTACCTCGTCGCCCACTACTTCAGCCTCTTCGCCTTCCAGGAGCAGGCGCAGTTCACCTACATCCTCTCCGACCCGCTCGGCACCGGCCACACCGACCTCTTCGGGACGGTCAACTACACCGTCGACTACAAGTTCCTCAGCGCCAACATGATCTGGTACGTCCAGGTGGCGGCCCTGGTGATCGGCCACGTGATCGGCCTGATGCTCGCCCACGACCGCGCCCTCGTCTACTGGCCCGACTACCGCAGGGCCACCGCCTCCCAGTACTGGATGCTGGCGGTGATGGTTGCCTTCACCTGCTTCGGCCTCTACCTGCTCTCCGTCGCGAACGGGTAGGGGAAGGGCGTGCTCCCTCTCGCCCATGTCGGCCACTACCTCTGGGTCCTCTACGTGCTCCCGGTGCTGATCGTCGCCGCATCCATCGTCAGGACGACTGTGGCTCAGCGCAGAGCGGTTGACGCTCCTCCCGCGGGTGGCGACGATTCCGAGGACTCTGCCGACAGGCAGAGCCCGGAATCGGAGACAGGACCCTCGGGCCGAGCGGCCAGTCCCTAGAGGATCTCCGCCAGACGCGCCTCGAGCGCCTCGGAGACGCTGTCGCGCACCGGGCCCTCGGCCAGCCGTTCGACCAGTGACTCGAGGAAGCCTTCGATGATCAGGCTCTTGGCCTCGGCGGCGCCGAGGCCGCGGGAGGTGAGGTAGAAGAGCTGCTCCCTGTCAACCTGGGCGACGGCGGCGGCGTGGGTGCAGCGGACGTCGTCGGCGAGGATCTCCAGGCCGGGAATCGCGTCGGCATGGGCCTCGGGGGAGAGCAGCAGGTTGCGGCTCTCCTGGAAGGCGTCGGTCTGCTGCGCGCCCGGATCGACCTTGATCATCCCGCGCCAAACGGCGGTCGCCCCGGCGGCGAGGACGCCGCGGAAGGCGAGGTCGGAGTTGGTGTTGGGCGCCGCGTGCTCCTGGGTGGTGTCGTAGTCGAGGTGTTGGCCGGCGCCGCCGGCGTAGCCGCCGGTCACCCGCGCCTCCGAGCCGGGGCCGGCGAGCTTGGTCTCCATCCGCACCTTGCCGTTGGCGGAGCCGAAGCCCAGGGCCGCCCAGTCGAGGCGCCCGTCCCGCTCGACCTGCGCCCGCTGGGTGGCGAAGATCCAGGCCCGCTCGGAGATGTCCTGGGTGTTGACGTAGCGCAGCGTCGCGGCCTGGCCGATCGCCAGCTCGACCACCGAGTTGAGGATCGCGTCGACTTCGTCGTCGGGCGATGACCAGTGCTCCCAGACCTCGGCCTCGGCACCCTCCTCCAGCACGACCAGCGTCCGCCAGTTGATCGCCTCGTCGCTGGCGTCGACGGGCACCTCGATCTGGATCGGCTCGCTCAGCCGCGCGCCCTTCGGCACGTGGATCAGCACCCCGTCCTGCCAGCCCGCCTCGTTGCGGGCGACGAAGAAATCCTCCATCGGTACCAGCGACCCCAGCCGCTCGCGCAGCAGCTCGCCCTGGCTGCCGACCGCCTCGGCGAGCGAGACCACGGTCGCCCCCTCGGCGCCGGAGACGACCGGCTCGGCGCTCGCCTCCTCGTACGCGGTGAGGTCGAGCCCAGAGAGGTCGGTGAATTCCCAGCCCTTCGCCTTCTGGTCCGGCAGCGGCAGCTCCTGCGCGAGAGAGGCGCCGCGCCGGCGCCTCTCGTCGAGCCAGGCCGGTGCGGTCGCGACCTCAGCCAATGGATCCCTCCATCTGGAGCTCAATCAGCCGGTTGAGCTCGACTGCGTACTCCATCGGCAGCTCTTTGGTCACCGGCTCGATGAAGCCGTTGACGATCATCTTCGAGGCCTCCTCCTCGTCGAGCCCGCGGCTCTGCAGATAGAAGAGCTGCTCGTCGCCGATCTTGGAGACGGTCGCCTCGTGGCCGACGTCGGCGTCGTTCTCGTCGATGCGAATGGTCGGATAGGTGTCCGAGCGCGAGTCCTCGTCGAGGAGCAGCGCGTCGCAGACGACCTTCGATCGCGATTCGCTCGCCCCGTCGGCGACTTCGAGCAGACCGCGGTAGGTCGCCCGGCCGCCGTCCTTGGAGATCGACTTGGAGAAGATCGAGGACGAGGTGCGCGGCGCCGCGTGGATGATCTTGCCGCCGGCGTCCTGGTGCTGGCCGTCGCCGGCGAAGGCGATCGAGAGGATCTCACCGTGGGCTTCAGGGCCCAGTAGGTAGATCGACGGGTACTTCATCGTCAACTTCGAGCCGAGGTTGCAGTCGACCCACTCCATCGTCGCCTTCTCGTGCGCGACCGCCCGCTTGGTGACGAGGTTGAAGACGTTCTGCGACCAGTTCTGCACCGTCGTGTAGCGGACCCGCGAGCTCTTCTTGGCGACGATCTCGACCACCGCGGAGTGCAGCGAGTCGCTGGAGTAGACCGGCGCGGTGCAGCCCTCGATGTAGTGGACGTCGGCGCCCTCCTCGCAGATGATCAGCGTCCGCTCAAACTGGCCCATGTTCTCGGTGTTGATCCGGAAATAGGCCTGCAGCGGCATCTCGACCTTGACCCCGGCCGGGACGTAGACGAAGGAGCCGCCCGACCAGACGGCGCTGTTCAGGGCCGCGAGTTTGTTGTCGTTGGGCGGGATGATGGTCGCCCAGTGCTCGCGCACCAGGTCCTCATGCTCACGCAGGGCGGTGTCCATGTCGGTGAAGATCACGCCCTGGGCCTCGAGCTTCTCGTTGACCTGGTGGTAGACGACCTCCGACTCGTATTGGGCGCCGACGCCGGAGAGGAATTTACGCTCGGCCTCGGGGATCCCGAGGCGGTCGAAGGTGTTTTTGATGTCCTCCGGGACCTCGCTCCAGTCGCGGCTGTTCTTGTCCGAGGCGCGAACGAAGTAGTGGATGTCGTCGAAGTCGATCTGGTCGAGGTCGCCGCCCCATTTCGGGGTCGGGCGGCTTTCGAAGTGCTCCAGCGCCTTGAGCCGGAAGTCGCGCATCCACTGCGGCTCTTCCTTGAAGTCGGAGATCGTTTCGACGACCTCGCGCGTCAGCCCCTTGGGGGCTTTGTAGGCGTAGCCCGTCTCGGGATCGTTGAAGCCGAACTTCTCCTTGTAGTCGGCGTTGATGCCGGCCAGCTCGCGTTTCTCGGCGAGAACCTCGGGCGTTGCCATGTCAGTTGACCTCCAAAGTGATGGTGTCGTCCTCGATCGCTACCGGGAACGTCTGGACCGGCTGGAAGGCGGGGAGCGTCTTCGGCCTGCCGGTGGTGAGGTCGAAGAGGGAGCCGTGGCGCGGGCACTCGACCGTGCAGGCGGTGGCGTCGAGCTCGCCCTCGGCGAGCGGCCCGTTGTCGTGGGAGCAGCGATCCTCGATCGCGTAGTAGGCGCCGTCGCAGTTGAAGACGCCGATTTTCGTCCCGTCGTGCTCGACCAGCCGCATCCCACCCGGCGGCAGCTCCGCTGGCGGGCAGATTGAGATTTTGGTTCCTGCGGTATCGGTCAAGAGGGTGGCGGTGCTCCAGTCGCCGCGTTGGCGGCATAGTGCGGATCGAGACTTAATCCTACTTCCAAGGTCGGATTTTAGCGGGGCCGGGTGGCGGCCCGGCAGGTGTCTGAGTTTTCCGGCCATATGTGGGGGTCAAACTCAGACACCCCAATTTTTCACGACTCGGCAATGGGTCGGAGCCCCGACTCTGGTCTTATCCACGTCAACCCTTCGAGGAGAGGATTCGAGATGAGCGAGAGAACGAGCTACACCCCCGGCACCCCCTGCTGGGTCGACCTCGGGACGCCGGACGTCGACGCCGCGGCACGCTTCTACGGCGAGCTTCTGGGCTGGGAGGTGCCTGAGCTGCCGAACTCGGCCGAAATGGGCGGCTACCGCCGGGCCAAAAAGAATGGCAAGGACGTCGCCGGAGTGATGCCGCTGATGCAGGAGGGACAGCCGCCGGCCTGGAGCACCTACATCGCCGTCGCCGACGCCGACGCCACCGCGGCGGAGATCGGCGAGAACGGCGGCAGCCAGATCTCGGAGCCGATGGACGTGATGGAGCTCGGCCGGATGGCGGTCTTCGCCGACCCGGAGGGTGGCGTCTTCGGGATCTGGCAGGCCGGCGCGTTCCCCGGCGCCGAGCTGGTCAACGAGCCGGGCGCCCTTTCCTGGAACGAGCTCAACACCGGCAATGCCGGGGCGGCGAAACGCTTCTACGGCAGCGTCTTCGGCTGGCAGTTCGAAGACAGGGAGGCCGAGAACGCCGACGGATACTCGATCTGCATGGTGGGAGAGGATCGCGTCGCCGGAATGCTGGCGATGTCCGACCGGGTTCCCAGCGAAGTCCCGCCGCACTGGAACACCTACTTCACGGTCGAGGACACCGAGGCGGCGATAGAGCAGGTCAAGGCGGGCGGCGGCGACAGCGTCATGGGTCCGATGGACGTCGAGGTCGGCCGCATCGCGGTCGTCCATGACCCCTGGGGCGCGATCTTCTCTGTGATCCGCCTGAATTCGTAAACGCGAGACCGCAGGAATACGCTTGTACGACGTCTTTATCGCGATCTCGCTAGAACGTCTGCACGACAGCCTTTCCGCGTTCTCGTTACATCTGGCCGAGGTCGGCGACCGCTTCGGCGGGGTCGCCGGCCTCGCCCTCATCCTCCCATTCGGCGGACTGGCCGAGGGAGGCGCTCTTGACGATCTTCAGCCCGAGCATCGCGCACTTCATCCGCGTCGCCGAGATCTCGATCCCGAGCAGCTCGAGGACGAAGTCTTTCGGCAGTCGCAGAAGCTCCTCGCGGCTCATCCCGACCAGCTCGTCGGTCAGCAGCGAGGTGGCGGCGGTGGAGATCGCGCAGCCCTTGCCGTCGAAGGCGATCGCGGCGACCTTGTCGTCCCCGTCGAGGCGGATCGTCACGTGCTGCTCGTCGCCGCAGAAGGGGTTGGTGTCCTCGAATTCGAGGTCGGCCTCCTCGATCCGGCCGAAGTTGTGCGGCCGCTTGTAGTGCTCGAGGATCTGGTCGCGGTAGAGCTCGTCCATGGTTCGAGGCTAGCGGAGGTGCGATCTCGACCACTTGACTAGAGTCAACCTTCCTGATGGCCCCTTCGATGGATTTTCGCGGTCAGCCTTTCTCTGCGGCGCCAGCTGCGGGGAGCCTGTTGAAGGCCAAGCTTGGCGATCCGGATGTTGAATCGCTGACGATAGTCGCCGCGTGGATGCGGTTCGGCGGCCTTCGCAGGCTCAAGCCTGACATCGAGTCCTTCCGTGAGAGGGGGGGTGCTCTCAGGTTGATACTTGGGATTGACGAAGGCGTAGCGACCCGGCCAGGATTGCTTTTGGCCCTCAATATCGCCGATGAAGCATTTGTCTTCCACGATCGGTCCGGCAGGACCTTCCACCCGAAGGTGTACCTGGGGGAAGGCAGGAAAGGAGCGTGGTTACTGGTTGGATCATCAAACGTAACTGCCGGTGGCCTGTTTTCGAACTACGAGGCGTCGTTGGAGGCTTATTTCGAGTTCCCGACCGATAGGGACGCGGCTGCTCTTTTGGGAGTCCAGGAATGGATCCGGCTCCTGTTAGGGGATCGCGACCTTTGCCTCCCGCTTGACCAGAACCTCGTTGACCAGCTCTGCGCCAGCTCTCGCTACTTGGTGGCTGACGGCGAGAAAAGACGTGCCGCCTCCTCCGGCTCTCATGGGGATCCGGATTTGTTCGGTTCCAGCGTCCACTCGAAGGGTCCGGTTCCTGGCCTCCCCGTGGAGGCGCGGACGGAACGAGAGGAGATGGAAGGCGTTGAGATGACCGCCGAGAACGCTCCCTCGCCCGCCGGGGCTGTTCTCGCCTGGTCGAAGACGCTGTCGAAGTCAGATGCACAGCATCCGACCAACCCGTCGACCAACCCTCTGGGAAATGTGCGCTTAACCAAAGGCAATTCACCCTACGATTGGCGCATCTGGTTTCGCGAGGAGTTGTTCGCTGAGGAGGAATGGCAACAACGAACCGACAGAATGGGGAACCCGATCGAAGTGGCCTCCGTTTCCTTCCTTGTGATCGTTGACGGAGAGGAGGTGGGGATTGTGGACCTAGAGGTCGATCACGCGCCCCACCGCGAGTCGGATCAAAGTAATCATGCCACTGTTTTGCACTGGGGACCCTTGACGCCGACTTTTAGAACCTCCGACTACAGCGGGTATGAACTGACCCTTGAAAAGCTGTTTGATGGCAGCTACCGCCTCGACCTGGCTCCTTGAGCTCAGGCGGCCTGCAACTCTTCGAGCTCCTCGGGCGGAGGGACGCTGCGTCGGTTGCGGGCTAAGCGGCGGTCCAAGAGCTCCAACCTCGCTCCGCTCAGCGTCTCCAGCAGCTTTGCGTCGAGCATGCCGGCACGCCCGACCAAGGCGTCCGTCTCCTCGATCAGGGTCTCTTCGTCTTCGGCCCTGAGGGCGGAGTCGAGGTCGTCGATCCAATCGGCGGCGTCGGACGTGAAGGCCAATGCCAGTCTTTCGATCTCCGACGGGACCAGCTCGAGGACGCCGCCCCCGAAGCTCCTGCCTTCCAGCTCTGCCGTCAAAAGGGTCAAGGAGCTGTGGAAGCTGGCGGAGATGGCACGGGCCGAGGCGCCGCTCTCTTTCAGCGGTTCACCTCGGTAGATCGTGTCGGTCGTGTAGGCGGCCGCCTCGTTAACGATGACCCGCGGGAAGCGATGGGAGCGCTTCGAGAGCATGAGACTGCCCCGCTCGAAGTGGGGGACGCGGTACCACGGCTTCCTAATCCGACACTTGTAGCGTTTGTGCAGGCGCCGCTTCTCGCCACTCCGGAGATACTCGGCAGCTCTCTCGTAATCCATGGGGTCCTCTGCGAGCTCCGAGAAGTCGAGCAACCAGGTTCGACCCCCCGCCTCCAGTGCCTTCGCCTGGTCCTCGGCGTCGTAGATCAGGCCCGGCGCGTGGCGTATGCGCGGCAGCAGGGGCCTGGCCCAGGCATCTAGTTCGAACGCTTGCCGATCCTCCTCGCTGATCGAGAAGAAGTCGTTGGCGCCGGTGACGATGCTGACCTGGAAGCGAGCGAGATCGCCGAGCGGCTGCACCGCCTCGGCCGCGAGGGCTTCGTCGAGCGCTTGCAGCTGGTAGCGGGAGAGCAGGTAACGGGTCCAGTTTGGCTGCTCCGAGTCGACCTCATGATCCCACCTTTGTTCGGCTCCCTCGCGATCGTGTTCGCTGATGGTGAGGGTATGGGTGGCGCTTAATCGCTCGCAAACTCGCCGGCCACTGAATACCCCGACCTCCTGTAGTACCTCGGGGAAAGAGCCAGGATCGAAGAGGTCGAGGCGGACCTGCTCGAACTCCGTCGCGCCCCACTGTCGCAGGCGCGAGGCCGCGAGCCCAGTCAGCAGCTCGGTCGGGACTACGAAGGCGAAAACACCGCCGGGGCGCAGCCGCGAAAGTGCCCCCATCAGGACCGGTATCCAGAGGTTGGAGACGCCGGCGAAGGAGACATCAAGCCGTTCGCCGAGGCGGGCGATGTTTGCTTTGTCCCCATTGTTGACAAACTGGTACCGGACGAAGGGTGGATTCCCAACGGCGATGTCGAACTCGTCGTCGCTTCGCGCGCTCCAGCGGACCGCGCTGTCTATGGCGACGTCCCCGGCGAGCGGGGTTTGTGCGAGCGCGCCCTGGCATTTCCTCGCCTCGAGCTCGTTGGGCTCTATCGCGACGAGCTCGGAGACGCGGTCAGAGAGGGCTGAGAACGCGGCCAGTCCCTCGACAAAAGCGCCGTCGCCCGCACTGGGCTCCAAGACTCTCAGTTGCCCCTCCGGCGGCAGAAGCGGGAGCAGACGCTCGAGGCAGAACGCGACCAGGGGTGCGGGGGTGTAAAAGCCGCCGCGAAGTTTTTGCGCGCTTACTTCGCTCCGGACCCTCACGGGCGGGAGACTAGATCGTGCCGCGGCGGCGTCAGAGACCGAAGACGCGGCGGGCATCTTCGAGCCCATCGACCAAACGGTCGATCTCCTCGATCGTCGTGTAGACGCCGAAGCTGGCGCGGGCGGTGGCGGCGATCTCGAGGCGGTCCATCAGCGGCTGCGCGCAGTGGTGGCCGGCGCGGAGGGCGACGCCGTGGCGGTCGAGGATCTCGGCGACGTCGTGGGCGTGGATGCCGTCGATCTCGAAGGAGACGGGGCCGAGGCGGCCGGTACCGCGGGGCGGGCCGAAGACGCGCAGGCCCGGCAGGTCGGCGAGGCGCTCGAGCGTGTAGTCGGCGATCGCTTCCTCGTGCTGACGCACCGCCTCCATCCCGACCGAGTCGAGCCAGCGCAGGGCCGAGGCAAGCCCGATCGCCTGGGCGATCGCCGGCGTCCCGGCCTCGAAGCGGGCGGGCGGGTCGGCGTAGGTGGTGCCCCCCTTGGTGACCTTGCGGATCATCGAGCCGCCGCCGAGGAAGGGCTGCATCTCCCGCAGCAGGTCGAGCCTGGCCCAGAGCGCGCCGATCCCCGTCGGGCCGTAGATCTTGTGGCCGGTGATCGCGTAGAAGTCGACCCCGAGTTCGGCCATGTCCAGCGGCAGCTTCGGCGCCGCCTGGGCGCCGTCGCAGAGCACCAGCGCGCCGACCTCGCGCGCCAGCCGCGCCAGCTCGGCGACCGGGTTCTCGGTCCCGAGAACGTTGGAGACGTGGGTGAAGGCGACCAGCTTCGGGCCGCGCTCGAGCAGCGCCGCGTAGGCCGCTAGGTCGAGCCGGCCCTCGTCATCGACGGGCGCCCAGTCGATATCCGCTCCGACGCGCTCGGCCAGCTGCTGCCAGGGGACGATGTTGGAGTGGTGCTCCATCTCGGTGAGGAGCAGGCGGTCGCCGGGGCCGAGGTTGGCCTCGCCCCAGGCGCGGGCGACGAGGTTGATCGCCTCGGTGGCGTTGCGGACGAAGACGACCTCGCGCCGGTCGGCGGCGCCGAGGTGGTCGGCGACGGTCGCCCGCGCCCCCTCGTAGGCTTCGGTCGCCTCGGCCGAGAGGGTGTGGGAACCGCGGTGGACGTTGGAGTGGTGGCGCCGCTCGTAGCGGTCCACCGATTGGATCGAGGCCAGCACCCGTTGGGCGCTGGCGCCGCTGTCGAGGTAGGCGACCGGCCGGCCGTGCACCTCGCGCTCCAGCGCCGGGAAGGCGGCGCGGACCTTCTCGACGGAGTACGTCGGAGCCGCGGCGGGGCTGTTCGCGGTCTGCGGCTCCATCGTCAGGAGGTCAGGCGGCGGCGCCTGCCTCCACCTCCTCGCGGATCCAGCCATAGCCCTTCTCCTCCAGCACGCCGACCAGCTCGGGCCCCCCCTCTTTGACGATCCGCCCCTGGAACATGACGTGGACCTGGTCGGGCTTGACCATGTGGAGGATGCGCTGGTAGTGGGTGATGATCAGGACGCCCATCTCGGGCCCGGCGAACTTGTTGACGCCTTCGGCGACGGTCCGCAGGGCGTCGATGTCGAGGCCCGAGTCGGTCTCGTCGAGGACCGCGACCTCGGGCCGCAGCAGCGCCAGCTGCAGCAGCTCCATCCGCTTCTTCTCACCGCCGGAGAAGCCGTCGTTGAGGTAGCGGCTGGAGAAGTCTTTGGGGATGCTGGCCAGCTCCATCGCCTCCTGAGCGGTGCGGGCGAAGTCTTTGATCTTGATCTGGTCTTCGCCGCGAGCCTCGCGCTGGGCGTTGATGATCATCCGCAGGTACTTGCTGACCGAGACGCCGGGGATCGCCACCGGGTATTGGAAGGCCATGAAGAGGCCAGCCTGCGAGCGCACGTCGGGGTCGGCCTCGGTGATGTCCTCACCCTTGAAGGTAACCGTCCCCTCCGTCACCTCCAGCGCCGGGTGGCCCATGATCGCGTTGGCGAGGGTCGACTTGCCGGACCCGTTCGGACCCATCAGGGCGTGGACCTTGCCCTTCTCGACGTCGAGGTCGAGGCCCTTGAGGATCTCCTTCTCCTCGACCTTCACATGCAGGTTGCGGATCTCCAGCTCAGCCAATTTCGCTCCGTTTCTGGGTTTTCAGTTGAAGTTGGGGTGATGCCTGATGGCTCGGCCTGATGCCTGGTGCGGCGAGGTCAGGCGGCGGTGCCGATCGCCGCGACCCGAGTGGGCGCGCTCTGCGCGGAGAACTCGACCAGCTCGGCCAGGGTGGTGCCGGCGAGCGCCTTGCTGACGCCACCCTGGACCCGCATCCACAGGAGCTTCGTCGAGCACGCTTGGTCGCCGTCGCTCTCATGCGAGCAGAGCACTTTGCCCTCGGGGCTGTCGTGGAAGCACTCCATCGGCGCGATCTGTCCTTCCAGCGCCTCGACCACCTGGTCCATCGTGATCTCCCCGGCCGGCTTCGCCAGACGGTAGCCGCCGTGGGCGCCGCGGGTCGAGGTGACGAGCCCCGCCTTACGCAGCTTGGCGACCAGATGCTCGAGGTAGGAGAGGGGTAGCCGCTCGGCTTCGGCGACCGATCCCAGCGAGACCGGCTGCGAGCCGGGTTGGCGACCCAGCTCGACCATCAGTCGCACTCCGTACTCCGCTTTGGTCGAAAACAGCATCAGGAGATAAATCCTACCGAAGCGGTCGGTTATGCCGAGTCCGTCTAAGTCCTTGCTCTACAAGGAAAATGACGGACTCGGCGTCTCACGGCTCGATCAGGCCGCGGCGGATCGCGTAGCGGACCAGCTCGACTCGGTCGCGCATGCCGAGCTTGCGCATCGCGTTGGCGCGGTGGTTCTCGATCGTCTTCTCGGAGAGGTGGAGGACCTCGGCGATCTGCTTCGTCGTGTGGGCCTCGGCGACGAGCTTGACGATCTCCTCCTCGCGCGGCGTCAGCTCCTCCTCGCCGCTGGAGCCGCGCTCGAGCACGTCCTTGATCAGCGTCCTCTGCGCCTCGGGGGTGAGGAACGGCTCGCCGCGCTCTACCGCGCGAATCGCCGCCAGCAGATCGGTATCCGCCTGCGCCTTCAGCACGTAGCCCGACGCGCCAGCCTTCAGGGCCTCGAACAGGTAGCGCTCGTCATCGTGCATGGAGAGGATCAGCACCGACACCTCCGGCGCCTGCTTCTTGATCTCCCGCGTCGCCTGCAGCCCGGTCAGCCTCGGCATTTTCACGTCGAGGATCGCCAGGTCCGGCCGTTCCCGCACCGCCAGATCCCGCGCCTCGGCCCCGTCGCCGGCCTCGGCGACGACCTCGAGGTCCGCCTGCCGCTCCAGCAGCAGCCGTAGGCCGGAGCGCACGATCCCGTGGTCGTCGGCGATCAGGACCCTCATCGGGTCGATTCTTTCGGCACCCCTAGGCGCACCGTGGTGCCGCTGCCGGGGCGGGACTCGATCGTCAGCTCGGCGCCGATCAGCAGCGCCCGCTCGCGCATGCCGGCGATGCCGAGGCCGCCCTCGGATTCGTCGAAGGCGAAGCCGCGGCCGTCGTCGGCGACCTCGAGGGCGACGCCGCCGCCGACGGTGCGGCCCAGCCGCACCTCCACGCGGCTGGCGCCGCTGTGGCGGGCGGCGTTGGAGAGCGCCTCTTGAGCTACCCGGTAGACGACGAGCTGGGAGTCGCCCCCCAGATCCGAGAAATCGCCCTCGACGTCGAGGCTGGTCGTGATCTCGCCACCGAGGCGGTCGACCTGGCCTTCGATTGCCGCAGCCAGACCGAGGTCGTCAAGCGCCGTTGGACGCAACTGCCGCGCCAGCGAAAGCAGCTCGTTCATCGCCTGGTTCGCCAGCGCCTTGGTCTCCGCCAGTTCGCCCTCCAGCTCCGGCGGCGCCCCCTCGCGCGCCGCCTCCAGCCGCAGCAGCAATCCCGTCAGCGACTGGTTGACCTCGTCGTGGAGGTCGCGGGCGACGCGGGTGCGCTCCTCCTCCTGGGCCCGCAGCGCCGCCGACCCCGCCCGCCGTCGCTCGGCTTCCAGCCGCCGCATCATCCGCAGGAAGGCAAGCTCGATCCGCGCCACCTCCTCCGTCTCGCCGACTCCGTCGATCGAAGCGGGGAGGAGGGGACGGGGACTGGAGAGGTCGACCTTCTCCATCGCCTCGACCAGGTCCTCGAGCGGCCGCAACCGCCGCCGCTCCCGCACCAGCGCGAGAGCGAGCGCCAGGACGACGAGGGCGAGCCCGATCACGGTCAGCGTCATCGGCCAAGCCTAGAAGCCCCAGGCGGTGCCCTGCCCTCGCTATGGCTCGATGCTGAGTGTCTGGGGCAGGGCACCGCCTGCGGCTGTAGGGAGTGCCCCCCGCTTCTTCGAGGGTTGGCCCCTATAGGCGATCTGAGGCCCGAGGCGGATACTGAGAAGGCAACCCAACTCAGTAAGGAGCCTGATCCAGCGATGACCACCACCAAGCAATCCACCTGGGGCGCCACCCTCCGCACCACGATCCTGATGGCCGCGCTGGGCGGCCTGCTCGTCGCCATCGGCTACGGGATCGGCGGGATCGGGACGGCGACGATCTTCCTCTTCATGGCGCTGGCGATCAACTTCTTCAGTTACTTCTTCAGCGACAAGATGGCGCTGGCGATGAGCCGGGCCAAGCCGATCGACGAGGCCGAGGCGCCGCGGCTCTACCAGATCGTGCGGGAACTGACGACCCGCGCCGGGCTGCCGATGCCGCGCCTCTACATGATCCCCCAGGACCAGCCGAACGCCTTCGCGACGGGGCGCAACCCGAAGCACTCGGCGGTGGCGGTCACCCGCGGGATCACCAAACTGCTTTCCGAGGACGAGCTGCGCGGCGTCCTCGCCCACGAGCTCACCCACATCCGCAACCGCGACATCCTGATCCAGTCGGTCGCCTCGGCGATCGGTGCCGCGATCACCTACCTCGCCTACATGCTGATGTGGTTCGGCGGCGACGAGGACAACGGCCCCTTCGGCATCGTCGCCGCGCTCGGCATGGTCATCCTCGCCCCGATCGCGGCGAGCATCATCCAGCTCTCGATTTCACGCCAGCGCGAGTACGCGGCCGACGCCGGCGGCGCCGAAATCTGCGGCAACCCCGAGTCGCTGGCGAGCGCGCTGCTGCGCCTGGAGCAGGGCGCAGAAGCGATGCCGATGCAGGTCAACCAGGCGGCCGAGCCCCTCTACATCGTCAAGCCCTTCAAGGGCGGCGGCATGGCCAAGCTCTTCTCGACCCACCCCCCGATCGAGGAGCGGGTCCGCCGCCTGCGCCAGATGCGCCCCAGCCTCTGAAGGCCGAAATCTCTCCTTCCGGATTGGACCAGGCCCGGAGAACCTTTCCGGGCCGGCGTTCTGCATCAAATTCTGGCTGTTATCGAACCAAGATTTGATTCAGTTCGGGTGGGGGAGGGGTGGCGAGGGCCTGGTCAGACTGGGGCTCGCTATCATTTTTGAAGTAAAGCTGATCGGATTTAGGGGATTTCTAGCAACATGGCAATCGACACCGGGCGCGTGCAGACGATCGAGGAGATCGAACCCTTCGAGGCGGCGGAGGAGATCGGCGGCGGCGAGGTTGTCCTGATCGACACCCGCGAGCCGCACGAGTACCAGGAGGCTCACGTCGAGGGCGGCAAGCTGGTGCCGCCGGGCCTGATCGGCGACGAGATTGCCGCGGCGGCTCCGGACAAAGCGGCGCGCACGATCCTCTATTGCCGCTCCGGCAACCGCTCCGCCCTCGCCGCGGCGCAGCTGCAGCAGCTCGGCTACGAGAACGTCGCCTCGATGAGCGGCGGCATCCTCCAGTGGCAGGAGCAGGGCTTGCCGGTGGTCTCCCCCTCGGGGATGACCGCCGAGCAGCGCGAGCGTTACTCGCGCCACACTCTGCTGCCTGAGGTCGGTGTCGACGGGCAGCTGAAGCTGCTTAACGCGAAGGTGCTGCTGCTCGGCGCGGGCGGTCTCGGCGCACCGACCGCGCTCTACCTCGCCGCCGCCGGGGTTGGCACGATCGGCCTTGTCGACGACGACGTGGTCGACGCCTCCAACCTGCAGCGCCAGGTGATTCACAACACCGAACGGATCGGGATGCCGAAGACCGCCTCGGCGCGGATCTTCATCGAAGGGCTCAACCCCGACGTCAACGTGGTCGAGCACAACGGCCGCCTCGACTCCTCGAACATCCTCGACGTGATCTCCGACTACGACCTCGTCGTCGACGGCGCCGACAACTTCCCCACCCGCTACCTGCTGAACGACGCCTCGGTACGGCTGCGCAAACCGGTCGTCTCCGCCTCGATCCTCGGCTTCGACGGGCAGATCTCGACCTTCGTCCCCTTCGAGGGACCCTGCTACCGCTGCCTCTACCCCACCCCGCCGCCGGCCGAGCTGGCGCCGAGCTGCTCCGCCAACGGGGTGCTCGGGGTGATGGCGGGGACGATGGGCACGCTGCAGGCCAACGAGGTGATCAAGCTCGTCCTCGGCATCGGTGAGCCGCTGGTCGGCCGCCTGCTCCTCTACGAGGCGCTTGGTACCCGCTTCACGGAGTTGAAGGTCCGCCGCGATCCGGACTGCCCGATCTGCGGCGAGCACGCCGGGGAGATCCCGCAGTCGGAGCTCGGCAAGTTCCCCGACTACGAGCAGTTCTGCGCCGGCGCCGGCGGCGACCGCTGAGCGCCCGCTCCTCTAGGATCATCGCTCGATGGCGACCGTCCGCATCCCTCCGGTCCTGCGCCCGAAAACGGGTAGCCAGCCCGAGGTCGAGGCCGGCGGCGGCAACGTCGGCGAGGTCCTGCGCTCGCTGACCGGCGAGTTTCCAGACACCGAGGCGCAGCTCTTCGGTGAGGACGGCGAGCTCAACCGCTACGTCAACGTCTACCTCAACGACGAGGACGTGCGGGTGCTCGAC
The DNA here is from genome assembly GCA_045805725.1 of Solirubrobacterales bacterium. Taxonomy (GTDB): domain Bacteria; phylum Actinomycetota; class Thermoleophilia; order Solirubrobacterales; family 70-9; genus VAYN01. The sequence goes on from JBJMKQ010000057.1 coordinate 91,057, forward strand.
GGGCTCGCTACCGCCGTCAACGACGGCGACACGGTTGTGATCCTTCCCGCCATGGCGGGCGGCGCCGCCTAACGAGCGGAGAATTGACCTTGCTATAGGCGGGTGAACTCTCCACTCGCGATCTATCGTCTACCGCTCCAGCACCAAACCCAGGAACTGCTTCGTCCGCTCCTCGCGCGGGCTCTCCAGCACCTCGGCCGGCGGGCCCTCCTCGACGATCGCGCCGTCGTCCATGAAGATCACCCGGTCGGCGACCTCGCGGGCGAAGCCGATCTCATGGGTGACGACGATCATCGTCATCCCTTCCTCGGCCAGCTCGCGCATCACGTCGAGGACTTCCTTGACCAGCTCGGGGTCGAGCGCGCTGGTCACCTCGTCGAAGAGCATCACCCGCGGGTCCATCGCCAGCGCCCGCGCGATCGCCACCCGCTGCTGCTGGCCGCCGGAGAGGCGTTCCGGATACTGGGCGACCTTGTCGCCGAGGCCGACCCGCTCCAGCAGCTCCGTCGCTTTCTCCCGCGCCTCCCGACCGGAGCGGCCGAGCACCTTTTCCTGCGCCAGGGTGACGTTCTCCAATGCCGTCTTGTGAGGGAAGAGGTTGAACTGCTGGAAGACGATCCCGACCCGCTGGCGGACGAAATCGAGCTTCCAGCTCTGCTCGCCGCTGCCGCTCCCGGGGCCCTTGCAGATGTCGTTGCCTTCGATGAAGATGTCGCCCTCCTCGGGGGGCTCGAGCAGGTTGACGCAGCGCAGCAGCGTGCTCTTGCCCGAGCCGCTGGGGCCGAGGACGCAGACGACTTCGCCTTTGGCGATCTCGATGTTGACGCCTTTGAGGACCTCGAGCGCCCCGAAGCGCTTGTGGATGCCTTCCAGCTTCACCATCGTCTCGGCCATCAAGCCACCTCGATGTGCGAGCCGCGGGCGATCTTGCTGCGGTTCCGCTTGATCAGGTAATCGACCAGCCGCGCCATCGGCAGGGTGATCACCAGGAACATCGCCCCGGCGAGGATGTAGGCGGAGCTGTTGAAGGTTTCGGACTGGATTTCACGGCCGATCAGCACCGACTCGCCGAGCGCGATCACCCCGACGAGGGTGGTGTCCTTCAGCAGCGAGATCAATTCGTTCAGCATCGGCGCCGGAATCTTGGTCACCGCCTGCGGCACCACGACGTGGCGCATCGCCTGCCCGTGGCTCATCCCCAGCGAGCGGGCGGCCTCGACCTGCCCGCCCGGCACCGCTTCGATGCCCGCCCGGTAGACCTCCGCCATATAGGCGCCGTAGACCAGGGTCAGCGCCATCACCCCGTACCAGTAGGGATCCGGCTGCCCGAGCCATAGGGGGATGCGGATCGATTTCGGGAGGAATTCCAGGAACGGCAGGCTGCCGGAGATCAGCAGGATCACGATCAGGATCGGGATCGCCCGGAAGACGTCGATGTAGGCGATCGTCAGACCGCGCAAGGGGACGGATTTTTTTCCCGGCAATTGACGGATCAGGGCCAGGATCAGGCCCCAGACCAACGCCAGCACCGCCGCCACCACGAAGACGAGCAGGTTTTTGAGAAACCCGTCCAGCACTTCGCTGAAGTGGTCCCCCATGACCGTGAAGTCGAAGTACTGATGGAAGAATTCGCTCATCGCCCTCTCCTACCGGCTCCCTTGAAAAGAAGAGGCGCCATGATGGCGCCCCTTCCGCTCCAACTCAACCGTCCGCGGTCATTCCGTTTCGTGCGTTTCCGTGAAGATCGTTTTCGGCGGTTCGAGGTGGAACCACTTTTCGTAGATCTTCTTGTAGGTCCCGTCGTCCTCGACTTCCTTCAGCCCTTTGTTGATTTCTTCGAGCAGTTCGGTTTCGCCCTGGGCGACGGCGATCCCATACGATTCTTCGGTGGGGACTTTTTCGGCGATTTCGATGCCGCCGGATTTTTCGACCGCGTTCGCCGCGACCGGAGCGTCGATCACCACGCCTTCGACGGTGCCGGACTTGAGCGCGTTGACGGCGTCTGGGCCTTCGGGATAGGGACGGATTTCGCTGCCGCCGAGTTCTTCCTTGGCGAGTTCGAGGCCCGTCGTCCCCTGCTGGGCGGCGACCGTCTTTCCTTCCAGATCCTTCAGGGATTTGACGTCGCTGCCTGCTTTGACCAGTACCGCCTGTTCGGAGAGGTAGTAGGGGTTGGAGAAATCGACCGCCTGCTCGCGTTCTTCGGTGATCGTGGCCGCCGAGATCACCGCTTCGAACTTCCCCTGGGCGACGTCGCGGAAGATCGTTTCGAACGAGGTGTCCTGGACTTCGGGCTTGCGGCCGATCCTTTCCCCGATCGCTTCCATCAGTTCGATGTCGAAGCCGGTGTAGTTGCCGGGTTTCCCCTGCTCGAACGGGGGATAGGGGATGTCGGAGCCGACGCTGAGCGGTTCGCCGCCGCCCCCTTCGCTGCTCCCGCCACCGCCGCCACCGGCGGTGGTGCTGTCGCCGCCGCCGCCGCAGCCGATCCCCGCGGCCGAGGCCAGGGCGAGTAGGAGGACCGCCAGGAGCGCGGTCAACCGGGTGTTTCTCATTCGATTCCCTCCGATCCCGAGTTGCCGGACGTGCCGAACATACAAGCTGCGCATTCACATGCCCAGAGCAGGGCATTCCCAATCCGTCCGCGCCTTTGCCGACCGCCGCTACACTTTCTGAAGTAAGGGCGGCGGATGCGAGACGATCTACTCAACAAACCCTGCGGAGGGCGCTTCGGCAACGTCGTGGAGTCGATCGGCAACACGCCGCTGGTCGAGCTGCCGCGGCTTGCGCCGAAGCCCGAGGTCCGCATCTACGCGAAGCTCGAGGGGCACAACCCGACGGGTTCGGTGAAGGACCGGGTCGCCAAGTCGATGATCGAGGCGGCGGAGGCGGAGGGCGCGATCGAACCGGGGCAGACGATCCTCGAACCGACCTCCGGCAACACCGGCATCGCGCTGGCGATGATCTGCCGGCGCAAGGGCTACCCGCTGAAGGTGGTGATGCCCGACAACGTCACCGAGGAGCGGACCGAGCTGCTGCGGATGTACGGGGCGGAGATCGTCTATTCGGAGGGCGCGAAGGGGTCCAACGGGGCGGTCGAGGTGGCGCTGGAGATGGCCGAGGAGCCCGGCTACCACATGCCCTATCAGTACGGCAACGAGGCCAACCCGCTCGCCCACTACAACGGCACCGCGGTCGAGATCCTCGACGAGCTCGACGGGGTCGCCGCCTTCGTCGGCGGCCTCGGCACCGGCGGCACCCTGATGGGCAACGGGCGCCGGCTCAAGGAGGCCGACCCGGAGACGGTGATCGTCGCCGCCGAGCCGAAACAGGGAGAGCTGGTCCAGGGGCTGCGCTCCCTCGACGACGGCTTCATCCCGCCGATCATCGACCTCTCCCTGCTCGATCGCAAGATCATGGTCTCCAATCGCGACGCGATCGTCTGGACGAAGAAGCTGCTCGACGAGGAGGGCGTCTTCGCCGGCGTCTCCGGCGGCGCGATCGCCTACATCGCCCACCGCATCGCCAGCGAGCTGGACGGCGGCAACGTCGTCTTCCTGATCCCCGACGACGGCTGGAAGTACCTGTCCTCGGGCGTCTACACCAAACCGATCGAGGAGATCGAGAACCTCGACTCGACGGTGTGGTGGTAACAGCCGCCCGCCGGGCGCCGCAACTCGTCGAACGTCCTGAGGTTGAGGAACAGATGCACCGCGCTCTCGTCTGTTCCGTGCTGATCGCCTGCGCCCTTGCGTTCGGCGCCTCCACCGCCGTGGCGGCGCCGGCCGATCTCGACCGCTCCTTTGGTGGCGGCGACGGGATCGCCGAAGTACCCGGATCGGGCTCCCCGCTTCCTGGCGAAGCGGGAGCGCGGATGGCGATCGGGCCAGACGACGAAATCTTCGTCCTCTACTCGAATTACGCACCTTGCGATCCGCCTTTCGGCTGCGCGGTTGGGCTGACGGTCGCTCGCTACACCGCCGAGGGCGAACTCGACCCTGCCTTCGCGCCCGGTCCGCAGCTGACGGTCGAGCAGAGCCCGCTCCAGGAGGAATTCGACCTTGCGGTCGCCCCTGACGGGAAGCCGGTGGTCGCCACCTACGGTGGCGAAGGGGGGCTGGTGGTGGCACGACTTGGTCTCGACGGGCGCCTGGACCCGAGTTTCGGCAACGGCGGCGTGGCTTCGTCGCCGGAAAAGTTGATCGCGACGGTGCGTGGGGTGCCGAATGCGGCCGTGCAGCCCGACGGCAAGGTTCTGGTCGCCGTCGAGGGTGGCTTCGAGGGCGAAGGCCAAGACCGCAGCATCATGGTCGCCCGCTACACCGCGAGTGGCCAGCTCGATTCGACCTTCGGGGACGGCGGCGAAGCGCGTCCGCTGCTGAGCACCCAGACCAAGCCGGCCGGGGTCTTCGTCGGCGCCGGGGGGGCGATCACGATCCCGGCCCCCTTCTGCTGTCTCGGCGGCACCGCCCTCTACGGAGGCGGGTTCAGCGTCGCCCGTCTACAGCCCGATGGTCAATTCGATTCCTCCTGGGCCGCTGGCGGCAGCCTCTTCTTCGCGACGCCTGGCAGCGAGGGTTCGGTCGAGGCGGCGACGCCGACTCCCGACGGCGGTCTCTTCCTCTCCTACGAAACTTCGACGCCGACGGTTTCCACGGTCGGCAACCTGATCAAGCTGGCGCCCGACGGCGCCCTCGACCCGAGCTTCGGCAACGGCGGCAGCCTCAAGCTGTTCGCTCGCGCCGGGTCGGTTGATCCGATCGACCTCACCTCCGACGCGAAGGGCCGCCTCCTCGGCGTCGGCTGGGGTGGCGGCAGGATCTCGGTCTTCCGCCTGCGCTCCGACGGCGGTAAGGACCGGACCTTCAATGGCGGCGAACGGGTCGTCCTCCCTTACGGGGGCGGCGGTGAGACGGAATACATGGTCGGCATCCAGTCGAGCGGGCGGATCGTCGCCTTCGGAGACTCCGGTCTCGGCGCCCTCAAGCGCTTCGGACTGATCGCGCTGCATGGCGGGACCGATCACAGCCGTTGCCTCCGCAAGAAAGCGACGATCGTCGGCACCGACGGCCGCGACCGGCTGACCGGCACCCCGCACAGGGACGTGATCGCTGCGCTGGGCGGCGCCGACGAAGTGAGGGGTCTCGCCGGCCCCGACCTGATCTGCGGCGGCAAGGGCCAGGATCGCCTCTTCGGGGGCGCGGGCGCGGACGAAGTCCGTCGCTAGCCCCGGGCGCGGGGGCATACCTTCCGCTAGCCTCGCCCGCGTGAAGATTTCGCAGCAATTGGTAGACGAGATGGTCTCGCATGCGCGCGAGGATCTGCCGAATGAGTGCTGCGGGATGATCGGCGGGCGCGACGGGGAGGCGACGCGGGTGGTGCGGGTGGAGAACGCGGCGGCGAGCCCGCTCCGCTACGAGATGGACCCGCAGGGCCAGTACGACGCGCTGAAGGCGATCGAAGGTGCCGGCGACGAGCTGGTGGGGATCTACCACTCCCACACCCGCAGCGCCGCCTACCCCTCGCAGACCGACGTCAACGAGGCGGTGATGTGGCCCGAACAGGTCTACGTGATCGTCTCGCTGGAGGACACCGACGCCCCCGCCGTGCGGGCCTACTGGCTGAAGGAGATGAAGATCGCCGATGTCGACCTCGACGTCGCATAGGTCGAGCGGCAGCGCTCACAAGCGCGGCGCCCACGGCGGCGGCGGCGACTTCCACGGCGACGGCGAGGGCGGCGGCGGGGGCGGCGACGGCAAGCTCATCAAGGTCGCCTTCGCCCGCAACCAGGTCGAAGCGGAAATGCTCCAGGGGCTGCTCTCCGAGGCGGGGATCGCCAGCGTGCTGAAGCGCAGCTTCGGCTTCGACAACCCGGACTTCCTGGCCGGCGGACCCCACGACGTGATGGTCTACGAAGGCGTGGCCGTTCGGGCGCGGGAAGTCCTCGCCGACACCTTGATCGAGAGCGAGGACGAAGAGCGGACCGAGCTGGAGGAGCAGCGCCGCCTCGCCCGCGGCGAAACCGGGGCCACTTCTCCAGCCCGCCTCGCCTTCTGGATCGGGGTCGCCGTGATCGGCGCCTTCATCATCGTCTGGCTGCTCTACGAAGTCACCTGACCGCAACCGGGCCGCGGACCATCTCCCGCAGGTAGTCCCGCCAGGCGTCCTCGATCTCGCGGAAGCGGGCGTCGAAGGCGTCTTCGAGCTGGACCTCGGGGCCCTGCGGCAGGAGCCGGCCGACCAGGCGCTCGCATGCCTCGGGGCCCCGTTCGTTCTCCAGCAGGTCGAAGATCGTGCCGCCGAGGGTGACTGCATCGCGGCGCGAGGGGGGAAAGGAGGGGCGTGAGCTCTCGCGGAGGCGGCGGATCACCGCGGCGCGGTAGAGCCCGACCTGGCGCGAGAAGTACTGGGCGCCGCCTTCGACCAGCCAGGCCCAGCGCAGGTACCGGGCAAAGCGGCGCGGCGTCCAGGAAGGGGGGAGGTCGGTGTTGTTGTGGGCGACCACCATCTGCGCGTAGAGGCGCTCGGCGGTGCCGAGCAGGGCTTCGCAGGAGTCGGCGCCGGCGGCGCGCCGTTCCATGTGTGTGTCGTTGAGGACGTGGAGCTCGGTCGACATCGGCCAGCCGGCAAGGTAGCGGCGACCGGCGGGGGCCGCGGACCAGCGGGCGGCGGGGAGGAAGGGGTGCGCGGCGGTCAGCCAGACCGGGTTGGTGTGGACGACCACCGTCACCTCCCGCGGGATCCGCTCGAAGCGGTCTTCGAGGCGCAGTCGCAGGTGCTCGAGCCGGTCCAGCGTCCGCTCCGCGTAGGCGGAGTCGTCGGAGTCGTGGCGCGCGGTGAAGCTGAGGGACTCCGTCTCGACCCAGGACATCAAGGCCACCTTACCGGCGCATCCCGGCGCCCTCGCTCGCTCACGTGCAGAGAATGCTTCGCCCGCCGCCTTCTTGGCGAGCGCGGAAGGAGGGCCTCAGACCAGCGCGGGCTCAGCAGCAGTACAGCGGTCGACGATCTCGCTGCGGGCGCGGTCGAACTCTTCGTCGGCCATCACCGGCGTGCCCTCGAAGGGCAGTTCGCGGTCGATCTCGACCCAGGAGCGGCAGCCGTGGTACTCCTCGCGGACGCGCACCGTGACCGGCCGCGGGATCCGGTGGACCCGCAGCAGCAGCACGTGGAGCGGGTGCCGGCGCTTCCAGGCGAGGCGCTTTTCGGCGTAGTCCGGGGTCCAGACGTAATAGGGCGACAGCGAGTCCAGGGTACGGCGGTCGTTGATCGTCGCGTGGTCGACCACCTCGGCCCAGGCCCGCAGGCGCACGCGGTCGGGCTGGGGGATGCCGCCGTCCTGGAGCAGCGCTTTCGGCGGCGGCTCCTCGTCGGGCCAGACGCCCTCCTCGAGGGCCCGGCGCAGCTCCGGATGGTGCGATTCGCGGACCAGGTCGTTCCGCTGGTGGTCGAAGGTTGGGTAGAGGAAGAAGCGCTCGTGCTCGAGCTCGAAGTGCTTGTTCTCCTCGCGGATGCCGCCCTTACGCAGGGTGAGCAGCTGCTCACCCTCCGCGAGAGCGCGGACCGTTACAGCCCATTCCTTGAGAGCGATCGGCATTGAAGTAGTCCTGCGAAGATTCCGTAGTTCGACTGGGCCGGGCGTCCGTGTACTGGGCCTTTAGAGGCCGCCTGCGCCTGCCCGAGGGCGCGCATTCTAGACGAGTGCAGCGAAATCTCAACTAAAAAATCGCGAAATTTGGGCTTTCGCCCGGTTGAGAGTGGCCAACGTCACATTTAGCCGTGCCCACCGCCGCCCGGGGTCTCGATCCTGAGGCGGTCGCCGGGGGCGAGCTCGCCGATGGCCTTGCCGGGCAGCGGCGACCCGTTGAGGAGGTTGAGGCCGGGAGCGCCGTTGGCGCCCCCGTCGCGGCCGCGCGGGGGGTGGCGGCGCCGCTCGGCGATCAGCGAGAAGCGCATCGGCGCCAGCGCTTCGATCTCCCGCACCAGCCCGTCGCCGCCCCGGTGGGCGCCCTGGCCGCCGCTGCCGCCGCGCAGCGAAAGCTCGCGCACGCGCAGGGGGAATTCGCTCTCCAGCGCCTCGGTCGGGGTGTTCAGGGTGTTGGACATCGCGACGTGGATCGCGCTGGGGCCGTCGGCGCCGGGGCAGGCGCCCTGTCCACCGCCGAGCGTCTCGTAGTAGGTGAATTCGTCGTTCGCGAGCGTCAGGTTGTTCATCGTCCCCTGGCCTTGCGCCGGCGCTGGTCGCGCCTGTGCGAGAGCGGCGAGGACGAGGTCGGCGACCCGGCTGGAGGTCTCGACATTGCCGGCGGCGACGGCGGCGGGGAAGCGGGCGTTGAGGAGGGAGCCGGACGGGACGAGGACCTCGATCGGCCGGTGGGCGCCGGCCGAGGGCGGCCCGTCGGGGTCGGTGAGGACGCGGACGGCGAAGAAGGCGGCCGATTTGGTCACCGAGAGCGGGCAGTTGAGGTTGCCCTCTACCTGCTCGCTGCCGCCGCCGAAGTCGAGGCGGAGCGCGTCGCCGGCGATCGTCGCCTCTAGCCGCAGGGGCAGGTCGCGCTCGGCGCCGTTCCAGTCCCCCTCCAGCAAGTCCTCGGCGCGGTAGCTCCCGTCGGGGAGCCCCAGCAGCGCGGCCCGGGTGCGGCGCTCGCTGTAGGCGAGGATCTCGGCCATGCCGCCGAGGAGGCCGTCGCGCCCGAGGCGCTCCCGCAACTCGAGCAGCCGGAGCTCGCCGATCCGGTTCGCGGACTGCTGGGCGCGCAGGTCGGCGAGGCGTTGGTGCGGCATCCGCATCCGCCCAGCAAGGCGTTCGAGCGTCTCCTCGTCGGCCCGGGTGGGCGGGATGACGACGCCCTCCTCCTCCAGGGTGGAGGAGAAGGCCGGCATCCCGCCCGGGGTGGGGCCGCCGACGTCGGCGTGGTGAGCGCGGCTGGCGGCGAAGCCGAGCAGCTCCCGGCCGGCGAAGACCGGCGAGACGAGGGTGATGTCGGGCAGGTGCGTGCCGCCGCGGTAGGGGTCGTTGAGGATCCAGCTCTGCCCGGGCCGCTGCTCCTCGTCGAGGACGGAGGCGACCGCGTCGGGCATCGAGCCGAGGTGGACCGGGATGTGCTCCGCCTGCATCACCAGCTCGCCGCCGGGGTCGAAGAGCGCGGTCGAGCAGTCGTGGCGCTCCTTGATGTTGGCCGAGTAGGCGGAGCGGATCAGCGTCGCGCCCATCTCCTCGCAGGCGGACCGGAGGCCCCCGACCAACACCTGCAGCGCGATCGGGTCGATCCCGCTCACTGCGAGCTCCTCCGGCGTTCCGCGGTTCCTTTCGGACCGATTTCGGCCGCAAGGAACCGAGCGACGATGGTGCCGTGCTCGTCTACGCGCGCGTGCCAGCCGGGGGGAAGGGCGAAGGTCGCCTCGGGCAGCTCGAAGACGACCGGGCCCTCGGCCTCGGTCCCGGCCGGGGGCTCGCCGCGGATGACCGGCGTCTCGACCCACTCGGCCTCGAAGCGCACCCGGCGGGAGCTTCGCTGGAGCGCGCCCTGTCCGGCCGCCACCGGCTGGGGCGCCGGCCCGGGCACGACCAGCGCCAGGCCGATGTCGACGAGGACGACCTCGCTGTCGGGGTCGCGGTGGCCGTAGCGCTCCTCGTGCGCTCGCTCGAATCCCTCGACCAGCTCGTCGGGGTCGGGATCGACCGGCCCCGGCACCGGCAGCTCGAACGCCTGGCCCGCGTAGCGCAGGTGGTAGACGACACGGGCCTCGGCGCCGGCGTCCAGGCCGGCGCCGGCCTCCTCCCTCAGCGCCCGCACCTCCTCGCCGATCCGCCCGTCGGTCAGCTCGCCGCCGCTCAGCATCACGGTGCGGGCGGTGTCGCGACGGCGCTCGGAGGCGCAGAGGCCGAGGGCGGAGAGGACGCCGCCGGCGCGCGGGCAGACGATCGTCCCGATGCCCAGCTCGGCGGCGATCGCCGCGGCGTGCATCGGCCCGGCCCCGCCGAAGGGCAGGAGCGCGAAGCCGCGCGGGTCGACTCCCCGCTCCACGGTGACCACCCGCAGCGCCCGCACCATCTCCTGGTTGGCGACGCGGAGGATGCCGGCCGCGGTATCCAGGGTGTTGAGGCCGAGCGAGGCGCCGAGCCCGGCGACCGCCCGCTCCGCCGCCTCGGCGTCGAGCTCGACGCCTCCGGCAAGCCGCGAGTCGCCGGCCAGGTGCCCGAGCAGGAGGTGGGCGTCGGTGACGGTCGGCTCGCTGCCGCCGCGGCCGTAGCAGGCGGGTCCGGGCTCGGCGCCGGCGGAGCGGGGGCCGACCCGCAGCGCGCCGCCGGAATCGCGCCAGCCGATCGAGCCGCCGCCGGCGCCCACGGTGTGCACGTCGACCATCGGCAGCTGGATCGGGCGGCCGTCGATCCTACGCGACTCCGCGCGGCGGACCTCCCCGCTCTCGATGACGCAGACGTCGCAGGAGGTGCCTCCCATGTCGAAGCCGAGGGCGTTGCCGTCGCCGCTCAGCCGGGCCACCAGCCCGGCGCCAACGGCGCCCCCGGCGGGCCCGGAGAGGACGCTCCAAGCGCCGGCGCGCGCCGCCTCCACGGCCGGGGCGACGCCGCCGGAGGAGCGCATCACCAGCGGCTGCGGCAGGCCGACCTCGGCGGCGGCCTCGCCGAGGCGGCCGAGGTAGCGGCCGAGCAGCGGGCTCAGATAGGCGTCGATCACGGTCGTCGAGCAGCGCTCGTACTCGCGGAAGCGGGGCAGGACCTCGTGCGAGGCGGAGACGTGGAGGTGGGGGAGGCGCCGGCGCAGCTCCGCCGCGAGCCGCTGCTCGTGTCCCGGGTCCAGGTAGGAGAAGAGGAGGCAGATCGCGACCGCCTCGGCGTCGCTGGCCTCGACGGCCGCGGCAAGGCGCCCGACCTCCTCGTCCTCGAGCGGCTCGACGACCCCGCTCGGCCCGGTCCGCTCGGCCGCCTCGAAGCGCAGCTCGGGCTCGACCAGCGGCGTCGGCTTCGGCGCGCAGAGGCGGTAGAGGTGGGGCCGGTCCTGGCGGCCGATCTCGAGCAGGTCGGCGAAGCCCCGGGTGGCGATCAGGGCCGTCCGCGCCCCGCGTTCCTCCAGCAGGGCGTTGGTCCCGACCGTCATCCCGTGGGCGAAGGCCACGACGTCCGCGGCGGTGGCGCCGGCCCGCTCCAGCACCTCCTCCACCGCCCGCATCACCCCCGCCGACTCCTCCCGCGGCGTCGTCGGCACCTTGGCGGTGTGGACGGCGCCGCCGTCGAGCAGGACGGCGTCGGTGAAGGTCCCGCCAACGTCAACTCCCAACAGCATGAGGCGACGCTACCTCGCCGAATATGTGAACGCCCCTGTCCCCGGCATGCGGGGACAGCTCGGTTCACACATTCAGTGCCACCTTTCCTCGCGAACACTGCCGTCGGGGGTGACGAGGACGTGGATGCCGTCGAGATGCGGGTCGGTCTCGGGGCAGTCGCGGCGCAGGTGCCCGCCGCGCGACTCGCGGCGGGCGAGGGCGCTGGCGCCGACCGCGCGCGCCAGCGGATACGGGTTCGAGATCAGCCGCGCCAGGTCGTCGGGGTTGCGCATCGGCCCCGCGCAGCGCCAGACGGCGTCCCGCGTCTCCTCGCCCGGCGGCTCGAAGCGCCATCCGGGCGGTTCAGGACGGGGCGTCGCCGCTTCCTCGCCCAGCGCCGCCGCCGCGGCGCGCCCGCCGAAGACGAAGCACTCGCTGAGCGAGTTCGAGGCGAGCCGGTTGGCGCCGTGCAGGCCGGTGCACGAGCACTCGCCGACGGCGTAGAGCCCGGGGAGCGAGGAGCGGCCGTCGACGTCGACCGCGATCCCGCCCATCGTGTAGTGCGCGGCGGGGGCGACCGGCACCGGCTCGGCGCCCGGGTCGAGGCCGGCCCGCGCCAGCGAGGCGAAGACGTTGGGGAACCGCGCCGGGTCGATCTCCCGCAGATCGAGCCCGACGGACTCGCTGCCGTCGATCCGCATCTGCTCGAGGGTCGCCGCCGTCACCGCGTCGCGCGGGGCCAGCTCGTCGGTGAAGCGCTCGCCGTCGGCGCCGAGCAGCTTCGCGCCCTCGCCCCGGATCGCCTCCGTGATCAGGACGCCGTCATGGGCGGTGCCGGCGATCGCCAGCGCGGTGGGGTGGAACTGGCAGAACTCGAGATCGGCCAGCTCGGCACCGGCCAGCGAGGCGAGGACGGGCCCCGCCCCGATCGCCCCGCGCGGGTTGGTGGTCCGCCGCCAGAGCGCTGCGGCGCCGCCGGTGGCGAGGATCGTCGCCCGAGCCGCGACCGCTCCAGCGGCGGTGATCACCCCGTGGCAGCGCCCGCCGTCGCTCCAGAGCGCTACCGCCGAGGTTCGCTCCATCACCTCGATCCGCTCCTGCCCCGCGACCATCCCGGCGAGCTTGGCGGTGATCTCGCGGCCGGTCTGGCTGCCGCCGGCGTGGACGATGCGCCGGTGCGTGTGTCCTCCCTCCAGGCCGAGCCCCAAGCGTCCCTCCTGGTCGACGTCGAAGACGACGCCGCGGGCGATCAGGTCGCGGACCACCGCGGGGGCCTCCTCGACCAGCGCCCGCACCGCCGCGGTGCGGCAGAGGCCGCGGCCGGCGGCGATCGTGTCGGCGGCGTGGAGGTCGGGGGAGTCGTGCGGTTCCAGCGCCGCCGCGAGCCCACCCTGGGCCCAGAAGCTGGCGCTCTCGGAGAGCGGGGTGCGGGAGACCAGTCCAACGCGGGCGCCGAGCTCCGCCGCTCGCAGCGCGCTCCAGAGGCCGGCGGCGCCGCCGCCGACCACGGCGACGTCGAACTCGCCGACTGCCGCTATCGCCCCTCAGCCTCTCGGCGCAGCGAGTCGAGCTGTCCCTGCAGCCATCGCGCCGCGCTCTCGCGCGCCCGCGCCAGCTCGTCGGCGATCGTCGACTCGGCAACCGCGGTGCGGCTCTCGGCCACCTCGACCCGCCGCTCGGCCGCCTCGACCTGGGTCTCGATCTCGCCGAGCTTCGCCTCAGCGGCGGCCAGGGCCCGCTCCTTCTCCTCGCGCTCGCGCTCGAGGTCGGCTTCCAGCGCCTGGATCTCCTCTTCGGCCCGACGCTCGGCCGCGGCGGCAACCACCGCCGCCTCCTCCAGCCGGCGCTCGGCCTCGCGAATCCGGCCCTGGAGGGTCTCGTCAGCGGGACCGGTCTCAGCGCTCATCGCGACTCAATCTATTACCGCTCCGGCGGCTTCGTCGGCACCGCTCCCTCGGCGACCGCGCGGTAGGCCGCGATCACCCGCTCCGCCATCGGGCCGGCGGCGAGCGTCGCCGCCCGCGCGGCTCCGGCCACGCGCGGGTCGGCGTCAGCGAGGTGACGGCGCGCCACCGCCTCCCAGGCGCCGGGGTCGAAGGCGGCGCTCAGGCAGCCGTCGATTCCCGCGAGGGCATAGGGAGCGATGCCGACCGGGGTCGAGAGCACCGGCACCTCGCAGGCGAGGGCCTCGATCGTCGCCATCCCGAACCCCTCGTAGTCGGAGGTGACGAGGACGGCGTCGGCGGCGTTGATCCAGAGCGGCATCTGCTCGGGCTCGATCGAGCCGCCGGTGAGGAGGTCGGCCTCGCAGCGGGCGGCGAGCTCGGCGGCGCGGTGGTGCCGCTTCTCCGGCCGTGCCGGATTTGCGGGGAAGAAGAGGAAGCGACCCTCGGGCTCCAGCCCCAGCGCCTGCCGCGCCTGCGCCCGCGGGATCGGCTCGAACCGCCGCAGGTCGGGGCCGCAGGGGAGGACCGCGGAAGCCGGGACCGGGGGGAGCCCGGGCCGACCGTCCTCGGGCTCGAATAGGGCCCGCGAGACCCCGGCGACGAGGTCGATCCGCCAGACCAGGCGCCGCGAGAGGTGGCCGACGAGGTGGTGGCGGACGTCGGTGCCGTGGAAGGTGACGATCAGCGGGCGCGCCCCCGCCAGCTTCGCCACCCAGCCGGCCAGGCCGTAGTGGGCGTGGACGAGGTCGAAGCGCCGCCGCCGCAGCAGCGAGCGCAGGCGCCGCGCCGCCGGCAGGTAGTCGGCGCGGCCGCGGGGGAACTCGAAGAGGTCGACCTCCACCCCCCGCCGGCGGACCTCGTCGACCTGGTCCCGGACCCAGCCTCCGCGCTGCGGCGCATCCGCGTCGGGGATGAAGTTGGTGACGACGAGAACCCGCACCGGGGCAGGGTATAGCCGCGCTCGCGACACGCCCCGCGATCGAGTCGCCATCAGTCAGGTAGCCGTGGCGGTGGCAGGCGGTAGGTGGGTGGGGTCTTCGAGAGTTCGATCGGGTTGCGGGGGAGGCGGACGGGCGGGCTCTGCTCGCGGGGGATCTCGATGATCGGGTCGAGGCCGAGTTGCTCCGCGAAGTCGAAGGCGGCGGCGACGTCGTTGACGAGGCCGGCGGGGACTCGGCGGGCCCGCAGCAGCTCGACCCACTCGCCGGCGGGGCGGGCGGCAAGTGCTGCTTCGAGCACGAGTCGCAGCTCCTCGCGGTTGGCGACGCGGGCCGGGTTGGTGGCGAAGCGATCGTCCTCGGCCAGTTCCGGATCGCCGAGCACCCCGCAGAGACCCGCGAACTGGCGGTCGTTGCCGACGGCGAGGACGAGCTCGCCCTCGCCGCTGCGCAGCAGTTCGTAGGGGGCGATGCTGGGGTGGCGGTTGCCGATCCGCGTCGGCATGACCCCGGCGGCGGTGTAGGCGGAGGACTGGTTGACGAGGCCGGCGAGCAGGGCTGAGAGGAGGTCGACCTCGACCAGCTGGCCCTCGCCGCTCCGGCGGCGGTGCTCGAGCGCGGCGAGGATCCCGACCGCGGCGTAGAGACCGGCGACGACGTCGACCAGCGCCACCCCGACCTTGAGCGGCTCGCCTTCGGGCTCGCCGGTGATGCTCATCAGCCCGCCCAGCGCCTGCACCAGCAGGTCGTATCCCGGCAGCTGGGCCCCGGCCCCCGATCCGCCGAAGCCGGTGATCGAGCAGTAGACGAGCCCCGGGTTCTCGGCGGCGAGGCTCTCGTAGCCGAGGCCCAGCTTCGCCATCACCCCCGGCCGGAAGTTCTCGACGACGACGTCGGCGGCGAGCGCCAGCCGACGCGCCTCCGCCAGGTCCTTCCCGTCGTCCAGGTCCAGGGCGACGCCGCGCTTGTTGCGGTTCACCGCCTGGAAGTAGGTCGCCTCGCCGGCGGCGTCGTGGGGCGGCCCCCAGGAGCGGGTGTCGTCACCGCTTCCCGGCCGCTCGACCTTGGTCACCTCGGCGCCGAGGTCGGCCAGGGTCATCGTCGCCAGCGGCCCGGCGAGCACCCGCGAGAAGTCGAGGATCCGCAGTCGTCCCAGCGCCGAGTCAGCCATTAGGGCACGATCCTAGGACCCCGCAACCGAAGTCAAGGACGCCTCCATGTCATCCACCACCGCCGCGCCGCCGATCCGCCCGTCCGACTACCTCGCCCTCGACGCCCTCCTCACCGACGAGGAGCGCGACATCCGCGACACCGTCCGCGCCTTCGTCCGCGACAGGGTCGCGCCGAACGTGGGGGACTGGTTCGAGCAGGCGACCGTGCCCCTGTCCGAGCTGGCGCCGGAACTGGGCCAGCTCGGAATCCTCGGCATGCACCTGGAGGGGTACGGCTGCGCCGGCGCCAGCGGCACGGCCTACGGCCTCGCTTGCATGGAGCTGGAGGCGGGCGACAGCGGCATCCGCAGCCTCGTCTCGGTGCAGGGCTCGCTGGCGATGTACGCGATCTGGCGCTGGGGCTCGGAGGAGCAGAAACAGGCCTGGTTGCCTCGTATGGCCTCGGGAGAGGCGATCGGCTGCTTCGGCCTGACCGAGCCCGATGCCGGCTCGGACCCCGGCTCGATGCGGACGCGGGCGCGGCGGGACGGCTCCGACTGGATCCTGCACGGGCAGAAGATGTGGATCACCAACGGCTCGGCGGCCGCGGTGGCGGTGGTCTGGGCACAGACCGACGACGGCGTCCGCGGCTTCCTCGTCCCGAAGGGGGCCAAGGGGTTCTCGACGCAGGACATCCACCGCAAGCTCTCGCTGCGAGCCTCGATCACCTCGGAGCTGCTGCTCGACGACGTGCGGCTGCCCGCCGATGCGGTGCTGCCGGAGGTGAGCTCGCTGAAAGGGCCCCTCTCCTGCCTCAACGAGGCGCGCTACGGGATCGTCTGGGGCGCCGCCGGGGCGGCACGAGCCTGTTACGAAGCGGCGCTCTCCTACGCGCTGGAGCGGGTCCAGTTCGAACGCCCGATCGCCTCCTTCCAGATCCAGCAGCAGAAGCTGGCGCAGATGGTGCTGGAGGTGAACCGCTCGACGCTGCTGGCGATGCACCTGGGGCGGATGAAGGACGCGGGGACGCTGCGTCCCGAGCACGTCAGCCTCGGCAAGCTCGCCAACGTCAACGCGGCGCTGGAGGTGGCGCGGAGCGCCCGCCAGGTCCTCGGCGCCAACGGCGTGACGCTGGAGTATCCGGTGATTCGGCACATGAACAACCTCGAGTCGGTGGTCACCTACGAGGGGACCGCGGACGTGCACGCGCTGATGATCGGCGCTGCCGTCACCGGCATCCCGGCGTTCCGTTAGCGGGGTTCTGCCGGCTTTCGGTTTGCCGTTAGCGGGGTGGTTCTCCAGGCGGCTTCCTCCAATGCGGTGTGGGTATCTGACCGTTCGCCAACGCCGGCAGAGGAGGGAAAAATGGAGGACGGAGGCGACAGCCCCTCCCTGATCCTGGTCGAGCACCACGAGGCGCTCCGCGACGGACTCGCGGTGCTGCTCGAAGGCGCGGTTTCACGGTTCTCGGCTGCGCGACCACGGCTGCCGGAGGCGAGGAGGTGATCCGCGAGCGTCAGCCCGACGTGGCAGTGGTCGGGGTGGACCTCCCCGACGAGCGCGGCACCGAGCTGGTGCGGCGGATCAGCGGCAACGGCGTGGGGTCGAAGTGCGTCATCTACACCGGCCTTCACGACCCCGACCTCCTCGAGGCGGCGTACCCCAGCGGCGCCCGCGGCCTGGTGGCAAAGCCGGCCGGCCTGTCCGTCCTGGTCGACGCCCTGCGCGAGGTCTGCCGCGGCGGCCGCAATTTTGACCCGACCTTCGCGCGCAGGGCCGAGAACGGCACCGGCGCGAAGGCGCTGAGCGGCCGCGAAGCCGAAGTGCTGGCGATGCTGGCGGAGGGGTTGACCGGCGAGCAGATCGCCAAGCGCCTCGTCCTCTCGCCGGAGACGGTGCGCACCCACGTCCGCAACGCGATGGAAAAACTCGAAGCCCGCAGCCGCACCGAGGTCGTCGTCAAGGCGCTCGACAGGGGAGAGATTCGGCGCGCCGGCTGACGCGCCTCGGCTCCCGCCGGCGCAGCACCATCAGTCGGGGTCACACATCCGAGGCAAAGGCGGTAGGCAATTGTCACCTCCGCGTCTTGTTCCGCGCGCCCCGGCCGCCGAGCATCCGCCTCCCAAAACCAGACGAAGGGAGGCAATCGATGATCTACGACCTGATCAGCTACCTGCACGCGGCGGCGTCGTGGCGGGTGCGGGAGATCCGGCGGTTGGCGGGGGAGACGGGACAGGGGACGGTCGAGTACGTCGGCCTGATCCTGCTCGTCTCGCTGCTGATGGTCGGGATGGTCGCGGCGATGAAGGGGTTCAACGGCAAGCAGGGCACCGAGCTCGCCGACGTGATCGTCAACAAGATCAAGGAGGCGGTCGACAAAGTCGCCTTCAAATAAGTCGAGTTCGCCGAGACCGCGAGGAACCACGATATATGCGGTTCCTCGCGGTCTCGCGAGGTTGAGGGGCGTTGCAGCGGTCCCGCATGAGAAACTCGCTCGATGCCAGCTTCGAGGAGCTACGACAGGGCGCCGGCGGACATCCGGCCGGTGACGATCGACCCGGGGTTCGTGGAAAGCGCCGCCGGGTCGGCGCTGATCTCGATCGGGCGGACGCGGGTGATCTGCACCGCCTCGGTCCAGGAGCAGGTGCCGCGCTGGATGGTGGGCAAGGGCAAAGGGTGGGTCACGGCCGAGTACGCGATGCTGCCCGCCTCGACCGGCGACCGCAAGCAGCGCGACATCGCCAAGGGCAAGCAGGACGGCCGCGGGGTGGAGATCCAGCGGCTGATCGGGCGCTCGCTGCGGGTCGTCGTCGACTTCCGGGCGATGGGCGAACGCAGCGTCTACGTCGACTGCGACGTGCTCGAAGCCGACGGCGGCACCCGCTGCGCGGCGATCACCGGCGGCTACGTCGCCCTGCGCCAGGCCTTCCAGAAGCTGGTCGACAAGCGGGCGCTGGAGGCGCTGCCGCTGAGCGGCTCGGTCGCCGCGGTCAGCGTCGGGATGGTCAACGGCCGCGCCCTCTGCGACCTCGACTACGGCGAGGACTCCAACGCCGAAGTCGACGCCAACGTGGTGATGACCGGCGACGGCGGCCTCGTCGAGGTGCAGGCGACGGCCGAGCGCACGCCGCTCTCGCGAACCTCGCTGGACGAGCTGCTGGGGCTGGCCGAGCTCGGCATCGGCCGCCTGCGGGAGGTGCAGGAGCGCGTCGCGTCCTGATGGCGGGGCAGTTGTGATCCTCGCCACCCGCAACCGGCACAAGCTGGCGGAGATGGCGGAGCTGCTGCCGGGGGTGGAGCTGGAGGCGCTGCCCGAGGATGTCGAGCTGCCGCCGGAGACCGGCGACAGCTTCGAGGCCAACGCGCTGATCAAGGCGCGCGCCGCCCATGCCGCCACCGGAGAGGCGACGATCGCCGACGACTCTGGGATCGAAGCCGCCGACCTCGGCGGCGCCCCGGGCATCTACTCCGCCCGCTACGCCGGCAAGGGCGCTGGCGATGAGACCAACCTGGCGAAGCTGCTGCGCGAGGTCAGCGCCGCCGGCGGCGAGCGCCGCGCCGCCTACGTCTGCGCGCTCGCCCTGATCGACGGGGCCGGCCACGAGTACGTCTTCGAAGCCACCTGTGAGGGGACGCTGCTGCGCGAGGGCCGCGGCAGCGGCGGCTTCGGCTACGACCCGGCCTTCGTCCCTGACGAGACCGGCCACAACGACCAGCGGACGATGGCCGAGCTGAGCCCGGCGGAGAAGCACGCGGTCAGCCACCGCGGCAAGGCGGCGCGGATGCTGGAGCGCCACCTGGGGCTGGAGTCGGAGGCGGCGCCGTGAGTCAGGAGGAAGGACACTTCATGACCGGCAAGAGCCGGGCGGCGGCGCTCTCGATCGCCTCCAACGCGATCCTGATCGCGCTGAAGCTCGCCGCCGGGGCGATCACCGGCTCGATCGCGATCCTCACCGAGGCGATCCACTCGCTGATCGACCTCGTCGCCTCGGTGATCGCCTTCGTCTCGGTCCGCAAAGCCGACGAGCCGGCCGACGAGGAGCACCCCTACGGCCACGAGAAGGTCGAAAACCTGGCGGCCGCGATCGAGGGGATCCTGATCCTCCTCGGCGCCGCGGTGATCGTCTACGAGGCGACCCACCGCCTCGTCGTCGGCTCGGAGGTCGAGAGCCTCGGCGTCGGCATCGCCGTGATGGGCCTCTCGACGGTGGCGAACCTGCTCGTCTCCTCCTACCTCTACCGGCAGGCGCGGGTGACCGATTCGCCGGCTCTGGAGGGCGATGGCGCCCACCTGCGCACCGACGCCTTCACCTCCCTCGGCGTCCTGGTCGGTCTGGCGCTGGTGGAGATCACCGGTGCCGCCGCATTCGACTCGATCACGGCCCTGGTCGTCGCCGGGGCGATCGTCTGGGCCGGCCTCACCATCATCCGCCGTTCCTCCGGCGTCCTCGTCGACGAAGTCCTACCGGGGCAGGAGATGGACCGGATCGAGGCGGCGATCGCCACCGCCCGCACCCCCCAGGTGGCCGGCTACCACAAGCTTCGCGCTCGCCGCGCCGGCAGCCGCCGCCACATCGACTTCCACGTCCAGTACCGCTCCGGCACCACGCTCGAGCGCGCCCATGAGCTCGCCCACGACATGCGCCACTCGATCGAGGCCGAGATCCCCCAGGCTGAGGTCCTGATCCACGTCGAGCCGGAGACCTCCTTCCGCGAGCGTGAAGAAGGGCCGTACCGCTCGGGGTAGGCCGCTGCGGCGGAAGCCGTCACCGCCGGACGCGAAGCGGGGGTGTCGGCGGATCGACTATGGCGGCGGCAGCAGGTTGACGCCGCCGGCGAGGCCGACGGCGACGAGGGTGATCGCGTAGCCGGTGTAGCCGCTGAAGGCGAAGAGGATCGCGGCGATCGCGCAGACGACCACGACGGTGATCCAGGATGCTCGGGCAAGGGGCACGGTCGGTATTTTCACGCAGATGCCCGACGCTTCCGCAGCCGCCCTCCCCAGCGAGGATTCCGCGACGGCGGCGCTGGCCTTCCTGAGCGAGATGTCGCCGGACCTGAGGGGCGCGGCGGTGCTCGGTCCCTCGGGCGAGGTTTTGGCGGCGAGCGGCGAGGAGCCGGGTCGCTGGGGCGAGGACGCCGCCGCGCTCTTCGCCGCCGCCGACGCCGCCGAGGGGGTGGCGGTCGAGCAGGTCCACGTCGCCACCGAGCAGGGCGAGATCTTCGCGATCCGCAACCAGGGCCTGGCCGCGGTCTCGGTCACGGACCGCTTCGCCCTCGCCTCGCTGATGCTCTTCGACATGCGCTCGATGCTGCGCGAGCTGGCGCGCTCGACTGCGAACTTCGGTCCCCCAGGGAGGACCAAACCTCGGAGCGACGGCTGATGCCCGCCAAGCCGCACCGGGTCCTCCTCGACCGCGTCTCCGCCTACGCCGACGAAGCCGCCGCCTTCATGCGCCGCCGCCGCGTCGCCCGCCGCCCCTTCGCCCGTCTCCACTACCCGGGCGGCCGCAGCGCCGACCACGCGCAGGACTCCATCGCGGGGGCGGAGCTGTTCGTCGCCGCCGGCCGGCTGATCGAGGTTGCTCGCGAGGGCGGCGCGAGCGAGCGTCGCGACCGGGCAAAGCAGTGACATGGAGCCCCCGCGGATGACCGAGCTGCTCGACCGGGACGTCGCCACTCGCGTCCTCGCCCGGGCCCTCGCCAACGGCGGCCGCTTCGCCGAGGTCTTCGCCGAACGGCGGCGAGGGCAGACGCTGGCGATCGACGAGTCCCGCATCGAGTCCGTGCAATCGGGGGCCGAGGAGGGCGCCGGCGTCCGGGTCGTCGACGGCGGCACCACCTACTTCGCTCACGTCGACGGCCTCGACCCCGCCGATCTGGAGCGGGCCGCCGACGAAGCGGCGGTGGCGCTGAAGGGGGAGCGGCGCGATCCGCGGCCGCTGCGGGCGGTGGAGGTGCAGCCGCTGCCGATCGAGAGCCGGCCGGAGGACGTTCCCGCCGCCCAGAAGGCGGAGATGCTGCGCGAGCTGGACGAGCGCGGGCGGGCGAGGGGCGGCGAGATCGCCCAGTTGACCGCCTCCTACGCCGAGGCGCGACGCCAGGTCGCGGTCGCCAACTCCGACGGCCGCTTCAGCGGCGACGACCGGACCCGGGTGCGGATCGGCGCCCAAGCGGTTGCCAGGCGCGATGGCGGCGTCGAGACCGGCGCCGAGACGCTGGGCGCCCACCGCGGCTACGAGCTGCTCGAAGACGACCCCGGCCGGATCGCCGAGCAGGCCGCGGCCAAGGCGCTGACCCTGCTCGACGCTGTGCCGGCCCCCTCGGGCTCGATGCCGGTGGTGGTCGGCGGCGGTTTCGGCGGCGTCCTCTTCCATGAGATGACCGGCCACGGCCTCGAGGCCGACCACGTCCAGAAGGGCGCGAGCGTCTACGCCGACAGGCTCGGCGACCGCGTCGCCGAGCCGTTGCTGAACGCCTACGACGACGGCCGCCTCCCCGGCGAGTGGGGGAGCGACGCGATCGACGACGAGGGGCAGCCGACCCAGAAGACGCAGGTGATCGAGGAGGGCCGCCTCACCGCCTACCTCCACGACCGCCTCACCGCCGAGCGGGCCGGCGCCGAGGCGACCGGCAACGGCCGCCGCGAGAGCTTCCGCCACCTGCCGATCCCGCGCATGACCAACACCTACATCGCCCCCGGCGAGGCGACGCCGGAGGAGATGATCGCCGAGGTCGCGCGCGGCTTCTACGCCGTCTCCTTCGGCGGCGGCCAGGTGGATCCGGCGACCGGCGACTTCGTCTTCGGCGTCTCGGAGGGCTACCTGATCGAGGGCGGCAAGGTGACCAGCCCCTGCCGCGGGGCGACCCTGATCGGCAACTGCCTCGACGCCCTCGCCGCGATCGACGCGGTCGCCGACGACTTCTTCATGAAGACCGGGATCTGCGGCAAGGGTGGCCAGAAAGTGCCGGTCGGGACCGGCCAGGGGCACGTCCGGCTGCGCGCCCTGACCGTCGGGGGGACGGAGCGATGACGTGGAGCACGACGTGACTGAGCTGAGCGCGATCGCCCGCCGCTCCGTCGAGGCCGCCACCGGGGCCGGCGCCAGCGACGCCGAGGCCTACGTACAGCGCGAGGCGGGCCGCACGGTCCGCGCCCACGGGGGCGAGGTGGAGAGCCTCACCGCGGCGGTGCAGACCGGCGTCGGCATCCGCGCTTGGGCGGGCCATCGGGTCGGCTACGCCTACGGGACCGACCTCTCCGAGCCGGGGGTGGCGGCGACCGCCGCGCGCGCGGCCGAAGCGGCCGAGGTCGCTGACGAGGACGAGTTCGCCTCCCCACCCCAGCCGGATGGGTTCGAGGCGCTGCCCGGCCTTAGCGATCCCTCGATCGGCGAATGGGAGGCGGCGCGGGTGGCCGAGCTGGCGATCGCGGTCGAGCGCACCGCGCTGGATTCCGATCCGCGCCTGGTCGCGGTCGAGACCGCCGTCTACGCCGATGCCGACGAGGAGGTGGCGATCGCCTCCTCGACCGGGGTCGCCGGTGCCTACGAGACCTCCAGCTGCTACGCCTACCTGCAGGCGCTGGCCGAAGGGGAAGGGGGGCGTGAGACCGGCCTCGGCTTCGGCCTCGCCCGCGGCCCGCGCGGTCTCGACCCCGAGGCGATCGGTGCCGAAGGGGCGCGGCGGGCGCTGGAGATGATCGGCGCCGCCAAGCCGCGGTCCCGCTCCTGCCCGGTCGTGCTCGACGAGACCGTCGCCGCCAGCTTCGTCGGCCTGATTGGCGGCGGCCTCAGCGGCCGCGCCGTCCAGCGCGGCCGCTCGCCGCTCGCCGGCCGGCTCGAGGACGAGGTGGCAAGCGAGGCTTTCGCCCTGCACGATGACGGCCGGGTCCCCGAGGGGCCGGCCTCGGCACCCTTCGACGACGAGGGCGTCCCGCGCCGCCGCACCGCTCTGATCGAGCAGGGCCGGCTCCGCTCCTACCTCTACGACACCTATGCCGCCAACCGCGAGGGGGCCGCCTCGACCGGCTCCGCTTCTCGCCACGGCTACCGCTCGCTGCCAGCGGTCGCCGCGACCAACCTGGTGGTCGCCCCCGGCTCGCATTCCTTCGAGCAGCTGCTCGCCACCGCGGGGGACGGTGTCTACGTCAACGACGTCGCCGGCCTGCACTCCGGCGTCAACCCGGTCACCGGCGTCTTCTCGGTCGGCGCCTCGGGGCGGATCATCCGCGGCGGCGCCCTCGCCGAGCCGGTGCGCGAGTTCACGATCGCCGGCGAGCTAGTGGCGATGCTCGGGGCGCTCGCCGCCGCCGGCGCCATCCCCCGCTGGGTTCCTTTCGGCGGATCGGTCAGCACGCCGCCGCTGCTGATCGCCGAGATGGCGATCAGCGGTTCGTGACATCCCGCTCTAGAGCGCCGGTTCTTACGCCGTGGGCGCTGTTAGATTGCGGCGATCTCAAACCCCCGAGGAGGACTTACGACGTGACCAAGGCTGAGTTTCTTGACCAACTTGCCGGCGACGAGCGGCTCGGCAGCAAAAAAGCTGCCAGCGATGCGATGGACGCCGTGCTCGACGCGATCAGCGGTGCCCTGAGCAGGGGCGAGGATGTCGCCTTCACCGGCTTCGGCAAATTCCACGTCGCCGAGCGCGGCCCTCGCCAGGGCGTCAACCCGCGCACCGGCGAAAGGATCACCATCCCGGGCGGCAAAGTGCCCCGCTTCTCCGCCGGCTCGGCTTTGAAGAGCCAGGTCAAAGGCTAAGTTCCTGGCCAATTTCGCGGATCGGCTGGCGGCGCTCGTCGAGGAGCGCCGCAGTCAGATCTGCCTCGGCCTCGATCCTGACCCGGCCAAGCTGGCCGGAACCTTCTCCTCGCCGGTCGGTGAGGAGACGGGCGCGGGCGAGCCGGAGGGGCCGGCCGCCGAGCTGGCGGCCGCCGCGGTCGCCCAGCACTGCCGCGGCCTGATCGAGCGAGCCGGACCGGCCTGCGTGGCGGTGAAGCCGCAGCTCGCCTGCTTCGAGCGGCTCGGCGCCCCTGGCTGGCGGGTGCTGGAAGAGACCTGCGCCGCCGCCCGCGAGGCCGGCCTGCTCGTCCTCGCCGACGGCAAGCGCGGCGACGTGCCGGTTACCGCCGCCGCCTACGCGCAGGCGCTGGTCGGGCAGACGCCGACCCCGTGGGGGCCTGTCTCGGGTCTCGATGCCGATGCCTTCACCGCCAATCCGCTGCTCGGCCGCGACGCGCTGGAGCCACTCGTCTCGGCCGCCGCCGAGGCCGGAGCCGGTGTCTTCGCCCTCGTTCGCACCAGCAACCCGGGTGCCGCCGACCTGCAGGACCTGCCGGCCCCCGAGGCGCCGCTGCACGAGCGCCTGGCGGCGATCGTGGACGAGCTCGCCGGGCGGCTGCTCGGCGAGTACGGCCTGAGCGGGATGGGCGCGGTGCTCGGCGCCACCGAGCCCCAGCACTTCGCCCGCATGCGCGAGCTGATGCCGCGCTCGATCTTCCTGATCCCGGGGGTGGGCGCTCAGGGCGGCCGCCCCGAGCTGCTGGGGGCGGCCTTCTCGGCCGGGCGAGCCGGCGGGCTGGTCGCAGCCTCGCGCGGGATCGCCGCCGACCCCGATCCCGCGGCCGCGGCGGAGCGGCTGCGGCAGGCGGTTTGGGAGATATCGACCGCCTGAGGAGCCCCGGCGCGATTACGATCAGGCCGCCCAACCGGTTTCGCCACCCACCCGATGGAAAAACGCACCAGCGCTGCCACCCGTCTAGTCGCCGCCCTCGCCTTGATCGCGGCGGTGCTCGTCGTGGTCGTGATCGCCTCCTCCGCGCTCGACGGCAGCGGCTCCGGCGGCAAGCACCACCGTAGGCACCAGGCCGCGAAGGAAGTCAAGAAGCAGCGCACCACGGCAAAGACCTACACCGTGGAAACCGGCGACACCCTGACTGCCATCGCCCACAGGACCGGGGTGCCAGTCGCCGAAATCCTGGCGCTGAACCCCGAAGTCGATCCGCAGATCCTGATCGCCGGCGAAACGCTGAAGCTCAAGTGAGGCGCGGGCGCCATGGCGCCGCGCTCCTGCTCGCGGTCTCGGCGGCCCTGCTGCTCCCTGCGGCCAGCCGGGCGGCGCAGCGGCCGGTGCAGGCCGAGCCACCGCCGCCCAAGGCCGAGGCGGGTCCGCGGGTCGAAGGCCGCGCCTGGGGAGTGGTCGACGCCCGCAGCGGCGACGTGCTTCTCTCGCACGCCGGCACCGAGCCGCTGCCGATCGCCAGCACGACGAAGCTGATGACCGCCTACACGGCGTTGAAGGACCTGCCGCTGGAGAAGATCGTCCGCGCCCAGCCCTACAAGCCCGAATACGGCGAGTCGCTGATGGGCCTGCGGGCGGGCCAGCGGATCAGCGTCCGCGACCTCCTCTACGGGCTGATCCTGCGCAGCGGCAACGACGCCGCCCACACCCTGGCGATCGACGCCGCCGGCTCCGAGACGCGCTTCGTCGCCGAGATGAACCGCCACGCGGCGGCGCTGGGCCTCTCCCACACCCACTACGCCAACCCGGTCGGGCTCGACCAGAGGGGCAACTACTCCTCGGCGCTCGACCTGATGGCGCTGACCCGCCACCTGCTGCAGATCCCGGCCTTCGCCAGGATCGCCGACTCCCGCAGCGCCGAGCTGCGCAGCGTCCACCCCCGGCGGCGGATCGAGACGATCAACGAGCTGCTGGAGATGGCCCCTTGGGTCACCGGGGTGAAGACCGGCCATACCTTCGGCGCCCTTTACGTCCTCGTCGGCTCCGGGCGCCGCCACGGCACCAGCCTGGTCTCGGTCGTGATCGGCGCCCCCAGCGACGAAGCCCGCTTCGCCGGCAACCTCGAACTGCTCGAATGGGGTTTTCACCAGTACCGGCACGAGCGGCCGATCCGGGCCGGGCAGGAGCTCGCCGATCCCGCGATCCGCTACTCGGGCGGAAGGCTGCCGCTGCGGGCGGAACGCTCGCTGGCGGTCGGGGCGCGTCGCGGCGAGCAGGTCGAAGTGCGGGTCGACGCCCCCGGCGAGGTCGAAGGGCCGCTGCGGCGGGGTGGGAAGCTCGGCAAGGCCACCGTTTTGGTCGAGGGCCGCCGGGCCGGCAGCGTGCCCCTGCTCGCCGCCCGCTCGGTCGCGAAGGCCAGCGGGTTCGACCGCCTCCGCGCCTTTGCCGCAGACAACTGGATACCTATCGTCCTAGCGGCGTTCGTGATACTCATCATTTCGGCAATCCTGCTGCGCCGGCTGGGCCGCAGGAAGGAAGCGAGGAGCGAATTCTGGTGATCGCCAAGTGATCCTCACCGTGACCTTGAACGCGGCGATCGACCGCACCGTCGCCGTGCCGAACTTCCGGCTCGGGCGGCGCCACCGCTCGGTGGAGAGCCGCACCGTGGCCGGCGGCAAGGGCGTCAACGTCGCCCGCGCGCTGAACCTGCTGGGACGGCCGGTGATCGCCACCGGCTTCGTCGGCGGCCCCACCGGCACCCGGGTGCTGGAACAGCTGCACGAAGAATCGGTGCTGACCGACTTCACCCGGATCGCCTCGGAGACCCGGATCAACCTCGCCGTGATCGACCCCACCTCCGGCGAGCAGACCGAGATCAACGAGCGCGGCCCGGCCGTCAGCGCCGAGGAGGTGCAGCGCCTGTTCGAGCGGATCGCCTACCTCGCTGGGGGCACGAGGATCTGCGTGCTCGCCGGATCGGTGCCGCCGGGGGCGGGCGACGAGCTCTACGCCCGGTTGATCGACGATCTCTCCCGGCGGGGGGTGGCGGTGGTGCTCGACGCCGAGGGCGAGGCGATGCTGGCGGGGGTCCGCGCCGGTGCCTCGATGGTGACCCCCAACGAGCGCGAGGCCGAGGAGCTGGTCGGCCAGGAGTTCGCCGACAACGGCGACCTCGCCCAGGGGCTGCTGGAGCTGGTGCGGCTGGGCGCGAGGGAGGCGGCGATCACCCGCCCGGACGGCTGCGTGGCGGCGGTCGGCGAGAACAGCGCCCGGCGGCTGCTGGAGATCCACACGGAGCCGCTGGAGCCGGTTTCGACGGTTGGCTCGGGCGACGCCTTCCTCGCCGGCTACGTCGCCGCCCGCTATGAGGGACGTTCGGCCGAGGACTGCCTCGCCTACGGCGTCGCCTGCGGGGCGGAGTCGACCCAGCACTTCGGCGCCGGCACGGTCGACCGCAACCAGGTCGAGCGACTGCTCGGCGAGGTCTCCGTGCACGATCTGGAGGTCCCCGCCGAAGTGTAGGCTGGCTAGATGGTCGAGCTCACGAGCCCGCGCGCCCGGCCATCCAAACGCCACGCCTTGGAGGACTAACTTGGAAATCGAAATCGGCCGCGGCAAGAAGGGCCGCCGCGCTTACGGATTCGACGACATCGCGATCGTTCCTTCCCGCCGGACGCGCGATCCCGACGACATCGACATCAGCTGGACCCTCGGTCCCTATCGTTTCGAGCTGCCCCTGGTCGCCTCGGCGATGGACGGGGTGGTCAGCCCCCAGACCGCTGTGCTCGTCAACGAGCTGGGCGGGCTCGGGGTCCTCAACCTGGAGGGGATCTGGTCCCGCTTCGAGGACGCCGAGGAGCGGCTGGAGGCGATCGCCGCCGCGCCCAAGCACGAGGCGACCCGGCTGATGCAGCAGATCTACACCGAGCCGGTCAAGTCCGACCTGATCGCCAAGCGGGTCGAGGAAATCAAGGCTCGCGGGGCGGTCGTCTGCGGCTCGCTGACGCCGCAGAAAGTGCGCGAGCACTACGAGGTCGCGGTCGAGGCCGGTCTCGACATCCTCGTCATCCAGGGCACGGTGATCTCCGCCGAACACGTCTCGACCACGGTTGAGCCGCTGAACCTGAAGGAGTTCATCGCCGAGGTGCCGGTCCCGACCGTGGTCGGCGGTTGCGCCTCCTACTCGACCGGGCTGCACCTGATGCGCACCGGCGCGGTCGGCGTCCTCGTCGGCGTCGGCCCGGGCGCCGCCTGCACGACCCGCGGTGTGCTTGGGATCGGCGTCCCGCAGGCGACGGCGATCGCCGACGTCGCGGCCGCCCGCGCCCAGCACATGCTGGAGACCGGCGAGTACGTCAACGTGATCGCCGACGGCGGCATGCGGACCGGCGGCGACGTCTCCAAGGCGATCGCCACCGGCGCCGACGCGGTGATGATCGGCTCGCCGCTGGCCCGGGCAAAAGAGGCTCCGGGTCGCGGCTTCCACTGGGGGATGGCGACCTTCCATCCCTCGCTGCCGCGCGGCACCCGCGTCTCGACCAAGCAGGACGGGACGATGGAGGAGATCCTGCTCGGCCCGGCCAAGGAGAACGACGGCACCTTCAACCTGATGGGGGCGCTGAAAACCTCGATGGCGACCTGCGGCTACGAGGACATCCGCTCCTTCCAGCGGGCTGAGGTGATGGTCGCCCCGGCCCTCATGAGCGAGGGGAAGAAGTTGCAGAACGAGCAGTCGGTGGGCATGGGGTCCAACGGGCGGGCGGCGGTGTCTACGGGGGTCGCTGTATCGGATGACTAGTGGTTCCGACGTGCTCAGGCCGGCGGGTCCTGCCGCCGCAGGGGACCCACCCCCTCCTGCGCGGCAGGAGGGGGTCCCCCCTACGACGCCACCCGCCGGAGGGGCGTTGGAGGAGGTTCTCGTTCTTGACTTTGGCGGGCAGTATTCGCAGCTGATCGCCAGGCGGATACGCGAATGCGGGGTCTTTGCCGAGTTGCTGCCGGCGACGACTTCGGTGGAGAAGATCAGGGAGCGGAAGCCCAAGGGTCTCGTTCTCTCTGGTGGGCCGGCTTCGGTATATGAGCCGGGGGCGCCGGGGTTCCCGACGCAGCTGCTGGATCTGGACGTTCCGATGCTGGGGATTTGTTACGGGATGCAGGCGATGGTGCTGGCGCTGGGGGGGCGGGTCGAGTCGGCTGAGACGGGGGAGTTCGGCCGCACCGAGCTGGTCCTGCGGGAGGGCGGCGGGCGGCTGCTCGGCGGGCTGCCGGAGGAGCAGAGCTGCTGGATGAGCCATCGCGACGCCGTCTTCGAGGCGCCGGAGGGCTTCACCGCCCTCGCCTCGAGTCCGAGCTCGCCGGTTGCCGCCCTGGAGATGCCCGACCGCGGTCTCTACGGCATCCAGTTCCATCCTGAGGTCGTCCACACCCCCTACGGAACGGAGATCCTCACCCGTTTCCTGCGCGACGTCGCCGGCTGCGAGGAGCAGTGGTCGCCGCGGTCGGTGATCGCCGAACAGGTGGAGAAGATCAAGGCCCAGGTGGGGGAGGGCAAGGTGATCTGCGGCCTCTCCGGCGGCGTCGACTCCTCGGTCGCCGCCCTGCTCGTCCACGAGGCGATCGGCGACCAGTTGACCTGCGTCTTCGTCGACCACGGGCTGATGCGGATGAACGAGGCCGAGCAGGTGGTCGGGGCCTTCAGTCAGTTCGGGATCCCGTTGGTTCACGTCGAAGCCGAAGAGCGTTTCCTCGCCAAGCTCGCCGGTCAGGACGATCCCGAGACCAAGCGGAAGATCATCGGCACCGAGTTCATCCGCGTCTTCGAGGAGGAGGCGGCGAAGATCGAGGACGTCCGCTACCTGGTGCAGGGCACGCTCTACTCGGACGTGATCGAGTCCGGCGGCTCAGACCATGCGGCGACGATCAAGTCGCACCACAACGTCGGCGGCCTTCCCGACGACCTCGAGTTCGAGCTGGTCGAGCCGCTGCGGATGCTGTTCAAGGACGAGGTGCGAGCGGTGGGGGCCGAGCTGGGGCTGCCCGAGCGGATGGTCTGGCGCCAGCCCTTCCCGGGACCCGGGCTGGGGATTCGCATCGTCGGCGGCGAGGTCAACAAGGAGCGGCTCGACATCCTCCGCGCCGCCGACGCGATCCTGCAGGAGGAGATCCGCGCAGCCGACCTCTACCGGCAGCTCTGGCAGTCCTTCTGCGTGCTCCCGGTCGTCCGCTCGGTCGGGGTCCAGGGCGACGGACGCACCTACGCCTACCCGATCGTGATCCGGGCGGTCACCTCCGACGACGCGATGACCGCCGATTGGGCGCGCCTCCCCTACGACCTGCTGGAGCGGGTCTCGAACCGGATCATCAACGAGATCCGCGACGTCAACCGCGTCGCTCTGGACATCTCCTCGAAGCCCCCGGCGACCATCGAGTGGGAGTAGGCGCTCCGGCCTCAGGCCTCCAGCGACCCGGCCGTCTCGAAGACCGCCATCCCGATCACCGTCGAGACCGCTCCCCCGGCGTCGACCTCGCGCAGCCGGTCCTGGCTGCGTAGGTGGGCAGCCAGGGCCAGGTTCGTCGCTTCTTCCAGGATCGCCACCACCTCCTGCCATCCCCGCTGGTCGAGGAAGAGCGGCATCCAGCGGAAGATGGTGTCGTCCCTGTCGTCGAGGGTTCCCGCGTCCAGCGCCGCGACTGCCTTGTCGAGGAACGTCTGCAGGGTGGCCGCGGAGACGCCGCCGCGGAGCGAGGGCGGCACGTTCCGCCAGTCCCTGTCACCGAGGAATGCTCGCGGCGTGGCCTTGTAGAAGTGCTCGGTCGCGCCCCGCCGCTGCGCGGTGTCGACCAGCTCCAGGGCGCCGAGGCGATCGAGCGCGCGGGTGTGGTAGGCGACGCCGCTGAGGTCGGCGTCGATCTTTTCGGCGATCGCGTTGGGGCTCGCGACGTGATCGGTGAGGGCCTCGAGGATCTTGATCCGGAGTGGATGGGCAACCGAGCGCACGAGCCGCTGGTCGATCGCTTCTTCGTGGGCGTTCATCCTTCGCGCTCCTTCGACTCGTTTCCTAAGCCGGCCATCGCTTTCGCTGCCTGCTCGGCAAAGGTCCGCATCGAGGCCGCGACGACCTCGCGACGAACCGAGGGCTGGATCTGATGCCAGCTCCGATCTCTGAGGGGCGCATCTCCTGAATCAAGCTTCCCTGGCCGGTTCTTCATCGGAAGACTCCTTTGAGTGGGGTGATACGGCAGTGTTCGCCGTGCACTCGTAGGTATAGACGATTCTCCTTTATCAATCTAGAACACTCAATTTCCTTGAAAGGATCTCTGGAAGCTGAGCTCGAGCGCGACGCGGGCGATCGTCCGCCGCGCTTTGTCGGGAACCGGCAGAATCGGCTGTTCTAGTCTGGAACCACCTCAGCTGTAGGCGTCCCACTTCTCCAGGTCGGGAAGAGGGTCGAAGGGGGAGCCGCCCTCATACCAGCCGGGCGCCCCCCAGATCTCGAAGTGGAGGTGGCAGCCCTGGGCGTCGCCGCTGTCGCCGACGAGCCCGACCGGCTGGCCGCTGCGGACGATTTCGCCGCTGCGCAGGGGAGAGGGTTCGGCGAGGTGGGCGTACATGAAGTCGTCGGCGGCGCCGCGGCCGTCGATGACGAGGTAGTTGCCGGCGTTGCCCTCGTAGCCGGCGTATTGGACGGTGCCGCCGCGAGCGGCGACGAGGGGGGTCCCGCAGGCGGCCATCACGTCCTGGCCCTGGTGGGTGTGGCCGGAGCGCGCGGCGCCGAAGCGGCCGGCTCCCATCCCGTATTCGTGGGCGCCGAGGATCGGGAACGCATAGCCGTAGAAGGCGAAGCCGAGGCCGAGTGCGGTCGAGGCGCTCGCCTTGCGAGCCGCCGGCGCATCGGCGTCGCCCGACTGGGGGCTGATCCGGAAGCTGTATCGGCCGTTGCGGGCCGGCCGGCCTTCGTTCGTGGTGCCGTCCCAGCGGACCTTGCCCGGCGCGTCGGGTGCCACGTTTTCGCGGTAGAAGGTCCTGACGACTTCTCCCGCGGCGTCGACGACGTCGATCCGCAGGTCGTTTTCGGGCTCGGTGCTGCCAAGCGTGAAGGTCAGCTTCGGGTAGCGGTAGCCGAAGTAGAAGGACTTGCGGGGGCTGGTTTCGGCGGCGATCAGGGTCAGTATCCCGGCGCTCGGCGCGGCCGACGGCGTTCCGGACGGGCTCCCCTTGGCGGTGGGCGCCGCTCCAGGCATGCCGGCGCCGCCGGTCGTCGCCGCGGCGGCGTCGCCCAGACAGGCTGCCAGCACGGCCACCACGACCAGTACTCCTATCTTGCCGGCCGTTCCCAGCCGGACGAACCCAGTGCTGCGCACCGCTAGCCCTCTCTTTCGTTGCCT
Organism: Solirubrobacterales bacterium; assembly: GCA_045805725.1. Lineage (GTDB taxonomy): Bacteria > Actinomycetota > Thermoleophilia > Solirubrobacterales > 70-9 > VAYN01. Next base: position 123,505 of record JBJMKQ010000057.1, read on the forward strand.
GCGGAGTTAGCTGACGGGCTCGCGCTGAAAGAGTCGCGCTACGGACGGTTTCGTCCGATTCGCCCCTGGGACCTGCAAGGGTCCCTTCGGTTCCTCCGCTCCCGAACGGCGGTCCGCTCGGGATTCGGCATTTGCTCGGGCGGCAGCATACAGAGGGAGATGGCTATCATCCCCCGGCCGCGTCGGTGAATCCGCGCGGTTTTTGCGCGATGAAGACCTTTGTAGCCACTCCCGCCACCCGCCAGCGCGACTGGTACGTCGTCGATGCCGAGGGCAAGACCCTCGGCCGTCTTGCAACGCAGATCGCCGACGCGCTGCGCGGCAAGCGAAAGCCCGACTACACGCCCCACATCGACACCGGCGACTTCATCGTCGTCGTCAATGCCGAGAAGATCCGCGTCACCGGCGACAAGCTGGCGCAGAAGACCTACTACCGCCACAGCGGCTACCCCGGCGGGATCAAGTCCCGGACGCTCGGCGAGATGCTCGAGCGCAAGCCCGAGGAAGTGATCCGCAAGGCGGTGAAGGGGATGCTGCCGCGCAACCGGCTCGCCCGCCAGCAGCTGACCAAGCTGAAGGTGTACGCCGGCCCCGACCACCCGCACGCGGCGCAGCAGCCGAAACCGATGGAGACGAGCTGAACTTGATGGACGACGAGCAGAAAACGCCGGAGCAGGAGGAAAAGCCGCAGGACGATGGCGCGGAGGCCGCGGGTCCTGTCGACGCAGGGGACCCACCGCCTCCTGCCGAGCAGGAGGCGGTCCCCCCTGCGACGCCACCCGCGGCACACGCGTCTGGGGATCAGCCGTCCGAGGAGGGGGCAGATGGGCCGCCGTCCGAGGAGGTTGCCGAGGAGCCTGTTGCCGAGGAGGTGACTTCGCCGGAGGCTGATCAGGAGGTCGAGGCGCCCGCCGCCGAGGAGGCGCCGGCCGCGCCGGAGGCCGAGGCGCCCGCCGAGCCTGAGGCCAAGGAGAAGAAAAAAGACGTCATTCCCGGGGCCGACCTGGAGCCGATCCTGGTCGAGCCCGACAAGCCTGAGCTGAGCGCCGAGGAGCGGGCCCGCCTCGAAGCCGAGGAAGAAGAGAAAGCCCGCCGCGAAGCCGAGCTCGCGGCCGCCCAGGAGGCCGACCCCGCCGCCGCCAGCCGGGCGCCGGCGAAAATGGAGAAAGGCGCCCGCTTCCTCGCCACCGGCAAACGCAAGAGCTCGATCGCCCGCGTCACCCTCCTGCCGGGCAACGGCAAGATCGAAATCAACAAGCGCAGCATCGAGGAGTTCTTCCCGCGGCCCCTGCACCAGACGATGGTCAAGCAGCCGCTGGCCGTTTCCGGCTACGAGGGCAACGTCGACGTTCGCGTCCGCGTCCACGGCGGCGGCATCAGCGGCCAGGCCGGCGCCGTCCGCCACGGCGTCGCCCGCGCCCTGACCGAGATCGACGCCGAGCTCCGTCCCGACCTCAAGCGGCGCGGGTTCCTCACCCGCGACGCCCGGGTCAAGGAGCGGCGCAAGGCCGGTCTCAAGAAGGCCCGCAAGCGGCCGCAGTTCAGCAAGCGCTGAGGACGCTGCAAACCTTCGTCTGGCGGCGTCCTCGGTCGGTCGGCTTGGTCACGCACTAAGTTGTGCGCTCCCGGCGCCGACCTCCCTGCGTCCTTGCCAGTCTCGGTTTTCGCGTCCTCAGTCGCTTGCTACATGGAAATGGCTAAGAGAGATCTTTTTGGAACCGACGGGGTCCGGGGGGAGGCTGGCACCTTTCTCACCGCCGAGCTGGCCACCGCCCTCGGCCGGGCGACCACCGCGACGCTCGAGGCGGAGCGGCCGCAGGTCCTGATCGTCCGCGATACCCGCGAGTCGGGTCCGATGCTGGAGGCCGCGCTGGCGGCGGGGATCGCCGCCGCGGGTGGGGACGCGCTGCTCGCCGGCGTCCTCCCGACCCCGGCCGCGGCGATCCTCGTCAAGCGCCTCGGCCTCGACCTGGCCGCCGTCGTCTCCGCTTCCCACAACCCCTTCGGCGACAATGGGATCAAGTTCTTCAACGCCCGCGGCACCAAGCTCGCCGACGAGGTCGAGGCGCAGATCGAGGCGCAGCTCGGCGGCGCGCCGAACGCCGAGCGGCCAGGTCGCGTCCGCGAGCTGAACGGCGGCCTCGACGACTACCTGCGCGAGCTGCAGGCGTTTTTTCCGCTCGACCTCTCGGGTCGGCGGATCGTCCTCGACTGCGCCCACGGCGCCACCTTCCGGGCCGCTCCAGCGATCTTCGAGCGCCTCGGCGCCGAGGTCGAGGCGATCGGGGTCGAGCCCGACGGCCGCAACATCAACGCGGGCTGCGGCTCCACCCACGTCGAGGCGCTGGCCGAGCGCGTCGCCGGCTCGGAGGCCGAGATCGGCTTCGCCTTCGACGGCGACGGCGATCGCGTCCTCGCCGTCGACGGGTCGGGCAGCGTCCACGACGGCGACGAGCTGATCGCGCTCTCCGCCCGTGGGATGAAGTCGCGCGGCGAGCTCGGCGGCGGCGTCGTCGTCACGGTGATGAGCAACTACGGCTTCCATCAGGCGATGGAGCAGGAGGGGGTCGAGGTCGCCATCGCCCAGGTGGGCGACCGCTACGTGATCGACGAGATGCTGCGGCGCGACTGGAAGCTGGGCGGCGAGCAGTCGGGCCACATCATCTGCAGCGAGTTCGCCTCCACCGGCGACGGCATCGCCGCCGCGCTGATGACGATGCGCGAGCTGGGCAAAGCCGGGCTCGCCGCGGCGGTTCCGATGAACAAGCTGCCGCAGATCCTAGTCAACGTCGAGGTGGCCGACCGCGGGGCGATCGAGACCGCCGCCGCGGTTTGGGAGGCGGTCGAGCGCGAGAACGCCGCCCTGGCGGGCCGCGGCCGCATCCTCCTGCGGCCCTCGGGCACCGAGCCCCTGGTGCGGGTGATGGTCGAGGCGCCCACCGACGCGGAGGCCGAGGCCGCCTGCGGGCGGCTGGCCGCTCTCGTGCGTGACGAACTGGCCTGACCGCCCGGCGACGCTCCCTAGCTACCCTTACTCGCCTTCGTGTGCGGCATCGTCGGATATGTGGGCACCAGGCCCTGCGAGGAGCTGCTGCTCTCGGGCCTCGAAAAGCTCGAATACCGGGGCTATGACTCGGCCGGCCTCTCCGTGCTCGCCGACGGCGTGGTGGAGAGCGTCCATGCGGTCGGCAACCTCGCCAACCTGCGCGCCGCGGTCGAGACCCGCTCCGAAAACGGCGCCGGCCCGCTGCCCCCGGCCGAGACCGGCATCGCCCATACCCGCTGGGCCACCCACGGGCGCGTCACCGAGGCCAACGCCCATCCGCACGACGACAGCTCCGGCCGCGTCCACATCGTCCTCAACGGGATCGTCGAGAACCACACCGAGCTGCGCCGCGCGCTGCGGGAGGAAGGGCGGGCGTTCAGCTCCGAAACCGACGCGGAGGTCGTCGCCCACCTGATCGCCCGCCACTACGAGGGGGATCTGGCGGCGGCGGTGCGGGCGGCCTACGAGGAGCTGCGCGGCCACTACGCCTTTGTGGCCATGCACGCCGACGAGCCGCGACGGCTGGTCGGCGCCCGCAAGGAGTGCCCGCTGGTCGCCGGCGTCGGCGAGGGCGAGACCTTCCTCGCCTCCGCGATCCCCGCCTTCCTCGCCGACACCCGCACCGCGATGCCGATCGAAAACGGGGAGATCGTCGAAGTCGAAGCCGACTCGGTCCGCGTCACCGACACCGCGGGCAACCGGATCGAGCGCGAGGCCGAAGCGGTGACCTGGGACGCCGACGCCGCCGAGAAGGCCGGCTACGAGACCTTCATGCTGAAGGAGATCCACGAACAGGCCGACGCCGTCGCCGAGACGATCACCGACCGCCTTCCCGACGACGTCGGGGTCGATCTTTCCGACATCGGCCTCGCCGACGAGCTGCTGCGCGACGTCGGCCGGATCGTGATCGTCGCCTGCGGCACCAGCTACCACGCCGGCTTGGTCGGCCGCTATGCGATCGAGGAGTGGGCGCGCGTGCCGGTGGAGATGGACGTCGCCTCCGAGTACCGCTACCGCAACCCCGTCGTCGGACCCGGTGACCTCGTCATCGGGCTGACCCAGTCCGGCGAGACGGCGGACACGCTGGCGGCGATGCGGCTGGCGCGCGAGGCGGGGGCGACGGTGCTGGCGGTGACCAACATCATGGGCAGCCAGGCGACCCGGGACGCCGACGCCGTCCTCTACATCCGCGCCGGGATGGAGATCAGCGTCGCCGCGACCAAGACCTTCGTCGCCCAGGTGGCGGCGATGTACCTGCTGGGCCTGCGGCTGGCGGAGCTGCGGGGGACGCTGCCGCCGGAGCGCCTCACCGAGCTGGTCGCGGAGATGAAGGCGCTGCCGTCGAAGATGGAGGACACGCTGGCGGCGAGCGAAGCGGCTGCCCAGGCGATCGCCGACAAGCACAGCAACGAGGACTTCTTCCTCTATCTGGGGCGCCACATCGGCCTGCCGATCTGCCTCGAGGGGGCGCTGAAGCTGAAGGAGATCAGCTACATCCCGACCGACGCCTACGCGGCGGGGGAGATGAAGCACGGCCCGATCGCCCTGCTCGACGAGTCGACGCCGGTGGTCTGCGTCGCCACCGAGAGCCCGGTTCTGGAGAAGGTGCTCTCCAACGTCGAAGAGGTCCGGGCGCGCGGCGCCGCGACGATCGCGGTCGCGACGGCGGGCGACGAGCGGGTCGCCGAGGTCGCCGACGAAGTCATCGAGGTGGCGGCGACCGACTGGATCCTGCAACCGATCGTCGCGATCCTGCCGCTGCAGCTGCTCGCCTACGACATTGCCCGCAACCGCGGGCTCAACGTCGACCAGCCCCGCAACCTCGCCAAGACCGTGACGGTTGAGTGAACCTGTCCAAAAGGATCGCTAGGATGCCCGACCTTGTGAAGCTCCGTCTCGTCCTCCCAGTGCTTCTCGCCGTGATCGCTGTCCTGCTCATCCCTGGCTGCGGTGGCGGCGGCGACTCGAGCGGCGGCGAGGATCCCGCCTCGGTTGCGCCGCCGAAAACGCCGCTGTACGTCGACTTCGCGATCCATCCGGAAGGCGAGACGAAGACCAGCATCGAAGCGTTGGCGAAGAAGCTGGCCGGAATCGACGACCTCGGCGAACTGATCGTCTCCGAACTCGAACAATCCGCCACCGACGAAGGCGAAGAAATCGACTTCGAAAAGGAAATCGAGCCCTGGCTGGGCGAAAGAGCCGGCTTCATCTATCCGCGGTTCGAAGGAGGCGACTTCAGCAGCTTCGCCGCCGCGATCCAGGTAACGGATCCAGGTGAAGCCGAAGACTTCGTCGACAACCGCGCCGAGACCGGCAACGAAGAAATGACCGACAGCTCGTTCGAAGGCGTCGACTTCAAGGTCAGCGAAGACGGGACCGCCATCGGCGTGGTGGGGGAACTGTTGGTGATCGCGGAGCAAGAGTCGATCTTCAAGGAAGTCGTCACCGCCTCCGACGGCGAATCGCTGGCTGACGAAGCCACCTACAGCGACGCGGTCGCGGAGGCTCCGGACGGCAGTGCCGCTGACGTCTTCGTCGACATCGGCGGCCTGATCAGCCAGGCCGAAAGCGGCGGCGAAATCGACCAGAACACGAAGCTCTTCTTCGAAAACACGGGAATCGAACTCGACGAAGCCAGCGCTGTGGCAAGCGCAGTGCCCGGTACGGATCAACTCGAGATCGACGTCAGCAGCAATGCCACCGGCGACAATCCGCCTTCGGGCGACGCCTCGAAGCTGCTCGGCTCGCTGCCCGCAGGCTCCGTGGCCGCCATCGCCTCGGCTGAATTCGGCAAGCGCTTCAACGAAGGGATCGAGCAGATCGACGAGCAGGGCATCCCTGGGCAGGTGCCGCCGCACCAGCTGAAGAAGGGGCTGAAGGAAGCGGGAATCGACCTCGAATCGATCGCCGCCTCGATCGGCGACATCGGCCTCTTCGTCGAAGGCAGCAGCGAACGGAACCTCACCGGCGCGGCGGTGCTCTCCACCGACAGCGCCTCGCAGGCGAAGAACACCGTCTCCAACCTCGGCCTCTTCCTGCGGGCGAGCGGCCTCCCGGGGGTCACCGCGGTCAACGGAAAGGCAAGCGGGTTCTCGATCCGAAGCGCCGAACTCGGCCGCGAGCCGGTGGTCGTCGTCGCCAAGGGGGAGCGGATCGCAATCGGCTACGGCCTCAGATCGGCACTGGCGGGCCTGGAAGAAGGATCCGAAACCCTCGCCGACTCCCCCGCCTACGAAGAAGCCGCCGACGCCCTTGGCGGCACCCCGATTGCCGCCTTCGTCGACGGGCCGGCGGCGCTGAAGCTTGCCGCCGCGATCGTGCCGCCCTCCGAAGAAGGCTTCGAGGAAGCCAAGCGCTACCTCGACAAGATCGATTACCTGGCGGTCGGCTCCGAAGCGTCTGACGGTCTCGCGACCGCGAAGCTGATCGTCGGCGTCGGCAAGTAACGGCCGAGGGACGAAGCTATTCCGGTAGGGAGGGGTGGGTGTCCCTCTCGCTCCCTGGGGTTTTCGCCGCTGACTCCCCATCTCTCGCCAAGCCGCCAGGCGAAAATCTGGACGCCGGTCGCGAGAGGGACACCCACCCCTCCAGCAACAGAGCTCCGAGAGACGCCGAACCATGAGGACATTCCTCAGCTGAACCGCTGCAGCGGCTCGTGGGGGGATCCGGTCGTCCTCCGCGGGAATGTCCGCGAAGCGGCGAAATGCAATCTGTCTCCTGCCCGCCATAGGCGGGCAGCATCTTTGGGGAGCCAAGCCCCGAAGGGACGCGACAAATTCCCGCGGAGGACGACCGGATCCCCTTCCGCGGAGGACGACCGGACCCCTAACGGCGGCTTGGCCCGTAGGCTTTCCCGCAATGGAGCCCTGGCTGAAGCCTCTTTATGACGCAGAGGGGATGCGGGCTGTCGATCGATGGGCGATCGAGGGGCGGGGGGTGCCTTCGCTGGAGTTGATGGAGGCGGCCGGACGGGCTGTGGCCGAGATGGTGGCGGAGCTGGCGCCGCGGGGACCCGTGCGGGTGGTTTGCGGGAAGGGGAACAACGGCGGCGACGGGTTCGTCGCGGCGCGGGTGCTGCGGGCGATGGGGTTCGAGGTCGAGGCGCTGCTGCTCTGGCCCGGCGAGGAACTGCGGGGGGATGCGGCGGTGAACTTCGAGCGTGCCGGGGGGACGCTGGTGGAGGGCGATCTGGCTGAGCGGCTGCGCGGCTCTGGCGCGATCGTCGATGCGATCTTCGGCACCGGGTTCGAAGGGGGGCCGCGGGAGCCGGCAGCCGCGGCGATCGCGGCGATCAACGCCTGCGGCGCCCCGGTCGTCGCCTGCGACATCGCCTCCGGCGTCGACGCCTCGACGGGCGAGGTGGCGGGAGAGGCGGTCGAGGTCGACGTCACGGTCAGCTTCCACGCCGCCAAGCTGGGCCAGCGGATCGCGCCGGGAAAGGGCCACACCGGTGAGCTGCGGGTGGCGCCGATCGGGATCCCCGCTGGAGCGCCCGGCGAGGCTGCCGGCGGCGAGATCGTCCCGGAGGTTCTTCGCCTGCTGCCGCGCCGGGGCCCGCAGTCGACCAAGTTCAGCTCCGGCGAGGTGGCGGTGGCCGGCGCCTCGCGCGGACTCACCGGCGCGGTGCGGATGGCGTCGCTGGCGGCGATCCGCGCCGGCGCCGGCTACGCGACCGTGGCGGTTCCGGCCGACCTGAACCTCGTCTTCGAGATCGCCCAGCCAGAGGTGATGTCGGTCGCCTGTCCGGGTGGCGACGGCTGCCTTGCGCCTGCCTCCGAAAAGGCGGTGCTGCGCGCCTTCGAGCGGGCGGCGGCCGGGGTGTTCGGGCCGGGCCTGGGGCGCGACCCCGCCAGCTTCGAGCTGGCCCGCGCGGCGGTCGCGGGGATCGAATCGCCGCTCGTCCTCGACGCCGACGGGCTGAACGCCTTCGCCGGGCGCCTCGGGGACCTCGCGGACCGGCAGGCGGCGACGGTGCTGACGCCGCACGCGGGAGAGCTCGGCCGCCTGCTCGAGCGCCAGTCCGCTGGAATCGATGCCCACCGCCTCGCCAGCGCCAGGGAGGCGGCGCGAGCCGCGCAGGCGATCGTCCTCCTCAAGGGGGACGACACGATCGTCACCGACGGCACCCGGATCGCCGTCAACGCGGCCCCGGCTCCGGCGCTGGCGACCGCCGGCAGCGGCGACGTCCTCTCGGGAATGACCGCCGCCTTCCTGGCGCGCGGCCTGGAGCCCTTCGCCGCGGCTTGCGCGGCGGTCCTCGCGCACGCCCGCGCCGGCCGCGAGGCCGCCCGGCGGGTGGGAGCCGCGGAGTCGGTCATCGCCACCGACGTGATCGAGGCGATTCCCGCGGCGCTGCGCCCCGACAGCCGGGTTGAATAACCTCGCCCCTGTGAAGAGCGCCGGAGAGATCATGGACCGCGACGTGCCGACCCTCGAAGCGGGGGACGACGCGCGCACCGCGATCGACCTGCTGGCGAAGACGGACCTCGGCGCGATCCCGGTGATTGACGGCGACCGCAGGGTGGTCGGCATCGTCAGCGAGTCGGACCTGATCCTCAGCGAGGAGGAATCCGACCTCCACCTGCCGCACTACCTCAACATCATGGGCGGTGTGGTCTTCGTCGGCTCGATGAAGGGCTTCGAGGAGCGCCTCGAGAAAGCCTTCGCCACGAAAGTCTCGGAGCTGATGAGCGCCGACCCGATCGTCGCCCACGACTACGAGGCGGCCGAGCGGGTGGCGAGGAAAATCGCCGACAACCACCACAACCACCTGCCGGTAGTGGACGCCGACGGGCACCTGGTCGGCATGGTCACCAGGGCCGACGCCCTCGCCGCCCTCGTCGCCGACCCGGAGTAGCCCGGTGGAGCGGGCAACCGCCCGGATCGACCACGCCGCGGTCAGCGCCAACTCCGCCCGGCTGAAGGCCGAGCTGGGGGAGGCCGAGCTCTGCGCCGTGGTCAAGGCCGACGGCTACGGCCATGGCGCCGACGCCTGTGCCGCCGCGGCACTCGACGGGGGTGCGACGAGACTGGCGGTCGCCACGGCGAGCGAGGCGGAGCAGGTCGGCCGCCGCTTCCAGCACGTGCCGCTGCTGACGATGGGGGCGCTGACCGGCGAGGAGGTCGATGCCGTCATCTCGGCCGGCTCGGAAGTGGCGCTCTGGCGCGAGGAGTTCCGCCAGCTCCTGGCCCAGCGCTCGCGCGCGCACGGCCACCGGGCGCGGGTCCACGTCAAGTACGACAGCGGCATGGGGCGCCTCGGCAACCGCGATCCGGACGAGGTGCTGGAGCTGGTCCGCGCCTGCGCCGAGGATCCCGACCTGGAACTGGCCGGCATCTGGACCCACTTCGCGACCGCCGACGAACTCGACTCCGGCTACTTCGACGAGCAGCTCGACCGGTTCGAGCGCGTCGCCGCCGTGGTCAAGGAGAAGCATCCGGAGGTGCTCGTCCACGCCGCCAACAGCGCCGCCGTCCTGCGCGACCGCCGCTCGCATTTCGAGATGGCGCGCTGCGGGGTGGCGATCTACGGGCTCGACCCGTTCCAGCGCGATCCCGCCGAGCAGGGACTGCGGCCGGCGCTGACGCTGCGCTCCTACGTCGCCGACGTGAAGCGGCTCCCGGCCGGAGCCAGTGCCGGCTACGGGCGCCGATGGAAGGCCCCCGCCGACGCCTGGGTCGGGGTGGTCCCGGTCGGCTACGGCGACGGGGTGCGCCGCGCCCTCACCAACAACGCCGAGATCCTCGTCCGCGGCCGCCGCCAGCCGCTGGTCGGAACCGTCTCGATGGACAACATCACGATCTACCTCGGCCCGGAGACGGAGGTGAAGCCCGGGGACGAGGCGGTCCTGCTCGGCCGCCAGGGCGAGGAGCAGATCCTCGCCGAGGAGGTGGCGGCTCGGCTGGAGACGATCAACTACGAGGTGACCTGCGCGATCTCGCCGCGGGTGCCGCGGAGGCTGGCGTGAGCGCGGTCGAGCGACTCGCTGCCGCTCCCGTCGTCGAGGCCAGCCGGCGGGCGCTGCGGGGCGGGGAGGCGGCCTGGATCGTCGGCGGCGCGGTCCGCGACGCCGTCCTCGGCCGTGAGGTGACCGATCTCGACCTCGCCGTCGGAGGCGACCCGGGGGCGGCGGCGCGGGCGATCGCGGAGGAGATCGGCGAGCACGCCTTCGAGCTCTCGGCCGAGTTCGGCACCTGGCGGGTCGCCGGCAGGGGCGGGGTCTGGCAGATCGACGTCACCGCGATGCGCGGCGAGACGATCGAGGCCGACCTCGCCGAGCGCGACTTCACGATCGGCGCCGTCGCGGTTCCGCTGGCCGGCGGCGAGCCGACCGACCCATATGCCGGCCTGGTCGATCTCACCGAGAAGCGCCTCCGCGCGGTCGGCGAGGGGAGCTTCGAGGACGATCCGCTCCGCCTCCTGCGCGCCGCCCGCCTGGCCGCCGAGCTGGAGCTGGAGATCGAGCCGCGGACGGTGTCCCTGGCCCGCGCCGCCGCCCCCCGCGCCGCCGAGCCGGCGGGGGAGCGCCAGCTGGCCGAGCTGCGGCAGCTGCTCGGCGGGCCCGATCCGCTGCGCGGTTTGCGGCTGCTCGGCGAGCTGGCGCTGACCCCGGTAGTCCTGCCGGAGCTGGAGGCGCTGCGGGGGGTCGAGCAGGGCCCGAACCATCACCTCGACGTCTACGACCACACGATCGCCGTGCTCGAGCACACGCTCGAGGTCGAGGCCGACCTCGATCGCTTCGCCGGCGAGCGCGCCGCGGCGGTGGCGACCCTGCTCGACGAGCCGCTCGGCGATGAGATCAGCCGCCGCACCGCGTTGCGCTTCGGCGCCCTCTTCCACGACATCGCAAAGCCCCAGACTCGGGCCGAGCGCGACGGGTTCGTCGGCTTCCGCGGCCACGACCAGGTCGGGGCGGAGGTCATCGGCGGCATCTGCCGGCGCCTCCGGGCCAGCCGCAGGCTCACCCAGCACCTGCAGGGGCTGGCGCTGCACCACCTGCGGCTCGGCTTCCTGATCCCGGAGATGCCGCTGCCGCCGCGCCGCGTCCACGCCTACCTGCGGGCGACCGAACCGGTCACCGTCGACGTCACCCTGCTGACTGTCGCCGACCGCCTCTCGGCTCGCGGCAACGGCCCGATCGCGAGCCCGGAGATGGTCGGCGCCCACCTCCAGCTCGCCCGCGAGATGATCGCCGCCGCCCTCGACTGGCGCCGCGAGGGGCCGCCGGTTCCGCTGCTGCGCGGGGACGAGGTCGCGGCCACGCTTGGGATCGAGCCGGGACCCGAGATCGGCGCGGCGATGGCAGAGCTGGAGGCCGCCCAGTATGCAGGCGAGGTAACCGACCACGCCGGCGCCATCGAGCACCTGCGCCGTTAGATACTCTCCCCACCGCATGGCCAAAGAGGAAAAGATCGAAATGGAGGGGGAGATCACCGAGGCTCTCCCCAACACGATGTTCCGGGTCAAACTGGACAACGAACACGAGGTCCTCGGCCACATCTCCGGCAAGATGCGCCGCCACTACATCCGCATCCTCCCGGGCGACCGAGTCAAGATCGAGCTCTCGCCGTACGACCTCGACAGAGGTCGGATCACCTACCGCTATAAATAGTCCGCCGGCCGCGGGTCAGCGAGCTCCGCGACCAGCGCCGTCCAGGCGAAGTCCCTGGCGCCCATGCCGTTTCCGTCGCGCGGGTCGTAGTACTCGCGCAGGCCTTCGCGGGCGACGGCGCCAACCACGCCATCGACGAGCCGCCGCGCCTCGCGCTCGTAGCCGAGCCGGCGCAGGCCGAGCCAGACCATCCAGGCGGCGTTGACCCAGGTCGGGCCGCGCCAGTAGCGGCGGATCGGGCCGCGGCCGCCGCCGGGTTCGTAGCCGCGTTCGTCGACCGCGACCGAAGGCGGCGCCACCGGCGTCCAGAACTCGGCCTCGTCCAGCAGGTGCTCCTCGACCAGTCGCCGCCCGATCTCCTCCGGTAGGTCCGGCAGCGCCAGCGGCGCCAGCGAGGCCCAGGTCTTGATCTTGACCAGTGCGCCGCCGGGCTGCGCCCAGTCGAAGAAGAGACCCTGCTCCTCGTCCCAAAGCCGCCCGACCAGCGCCGGCGTCGCCGAAGGGCGTCCCAGCGCCTGCAGCGAGAGTGACCAGAGCGTGTTGACGAGGACCTCGCAGAGGACCGGCTCCCCGTCCTCGCGCAGGCGGCGCGCGTTCCAGCCGCGGCGGCGGTTGCGGTGGACCAGCAGCGGGAAGCCGAGGCGGCCGTTGGCACGCCGCCCCCAGACCGGTTCGAACTTCGGCGAGGCGTCGAGGCCGGACTCGTCCGGCTGGACGATCCAGAGCAGGCCGTCCCCCTCGAGGTCGCGGTTCTCGCGCAGCCACTCGACCTGCTTGGCGATCCGCGGCTCCTCGTTCGGGTCGCCGACGGCGATCCGCCAGGCCCAGGCGAGCAGGGGCGGCTGGATCGTCTCGGTCTGGAAGGCGGTGCGCGAGGCGACGTTGTAGAAGAGCAGCCGCGGCAGCGAGACCGGGCGCCGCCAGAAGATCGTGTGGCCGACGAAGCCGTCGGGACGCTGGGCGGTGAGCAGGCTCTCCAGCTCAGCGCGCGCCCGCCCCGGCTCGAACCGCCGCCAGGCGATCGCGGCGAAGCAGGAGTCCCAGTACCACTGCCACGGGTAGCGGCCGGGGCTCGGCTCGGTGTATTCGAACCGCGTCTCGCCGCGGCTGCCGACCACCCAGTTCTGCCGCAACACCCGCTCGGTGTCGGCGAGAACCGCGCCGCGCTCGGTCCCCTCAGACATTGGTGCGCCGCATCTCCCGCAGCGCCAGCGATCCGATCACCACCAACAGGCCGGCCAGGGCCAGCAGCCCAGGCCAGGTGTCGGCCCAGGTGACGGTGCCGACGAAGCCCTGCCGCGCCGCTTCGATCACCTGGGTCACCGGGTTGATCCGGGCGACCTTCTCCAGCCAGGGCTGCAGCAGCGCCAGCGGCGCGTAGGCGGGGGTCAGCAGGACCAGCGCCATCATCCCCGCCTGCATCAGCGGCGCCGCCGACTGGCTCTTGTAGTGGAGCGCGAGCATCGAACCCCAGCAGGCGGCGACGGCGGCCATCGCCGCGACCATCAGGTAGCAGATCACCAGCCCGTCGAGCCCCGGCCACTGCGCCCCGATCGCGAAGGCGATCGCCAGTACGAAGGTGGCGGGGATCAGGGAGCGGGCGCTGGCGGCGAGCACGTTGCCGCTCAGCAGGACCCAGCGGGGGGCGGGGGAGACGAGGAGGCGGTCGACCCATCCCTGCTCGTAGTCGCGCGCCAGGTTGACCCCGGCGGCGGCGCCGGTGAAGCCCGCCCCCTGCAGCATGCTGACCGGGACGATGAAGCTCTCGTAGGAGCCGGTGCTGAACCCGCGCAGGTGGGTCAGCGCCCCGAAGACTCCGTTGAGCCCGAGGAAGAAGATCGTCGGCGCCAGCACACCGGGGATCGCCGCGCCCGGCACCCGCACCAGCTCGTTCTTCGCCCGCACCATCAGCGCGCCGATCGTGGCCAGGTTGGTCCGCCAGGCGGGGACGGGAGCAGCCGCCTCCATCAGCCCGTCCGCAGCCGGTGCCGCAGGGCGCTGGCGCTGAGCCCCAGCCCGAGCAGGACAATCCCGGCGATCGCCGCCACCGCCTGCAGTGTCTGCTCGGCCTCGATGCCCGAGATGATCGGCTCCCGCACCCCTTCGACGATGAAGCTGAGCGGGTTGTATTCGGCGATCGTCTTGGCCGGCTCGATCATCAGCTCCTGGGGGAAGAACGCGGAGGAGAGGAAGAGGACGACGAGGACCAGCGGGAACAGCCCCTGGACCACGCTGGCGCTGCCGCTGCGCAGCGCGATCGCCGCGCCGATCCCGCCGACGGCAAGGGCGGCGGCGGTGGTCAACGCGATCGCCAGCAGCGCCCCGGGGATGCCGCCCTCGATCCGGACTCCGAAGACCAGGCCGATCGCGAGGAACCACAGCGCGGCGAAGAAGCCCAGCGCCGCGGTCCCGGCGAGCCGCCCGAGCACGATCGCGAAGCGGGGGATCGGCGCCGCGAAGAGGCGGTCGGTGAAGCCCATCTCGATGTCGACGGCGAAGGCGATGCCGCCGCTGTTGCCGGCGAGCATCATCGCCTGCATCATCGAGCCGGCCAGCATGAACTGGAGGAAGCTCTGGACCGGGGGGAACCCGGGTAGTTCGATCCCGGCGCCGGCGCCGCCGGTCTGGATCACCAGCAGCAGGGTGGGGAAGACGATGATCGGCGAGATCAGCTGCGGACGGCGGAAGGTCTGGCGGATCGAGCGCGCCCCGAGCGCCCACACGACCCGCGCGCTGGCGGCGAAGCCGCTCACAGCCCCGCCGGCTCCTCGCCGGCGCCCGGCTCGTCCTGCTGGCCGTCGTTCTCGCCTTCGAGGTGGTGGCCGGTTTTGGCGACGAAGACGTCGTCGAGGGTCGGGCGCACCAGCTCCAGCGACTCGACCACGATCCCGGCCTCGTCGAGAGCCCGCACCACCCGCGGGATGTCGGCGGCGCCATGCTCGACCTCGAGCAGCACCCGCTTGCCGTCCTTCGGCGGCAGCAGCTTGCCGAGCCCGCGGCAGACCCGCTCCGCCTCCGGAACCGCCCCCTCGGCGATCAGGAGCTCGACGTGCGCGTTGCCGATTTCCTCCTTCAGCTCGGCCGGGGTGCCCTCGGCGACGATGCGGCCGCTGTCGATGATCCCGACGTGGTCGGCGAGCTGGTCGGCCTCCTCCAGGTACTGGGTGGTGAGGAAGACGGTGGTGCCGTCGTCGTTCAGCGCCTGCACCTCTTCCCAGATCGTCTTGCGGCTCACCGGGTCGAGCCCGGTAGTCGGCTCGTCGAGGAAGAGCACCCGGGGTTCGTGCACGAGCGCCGCGGCAAGGTCGAGGCGGCGCTTCATCCCGCCCGAGTAGCCGCCGACGCGGCGGTCGGCGGCGCCGGTGAGGTCGACCCGGTCCAGCAGCTCGTCGGCTCGCCGGCGCCCGGCGGCGGGCGGCAGGCCCTGCAGCGTCGCCTGCAGCCGGATCAGCTCGCGGCCGGTCATCAGCGGGTCGAGCGCCGCTTCTTGCAGCGCCACCCCGATCGAGGAGCGCACCTGGCGGGCTTCGCCGACGACGTCGTAGCCGGCGACCTCGGCGCGGCCGCCGGTTGGCAGCAGCAGCGTCGTCAGCATCCGCACGGTCGTCGTCTTGCCGGCTCCGTTGGGGCCGAGGAAGCCGTAGATCTTGCCCTCGCCGACCTCGAGGTCGATCCCCTGCACCGCCGGCACCTCGCCGAAGGCGCGCTCGAGCCGCTCGACGACGATCGCCGCCATCAGATGGTCGACTCAACGGCCATCTAGGCCTCGGAGGGCTCGGCCTGGGAGCGCTCGGGCTGGGCGAGCGGGGGAACCGCCTCGACCCAGCGGCGTCCATTCGCCCGCTCCAGCGCCTCGGCAAGGTCGAGCAGCAGTCCGTCCCGGCCCCACGCCGCCTGCAGCTGCAGCCCGATCGGCAGGCCGTCTGAGGACCCCACGGGGGCGCTCAGGGCGGGGATACCGGTGAGGTTGGCGAGGGCGCCGCCGCGGACGTTGGCGGAGTCGGCGGTGAGGGTGCCGGAGGGCAGCTCGACCAGCGGCGCCTCCAGCGGCGGCGCGACCGCCGGCACCGTCGGCCAGGCGATCACGTCAACCTCCTCGAAGACCGAGGCGAGGGTGCGCCGCGCGACCGTCCGCAGCTGCTGGGACTTGACGGTCGCCACCGCGGGCAGCAGCAGCCGGTACTTGAGCAGGCCGCGGCCGAGCGGGCTCAGCCCCGGATCGAGGTTGTTGAGTCGCTCGGGGGTGACCCCGCCGAGGCTCTCGCTGTTGGCGATCAGGACGGTCGCCAGGGTCGCCGCCGGCAGTTCCGGCAGCTCGATCTCGCGCACCTCGCCGCCGGTCGCCTGCCGCAGTTCCTCGATCGCCGCCGCGCAGGCCTCCCGCACCGCCGGCGCCACGTCTTCGGAGACGTCGCCGCCGATCACGCCGATCCGCGGGCCGCTGACCTCGCCCGCCCGCAGCTCCTCGCCGAACAGGACCGAGCCGAGCAGCCGGCAGTCGGCGGCGTCGGCGCAGAGCGGACCGGAGACGATCGTGCTCGAGACGCCGGCCATGTGGTGCCCCTCCATCGCCGAGCGGCCGAAGGTCGGCTTCAGCCCGGTCAGCCCGCAGTAGGCGGCGGGGTAGCGGATCGAGCCGATCCCGTCGGCACCGACCGCGCCGGCGACGAGCCGGGCGGAGACGGCGGCGGCGGGGCCGCTGGAGGAGCCGCCCGGGCAGCGCTCGGGATCCCAGGGATTGCCCGCCGGCCCGTAGACCGAGATGTTGCCCGTGCTGCCGGCGCCGAGCTCGTGCATGTTGCCGACGCCGACGATCACCGCGCCGGCGTCGCGGAGCGCGCGGTAGGGACTGGATTCGCCGGGGGTGGCGTCGGCCAGCATCTCGGCGGCGCCGAACCGCTGCGCCCGCCAGGGGAGCGGCCACTCGTCCTTGATCACGAGCGGGACGCCGTGGAGCGGGCCGGCCGGCGCCTGCGCCAGCATCTCACGGGAGCGCTCCGGGAAGGTCTCGACCACCGCGTTGATCGCCGGGTTGCGCTCCTCGATCCGCGCCAGCGCCGCCTCCAGCAGCTCTTCGGCGCCGACATCGCCGGCGACGACGGCGGCGGCCTGGGCGCGCAGCGGGAGGTCGAGCGGCTCGCTCATCGGCCCGGCGGCGCCTGCGAGAGATCGAGGTCCCGCTCTGCGGCGACGGCGCTGGTGTCGATCTCGAGCAGCTCGAGGATCGGCGGCCAGAAGGTCTCGTGGGCGGCCCGCATCACCGCCAGCTCGATCTCGTCGGCCTCGACGCCGTAGGCCGAGAGAGCGGCCGCGATGAACTCGGATGCGTTGTTCGAAGCCTCCATCTGGCGCGGGCAACCCTACCGGGCGCCTGGCCGGGATCGTGCAAGCGCGTCCACAGCGCCGCATCCGGCCGCGGAGGACGGCAAGATTGCCCCGCAACCGGCCCCCTCGGTCCGTGTTGCCTCAAACGATGCGAGTCGCAGAGACCAAGACCTCGTCCCGCTGTGCCTGGGCGCTGCCGGCGGCTGCCGCCTGCCTGCTCGCGGCCCTCGTCGCGGTGGCGATGCCGCGGGCGGCGGACTCAGCCCCCCTGCGTCTCGTCGTCCTCGGTCAGACCGCGGAAACCCCGCCCGCCTCATGCCCCGGCAAGATCGTCAACGGCGTCCCGGTCACCTCCTGCAAAGTCGAGGGCCACATCAGCGGCTTTCAGTCGGTCGCCGACGGCGTCGCGAGGCCATTCGAGGCGCCCTTCGAAGGCAAGATCGTCGCCTGGTCGATCACCCTGGCCAAGCCCTCGACCAAGGAAACCAAAGAAACCAGCGACGAGGTGAGCTTCTTCAACGACTTCCTCGGAACTCCCTCGGAGGCCCGGATCGGCATCCTGCGCCCGGTCGAGGAGACCAAGCCGCCGAAGTACACGCTGGTGCGCCAGAGCCCGCTCGAGGTCCTCGATCCCTACTTCGGCACGACCCCCATCTTCGCCCTCGACCACCCCCTGACGGTGCTGAAGGGCCAGGTCGTCGCCCTCACCGTGCCGACCTGGGCGCCGATGTTCGCCTTCAACATTTCGCCCGAAAACAGCTGGCGCGGCAGCCGCCTGCCCGAACACTGCGTCTCCAAAGAAGACATCCAGAACGGGCATCCTCAGCAGGGCATCGGCAAGACCAAGACCTACGGCTGCTACTACAGCGAAGCCCGCCTGCTCTACACGGCGACGCTCGTCAAGAAGCCGTAGCGATCCCGGCGCACAATCGTTAGTTTCGCGAGCGGTGGATCAGCCTCGGAACCTTGGCAGGTTTTTGCTTCGGTGTTTCCTCTACGGCGTATCTCTTCTCGCTCAGCTAGCAGCTAGCTGATGAAATCTTTTGTCCGAGAGCACGGACGGGGCAATTGCCCTCATGGCGGTTGTGGCCTACGTGGCTGCTGTCCTGGCGGGCGGCAGCATGGTTGCCGTCTACGTGGCGTCGATCGCGTGCTTGGCGATCTGGCCCTGCTGGGAAATGCGAAAGCTCGACTAAAGCGCTTCTTGACGAAGCCCGCAGTAAGGACAGTCGCTGACGTCGAGGCCGATCAGCTGGTCGCAGCGGCGGCAGGCGCGGAGGTTCTCCGGGCTGCGGGGGAGGGACGAGACCGAGGGGGCGAGCGGCAGGACCATGGCCACCGGCTCCATCTCCTCGCCGGTCTCGCGGTCGACGTACACCGAGCCGGGTTCGGCGGGGGCGAGGGCCTCGCGGCCGGAGGCCGCGGCGCGCATCCGGTAGAGCTGCTTCTCGTTCATCGCCGCGAAGACTAATAGCTTGGGCGGCTCCGATGCGCGTCCTCGTCTTCCACGGCTACATGCTGCGCGGGACCGGCAGCAACATCTACAACGTCAACCTGGCGCGGGCGCTGGCGCGGCTCGGCCACGACGTGCACCTGCTCTGCCAGGACCGGGAGGTGCGGCTGGACGGCGCGCGGATCCACAACCCCGACATCGGCGGGCTGCTGCCGGTCTACGTCAAGGACCCCTACGAGGGCTTCGAGGTGAAGACCTTCCCGGAGCTGACCGAGGCCGAGCTCGACCGCTACGTCGAAGCCAACGTAGCCGCGGTGCGGGAGGTGGCCGGGGCTGCCGGAGGGATCGACCTCGCCCTCGCCAACCACCTGGTGATGGGACCGGCGATCCTGGCCCGGGCCGATGTGGCGCCCTTCGCGGCGAAGATCCACGGCTCGGCGCTCGAGTACACGGTGAAGCCGCACCCCCGCTTCCTGCCCTACGCCCGCGAGGGCATGGAGGCCGCCAACGGGGTGCTCGTCGGCTCCGGCCACACCGGCGAGTCACTGTGGTCTGCCCTCGCCGACCTGCTGGACCTGCCGGAGAAGACCCGCCTCGGGCCGCCGGGAGTCGACGTCGAGGAGTTCGCGCCCGCTGGCGAGCGGGAGCCGCTCGTCGCCTTCGTCGGCAAGCTGATCGTCTCCAAGGGCGTCGACCTGCTGCTGGCGGCCTGGCCGCTGGTCCGGGCCGCGCACCCGGAGGTCCGCCTGGAGATCGCCGGCTTCGGCGCCTACGAGGAGGGGCTGCGACGGCTCTCCGCGGCCTTCGACCGAGGCGACCTGGAGGACGCGCGCGAGGTCGCCCGGCGCGGCTGGGGCCTTGAGGGTGGTGAGGAGAAGCCGCTGCCGATCCTCGGCGCCTTCCTCGCCGACCCGCCGCCCGGCTATGCGGAGATGGCGCGCGCCGCCGCCGGCTCGGTCGAGTTCGTCGGCCGGCTCGAGCACCACGAGGTCGCCCAGCTCTTGCCGCGGGCGGAGGCGATGGTCATGCCCAGCACCTTCCCCGAGGCGTTTGGCATGGTCGCCGTCGAGGCCGCCGCCTGCGGCACCCTGCCCGTCTCCGCCGGCCACTCCGGGATGCTCGAGGTGTCGCGCCAGCTGGCTCCGGCGCTGCCGGGACGCGTCAGCCGGCTCACCTCGTTCCCGGTCGAGGAGGGGGCGGTCGAGGCGATCGCCGATCGCCTCGATGCCTGGCTCGCGCTTCCGGAGAACGATCGCGCCGCGGCGCGCCAGCGCCTGGTTGAGGCGGTGGGCCGGCTCTGGAGCTGGGAGGGGGTGGCCGCCGGCGTCCTTGCCGCCGCCGCTGGGGAGCTCGACGCTCTGCCCCGGCCGAGCAGCTGACGCGAAGCCTCGCCTGAGGCCGCAAAGCCTCCCGCCGCCGCTTCAATAGAATGCCCGCCGCCCCAATGTACGGCCGCCTGCCCATAGTGAAGATGCTGCTGGCGACGATCGCGATGACGGTCGTCATCTCCGCGGTGATGGTCCCGATCAACTGGAACGGCCAGGAGGCCTCCACCGCGGCGCCGAAGATCGACGACCTCCTCAACGTGATGATCGTCATCTCGTCCTTCGTCTTCTCGCTGGTCCTGGTGATGCTGTTCTACGCCCTCTACAAATTCAAAGCCAAGCCGGGCGACGAATCCGACGGCGAGCCGATCCACGGCAACACCCGCCTGGAGATCGCCTGGACCTTGATCCCGACGATCATCGTCCTCTTCGGCGCCGGCTACAGCTGGAAGGTCCTGAACGACATCGAACAGCCGAAGAAGGACCACCTGACGGTCGATGTCTTCTCGCAGCAGTACGCCTGGAGCTTCGCCTATCCGGGCAAGGGCTACGTCTGGAAAGAAGGCGAATTCCACGTCCCGGTCGACAAGCAGATCCAGTTCAAGATGCACGCCCAGGACGTGATCCACTCCTTCTGGGTGCCCGAGTGGCGGATCAAGAAAGACAACGTGCCGGGCATCACCACGACCGCGATCGTCACTCCGGACAAGGTTGGGACCTACCAGCTGATCTGCACCGAGCTCTGCGGCTTCGGCCACGCGACGATGCGGGCGAAGGTCGTGGTCGAGTCGCCCTCCAAGTTCAAGCAGTGGGTCGACGGGCTGACCGAAAAGACGCCCGGGCCGTTGATGGAGTCCGTGAAGCAGGACAGCCAGACCAATCCGCCAAGCCTGGGGGCGGGCGGGGCATAATGGGGAGACCTGATGGTTGCCGCGATTAAGAGACCGGGCTGGACCCGCGGACTCCTCGGAGCGATCGCCTTCGGAGCGTTCGGCTTCGGCCTGGTGGTGGCATTGAGGGCGATCTCCGGGCTGCCGATCTACCAGACCGAACAGACCGGTTACCCGCACGTCGTCGTGCCGGCGATTCTCGCCCCGCTCGGCTTTCTCGCCGGCTTCGGCTGTTTCGACTACTGGCTGCGATGGGCCGCCGGCCTGCCGACGATTCCCGACGACCACTCCCAGCACGGGGCGAAGAGCTGGAAGGACTACTTCCGCTTCAACACCGACCACAAGGTGATCGGCATCCAGTACGTCTGCACGACCTTCTTCTTCTTCTTCGTGGGCGGCCTGATGGCGATGCTGATCCGGGCCGAGCTGGCGCAGCCGGGGACCCAGATCGTCGATGCCGCCACCTACAACAGCCTCTTCTCGACCCATGCGGTGCTGATGATTTTCGTCTTCGTGATCCCGGTCTTCGCCGGGCTCGCGAACTACGTCCTGCCGCTGATGATCGGCGCGCCCGATATGGCCTTCCCGCGCCTCAACGCGCTCAGCTTCTGGATGCTGCCGCTGGCCGGGATCCTCTTCATCGGCAGCTTCCTCTGCCCCGGCGGCGCCTTCGACGCCGGCTGGACCGGTTACGCGCCGCTCTCGACCGGCGCCCCGCTCGGCCAGTCCTTCTTCAACCTCGGTGTCCAGTTCGCCGGCGCCTCCTCGATCGCCACCGCGCTGAACTTCCTGGTCACGATCATCACCATGCGGGCGCCGGGCATGACCTTCTGGCGGATGCCGCTGCTGGTCTGGGCGAACCTCTCGACCTCGCTGCTGGTCGTTGCCGCTACCCCGTTCATCGCCGGCGTCCAGTTCATGGTCCTCTTCGACCGCGCCCTGCACACGAACTTCTTCGACTTCGCGGCCGGCGGCGACGTAATCAGCTACCAGCACATCTTCTGGTTCTACTCGCACCCGGCGGTCTACATCATGATGCTGCCCGGGTTCGGGATCATCTCCGAGGTAATCTCGACGCACGCCCGCAAGCCGATCTTCGGCTACCGGCTGATGGCGCTGGCGCTGATCGGGATCGTCGTCCTCAGCTACTCGGTCTGGGCGCACCACATGTTCGTCGCCGGGATGTTCTCCTGGCTGCGGGTGCCGATGATGATCACCACCCTGCTGATCGCGGTGCCGACCGGGATCAAGATCTTCTCCTGGCTGGGCACCCTCTTCTTCGGCAAGATCCACACCTACTCGACCGCGATGCTGTTCGCGCTCGCCTTCATCGTCACCTTCACGATCGGCGGCATCTCGGGCGTGATGCTGGGCATGGTGCCGATCGACATCCACGTCTCCGACACCTACTTCATCGTCGCCCACATCCACTTCGTCCTCTTCGGCGGCTCGGTCTTCACGATCTTCGCCGGC
>JBJMKQ010000058.1:0-1870 GCA_045805725.1 Solirubrobacterales bacterium
CCACCTGGCCTCCTTGCGCGACATCACCGAGCGGAAGCGGGCCGAGGAGGCCGCCCGCGAGGCCAACGCGACCCTGCGGAGTTTCTACGACGCCTCGCAGATGATGATGGGCGTCGTCGAGATCCACGAGGGCGACATCCTCTTCGTCTCGTCCAACAATGCCACGGCCTCTTTCTACGGAGTCGGCGTCGAGGGCCTCGACGGGCGACGGATCAGCCGCCTCGGCGTCGCGCCCGGGGTGGTCGACCTCTGGATCGCTCGGTATCGCGAAGCGGAGCGGACCGGGATGCCCGTCCGTTTCGAGTATGCCCACGAGGCCCGCGGCGGGAGGACCTGGCTGTCGGTCACCGTCGGCTACATCGGGCGGACCCCAAAAGGTTGCTCGCAATTCTCGTTCGTGGCCGAGGACATCTCCGACCGGAAGCTGGCGGAGGAGGCGCTACGCGAGGCCGACCGCCGCAAGGACGAGCTCCTCGCCATGCTCGCCCACGAGCTGCGAAACCCGCTCGCCGCCATCAGCAATGCCGTGCAGTTGGCCCTGCGGACGGGCCCCGGGGACCGATGGGCCTGGAGCCACGAGGTGATCGGCCGCCAGTGCGCCCACCTGACGGGCCTCATCGACGACCTCCTGGACGTCTCCCGGATCACCCGGGGGAAGATCCAGCTCCGCACCGAGCCGCTCGACGCCGGCTCGGTCCTCCACGACGCCCTCGAGGTCGTCCGGCCGCTCTTCGAGGAGCGGAGGCACCAGCTCGACGTCTCGATCGGGCCGGGCCTCCGGCTCGAGGCCGACCCGACCCGGCTCGAGCAGATCCTGGTGAACCTGCTGACCAACGCGGCCAAATACACCGAGCCCGGCGGCCGCATCCGCGTCGACGCCGCCCGGAGCGGCGACGAGGTCGTCATCGCCGTGGAAGATAATGGCATCGGGATCGACACCGCCATGCTCTCCCACGTGTTCGAACCCTTCGCCCAGGTCGATTCCTCGATCGACCGGAGTCGGGGAGGGCTGGGGATCGGGCTGACGCTGGTGCGGACCCTCGCCGAGATGCATGGCGGCAAGGCCGAGGTGGACAGCCCCGGGCCGGGCCTCGGCAGCCGGTTCAGCGTCCGACTCCCTGCGATCGTCGCACCGACGGACTTTGCCGACGCCGCCCCGGAATCCTTGCCTCGCGAATCGTCGCGTGTCGCGCGTGTCCTCATCGTCGACGACAACCGGGACGCGGCCGACCTGACGGGACAGATCCTGGTCGCCGAGGGGCACGAGGTCCGGATCGTCTACGACGGCCCCGCCGCACTAGCGGGGGCCCGCGAGTTCCGACCCGACATCGTGCTCCTCGACATCGGCCTCCCCGGGATGGACGGCTACCAGGTGGCCTCGGCCCTCCGAGACGCGGGCGGTGACCCGCCCCCGATGCTCGTCGCCGTCTCGGGTTACGGCGAGGAGCAGGCCCGACGTCGCTCCCACGCGTCGGGTTGCGCCCATCACCTGGTCAAGCCCGTCAATATCGACGCCCTCCTCGACCTCGTCGGCGGCGTCCCCCCGCGACCCTCGACGGGCCGCGACGACCCCCGGACCACTCCCGGTCGGCGTGGCCCGTGAAGGAAACCCCCACCCGTCGGCCCGGCCCGCCCCGCGAAAGCCCGGGACCTGGGGACTTGTCCTCGGGGGTCACTATTCTCTATTTTTGGATATTGATGGTGACCTCGCTCCTTTAAAGGGACGCATCTTACCCAGCCGAGCGTCCCGGCCGGTCGAGCCCGACACCCGGGCGGACTGGGGATGAGCCTCGTGAGCGGGACGCGAATCGCGAGCGTGTCGGGACTCCGAGGGGTCGTGGGCGACGGGCTCGACCCCGCGATCGTGGTC
>JBJMKQ010000059.1:0-82033 GCA_045805725.1 Solirubrobacterales bacterium
ACATCGAGCCATAGGCGAGATGTGCCTGGGGAGGGGTGCCCGCCCCTCCCCTACCAACTAAGCCGCCTGGTTCTTGAAGTAGCTGGCGTTGATCTCGGCGTATTTGGCCCACTCCGCCGGAAGCTGATCCTCGGCAAAACAGGCGTCAACCGGGCAGGCCTCGACGCAGGCGTCGCAGTCGATGCACTCGTCCGGGTCGATGTAGAGCTGCTCGACGTTGTCGTAATCGGCCTCGTCAGGCGTCGGGTGGATGCAGTCGACGGGACAAACCTCGACACACGAGTTGTCCTTCTGGCCTATGCACGGCTCGGCGATGACGTAGGTCATTTCGAAGGTCTCCTAAAGCTCGTTTTCCGGGTGCCCGCCGGAGGGCCCGGCCAAGCGCGAGCGGTCATTTTAGGGATGATTCGACTGTGCTGCTCTTGACCGGCGCAACCGGAAGCATCGGATCCCGGCTCCTGCCGCTGCTGCTCGAGCGGGGCGAAGAGGTGCGCTGCCTGGTCCGTGAGCCCCGCAGACTCGGGGCGCGGCGGGTGGACGTGCAGATCGCGCTCGGCGATCTCGGCGAGATGTCGGATCCCTACCTGGTGCGCCAGGCTCTGCGCGGGGTCGACGCCGTGATCCACCTCGCGGCCTCGATCCGCGACCAGCCGCCGAAGCGGATCGAGGAGCTGAATGGTTTGGCGACGGTGCGGCTGCTGCGGGCGGCGGAGCGCAGCGGCGCCGAGCGCTTCCACTTCTTCAGCGCCCTCGAGGCCGAAGCGTCGCAGCGGACCCGCTTCTTCCGCGCCAAGTGGGTGGCCGAGCGGGCGGTCCTCTCCTCGCCGCTGCGGACCACCGTCTTCGCCCCCTCGATCGTCTACGACCGCAGCGACCCCTGGATCACCCTGCTGCGTCGCTTCTCCTTCCTGCCGGTGCTGCCGGTCTCAGGCGAGGGGCAGGCGCGGTTCCAGCCGATCTGGGCGGCGGACGCGGCGCGCTGCGTGGTCGGCGCGTTGGACGCCGCCGAGGCGCGGCCGCGCTACGAGCTGGCGGGGCCGGACACGCTGACCTACGACCACATGTCTGACCTCGTCAGCCGCATCGCCGGCCGGCCGCGCTCGCTGGTGCACGTGCCGCTACCGCTGGTGCGCTCGGGGCTGATCGCGCTCCGGGCGGCTCTCGGCGAGGCCGCGTTCGCCACCTGGGAGGAGGCGGAGCTGATGGAGGTGGGGATGGTCAGCGAGCGGGGAACGGCGGACGCGCAGGCGCTCGGAGTGGAACCGCGAAGAATGGGTGATGTCCTTCAAGACGCTTAGTCGCGCGGCGGCGGTTCTGTCGATCCTGGCGGCGCTGGTTGCGCCGGCCCCGGCCGCCGCGGTCTCGCTGGTGCCGCCGAAGCCGGACGTCTTCCTCGGCGTCAGCGACCGCGGCACGACGACCGAGTTCAACGAATGGGTCGAACTGACCGGCAAGCACCCGGCCCTGCTGGAGACCTTCCACCCCTGGGGGAACAGCCTCAACGAAGCCTTCGAACGCTGGCGGGAAACCGGCACGCGGCCGGTGCTGGCGATCTCCACCGCCGACGATCAGACCCTGGCCGAGCTGATCACGCCGGAGCAGATCGCCCTCGGGGCCGGCGACGAATACCTGCTGCAGCTGAACGACTTCTTCGCCAGCCATGGGCTGCCGGCCTACATACGGCCCCTCGGCGAGCCGAACCGCTGCCTCAACGCCTGGACGGCGGTCGACTGCGAAGGGAACCAGAGGGGCGGCGAACACACGAGCGGCTGGTACAAGCAGGCCTTCCGCCGGATCGCCCTGATCGTCCGCGGGGGCCAGAGCCTGGAAGCGGTGAACGCGACCCTGGCGGAACTCGCGCTGCCGCCGGTGCAGCGGACGAAGGGGCCGCCCCCGACCACCCTGCCGGCGGCGCCGGTGAGCATCATCTGGAGCCCGCTTCCGGGCGGCTCACCGCGGGTCAAGGGGAACTTCCCGGGCAACTACTGGCCCGGGCGGCGCTGGGTCGACTGGGTCGGGACCGACTTCTATTCCGAATATCCAGTCTGGAAGGACCTCAATCACTTCTACCTCGGCAAACAATGGAAGGGCATGCCGATCGGGATGACCGAGTGGGCCGTCTCCGGCGAAGACGAACCGCGCTTCGTCAAGCAGGTCGTCGCCTGGACGACCAAGCACCCCCGCGTGCGAATGATCGTCTACTACCAGGGCTTCGGCCCCGGCAACCCCTACGACCTCCGCCTCTACCCCCGCACCGCCAACACCCTGCGCAAGAAGATCCGCCGCGCCAGCTTCCTGGAAACCGCCGAATACAACGCCGGCCTGCTGCCGCCGCTACCGCCGAAGCCGCGGAAAAAGTAGGTCGCTCGACGCCGGGAGTCGTCCCGCGAGTCCTGCGCCAGTGGCTGGCTAGCGCCGCGGCAAGTCGGGCAAGGACGCAGAAGGCCCGCGATGCGGCGCATCGCGGGCCTTCGAGGACACCGCCCGACGCCGCCCCGGCGCCGCCAGACGCGGCGCAGGGCGAGCGGGCCGACTCCCGGCGTCGTTACATCATCCCGCCCATGTCGGGCATACCGCCCGGCATACCGCCGCCGCCATTCTCCTCCGGCGGTTCGGCGATGATCGCCTCGGTCACGAGGATGTTCTTCGCGATCGAGGCGGCGTTCTCCAGGGCGGAGCGGGTGACCTTGGTCGGGTCGATGACGCCAGCCTTGATCAGGTCGCCGTACTCGCCGGTCGCCGCGTTCAGGCCTTCGCCTGCCTTCAGGCCGCGGACCTGGTTGACGACGACCGAGCCCTCGAGGCCCGAGTTCTCGGCGATCTGCCGCACCGGCTCCTCGAGCGAGCGGTGGATGATCCGGGCGCCGGTGACCTCGTCCGGGTCGTCCAGGCTCTCGGGGTCGAGACCGCTCTGCGCGTTCAGCAGGGCCACGCCACCGCCCGGCACGACGCCCTCCTCGAGCGCGGCGCGAGTCGCCTGCAGCGCGTCCTCGACGCGGTGCTTTTTCTCCTTCATCTCGGTCTCGGTGGCGGCGCCGACCTTGACCACGGCGACACCTCCGGCGAGCTTCGCCAGGCGCTCCTGGAGCTTCTCCCGGTCGAAGTCGGAGTCGGTGTTCTCGACCTCGTTTTTGATCTGGTTGATCCGGCCTTTGATGTCCGCGCTCTCGCCGGACCCGTCGATGATCGTCGTGTTGTCTTTGGCGACGACGACGCGGCGGGCTTTGCCGAGCTGGGTGAGCTGGGTGTTCTCCAGTTTCAGGCCCATCTCCTCGGTGATCACCTCGCCGCCGGTGAGGATCGCGATGTCCTCGAGCATCCGCTTGCGGCGGTCGCCGAAGCCGGGGGCTTTGACGGCGACGCCGGTGAAGGTGCCGCGGAGCTTGTTCACGACCAGGGTCGCGAGGCACTCGCCCTCGACGTCCTCGGCCACGATCAGCAGCGGTTTACCTCCCTGCATCACCTGCTCGAGCACCGGCAGGATGTCCCGCACGGAGCCGATTTTCTGGTTGGCGATGAGAATGTAGGGGTCCTCCAGCACCGCCTCCATGCGGTCCTGGTCGGTGACCATGTACGGCGAGATGTAGCCCTTGTCGAACTGCATCCCCTCGGTGAACTCGAGCTCCATCCCGAAGGTCTGGCCCTCCTCGACGTTCACCACGCCGTCTTTGCCGACTTTCTCGATCGCGTCGGCGATCACGTTGCCGATGTCGTCGTCACCGGCGGAGATGGCGGCGACGCGGGCGATCTGGTCTTTGCCCGAGACCTCCTTGGACTGCTTGCCGCGGAGGTTGTCGACGACGTCCTCGACCGCCTTCTCGATGCCGCGGCGCAGGGCCAGCGGGTTGGCGCCGGCGGCCACGTTCTTCAGACCCTGGCGGACGATCGTCTGCGCCAGCAGGGTGGCGGTGGTGGTGCCGTCGCCGGCGACGTCGTTGGTCGCGGTCGCGACCTCGCGGACGAGCTGGGCGCCCTGGTTCTCGAAGACGTCCTCGACCTCGACCTCGCGGGCGATGGTGACGCCGTCGTTGGTGATCGTCGGCGCGCCGAACTTTTTGTCGAGCACGACGTAGCGGCCTTTGGGGCCGAGAGTGACCTTGACGGCGTTGGCGACGGAATCGACGCCGGCCTGCAGGGCCCCTCGCGCATCCTCTGCGTACTTCAGCTCCTTGTGAGCCATTTGGTTTGGTCCTCCTTGGTTACGTGAGTCTGGGGGTGGGGGGAGCTAGGCGACCTTGGCCAGGACGTCCGACTCGCGCAGCACGAGCACCTCGTCGCCCTCGACGGTCACCTCGGTGCCGCCGTATTTGGAGTAGAGGACCTCGTCCCCCTCCGCGACGTCGAGCGCCCGGCGACTGCCGTCCTCGTTGACGGCGCCGTCGCCGACGGCGATGACCTTGCCCTTCTGCGGCTTCTCTTTGGCCGTGTCGGGGAGGACGATGCCGCTCGCGGTCGTCTCCTCCTCCTCGATCGGCTTGACGATCAGCCGGTCCCCGAGGGGCTTCAGCTTCATCCGTGAACCTCCGTTGTCGGTCAGTGTTTTAGTGAAAAGTGGAGAATCGTCGCTGTAGAGCCAAATTATGGCCTTGCGACGCTTGGCACTCTCATGGTTGGAGTGCCAACAGAAGGAAAGATAGCGATGTGGCGCCGCCGGTCAAGCCCCGGTCACGGCTTTTTCACGTCGCCGAACTCAGTCGATCGCCAGGAGGCGGCAGCCGAGCAGTCGCGAAATTCCCTCGCCGCCGCGGCGCATGACCCAGTCGTGGTTCCACTCGAAGGCCGGCCGCAGCAACGGCGCCAACACGTTCATCCAGGACCTGGTGGTGCGCACGTTCCACTCGTAGAGGACCGCGGTGACTCCGTCCTGCTCGTAGAGGCGCCAGCGTCCGGTGCCCTCCAGCTCGCCGACCGCCCGCCCCTCCATCAGGGTCGGGTACTCGATCCGGGTGGTCGTCACCTCGAAGGAGACCCGGTAGGGCAGGAGGCTCTTCCAGACCATCAGCGAGACGCTGCCGAGTCCGTTCTCCTCACCGGCCCGCAGCTCGTTCGCCTCCTCCACGCCGCGCCACCAGCTCGGCCAGGCGGCCTGATCGTGAATCGCCTCCCAGACCGGCTCCCGCGGGGACTCCAGCAACCACGTGGTGAGGAAGGCGTATTCAGCCATCGCTAGGCGCCCGTGCCCTTGCCCCGCATCGGATTCAGTTGTGGCGTGGGGTCTCCCCGTTGCCGAGGTGGGTGTGAGGCGGCTCGACGATCTGGGAGAAGCGGATCACGGTGACCACGTCGTCCTCGGAGACGGGGCGGCTGTAGATCTGCTCGAGGAAGCGGAGCTCCTCCTCGAGGCGGCGGAACTCGGGGTTGTCGTGCTCGATGTCGCGGCGGCTGAGCTCGGCGGCGCGCTTGACCTCGACGTCGTCGATGACCGCGGTGAAGATCTTCTCCCGCGGGCTGTGGCGGAAGCCGACGGTGATCCAGACCACCTGGCCGCGCTCGTACTTGTTGCTCTTGTCGCCGAGCCGGATCGTCGCGGTCTTACGGCCGCGCTTCAGCTGGTCGCCGAAGACCGCCGAGTAGAAGTTCAAGACGTAGATGCCGCCCTTCATCTGCGCTGCGAGCGTATAGGAGAGCGGCTGCCACCGGGTCCCGGAAGCGCGGCGAACCACACCCTCCGGAGGTCTGGACGGGTGTTCTATCCCAGGCACTGGAGTTTTCCGCCGGCGCATCCGATCAGGGAGAGAGATGGCAGAGGGAATCCTCCGACTCCGCTTCCTCCTGGCCGCGCTTGCCGGCGCCGCCGCGCTGCTGCTGCTCCCGCTCGCCGGCGAGGCGCAGGCGATGAAGTGCGACGGCAAGAAGGTGACGATCAGGGGCACCGCGGGCGACGACCACATCGTCGGCAAGCGGGCCAGCGACGTGATCTACGGCGGCGGCGGAAACGATGTCATAACCGGCGGCCCGAACGGCAACGACACGATCTGCGGCGGTCCCGGCGACGACACGATCGTCGGCGGCCGCGGCTACGACAACCTCGACGGCGAAGGCGGCGACGACAACCTCCAGGGCGACACCGGCTCCGACAACCTCGACGGTGGCGCCGGTGACGACAAGCTGACCGGCGAAAAGGGCGCCGACGCGCTCCACGGCGGCAGCGGCGACGACTCACTGCTGGGCTTCAAGGGCCCGGACAAGCTCGACGGCGGCGCCGGTGACGACTTCGTCGACGGCCAGCAGGGGAGCGACGCGATCGAAGGCGGCGGTGGCGACGACAAGCTGTTCGGGGACAAGGGCAACGACTCGATCGACGGCGGCGCTGGCAGCGACGAAATCGAAGGCGGCCCCGGCGACGACCCGCGCCTCGACGGCGGCGGCGACAGCGACGAAATCATCGGCGGCTCCGGGATCGATGACGCCGACGGCGGCTCCGGCGATAACGACATCGTCCGCGGCGACAACGGCACCGACACCCTCTCCGGCGGCCCGGGCAGCAACGACATCGTCTCCTATGCGAGCGCCAGCCGCGGCGGGATCGACGTCAACCTCGCGGCCGACAAGGCGAAGGGCGACGGCCACGACAGCCTGGACGAATTCGAGGACGTGGTCGGCTCACCGCAACCGGACACGATCGTCGGCGACGGCGAAGCGAACCGGCTCGACGGCGGCGTCGGCGACGACACCCTCGCCAGCGGCGGCGGCGACGGCGAAGCCTTCGGGGGACCCGGCAGCGACGAATGCAGCGGCTTCACGGTGGAGAACTCCTGCGGCCCCGAACAGGGCCCTCCCCCCGGCGGCTCCTACGCGATCCTCAACCAGGGCCTCGCCGGCTCGAGCCTGATCGTCCAGGGCGCGCCCGGCAACGACGACATCCACATCAGCCTCGGCGCCGGCGGCTGGACGGTCTCCGACGGCAGCGTCGCGATCGCCCCCGGCGACGGCTGCCTCGCCAACGGATCGAACACGGTCGTCTGCGGCGGCGACCCTTCGCTCTCGCTGATCGTCGTCACCGCCGGCACCGGCAACGACGGGGTGGCGATCGACGGCAGCGTCCCCTCCCGCGCCCACGTCCGCATCAACGGCAACGCCGGCAACGACACCCTGGTCGGGGGCAGCGGCGACGACGTGCTCGAAGCGGGGGAGAACTACAACAGCCCCGACAACGGCAATGACACCCTGATCGGCAACGCCGGCAGCGACGTCCTCTACGCCGACCCCGGCGCGGACGACCTCAACGGCGGCGACGGCAACGACCTCCTGGTCAACTCGGTCGCGACCTGCCAGGGCCACACCTTCGAGGGCGGCGCCGGTGAGGACACCGTCTCCTACGCCCGTTCCGACGACAACCTGACGCTCGTCCTCGGCGGCACCGGCGGCCCACCCGGCTGCGGCAATCCGGATCAGATCCATGGCAGCAACGAGAGTCTCGAGGGCTCCGACGGCCCCGACGTGCTGGTCGGCGACAACGGCAGCAACAGCATGCTCGGCCACCTCGGCGCCGACAGCTTCATCGGCAAGGGCGGCGGCGACTTCATCGATGCCGCCGACGGCCATCGTGACAAGGCGATCAATTGTGGCGGGGGCGGCGACGAAGTGGTCCGGGATCCCAGCGATCCCGACGGCACCAGCTGCTGAGTTGCTTGCGGGGGAGGGGGTGCCGGGTGAGGGTCTCGCGGCACATCTTGCCGAGCAAGCAGCGTCTCCCGGCTGGCGCCTTCAGAGGTGCCGGCTCGGCTCGATGTTGAGTGCCGCGAGACCCTCACCCGGCACCCCTTCGGCAGCTTTCGAAGTTCCGTGGTTCCTTCGTGTATTGCCGGACAAAGCAACCACGCAACGCCCCTTGGAAGTTTCAGCTGCTGAACCTTCGGCGTCTCGCGGAGCTCGATCCGGGAGGGAGCCGGTGGGGGTTCCTCGGTACTCAGCATGAAGCCGCGCCGCCGGCGCCTGAGGCGTCAGCCGCAACCCGATCCTCGCGGCGGAGGTGCTCCGAGGAACCCCCACCGGCTCCCTCCCCACCAACCAGCCGCTCAGCTAGTCGTCGTCGAAGCCCCCCTCGCCGATCAGCGGCACGAAGCGGCATGGCCCCAGCTCGCTGATCTCCGTCCGCTCGCCGTGGCGTCGCAGAACCGTGAGCATGTCGACATCGCCGACGGAGAGCGGGAGGACCAGCCGGCCTCCCTCGGCGAGTTGCTCGATCAGCGCGGGCGGGGCGGCCAGAGCGGTGGCGTGGACGGCGATCGCGTCGAAGGGCGCCCGGGCGGCGACGCCGAGGCTGCCGTCGCCGACGAAGAGCTCGACGTTCGCCGCCCCCAGCGAGTCCAGCACGTCCCCCGCCGCCGCCGAGAGCGCCTGGCGGCGCTCGATGCTGACCACGTGGGCCGCCAGCTCGGCGAGCACGGCGGCCGAATAGCCCGAGCCGGTGCCGACCTCGAGCACCAGCTCCGACCCCTCAAGCTGCAGAGCCTGGCAGATCGAGGCGACGATCCAGGGCTGCGAGATCGTCTGCTCCTCGCCGATCGGCAGCGCTGAGTCGGCGTAGGCACGCCGCCGCATCGGCTCGGGCACGAACCGCTCGCGCGGCACCGCTTCCATCGCCGCCAACACCCGCTCGTCCTCGATCCCGCGCCGGCGCAGCTGCCGCTCGACCATCCGCGCTCGGAGGTCGGCGAAATGGGCCACCTGCGTCAATAGATGTAGTTGCGGAGCTTCTTGGGCTCCAGCACGGTGACCCGGCCGCGGCCGGAGCGGACGACGCCGGCGCGCTCGAGCTCGGCGAGGAAGCGGCTGACCGACTCGCGCGAGGTGCCGGCGAGCTGGGCGAGATCGGTCTGGTTCATCTCGATCGTCACCTCTTCGATCGGCTCGCCATCCCCGTCGTTGCCCTCGCGGCTTAGCTGGGCGAGGATGCCGGCGACCCGGCTGGGGACGGTTTGGAAGGACTGGCGGGAGAGGCGGACGTTGGCGGCGCGCAGGCGGCGGACGAGGCCGGCGACGAGCTTCAGCGAGATCTCGGGGTGTCGGGCGAGCAGCGAGCGGACATCGCTGGCCGGCAGCGCCAGCAGCTTGCCATCGGTCAGCGCCTCGGCGCTGGCCGAGCGCTTGTCGCCGTCGAGCATCGCCAGCTCGCCGAAGATCTCTCCCGCCCCAAGGGTGGCGAGGGTGATCGCCCGGCCGTCTGAGTGTTCGCGGGTGACCCGGAAGCTTCCCTCCTTGACGATGTAGCAGGCATCGGAATCGTCGCCCTCGTGAAAGACGCGGGTGCCGGCGGGAAAGCTGCGCGGCACGGCGACGCGCGAGAAGCGCTCCAGCTCCCCCTCCTCCAGGTCCGCGAAGAGCGCCACGCTCTGCAGCAGCTCGACCGCGCTCTGATCGGTCTCAGGCACCGGATGGAGTATGGCAACGCCTTTGCCGCTCGGCCAATGGACGCCAAGCTGAGCGGCGAACTGCATCAAATTCTGGTTGTCATAGAGCCGGAACTTGATGCAGTTCGTCTAGGCGGTTGCGGTGAGTTTGCGGGGGCCGCGGCTGAAGCCGGCACCGACGAGGGCCTCCTCATGGCCGGAGCCGATGATCGCCTCGCCGTCCAGCTTCTCGACGGCCAGTTTCGGCAGGTGGCCGGCGCTGACGGCGTCGGCGAGGGCGCGCATCGCCTCCTCAAGCTCCTCGGCCTCGAGGAGCTTGAGGCGCAGGAGGCCGCGGCCGCCGCGCTCGACGAAGACGAGCGGTTCGCCGTCGCGCAGGAGCAGGTGGGCGCCGGGCGTGCGGCCGGGGCGGCGGCCGCTCTCGAGCTTCGGCCAGGGCAGCGAGGCGCCGTAGGGGTTGGCGGGGTCGGTGGCGGCGAGGAGGAGGTAAGAGCCGTCGGCTTCGGGGAGGGAGCGCAGGCGCTCGACCGCCCCGGGGAGGGCGAACTGGGCCCCGCCTAGACCCTCGACGAAGTAGCCGCGGCGGGCGGTGCCGAGCAGCTCGAGGTTGCCGAGCTCGCCGTAGAGGGTGGAGAAGCCGCCGGGGATGCCCTCGGCGAGGACGGTCTCGCGGGTGACGATGCCGTAGCGCTCGAGCATTAGCTCGGCCTGGGCGCGCAGCCTGGCGCCGGGGCCGGGAGCATTGGCGAAAAGCGGCGCGGTCAGCGACCAGCGGCCCTGGACGGCGGCGCCGGTGGTCGAGCGGCGGCGGGCGAAGCGGCGGCCCGCGCGTTCGGAGGGCGGCACCGCCCGCAGCCGCGGCGCCCGCAGCGGAGCGAAGGCGTCGTTGGTCACCTCGCCGGTCCAGACGAGGTCCCAGAGAGCGTTGTGGAGGTCCTCGGCCGGATGGTCGAGCTCGACCACCAGGTCGAGCCAGAAGGAGGGGCCGGCGGCGAGGCGCTCGCGGATCGCGTCGTGGACCTCCCCCTGTGCCTCCTCCAGCTTCGCGTTCGCCGGCGGCGGGCCGGCGAGGCGGACGTCCTCGCGGAAATAGAGGGCGACGCGGCCGTCGTTGCGGCCGAGGGCGCCGGCGCCGATCCAGACCAGCTCACCGCTGGTGCAGAGCTCGTCGAGCCAGCTCTGGGAGTAGGCGCCGAGGCGGCGCGGCAGCACGTCGCCCTCCCAGACTTTCGGCGTCAGCGCCACTCCCTGCAGCGGCACCAGCGCCTCGCGCAGGCGGTCGAGCCCGGCACCGGTTCGCCGGAACGCGTCGACGTTCTGCCAGCTCGGCAGGAAGCGGGCGAGCTCGCGGGTATCCGCCGCCTCCACCTCTTTGCGCAGCCGGGCGAGGCTGGCGCGGCGGACCCGGCGCAGGACTTCGGAGTCGCACCACTCGCGCTCGGTCCCGCCCGGCAGCAGCTCGCCGCGGACCATCGCCCCTTCGGACTCGAGCTCACGCAGCGCCGGCGAGGGATCGACGCCGTAGCGCTCGGCCAGCTGCGCGGTCGGGAAGGGACCGTGGGTGCGAGCGTAGCGGCGGACGAGGGCCCGCATCGCGTCGGGGTGCTCCTCGAGGAAGGTCTCCGGCAGGCCCGGGGGCTCCGGCACCCCGAGGGCGTCGCGGTAGAGGCCGGCGTCCTCGGCGGCGATGCAGCGCTCTTCGCCGGCGATTCGGACTCTGGCGACACGCCGCTCGGCGACCAGCTTCTCCAGCATCGAGGCGGCCGAGTAGCCCTCGGCGACGCGCTCCTCGCACTCCTCCACGGTGAGATCGCCGAGGTTGCGCAGCAGCTGCTGGAGGGCGTCGCGGTCGCCGGCGCGGCCGGCCTCGGTCCGGTGCTGCAGCTGCGCCTCGACTTCTTCCAGCGCCTCGGGGTCGATCAGCTCGCGCAGCTCCTCCTGGCCGAGCAGCTCGCGCAGGAGGTCGCGGTCGAGGGCCAGCGCCGCCGCCCGCCGCTCGGCGTTCGGCGTGTCCCCCTCGTACATGTAGGTGGCGACGTAGTCGAAGAGCAGCGAGGAGGCGAAGGGCGAGGCGGTCGGCGTCTCCACCTCGACCAGGCTGAGCGCGCGCGAATGGAGCTTGGTCAGCAGCTCGGCGAGGGCGGGCAGGTCGAGGACGTCGCGCAGGCACTCGCGGTAGGTCTCGAGGACGACCGGGAAGCGGGGGAAGTCCCGCGCCACCTCGAGCAGGCTCTGCGACTTCAGCCGCTGCTGCCAGAGGGGGGTGCGCTTGCCGGGGTAGGCACGCGGGATCAGCAGCGAGCGCGAGGCGTTCTCGCGGAAGCGGGCGCCGAACAGGGCCGAGCCGGAGAGCTCGCCGACGACGAGGTCCTCGATCTGGTCGGGGTCGATCAGGACGAGGTCGGCGGGCGGCGGCTCGTCGGCGTCGGGGAGGTGGATGACGATCCCGTCGTCGGACCAGATCGCGTCGGCCTCGAGGTCGCGCTCTTCACGGATCTTGGCGGCGAGGGCGAGGCCCCAGGCGGCATGAACGCGGCCGCCGTAGGGCGAGAGGATGCAGAGGCGCCAGTCGCCGATCTCGTCGCGAAAGCGCTCGACCACGATCGTCTCGTCGGAGGGGACGACGCGGGTCGCCTGCTGCTGCTCGCGCAGGTAGCTGACGAGGTTGGCGGCGGCCCGCTCGTCGAGGTCGTACTCGGCGGCGAGCTCGGCGGGCTCGCGCGACACCGCCTCGCGGGCGAAGGCGCCGATCGCCCGGCCGAGCTCAGCAGGGCGGCCGATCCCATCGCCCTTCCAGAAGGGGACGGCGCCGGGGGCGCCGGGGGCGGGGGTGACGATGACCCGGTCGCGGGTGATTTCCTCGATCCGCCAGGTGCTGGAGCCGAGCAGGAAGGTCTGCCCGGGGCGCGCCTCGTAGACCATCTCCTCGTCGAGCTCGCCGACCCGGCGGCCGTCGGGGAGGTGGACGCCGTAGAGGCCGCGGTCGGGGATCGTGCCGGCGTTGGTGACGACCAGCTGGCGGGCGCCTTTGCGGCCGTGGATCGTGCCTTCGGTGCGGTCCCAGACGATCCGCGGCCGCAGCTCGGCGAAGCGGTCGGAGGGATAGCGGCCGTCGAGCATGTCGAGCACGTTCTCGAGCTGTTCGCGCGAAAGATCATGGAAAGGTTTGGTGGCCGTTACGAGTTGCTCGACCTGGTCGACCTCCCACTCGTCCAGCGCCGCCATCGAGACGAGGTGCTGGGCGAGGACGTCGAGCGGGTTCTGCGGGATCACCGTCTCCTCGATCTCGGCCTCGCGCATGCGGCGGGCGACGACCGCGCACTCGAGCAGGTCGCCGCGGTATTTGGGAAAGATCCGGCCCTTGGAGACTTCGCCCATCCGATGGCCGGCGCGGCCAATCCGCTGCAGGCCGCGGGTAACCGACTTCGGCGACTCGACCTGGATCACCAGGTCAACCGCGCCCATGTCGATGCCCAGCTCAAGTGAGGAGGTCGCGACCAGGCACGGGAGTTCACCCGACTTCAGCATCTCCTCGACGGTGGCGCGCTCCTCATGAGACAAGGAACCGTGGTGGGCGCGGGCTATCTCGACGTAGGCGCCAGGGGAGCCGGGGGAGTCCTCTCCGGACAACAGCTTGGGAGGGTCCGGAGAGGACTCCCCCGGCTCCCCGCTCGATGCCGCAGCGCGGCCCGCTTGCTCGGTGGCCGGTAGCTCCTGTTCGCCTTCGCCGTTCGCCAGCTCGTTGAGGCGCTTCGCCAGGCGCTCGGCGGCGCGGCGGTTGTTGACGAAGATCATCGTCGAGGTGTGTTCCTGGACCAGCTCCAGAAGCTTCGGATAGATCGCCGGCCAGATCGAGCGGACGTGGGCTGACGGCTCTACTTCGGTTGGCGGGGGGCCGTCCTCGCTCGGGTAGGCAGGCGCCCCCGGATCGGCCATGTCCTCCACCGGCACCACGATCTCCAGGTCGAGCGCCTTCTTCTGCCCCGCATCGACGATCCGGCAGGTCCTCTTGGCCCCGACGAGGAACTGACCGATCCGCTCCAACGGCCGCTGCGTAGCCGAGAGCCCGATCCGCTGGATCCCTGAGCTGTCCAGCTCTTCTGCGGCGGGTGGCACGGTAGGGGGGACCCCCTCCTGCCGCGCAGGAGGGGGTGGGTCCCCTGCCGTGACAGGACCCGCCGCCCGCACCGCATGGTCGCTCACCAGATGATCGAGCCGCTCCAAGGTGAGCGCCAGGTGAGACCCCCGCTTGGTCTGAGCCACCGCATGGATCTCGTCGACGATCACCGCTTCGACCCCGGTGAGGATCTCGCGGACGTTGGAGGAGAGCATCAGGTAGAGCGACTCCGGCGTGGTGATGAGGATGTCCGGCGGCTCTTTGGCCATCGCCCGCCGTTCTTTCTGCGAGGTGTCGCCGGTCCGCAGGCCGACGGCGATCTCGGCGCCGATCCCGCGCAGCGGCGCCCGCAGGTTGCGCTCGATGTCGTAGGAGAGCGCTTTCAGCGGCGAGATGTAGACCAGCTTGACTCCGCTGCCCAACTCCGGCGAGCGCGCCAGCTTGTCGATCCCCCAGAGGAAGCTCGCCAGCGTCTTGCCTGACCCGGTCGGGGCGCAGATCAGCGTGTGGGCGCCGCTGGCGATCGCCTCCCAGCCGCCGGCCTGGGCGGGCGTCGGCGCCTCGAAGGAAGCCTCGAACCAGCGCCGCACCGGCGCCGAGAACGGCGCCATCGGATCAAACTTCTTGCTCGCCTTCGCCTTGGTCGCCAACCCACCGATCTTACGCAGGTGCCCTCTGGGGCTCCAGTGACGATTGGCAGATTGACCCGGCTATTGGCGGGGAAACTCGCCAATCGCACGCACGGAGCTGCCGCTTAGGGGGTTCCGCCGGCGAACTTGACGTATGAGAACCAGGCGGGCTTCGGCCTGAAGCCTTCGCCGAAGAGGCCGGAGCCGTCGCAGAAATTGCAGGCGCCGGCTTGGTCGTCGACCGAGAACCAGTAGACGCTCTTCAGCTTCCATTTGCGCTGGTTGTTGCGCAGCTGGGTGAAGGCGGCGCGGAGTTCCTTCGCCTGGCCCGCGGGGCCCTTGGCGAAGAGGTTGCCGGTGTTCTTGGGCCCCGAGCTCCAGCCGAGCTCGGTGACCAGCAGCTGCTTGCCGCCGTCGTGGTTGAGGGCCAGGAAGCGCCGGAATTCGTTGGTGACGCCGGGCAGTTCCCGGGCGTAGATCGTGTACGGGTGCAGGGCGACTCCCTGGAATTTGGCCTTGATCCCAGGGTTGCGCTTGTACATCACGTCGACGAAGTCGCTCGCGTACCAGTTGAGGCTTTTGTGCTTGCCGGTCCTGCGGTCGCGGGCGCCCTTCGGCCGCGCGAAGAGCCCGGCTAGGATCGCCTTCGCCCCGGGGTCGGCGACGTGCAGGGCGTTGTAGGAGATCTTCACCAGCTGTCCGTATTCGGCCGGGTTCGGCTTGGCGACGAAGTACTTGAAGTTGGGCTCGTTCCAGATCTGCCATTCGCGGATCGGCCGTTTCGGCACGCCGGGATGCTCCGACCAGAAGCTGCCGGTCGGGCCGTAGCGGGCGACTGCGGCGGTGA
Organism: Solirubrobacterales bacterium; assembly: GCA_045805725.1. Taxonomy (GTDB): domain Bacteria; phylum Actinomycetota; class Thermoleophilia; order Solirubrobacterales; family 70-9; genus VAYN01. Next base: position 14,947 of record JBJMKQ010000059.1, read on the forward strand.
GGAAGGCGGTCCAGCCGCCGCGGGCGGCACCGCTGACCGGCAGATGGGCGGGGGCCTTGAGGCCGCCCGCTCCCGGAACCTTCTTCCCCGGCACCGCCCATTCCGGCGCGCCGGCGAGGAACGGCAGCACCTTGACGCCGGCCCTGGCCGCCGCTTCGATCTGGTTGTCGAACCCGCTCCAGTCGAACGCGGCGCCCGGGCTCGACTGCACCGAGCCCCAGCCGATCGGGATCCGCAGGCTTTCGACGCCGCCGCGGCTGAGCCGCTGCAGCTGTTCGGCGTTCATGCTGCTCTGCGGCACAACGCCCCAGAAGCCGGCCGGCAGCGCCTGCGCCGCCGAGGCGAAGGCGGCGAGGAAGATCGTCGTGGCCAGTGCCAGCGTCCAGGCGCGCACAATCCTGCTCATGTACTCGCTCCTTTTCGACATCGGGTCAGCTCGCCTTCGGCGAGACGGAAGAGCCGGCGCCCTGGCGGCGCTGCCGGTAGTAGTAGGCGCCGATCGAGATCGCTGCGAGCACCACGATCGCGATCAGGATCGGCACCAGCGGCGAGGAAGAAGAGTCGTCTTCGCTCGCGTTCGCGGTACCTGGGCCGAGGGTGACCGGCTTGGCTTCGCCGACGCTGCCTTCTGCAGTTCTCTGGCCGCTGCCGGGCTGGCCGCGTTCGGCGCCCTGGCCTTGGTTACCCTGGCCACTGTGGGAGCCGCCGCCCGCACCCGAGCCGTTGCCATTTCCTTTGGGAGAATTGGAGATGCCGGCGTGGCTGCCACCGTTGGAGCCGCCGGGGTGGCCGCCACCACCGGGACTTTGTTCGCTGGGGACAGTTGGGACTTCAGTTTCGTAAACCGGACCGGTCGCTTCTTGGGCCTGGGCGAGAAGCGGGTAGCAGGCCATTGCCAGCAGAGCAAGCACTGACAGAAGCGAGGCGACAACTGGGGCCGAGCGGCGGGCGCGGGGGTGCCGGGTCCGAGACATGGCGGGCAAGGTTAGAGGAATCAGCGGCGCTGATTGCTCCTCTGGCCTTGATCCTGGGCCTGGCCCTCGCCGGTGGCGGCTATTTCCTGAGCAATCGCCACATCGCGGGCCTGGCCGTATGGCTGATCCTCGTGGCGCTGCTGGCGCTGGGCGCCGGGGGGAAGGCGACGCTGGGGCGGCCGTTCGCCTGGGCGGCGGGGCTGATCGGGGGGCTGGCGATTTTCTCGGCATTCTCGTCTCTCTGGTCTGGGTCGATGGAGCTCAGCGTGATCGAAGCCGACCGAGTCTTCGTATACCTCGGCTTCTTCCTTACCGCCTTCCTGGTCGCCCAAACCGAGCAAAGGCGCCAACGTTTCGCTGAAGGGATCGGAGTTGCGCTGGTCGGCGCCGCCTTGCTGGCCCTGGCGAGCCGCCTCCTGCCCCATGTCTTCGCCCTCGGCGCCGGCCCCGGCAGCGGCCCGCGCACCGGATATCCCTTCGGTTACTGGAACGCCAACGGGCTCGCCTTCGGCACCGGCATCGCCTTCTGCCTGTGGATGAGCCGGCGGGCGCTGAACGAGTGGCTGCGCTGGCTCGCCGTCGGGGCGGTGCCGGTGCTGCTGCTGGCGCTCTACTTCACCTACTCGCGGGGCGGCCTGCTCGGCCTGCTCGTCGCCTGCCTCTGCCTGCTCGTCCTCTCTCACGACCGCCTCTGGATGCTCGGGACGCTGGCGATCGGGGCGATCGGGGCGCTGCCGGCGGTGCTGCAGGTGCAGGCCAGCCGCAGCCTCGCCGACAACCACGCCGATCAGTCGGCGATCGACCAGGGCGTGACGGTGCTGCTGATCCTGGTCGGCGGGATCGCCCTGGCGCTGCTCCTCTTCGCCGTCCTGCGCCGGCTCGAGCGGCGCGGCGGGGCCGTCACGGGACGGGCGCTGCGGCTCTCCCGGGACCGGCGCATCCTCAAAGCGATCGGCCTCGCCGCGGCGCTGCTGGCGATCGGCGCCGCGATCGCCGTCGGCGGGCGGGCCTGGGACCAGTTCTCCAGCCCCGATCAGCAGTTCCCCACCAACCCCGCTTCCCACTTCTCCCAGTTCTCCGGCGCCAACCGGCACGAGTACTGGCGGGTTGCGATCGATTCCTTCGAGGAAGATCCGATCGTCGGTCACGGTGCCGGGACCTACCGCTTTGCCTGGGACAAGCTGCGCCACATCACCCTGCCGGTGCTGAACGCCCACTCCCTCTACCTGCAGGCGTTTCAGGAACTGGGGGTGATCGGGGGAGCGCTGACGCTGGCCCTGGTCGGGCTCCTGTTATGGACCGGGATCGCCGCCTGGCGAGCCTCGAGCGGTCCGAGCCGCGAGCTCCACGCCGTCCTCCTCGCCGCCTGCCTCGCCTTCGCCGTCGGCGCGGCGATCGACTGGTTCTGGGAAATCGCCGGGATCGGCGCGATCTTCTTCCTCTCCGCCGGAGCCCTGGTCGCGGCGCGTTGCGGGCAGCTGGCCCGGGCCCGGGCGCAGGGCAACGGCAGGAGCGAGCGCCGCCGGTTCGGCCTCACCGTCGCCGGCATGGCGCTGGCCTGGGTGGTGGCGCTCGCGCTGATCGGGCCGCTGCTGGTCGATCGCGAGATCGACAGCAGCGACGCCGCGGCCGCCGACGGCAACATCCCCGCCGCCGTCGACCACGCCGACAGCGCCCGCTCGATCGAGCCCTGGGCCGCTACGCCATACGTCCAGCTGGGGCTGCTGGCCGAGTCCCAGGGGGAATACGGACCCGCCGCCGAACGGCTGAGCCAGGCGATCGATCGCGAGGAAGGCAACTGGCAGCTCTACTACCTGCGGGCACGGATCCAGCACGAGGCCGGCGACGCCGGGGCGGCCAAGGCCGACTTGCGGGAAGCGCTGCGGCTCAACCCCGAAGAAAAGTGCCTCGAAGAAGGTTTCGAAGGGTGCGGATGAACCAATCGCCGGACACCAAGCCGGAAGCGGCGAGACGGGTGGAGGAGGCGACGCCGCAGCCGGTGCCGCTCGACCCCGAGGGCCGCGGGCCCGACGAATCGCGCCGCCGCGGGGCGCTGCTGCGACGCCTGCTCGCGCTCAGCGACTGGGGCGCCCTGCTCGCCGTCCTCTGCGCGGTCACCGCGACCAGCTCCAGCACCGACGTCGCCGACCTCTTCTGGGCCGTCCTCTTCAGCCCCTCGTGGGTGATCGTTGTCAAGCTCCAGGGCCTCTACGACAACGACCACCGCCGCATCCGCCACAGCACCCTCGACGAGCTGCCGTCGCTGGTCACCGCCAGCGTCCTCGGCACCCTCGTCCTCGACGGGCTGATGGCGATCAGTCCCGCCGGGCCGCTCTCGCCGGCCGGCGCGATCGCGATCGGGGTCGCCGCCTTCCTCGCCAGCTTCGCCCTGCGCGGCGTCCTGCGCTTCGGCTGGCACCGCCTCACCGACCCCTCCCCCGGGCTGGTGATCGGGCCGCCGCGGGCGGTCGACATGGTCGCCCGCCGCGTTTCCACCCACCCGGAGACGCGACTGGCACTGGTCGGCTACATCTCGCCGGAGACCGGGGCGGCGGCGACGGAGCTGCCACGACTGGGATCCCTCGCCGACATCTCGCGGATCGCCCGCGAGCACGCGATCGAGCGGGTGGTGGTGACCGAACAGGCGATGAGCGAGACCGACGCCGAGAGCCTGATCGAGGAGTGCAAGGCGGAGGGGCTCGCGCTCACCTTCCTGCCCCAGCACTATGGGCTGCTGGGCCCGGGGATCGAGCTCAACCGCCTCGCCGAGCTGCCGGTGCTCGATTTCCGCTTCAGCGACCCGCCGCGCTCGACCCTGGCGATGAAGCGGGCGATGGACGTCCTCGTCTCCGCGGTGCTCCTGGTGGTGCTCGCGCCGCTGCTGGCGGGGGTGGCGGTCTGGATCCTCCTCGACGACGGCCGGCCGGTCCTCTTCCGCCAGCGCCGCGCCGGCAGGGAGGGGACGCCGTTCACGATGGTCAAGTTCCGGACGATGGTCGCCGACGCCGAGCAGCGCCTGCCCGAGCTGGTCGACATCGAGGGCCTCGACCAGCCCGCCTTCAAGATTCCGGACGACCCCCGCATCACTCGCAGCGGCCGCTGGCTGCGGCGGACCAGCATCGACGAGCTGCCGCAGCTCTGGAACGTCCTCAGGGGCGAGATGTCCCTGGTCGGCCCGCGGCCCGAGGAGGAGAGGGTCGTCGCCATGTACGACGAGCGCCAGCGCGGCCGGCTGGCGGTGAAGCCGGGGATGACCGGGCCGATGCAGGTCTACGGCCGCAGCGACCTCACCTTCGAGGAGCGCCTGGCGATGGAGCGCGACTACCTCGACAACCTCTCGCTGCTGACCGACCTGGCAATCCTCTTGCGGACGCCGCGGGCGATGGTCCGCGGCGAAGGCGCCTACTAGCCGCTCCGCTGTTCCTGATGCCTGTATGACGCCCGAAAGGAACAGCCGAACCCCGACGCTCGACGTCGTGATCGTCAGCCATGGCGCCGTTGCGCTGCTGCGGCGCTGCCTGCGATCACTCGCCGAGCATCCGGCTGGCGGCGGCGAGATGCGGGTCACCGTGGTCGACAGCGGCAGCCCCGACGGCACCCCCGAGATGGTCGAGGACGAGTTCCCGGCGGTGCGGCTGGTGCGGCGCGGCAACATCGGCTTCTCGGCCGCCAACAACCTGGTTCTGCGCCAGACCCGCGCCGAGGCGGTGCTGCTGCTGAACCCCGACACCGAGATCTACGCGGGGACGCTCGACGCGGCGCTGGAACGGCTGCGCTCGCAGCGCCGGATCGGGATGGTCGGGGTGAAACTGGTGACCGAGAACGGCGAGCTGGACCACGCCTGCAAGCGCTCCTTCCCGACCCCGCTCAGCGCGCTCGCCCACTTCACCGGCATCGGCCGCCGAGAGGCGCCCGCCGAACTGCATCAAATTTCCTGCCTCGGAGGCCGGAAAGTTGATGCAGTTCGCTCCGCGGCGGGTCAGTACCGGGCGACGCATCTGGGGGACGACGAGCCGGGCGAGGTCGACGCGGTCAACGGCGCCTTCATGCTCTGCCGCGGCGAGGCGGTCCGCGAGGTGGGCCTGCTCGACGAGGGCTACTGGCTCTACATGGAGGACCTCGACTGGTGCCACCGCTTCTGGGACGCCGGCTGGAAGGTCTTCTACGAGCCCGCCGGGGTGGCGCTGCATGTCAAGGGAGGCTCCAGCCCGAGGCGGCGGGCGCCGCGGCAGGAGTTGGCGTTCCACCGCGGCATGGGCCGCTTCTACCGCCGCTTCGACGCCCCGGAGCACAATCCGCTGCTGAACGCGGCGGTCTACGCGGGCATCGGAGCCAAGCTCGCCACCAGCCTCGCGTTGACGGCCCTCACGGGTCGCCGGGCGCGCGGATGAGAAGGCTCCTCGCGGTCGCGCCGCCGCTCCCGGCGGCGGCTCTGGGCGGCGCAGCGGCGGCGCTCCTCGCCTGGCACGTCGGGATGCACTCGGCCGGCCTCGGGCTGGACGCGAGCTGGAACGCGGGCTTGGCGATGGCGGTCCACCAGGGACTGCAGTTCGGCCGCGAGATCGTCTTCTCCTACGGTCCGCTCGGGTTCCTGCAGAGTCCCTTCGTCTACTACGGCGACCTGGCCGTCCTCGCCTTCCTCTTCACGGCGGCTCTCTACGTCTGCTTCTGTATCGCCCTGGCGCGGGCCCTGGCGCGGGTGCTGCCGCTGCTGGCGGCGGCCGCCCTGGCCTTCCTCGTCGTCGGCGCCCTGCCGCTGATCGAGCAGCCGCCGCTGCTGGCGGTGCTGGCGGCGATGGGGATGCTGGAGCGGGAGCGCTCGCCGCGGGCGGTCGACGCCTTCCTCCTCGGCGGCGCCACCTACGCGGCGGTCGAGGCGTTGGTCAAGCTCTCGACCGGGCCGATCATCGCCGCCGTCTTCCTGGTCGCGCTGCTCGGGCTCGGCGCAGGCCGCTGGCGGATCGCCGCGTTCCTCGGGCTGCTGGTGGCGGAGATCGTCGTCCTCTGGCTGCTCTGCGGCCAGGGCCTGGGAGCGCTGCCGGACTTCCTCGCCAACACCAAGGAGATCGTCTCGGGCTACAGCAGCGCGATGGTCTCAAAAAGCGACGTTCCCCAGTGGCAGGTGGTGCTCGCCTCGGTCGCGGCGGGGGTGACCACTATCGCGCTGGTCGCCGCCTGCTGGTTCGGCAGCTTCCGCGACCGCCGCGCCCGCTGGGCGGGGGCGGCGCTGATGGGCCTGGTCGCCTTCACCGTCTTCAAGGAGGGGGTCGTCCGCACCGACGCCGGCCATCTCAGCCTCTTCTTCTCGACCGCGGCGGTGCTGTGGATCGCGATCCCCTGGAGCCGCCGCCTCTGGCCGGCGATGGTGATCGGGGCGCTGGCGATCGCCGCCGCCGGGGCGCCGGTGCGTCCGGAAGCGGTGACCGCCAACCTCCACGTCGTCGACAACGTCCGCTTCGCCTGGGAACAGGTGCTGAACCTGGCCGACGCGTCGCGGCGCGAGGAGATGATCGCCGCGGGCCGGTCGGGACTGAAGGCGACCTACCGCCTCGATGCGCCGACGCGGGCGGCGCTGGAGGGACGGACGGTCTCGATCGAACCCTGGGAGGCGGGGGTCGCCTGGGCCTACGGATACGAGTGGGAGCCGCTGCCGGTCTTCCAGAACTACTCCGCTTACACCGTCAAGCTCGACCGGCTGAACGCCGCCGCGGTCGAAGACCCGGCTGGCCCGGAAAGGATCCTCCGCGAGAACCCGCTCCTTGTCTTCCCCGAGTTCCCAACCGAGGACGTCGACGACCGCTTCACCGGCTGGGACCCGCCCGAACAGGCGCGGGCGGTGCTCTGCAATTTCGCGGCGCTGCATGAAACGGAACGCTGGCAGGTGCTCGGGAGGGTCTCCGACCGCTGCGGGGATCCGCGGCCGGCCGGCTCGGCGGAGGCCGCCGAAGGCGAGGCGGTCCGGGTCCCGGCGCCGAGGCCCGGGGAAGCGGTCTTCGCGCGGATCGCCGGCGCCGGCGTCGGCGGGCTCGAACGCGCCGCCGCCGCGCTCTTCCACGCCCGGGTGCGGAGGCTCACCGTCAACGGCGAGCGCAGCTACCGGCTGATCCCGGAAACCGCCGGCGACGGGCTGCTCCTGCGCGGCAACGGTGACTTCGCCGCGCAGGGGCCCTTCTCAGCGTTCCCCCAGGCGAGAACGATCGCCGTCACCGGCGCCGGCGCCGGCCTCCGCTTCGAGTTCTTCCGCATGACAGTGCGAGGGTCACGTCCCTGACGTGGCTGCATCAAGCAGATCAAGGACGCGGGGAGCGTGGCGTCCTCCGCACGCGAGCGACCGAGGACGCCGAGATGCGCCGCTGCAGTCGCGTCAGGTCGCTACCGTTCCGTTCTCGATGAAACGCCTCCTCGCCGCCCTCCTGCTCTGCGCCTGCCTCGTCGTCGCCCTCGTGGCCGGCGCCCAGCCGGGTGCCGCGAAGCCGCCGGTCCCCGCCCCCAGGGGGTTCTTCGGGATCGACCCGCAGGGGACGCTGACCGACGAAGACGCCCGCTACATGAAGGCCGCCGGGATCGAAACCGTGCGGTGGCCGCTGCCGTGGAACGGGGTGCAGCCGACCGCCGAAGGCCCGCCGAACTGGGCCGTCTTCGACCCGGTGGTCGAAGTCGCCGCCCGCCACGGGTTGAAGGTGCTGCCCTTCATCTACGGGACGCCCAGCTGGCTCGCCCCCAAATACACCAAGCTGCCGGTCGACAGCGGCCGCGCCCGCACGGCCTGGTCTGAGTTCCTCGAATCCGCGGTCGAGCGCTACGGGCCCGGCGGCGAGTTCTGGTCCCAGCACGCGCCGGGTGTCCAGTACACGACCGAAATCCCGCGACCGCTGGCGATCCGCAGCTGGCAGATCTGGAACGAGGCCAACTTCTTCTACTTCGCCTATCCGGCTTCGCCGCAGCGCTACGCGAAGCTGCTGAAAATCTCGACCCCCGCCATCAAGCGGGTCGACCCGGGGGCCAAGGTGATCCTCTCCGGGCTCTTCGGAAAGCCGACCGCGAGGGGCAGCAAGGGAATGCCGGCGGCGAAATTCCTCGCGACGATCTACCGCACCCCCGGAATCAAGCGCTACTTCGACGGGATCGCGCTGCACCCCTATGCCGCCTTCACTTCGGACCTGGAAGAACTGGTCGAGTCGCTGCACGAAGTCACGGTCGAAAACCACGACCGGGTGCCGCTCTTCGTCACCGAGATGGGCTGGGGCTCCCAGAGCGACTTCAACCAGGTCGCCTTCGAGCAGGGGACCCGCGGCCAGGTCCGGCAGCTGCGCGGCGCCTACGGCTACCTGCTGGAAAACCGCAACCGGCTCGATCTCAAGCAGGTCTACTGGTTCTCCTGGAAGGACCAGGCGGGATCCTGCAACTTCTGCGACTCAGTAGGGCTCTTCCGCGAAGGAACCTCGTTCCGGCCGAAGCCCGCCTGGCACGCCTTCGTCTCCCTCACCGGCGGCCGCGCGCGCCCCTAACCCGAACTGCATCAAATTCTGGTTCCAGAACGACCAGAATTTGATGCAGTTCGCTCAGAAGGGGAGCTCGTCCCGTACTTCGGCGAGGGTCGGGGCCGATTTGTCGCGCTCGGAGAGGAGCGGCTCGGGGACCTGCCAGTCGACGCCGACGTCGGGGTCGTCCCAGGCGATTCCGGACTCGGTTGCCGGGTCGTAGTAGCTGGACACCTGGTAGGCGACGTCGGCTTCGTTGCTGAGGACGGCGAAGCCGTGGCCGAAGCCAACCGGGACGAAGAGCTGGCGATGCTCCACGTCGTCGAGGCGGTGCCCCTCCCACTGTCCGTAGGTGGGGGAGCCGCGGCGCAGGTCGACGGCGACGTCGAGGATCTCGCCGCGGGGGCAGCGGACGAGCTTCGCCTGCCCCGGCCGCGTCTGGAAGTGGATGCCGCGCAGCGTCCCCCGCGAGGAGCGCGAGTGGTTGTGCTGGACGAACTCCACCTCGACGCCGAGCTCCCGCCAGGCCTCCCGGCTGTAGGACTCGAGCATGAAGCCGCGCTCGTCGCCGTGGACGACCGGCTCGATCAGGACGACGCCGTCGAGTTTCGTCTGCAGCCGCCGCGCCACTAGCCGAGCGCCTTCCCGTAATGCTTTTCGTAGTAGGAGCGGTACTCGCCGGAGCGGATCGGCCCCCACCAGTCCTCGTTGTCGCGGTACCACCGCACGGTCCGCTCCAGGCCCTCGGCGAAGTGCACCTGCGCCTCCCAGCCGAGCTCCTCCTGGAGCTTCGCCGAGGAGAGCGAGTAGCGGCGGTCGTGGCCGGGGCGGTCCTTGACGTACTCGACCAGCGACTCATCGCCGCCGGCCAGCTCGATCACCCGCCTGACCACCTCGATGTTCTCGCACTCGTCGGGGCCGCCGACGTTGTAGGCCTCGCCGGCCCTGCCCTTGGCCAGTACGGTGTGGATGCCGCGGCAGAAGTCCTCGACGTAGAGCCAGTTGCGGACCTGCCTGCCGTCGCCGTACACCGGCAGCGAATCGCCGTGCAGCGCGTTCAGCACCATCAGCGGGATCAGCTTCTCCGGGTACTGGCGCGGGCCGTAGTTGTTGGAGCCGCGGACGATCGAGGCGTCGATCCCGTAGGTGTGGAAGTGGGCGGAGACGAGCAGGTCGCCGGCGGCCTTGGTCGCCGAGTAGGGCGAGGAGGGGTCGAGCGGCGAGGTCTCGGTGAAGGAGCCCGACTCGATCGAGCCGTAGACCTCGTCGGTGGAGACCTGCAGGTAGCGCTCGATCCCCAGCTCCCGGGCGGCGTCGAGCAGCGTGCCGGTGCCGACGACGTGGGTGCGGGCGAATGCTTCCTGGTCGTCGATCGAGCGGTCGACATGGGACTCGGCCGCGAAGTTGACGACGGCATCGACGCCCTGCATCGCTTCGCGGACCACCACCGGGTCCTCGATAGCCCCCTCGATCAGGTTCGTGCCCGCCGGCAGATTCTCGCGCCGCCCGGCGTAGGTGAGCTTGTCGAGGACGACGACGTCGTGCTCGTCGCCGACGAGCCGCACGTAGGTGGAGCCGATGAACCCTGCCGCTCCGGTGACCAAAAGCCTCATTCGCTTGCTGCCTCCGCTTGTCGTTGGGCGAGATAGCCTGCCAGCCCGTCCTGCCAGCCGGGGAGCCGAATCGCGTGTTCGCGCTGGCTGACCAGGGCCGAGAAGGACGGGCGCGGCGCCGGGGCGCCGAATTCCTCGCTGGTGATCGAGAGGACCCGGCACTCGACCTTGGCCTGCTCGAAGATCTCGCGGGCCAGCTCGTACCACGAGCACTGGCCGGCGGCCCCCATGTGGTGGATGCCGTACTCGATCCCCTCGATCAGCCGGACGATCCCGTAGGCCAGGTGCCAGGTGTAGGTGGGCGAGGTGACCTGGTCGCGGACGACCGTGACCTCGTTCTGAGCTTCGGCCAGGCGCAGCATCGTGTCGACGAAGTTGCGGCCGCCGAGCCCGTAGAGGCCGGCCGAGCGAACGATGAAGTGGCGCTTGTTGGCTGCCGCCACCGCCTCCTCCCCGGCCAGCTTGGTGCGCGCGTAGGCACCAAGGGGGGCCGGCTGGTCGCTCTCCACGTAGGGCGCGCCTTTGGCGCCGTCGAAGACGTAGTCGGTGGAGACGTGGAGGACGCGGGCTTCGACTTCGGCCGCCGCGGCGGCGACGTTGCCGGCGCCCCTGCCGTTGATGGCGAAAGCCTGCTCCTCGGCCGTCTCGGCACCGTCGACATCGGTCCAGGCGGCGCAGTTGACGACCACATCCGGGCGCTCGAGGTCGAACTTGCGGGAGAGGGCGCCGGGGTTGGTGACGTCGAGCTCGGCGCGCCCGTAGCCGACGACGTCATGGCCGGCGTTGGCGGCGGCCAGCAGCACGTCGCGGCCGAGCATCCCGGCGGCCCCGGTGACGAGCAGCTTCACCGCGCCACCGTCACTAGACGAGTTTGATCTCGGAGCGGTCGCCGACCAGCATCCGCAGGGTCTTCGGCAACCCCTCGCTGCGGGTCAGCTTCACTTCCTTGCCGAGCAGGCTCGCCTCCATCCGCATCCCGAGATCCTCGACGACCGAGCCGGCGAGGACGATCGAGTTCTCGATTTCGGAGCGGCGCACGTGGACGCCGTCGCCGATCGAGGTGTAGGGGCCGACGTAGGCGTCCTCGACATGGGCGCCGGCGCCGATCACGGCGGGGCCGCGGACGACCGAGCGCTCGAGCTTGGCGCCGGCGCCGAGGACCAGGCGGCCCTCGACCTTCGAGGCCTCGTCGACCTCGCCCTCCAGCGACGTGACCAGCTCCTCGAGCACGAGCCGGTTGGCCTCGAGCATGTCGGCCAGCTGGCCGGTGTCCTTCCACCAGCCGCGCACGACCTCGGAGCGGACCGTCCGGCCGTCGTCGATCAACTTGTCGATCGCCTCGGTGATCTCCAGCTCGCCGCGCCAGGAGGGCTCCAGCGAGCGGGCCGCCTCGAAGATCAGGTTGCCGAAGAGGTAGACGCCGACCAGCGCCAGGTTCGAGGGCGGGTCTTTCGGCTTCTCGATCAGCCGCACGATCTTCTCGCCGTCGAGCTCGGCGACCCCGTAGGACTGCGGGTCGTCGACCGGGGTGAGCAGGATCAGCGCGTCGGGTTGGTGCTCGGTGAAGGCGGAGACGAGGCCGCGCAGGCCGTCGCGCAGGAGGTTGTCGCCGAGGTACATGACGAAGGGCGAGCCGCCGATGAAGTCCTCGGCGGTGAGGACCGCGTGGGCGAGGCCGGCCGGTTTGTCCTGGACGATGTAGGTGATCTCAGCCCCGAACCTGGAGCCGTCGCCGGCCGCGGCGCGGATCTCCTCGCCGGTCTCCGGCGCGATGATGATCCCGATCTCCTTCACCCCCGCGTCGACCAGCGCCTCGATCCCGTAGAAGAGCACGGGCTTGTTGGCCACCGGCACCAGCTGCTTGGCCGAGGTGTGGGTGATCGGGCGCAGGCGGGTGCCGGCGCCGCCGGAGAGGATCAGTCCCTTCAGGGGCTCCATGCGAGGCTGCAACCCTACCGAGCGGAAAAGAGATCGGTGCAACCAGCGCTTTACATCCCCAACTTCAACGGTGCCGCCCGCTTGGCGGGGGTTCTCCGCGCCCTCGCCGATCAGACGCGGCCGGCCGAGGTGGTGCTGGTCGACAACGGCTCCGAGGACGACTCGATCGAACTGGCGCGGCGGGAGCTGCCCGACGCGCGGGTGGTCGAGCTGGGCGAGAACCTCGGCTTCGGGCGGGCGATCAACCGTGCGGTGGCGGAGGTGCCCGGTGACCCGCTGATCCTGCTCAACAACGACGCGGTCCCGGAGCCGCGCTTCGTCGAGGCGCTGCTGGAGGGGCTGGGCGAGGGGGTCGACGCGGTCGCCGGGGTGCTGCTGCAGGAACGAGCGCCGGAGCTGATCGACTCGGCGGGCGTGGTCGCCGACCGGACCCTGATGGGCTTCGACTACCTGCACGGGGAGCCGGTCGAGGCCGCTGCCGTCGCCCCTGCGCCGCTCGGCCCGACCGGGGGAGCCGCCCTCTACCGGCGCGCCGCCTTCGAGGCGCTCGGCGGCTTCGACGAGAGGATCTTCCTCTACTACGAGGACCTCGACCTGGCGCTGCGCGTCGCCGCCCACGGCGGGCACTGCCGGCTGGCGCCGGAGGCGCGGGCGCTGCACGAATACTCGGCCAGCCTCGGCGCCGCCAGCGCCCGCAAGTACGCCTGGACCGGCTGGAGCCGCGGCTACATGCTGCGCCGCTACGGCGTCATGCGCAACCCACCCCTTGCCCTGCGCGCGCTCGCCTGCGAGGGCGCCCTCTGCGCCGGCCAGCTGCTGAGGGACCGGACCGCCTCGGGCTTAAAGGGCCGCCTGCGCGGCTGGCGCGAGGCCGCGACCCTGGAGCCGCGGGACCCGGCTGGCGCGCCATTGCTCGAACTGAGCGCCCGTGAGGCGCTGGCGCTGCGGCGCAGGCGCCGTAGCTAAAGCGTCTAGACAACGTTCACACCGATCAAGGCGGCGATGATCGCCCCGCCGACCGTGATCAGGGTTCGGTTAAGAGAATCGAAGCGGGCGTTGAGCGAGTCGTTCACCTTGTCGAAGCGGGAATCGATCTTGTCGAACCTGGAATCGATCCTTTCGAATTGGATATCGATCTTTTCGAAGCGGGCATTCATTCCCCCCGCAGGCCCCCGATCTCCCGCTTCAGGTCACCGCGAAGCTCGCGAATGTCTTCATCAAGCCTCGCGAAGCCGGCGTCGACCTTCGCGTTGAGGTTGTCGAGACGTTCGTCGGTACATCTCTCTCTCGGCATCATCACCGCCATGAGCGTACCGTAACTCATCGTCTGCAACAGGAAACGCGCAGAACGTAAGGATTGCTGCGCCACTTCCTCGCCTTTCTGTGACCTCGAGCGTCGCCATAGGTCTAATGCTGTCTTCCAAGCCAGTCGCGGGAAAGGCCGACGTTGCCGTCCCGGGCGATACGGCGACGGTCGCGCACCATTGCCGGGAGCAGGCGCAGACCTTCGAGCTTGCCGCGGAGCGTCGCCCGCAGGCGCTTCTGGCGGGCGGCGCGGAGGAGGGAGCCGAACTCGACCGCGAGGATGCGGGGCAGCGCCCGCGCGGGCATGAACTTCGCCCAGGTAGCAATCCGGTTGCGGGCGACGAGGCGGGCGTTCCAAGCGTTCGGCTTCGGCGCCTCCGCCTGCCAGGAGGTATTGCCGAGGTGCCAGACGACCGCCTCGGGCGCGTACTGGAAGCGCCAACCCGCGATCCGCGCCCGCACGTTCAAGTCGACGTCCTCGTAGAAGGAGAAATAGCGCCCGTCATAGCCGCCCAAGCCGTCGAACAGCTCGCGCCGCAGCAGGCAGGCGGCGCCGCAGACGCCGAAAACCTCCCGCGGCTCGAGGTAGCGCGGCGACTGCCGCTCCCCCGCCCCCAGCTCGACCGCCCTGCCGTCGCGGGTCAGCCCCTGGCCGGCGCTGTAGAGGCGGGCTCGCTCGGCGTCCCGCGGTTGCCCCTGTCCCTCCAGCTGCAGGATCCGCGGCTGCACCCCGGCGAGCGAGGAGTCCGCCTCCAGCGCCTCCAGCAGCGCCCGTACCGCCCCTGGCTCGAGCACGGTGTCGGCGTTGAGGACGAGGATCGCCGCGGCCTGGACCCGAGCAACCCCGACGTTCATCGCCCGGGCGAAGCCGGCGTTCTCGGGCAGCGCCAGGTGCGGCACTCCCTCCCGCTGCAGGAACGGCAGCGTGCCGTCAGTCGAGCCGTTGTCGACCACGAGCAACTCCAGCTCGATCCCCTGCCCATGGAGCGAGCCCAGGCAGCGTGGCAGCAGCTCGACCGAGTTCCAGCTTGGAATCACCACCGCCACGTCCGTCCTGTCAGTCATCGGCGAAGCGTAGGCTCTGAAGGTCATGGCGGTCGACCACGCCACCCCCACCACGGCTTCTTCGGGAAGCCGCTCCCCCGCCGACCGAGGCGCTCCGCTGGCGATCCAGGTCGAGGACGTCCACAAGGCGTTCAGGATCCCAACCCACCGGGTGGACTCACTAAAAGAGCGGGTCGTCCACCCCTTCTCCGCCCCCGGCTACAGGGACCTGCATGCCCTCGACGGGGTCTCGTTCGAGATCCGCCAGGGTGAGTTCTTCGGAATCGTCGGCCGCAACGGCTCGGGTAAGAGCACGTTGCTGAAGCTGCTGGCCAGCATCTACCGCGCCGACCGCGGCACGATCCGCATGGCTGGCCGGCTTGCTCCCTTCATCGAGCTTGGGGTCGGCTTCAACCAGGATCTCACGGCGCGCGAAAACGTCGTCCTCAACGGCGTGATGATGGGCCTCAGCCCGCGCGAGATGCGCCGGCGGATGGACGCGATCATCGAGTTCGCCGAGCTTGAGGACTTCGTCGACCTGAAGCTGAAGAACTACTCCTCGGGGATGCTTGTCCGGCTGGCGTTCTCGGTGATGATGGAGGCCGACGCCGACGTGCTGCTGATCGACGAGGTGCTGGCGGTGGGGGACGCCTCCTTCCAGCAGAAGTGCGCCGACGCCTTCCGCGAGATGAAAGCGCAGGGGAGGACGATCGTGCTGGTGACCCATGAGATGGCCACCGTCGAGGCCTACTGCCACCGGGCGATGCTGATCAGCGAGGGGAGGATCCAGAACATCGGGGATCCCGGTGAGGTGGGCCGCGACTACCTGCGGCTCAACTTCGAGGGCGAGAGCACGACCGAAGCAGTGCTGCACGAGCAGAGCGACGACGTCAGAATCGTCAGAATCGGGGTCGAGGACGAAAACGGCTCCATCGTCTCCGCGGTCGAGCATGGAAGGGAGATTCGCCTCCGCCTCGAGCTTGAGGCCCTGCGGGATCTGCCCGGTCTCGACATCGGTTTTCTGGTCGCCAACGCCGACGGCGTCGACGTCCTCAACTTCGGCATCCCGGTCGGGGAGAAGGAGGGCACCCGCCACGTCTCGCCGGGCGAGCGGGTAACCGTTAACGTGCGGGTCGAGAACCACCTCGTGGCCGGGCGCTACTTCGTCCATTGCGGCATCTACCGCGCCTTCGAAGGTGGCATCGCCCTCTACGAACAGGACGCACTCGACTTCCTGGTCTTCGGGGGGCCGGAGACCAAGGGAGTGGTCGTACCCGAGTTCGAGATCGAGGGCTCGATCGGGGAGGGCTCGAGGTGAGCACCGAGGCCGATCGAACGGTGATGCCACTCCGCGAGGTGCACGGCCCCTCGGCGCTGGGTGGGGGGGCGCGGCGCTTCTTCGACCTGCTGTGGCTGATGTCTGTGACCGAGTTCAGGCGCGTCTACTTCGGCACCGTCCTCGGTTATCTCTGGTCGCTGATCCGGCCGCTGATGCTCTTCGGGGTGCTGCTGTTCGTCTTCACCCAGGTGTTCAGAATCGGCAGCGACCTGGTGGACCACTACCCGGTCTTCCTCCTCCTCGGCATCGTCCTCTTCACCTTCTTTCAGGAATCGACGACGAACTCGGTGACGGCCGTCGTCGCCCAGGAGGGGGTGGTCCGCAAGACCCAGTTCCCCCGCCTCGTGATCCCGATCTCAACCGTGCTCACCGGCGCCTTCAACCTTGGCCTCAACCTGGTGATCGTCTTCGTCTTCGCGCTGGCCTTCGGAGTCGAACCGGCCTGGTCGTGGCTGCTCTTCCCGATCGCAGCGGTCTTCCTCTTCGCGC
Organism: Solirubrobacterales bacterium; assembly: GCA_045805725.1. Lineage (GTDB taxonomy): Bacteria > Actinomycetota > Thermoleophilia > Solirubrobacterales > 70-9 > VAYN01. Next base: position 31,130 of record JBJMKQ010000059.1, read on the forward strand.
TAACCGCGACGGTGAGCATGGCGCTGTCGGTGCTCTACGTGCGCTTCCGCGACGTCGCCATCATCTGGGCGGTCGTCGCCCAGGTCCTCTTCTACGCCACCCCGATCCTCTACCCGGTGAACTTCAAGGAAGAGACCTCGACGACCTACGAACACCTGCTGATGGTGAACCCGCTGACGGTCATTTTCGAGCAGGTCCGCGTCTGGATCCTGCACGAACCCCAAGCCCCCAGCGTGGTCGATGCCGCCGGAGGATGGGCCGGCCTGATCCCGGCGCTCGCGATCTTCATCGGCGTTTGCGTCTTCGGAGTCTGGAGCTTCAACCGGGAAGCCCCGAAGATCGCTGAGCAGCTCTGAGGCCAACGGGTATCCTGCCCTGGTGTTGAACCCCTCAAGCTCGACGGGCCTGACCAGACCCCGGCAGGGCTCCCGAATCCTCGTCATCGGCTGCGGATTCATCGGAACCAACATTGTCGAAGAGCTGGTGACCGTTCGTAGATCCCCGGTTGTGCTCAGCCGCTCACGGCCCCCTGCCGCCGTCGCCTCGGGCATTCCTGCCAGCGATCTTCACATCGGCGACGCAACCGACCCAGTCGCGCTCAGTGCCGCGTTAGACGGCGTCGGCCACGTCGTCTTCAGCGCTGGCGGCTTGCTTCCCGCCGCCTCGGAGAAGAACCCTGACCTCGATGCCCGTCTGACGCTCGAGCCGGTCGAGGCAGTCCTCGCGGCGCTCACGGAGCGGCCGGGAGTGACGCTGACCTACCTCTCCTCAGGCGGAACTGTTTACGGAGAGCCCGCAAGAGTTCCGGTCGCCGAGGACGCCCCAACCGCCGCCTTCGGCGCCTACGGACAGCTGCACCTAGCGGCGGAGGCGGCGGTGATTGAGCACGCGGAACAGCACGACACGCGCATCCGCATCCTCCGTTGCGCAACCGTCTACGGCCCCCATCAGCACCCCAACCGAGGGCAGGGGGTCGTCGTCACGTTCCTCCACCGCCTCAAGTCGGGTATCCCGGTAGAGATCTTCGGCGACGGTGGAACCGTCCGTGACTACGTTTACGTCGGCGACGTGGCGCGGGTGATCGTCGCGCTGCTCGACCGGCGCGAGGGGCCTTCGATCTTGAACGTCGGCTCTGAAGAAGGAACCGCCCTGCGCGACGTTCTCCTACTCGCCGAAGCTGCGGTGGGCAATTCGGCAACCGTCCTCCGCCACCCCCAGCGGGGATTCGAAGTGGAGCGCATCGTCCTCGATATCGGACGCCTGCAGGGTCTGATTGAGTTCCAGCCGATGCCGCTGCAGCAGGGAATCGCCCTCACTCATCGCTGGCTCAGCTCACAGGCACCCGCACGAGTGTGAGCGCATTCACCGAACGGCTGAACGGGCTGCGCTGGCGCCTGCGTGCCACGCGGCGCCTCTGGAGCAAGACTGCCGAGCCTGGCGATACCTTCCTCGCGCCTGAGCCGCAGACGGGCATGATGCTCGGCGAAGTCGACGTGCCGGGTCCGGGAGCCGAGATCGTCGGACCGGTGTTCTTCGTGAGGGGATGGGCGCTCTTTCCTGACAGCCCGACCGCCACGGTGGATGTCCGAGTCAACGGCCGCTCCGTCGGAAACGCCCGGCTCGCCTACCTCCGCCCTGACGTCGCGGAGAGCTTGGATGTGCCCCAAGCAATCAGCTCCGGGTTCGAACTCGCGATCGAACGAGCGATCGTGGAACTGCCGGAAGGATCCGCAATCCTCGAAATGATCCCCCGCAGCGTTTCAGGACAGCAGCAGGTGCTTGGGCCAGTCGAGGTGGTCATCGGAGACCCGCGAGGCGAAGACCCGCCTCGTCGAGGCGGAGACGACGACTTGCCGGCTCCGCCGCTCCCGACGCCGATAGCACCAGCGAAAGAGGGCCCAGGGGTGCTGGTCGTCACTCACCAGCTCAACCTCGGCGGGGCGCAGCTCTACCTGATGGATTTGCTGCGGGAGCTGGCGGGGACGCTCAACGCCCGCTTCACCGTCGCCAGTGCGCTCGATGGAATCCTGCGACATGACCTTGAAGAGATGGGCATTCCTGTACACATCTTCGGCGCCCTGCACGACAACCTAAGCTCGCATGTTGGTCGCCTTGAGGAGCTGGCAAGCTGGACCCAGGGCCGCGATTTCGACGTAGCCTTCCTCAACACCGCGACGGTTTTCACCATCCCCGGCGCAGAGGTCGCCGAGCTCCTCGGGATTCCCTACGTGTGGTCGATCCACGAGAGCTTCCACCCCAGCGTCCTCTGGTCGGTGCTCTCGCCGCACCTGCGGGAGCGCGCAGAAGGCACCCTTCCCGGTGCCCACGCGCTCGTCTTCGAGACCAAGGCGACGCGCAGCCTGTACCAAGACGAGGCCGGGAAGGCTCGCTGCTTGACCTTGCCCTACGGACTTGACCTGAAGCCGATAGAGGCATGGCGCGCCTCCTTCGATATGCCCCAGGAGCGCAGCGATGCCGGAATTCCGGAGGATGCCGAGCTTGTGGTCTGCATCGGCACGATCGAGCCCCGCAAGGCGCAAAATACCCTTGCTCAGGCCTTCGACCTGATCGCGGCTCAACATCCTCGAGCCCATCTTGCATTCGTCGGTGGCCGCAAGGACCCAGAGTGCGAAGCCCTGGAAGAGTTGATCGAGGGAGCAGCCCACGGTGACCGGATGCACCTGATCCCTCTGACCCCGGACATCCACAGCTGGTATGGGATGGCCGACCTCCTGGTCTGCGCCTCCGACGTGGAGTCCATGCCGAGGACGGTGTTGGAGGCGATGGCCTGGGAAACTCCCGTGCTCGGCACCCGGGTCTTCGGGCTCCCCGAGGTGATCACCGAGGGTGAGACCGGGTGGCTCTGCGAGCCGCGGGACCTCGGAGCGCTGGCTGGCGGTCTTGAGCGCGCACTCAGCTCATCGCCCGATGAGAGGCGCCGAATCGGCAAGCGCGCCCGTGTATTGGTAGAAGACCGGCATTCGCTGCCGAGATACACGCAGGCGGTAGCGGACCTTTTGCAAGAAGCCATCACAGACAAGCAACGCAGCCCAGCGCCAAGGAGGCGATGACCGGATGAGCACCCCAGTCCTTCCGAATGAGTCGCAGGAGGCAAAGGCCACGATCATCGTCGTGATGCCGGCGTACAACGCCGCGCGGACCCTGGTGCAGACGCAGGAATCGATCCCGCCCGGCCTCGTCTCGAAGGTGATCCTCGTCGACGACAAGTCACGCGACGACACTGTTCCAGTGGCCAAAGAAGCGGGCGTTGAGGTCATAGCCCACCCGCACAACGTGGGCTACGGGGGAAACCAGAAGACCTGTTACATGGCCGCCCTGCAACAGGGAGCCGACGTCGTCGTGATGCTCCATCCCGACGGTCAATACGACCCGGAGATCCTGCCAGCGATGGTGCAGCCGATAATCGACGGCGAAGCCGATATGACGCTCGGCTCGCGCTTCCTTCAGCCCGGTGGTCCGACCGCCGGCGGGATGCCCAAGTACAAGATCATCGCCAACCGCTTTCTCACCACCGTAGAGAACTACGTCCTCGGCACCCACTTCTCGGAGCTCCACACGGGTTACCGCGCGTACAGCCGGAAGTTCCTCGAAACGGTCCCGTTCCTGCGCAACTCCAACGACTTCGTCTTCGACACGCAGGTCATCGCCCAATCAGTTGCCTTCGGCATGAAGGTCAAAGAGGTTCCAGTGCAAACCAAATACTTCGCCGACGCCTCCGAAACGACGCTGCGACAAAGTGTCGTCTACGGGCTGAAGACGCTGGCAGTGATGCTCCGCTACCGCCTGCATAAATCGGCTCGACTCAAAGCAGCGGTCTTCCTTCCGTGACTCAGAGCCGACTCAGGCTCGACCCGTCGAGCCTGACCGCGGCGGTCGCTCTCGCGCTGGCCGCCGCTCTCGCCAATGGCGTCTGGATCCTGATGGACCACTCCAGTCCCTCCTGGGACCAGGCCCACTACCTCTCAACGGCGCTCCAGTACCGAGATGCGCTTCATGTCGGGGGGCCGATGGAACTGCTGCACTCGATCGAGCGCGCCGACCCGTCGCACGGACCGTTCTTCACGATCGTCCTCCTACCGGCCCTCTGGATCTTCGGCGCCTCCAACAGCAGCGGCCTCCTCGTCAATCTACTGGCGGCCCCGATCCTCTACTTGGCGGCCGGCGAGATCGCGTACATCCTTTTCCGCAGTGGCTTCGCACGACTGCTGACGATCTTCCTCGTGGCGACGACCCCGATTCTCGTTGGCCTCCTCCACAATGTCCTTCAGGATTACCTGCTCGTCACCCTGACCACCCTCTCGCTGCTGCTGTTGCTCAAATCGGAAGGCTTCCGGCGGCGCTGGATCACCTGGGCGATGGCCTTGACGATGGGCCTTGGGACGCTGACGAAGGTGACGTTTCCGCTTTTTGTGGTTGGGCCGTTCCTGGTGGTCCTTGCCGAGGTCGTTTGCAAATCAATCAGGGTAAGACGCCGTCCAGTAGAGGATGGGGAGGGAGCGGCCCTGCGGCCGACGCTCCTGAACCTCGGAGGCGCAGCACTGATCTACCTGGCCGTTGCGCTCGCCTGGTACGGACCAAAGTTCTCTGAGACGCTCGACTATGTTCGCTCGACTACCGGAGGCCCACTTGCACTGGGCGCGGGGCCGAGCGATCCCTACACCCTCCACGCCGTCACCTCCTTCACCCTGGGCGTGATCAATTTCAACCTCTCCTGGGTCATCGTGATCTTGGGCATCGCCGGTGTCATCCTCAGCTGGTCACGGCTCCGCTCCTTGTTCCAGAAGCCGGTCGATCCCGAGCCGCTCTGGAAGCTGGCGTTCCTGCTCGTGTGGGCACTGATCCCCTACCTCTCGGTGGCGACCGCCCACAACCAGGACGTGCGATTGATGGCGCCAGCCTTTCCAGCTGTCGCGCTGCTGGCTGCCGGCGCAGTCACTGCAATCCCTAAGCGGAAATGGAGACTGGCGCTGGCGGCGGTCGTGGTCGTGGTGCTCGGGTACCAGACTCTCAACCACATGACCGATATCACCCCAGGCTTCGTGCCAGACCGCCTCCGCGTCGCCATCGCTCCCTATGAAGCGACAATCCCGCTGAATAGCGAACAAGTTGGTTACGAGAGGCTGCCGGAATCCGATTACGTGACCCCGATCTTCGAATACGTCGAAGAGCTGGCAGCTCGCGAGGGAGGCGACTCCGGTGTCGGGACGATTTGCCTGCTGGAGTCCGAACCGCTGATCAACAGCAATACCCTCGGATTCATGTCCGCGGCAAGGGGGGACGCCTTCGGCTTTGCCGACATTGTCCAAGGACCCACCGGCACCGAGACGGAACTGGAAGACATCCTCTCGGGCTGCGACTTCGCTCTCTACGCGCAGCCGCCGAAGCCGACGTCGGAAAGCGACGAAAGCCGCCTCACCCTTGTCAACGAACCCTACGCTGCAAGTCACATGACGAAATCGATGTTCCGTCTGTTCGAAGGCCCCACCAAGGTATTCCCTATCGCCCCCAACGGCGCCACCGGCGAGGCAACGGATTTCCAAGGGACCGCCGGCGGGATCCGGGTCCGTATCCTCACCCGGACGCCGTAGGCGAACTAGCAGAGCCGCATCCGGCGCCATGCTCGGCGGCGGCTAGGGGCAGACGTAGACGGGCTGCTGCGCTTCCACCCGCACCCGCCAGGGGAGGGTCGAGCCGTCCTTCGGGATCGTCAGCAGGGTCGTCGTGTCGCCATCCGCACCCGCCGTCTGCACCGGGTATTCGCCCGCGGCGAAACGGGCCAGGTTGATCGTCACCGGCGGCCCCGGTTCGACCAGGATCCTTGCCACGCCTACTCCGAGGGTGGTGTCTTCCGGACCCCCAGGGCCACCGCCGAGCGCGCATCCCCGCCCGTGCCGTTCGGCGCCGGGACTGGTGCTGGTCTTTAGCGGCAGCGCTTGGGAGATGACGACGTCGGCCGCGGCCCGGCCCGGTTCGGGAGCTTCCGTCAGCTCCTTCGGGGTATAGGCGGGAGAGCCGAATTCGGCTTCGGCTTCCAGGTAGCGGCCGGCGAAGACGTCGATCAGCGAGGGGGTTCCGGCGATGCTCGGCGCGAGCTCGAATTCCGGCGCCACGCGGTTGCGGGCGATCTCGATCCCCGCCAGGTCGGACTTGGTCAGCACCGATTGGTTCTTCAGCCAATCGCTGCCGTCCTTGAAGAAGTGGATGTTGGAGGCGACCGCGGCGACGCTCACCGCCCCGAGGATCACCAGCGTCTTGCGAGTGAGGCGAACGCCGCGCAGCAGCTCGACCGCCAGCAGCAGGGTGAACGCACCGGCCGCGTACATGTAGCGGCCCGTGCTCGCCTCCCGCCCCGGCACGTAGTTGAAGGCGGTCAGGAACCAGTTGGCCGCGGTCGCCGCCAGGACAGGCCAGAAGCCGGGCGAGAACCCGGGCTTGCGGATCTGCTGGAAGACGACGAGGGCGACCGCCCCCAGCAGCAGCGGTTCTCCCCAGTCGAGGACGGTCACCGGGGGCCCTTCGATCGGCGCCTGGCTCAGGCCCAGCAGCGACTCCAGCGAAACCGCCATCCCTTCGACCACGAAGCGCGGCGAGTCGAGGACGTTGCGCAGCGAGAGGTGGCTTTCGGCGTCGTGGCCCCAGCCGAGGTACCAGAGGCCGAACAGCACCACCGGGATCGCCACGAACCAGGCTCGCCGCAGGCCGCGGCGGCGGCGATGCTGGAAGAGGTGGACCGCGGCGGCGGCCATGAAGGCGATGCCGAGGCTGGAGAAACCGGCGGCGATGGTGAGGAAGAGGCAGGCGAGGACGTCGCCGGTCATGTCGTCGCGGTCGAGCGCGAGCAGCATCGCGATGCCGAAGAGGACCGAGCCGATGAAGGCCAGCTCGAACGGCCAGAGCAGGTCCGACCAGGCCGGGCCGACGAACAGCAGCAGCGCCGTCGCCATCAGCGCCAGCCAGTCGCCGACGCGGCGCCGCGCGTAGACGAAGAGCAGCAGCGCCGAGACCAGCGTCATCGCGATCAGCAGCAGGTATTCCGGCAGCGCCGAGCTCATCCCGAAGACGTGGAGGAAGAAGAGCTCGATCGCGACCGGGATCAGGACGATGTGCTCGTTGTGGGGGCGCAGCAGGTTTTCGGCGGTGAGGTCCCGCCGGTTGATCAGGAAGTCCCAGGTGTCCTGGAAGAAGGTGAGGTCGCGGGTGAACGCGAGCAGCATCGCGCCGGCCGCCAGCAGCGCCGCGCCGAGGAGAACGAGCGGGGCGTTGCGCCTCGTCCACGTCATCAGCGGGCGAGTGTATTCACAGGTTCGGTGGCGCCGGACCCCCGAAAGGCGACGGCGACGAAGGCCGCCAGAGCCGCCAGGGTCAGGACCGCCGCCCAAGCGGAGTAGGCGCTGGCTTCCGGCGGGGTCAGAGCGGGCACGTAGACCCCGAGGGTGAGAACCGCCGATATGCCGACCCACCAGAGGGCGAAGCGCGGCAGCACCGCGTAGAGGCCGAGCACGCAGGCGGCGAGGGCGAGGAGCGGGATCGCCAGGCTGCCGACGTGGATCGAGGCGTTCGATTCCGGGCCGCCGAACATCAGCAGCCCCCAGGCCACGCAGCCGGCGAGGACGGCGCCCCAACAGAGCAGCGAGAGGCGCCACTCGGGGCCGCCGGGGTGCCCGCGGAGGCGGGCGATCGCCATCGCCGCCGGGCCGAGCAGCAGCAGCCCGAGCGAGGGGAACAGCGAGAAGAAGAACAGCCAGCGGATTTCGACCAGCGTCCCTTCCCAGTCCCCGTCGCCGACGTCGCCGACCGCGTTCTCGACCCGCTCCCAGCCGGGGCTGCCGCCGGTCATCGTCTCGACGTTGCGCCACTTGTCTTCCACCGTGCCGTCGAAGCCGGCTTCGCGGTAGCTGTCGAGGATCGTCTCGCCGGTGCCGCGGTTGTCGATCGGTTCGACCCCGGCCAGCATCCACTTCGTCAGCCGGTCGCCAGGCGGTTCGCCCCAGTGCTGGTAGCCGGCCCAGGGCGCCAGCAGGACCAGGCCCACCGCGACGGCGGTGCCGATCCAGCGCCAACCGGGCAGGCCGGCGGCGAGGGCGAAGACCAGCAACGGCACCAACCCGAAGACGCTCGCCCCGTGAGCCAGCAGGGCGAGGCTGACCAGGCCGCCGATCAGCGCTCCGCCGCGCCAGTCGCGGCGCAGCTCCCCCCACCCCGGCGCCAGCAGCAGCGCCGCCGCGGCAACGAGGAAGGCGGCGGGGAGCAGCTTCGGCCAGACGTAGAAGCCGTGGACGAGGACGAGGTCGCTGAGCAGGAGGGCGGACATCGTCAGGCCGCGCGCGCGGCGGCCGATTCCGGCCCCCAGCAGCAGCGCCCAGAGCCCGATGATCCAGAGCTGCTGCACGATCACGCCGATCACCTGGGCCCGCACCCCGGTGCCGTCCCAGCCGAAGCCGCGCTCGGAGAGCAGGTAGCCGACCTGCAGTGGCGGCCGGTCGCTGAACAGCCAGTCGCCGGGAAAGATCGTCGGCGTGCCGTGGTGGCTGTGGGTGTAGAACCAGTCGGCGAACCAACCGGGGATCACGTTGTCGGGGGGCAGCTGGCTGGAGAAGCGCAGCGCCGCCATGTTCAGCGGGTCGCCGCTGCCGCCGTGGAGGAAGCCGAGGTAGACGAGGAAGGCCGAGCCGAGCGCCCAGAGCGCCAGCGGCGTCGCCAGCTCCCGCAGCAGCGCCCGCTCGATGCGGCCGCTGCGCAGGAAGGCCGCGATCAGGGCGAGCGAGCCGAGCGGGACCAGGTAGATGAAGCTCTTTCCCACCGTCAGCGAGGCGTAGAAGGCCCAGAAGGAGATGAGCGCGACGAGGCCGCTGGCGAGGAGGCCGATCCCGAGCAGCAGCGGCACGCGGCGCGCGCCCGCGGCGGCGCCGAGGAGCATCGCCGCCACCAGCGGCAGCGCGGTCAGGAACAGGTGCAGGGCGAGCACCGCAAGCAGCGATACGGCGTTAGCCAAGCTCGAAGCCCCTGCCTCGAGTGCGGATAGACTCGGCTGACATGGCGGAGCAGGCTACTTCTACTCGGCCCGACTCGACCGCCGGCGGGGATTCCGAGGTTGCGGAGCTGCGGGCGGAGCTGGCGCATGCCCGCGAGGAGGTGCTGCGGCTGCGCGATCTGCTGATCGGCAAGGAGGCGGAGCTCGGCACCCTGCGCGGCAGGGTGGCCGAGATCGAGGGGGGCGCGGCGCCGCTTCTGATGGTCGCGGCCCGCCTGCGGGCGCTGCTGCCGGGCTTCGTCCGCTCGGCGCTGGTGCGCCTGCTGGGCCGCGGCGCCTGACCTCGATGCCGCTCTTCTCGGTCCTCACCCCGGTCTTCGACACGCCGGCCGACGTCCTCGCCGCGACGCTGCGCTCGGTCCGGGAGCAGACCTGCGGCGACTGGGAGCTCTGCCTGGTCGACGACTGCTCGACGGCGCCGCACGTTGACGCGATGCTGCGGCGCGCGGAGGCGGAGGACTCCCGGATCCGGGTGATGCGGCGCGAGCGCAACGGCGGCATCGTCGCCGCCTCCAACGACGCGCTGGCGCTGGCCGGGGGGGAGTTCGTCGCCCTGCTCGACCACGACGACGAGCTCCACCCCACGGCGCTGGAGCGCGTCGCCGCCGCGATCGAGGCCTCGCCTGAGGCCGATTACGTCTACAGCGACGAAGACAAGATCGACCGCGCCGGCCGTCCCTCCAGCCCATTCTTCAAGCCGGACTGGGCGCCGGAGCGGATGCGGACGCAGATGTACACCTGCCACCTCAGCGTGATGCGGCGGCGGCTGGCCGAGGAGGTCGGCGGCTTCGACCAGGAGTTCGAGGGCTCCCAGGATTGGGACCTGGTGCTGAAGGTGACCGAGCGGGCGCGCCAGGTAGCGCACGTGCCCGCGGTCCTCTACCACTGGCGCACCCTGAAGAGCTCGACCGCGGGGGGCGGCGAGGAGGCGAAGCCGTGGGCCTTCGAAGCCGGGACGCGGGCGGTGCAGGCGCACTGCGGGCGGATCGGCCTGCCGGCGGAGGTGGAACGCGACCTCGACGTCCCCGGCGTCTACCACCTGCGCCCGCGCCTGCAGCGCGAACCGCCGGTCAGCATCGTCATCCCCACCGCCGGCAGCTCCCGCGAAGTCCGCTTCGAGCAGGTGGTCCTGGTCGAGCACTGCCTGCGCAGCATCGTCGGGACCTCGACCTACCGGAACTACGAGATCGTCTGCGTCACCGACGGCGACCTCGACCCGGCCGTGGAGGACCGCCTGCGGGGGATCGCCGGCGAGCGGCTCCGGCTCGTCCCCTTCGAGGGCGAGTTCAACTTCTCGGCCAAGATCAACCGCGGCGTCGTCAACGCCAACGGCGAGCGCCTGCTTCTCCTCAACGACGACATGGAGGTGGTCGCCCCCGACTGGATCGAGCGGATGGTGATGTACCTGGAGCTGGAGGAGATCGGCGCCGTCGGCGCCCGCCTGATCCTCGAAGACGGCCGCCTCCAGCACGTCGGCATCCTCTTCGAGAACGGCGGCTACCCGGGCCACATCCACCACGGCTTCTCCCCCGGCTTCCGCGGCTATTCCAACAACGTCCTCGTCGCCCAAAACCACCTCGCCGTCACCGCCGCCTGCCTGATGACCACCCGCGCGGCCTTCGACGAGGTCGGCGGCTTCAGCACCGCCTTCCCCAACAACTACAACGACATGGACTTCTGCCTCAAGCTCCGCACCACCGGTCGCCGCGTCGTCTACGACCCCGACACGGTCCTCTACCACTTCGAGTCATCCAGCCGCGAGAACGAGGTGGCGGACTGGGAGAAGCAACAGCTGCTGGCCCGCTGGCTCCACCTCACCGCCACCGACCCGTCGACCAACCCGAACCTGCGCCACGGGCTGCCGCGGATCAGCAGTGCCGCCCGGAACATGCTCCACTGGTACCATCCACCGCGCGTTGCCCAGAATCTGCGGCGTAAGGCCCGCCGCTCTGACCAGTCCGCGCCGACGGCCTGATCGGGGCAAGCATCACTAATCTGAGCGGGGTGCGTGCCGGGCGCATCCCACTCCTTTACATCGCCCCGTGGGTCGACATCGGCGGGACCGACAAGAACACGATCGACTGGTTCCGCAAGGTCGATCGGGAGCGCTTCGCGGCGCACCTGATCACCACTCAGCCCTCCGAGAACCGCCGCCTCGACGAGGTCGCTCGCTACGCGGAGGAGGTCTGGGTGCTCCCCGACCTGATGGCGGCGGAGGAGATGCCGGCCTTCATCCTCGACTTCGTCGTCTCCCGCGAAGTCCGGGTCGTCCACCTGATGAACTCGCGGCTCGGGTTCGACCTCCTTCCCGACCTCACCGGCATCTCCGACTCTCCCGGCATCGTCGTCCAGCTGCACGTCGAGGAGGCCGACCGCTCCGGCTACGTCCGCTACGCCACCACCCGCTACGGCAACCTCGTCGACCGCTTTTCGGTCACCAGCGAGCACCTTGCCGGTGCCGTCGAAGGCTACGGCGTGCCGGCGCAGCGGATCAAGGTGGTCTACATCGGGGTCGACGCCGAGGAGGAGTTCGCGCCCGAGCGGGTCGAGCCAGTCGCGGGGCTCGACGAGGAGCGCTTCCACGTCCTCTTCCCTGCCCGGATCGTGCAGCAGAAGGACCCGCTGTTGATGGTCGAGGTCGCGGCGGCGCTGCGCGAACGAGGGATCGAGTTCCAGATCCACGTCCTCGGCGAGGGCGACCTGGAGGAGGCTGTGCGGGCGCGCGTCGCGGAGCTGAACCTCGGGGATCGGGTAGAGATCCGTCCACCGACGGCCACCCCGCAGCGCTGGTATGCCGCCTGCGACGCGGTGCTGCTGACGAGCGAGTTCGAGGGGGTCCCGGCCGTCGTCTTCGAGGCGATGGCAATGGGGCTGCCGGTCGTCGCCTCGGCGCTGCCGGGCAACAGCGAGCTCCTCGGCGAAGACTACGACGGCCTGGTCGAGCCGCGCGATTCGGTCGAGCGCTATGCCGAGGCGCTGGCGAGGCTCGCCGAGGATCGGTCCTACAGGGAGTCCCACGGACGGGAACTGAGGGAACGGGCGCGGGAGCGGTTCACTCTCGCGCAGATGGCCGACGGTCATGAGGCGCTCTACGAGGAAATCGTCGCCGAACGCCCCACTTCGAAGGCAGAGAGGAAAGCGTTGCCGGAGGCGATCCGGTTCCGCGACCGGCCGGTATCGACCGAACCCCTGGTTTCGGTCCTGATCCCGCACTACAACCAGCCCCGCTTCCTTGCTGAGTGCGTGAACTCGGTCTGGGCGCAGACCTACCCGCACGTCGAGGTCGTCGTCGTCGACGACTGCTCGACGGAGCTCGACACCGGCGCCGTGCTCGACGAGCTGGAAGAGCACGACGACGTGACCGTGGTGCGATTGGAGCGCAACGGTGGGCCGAGCCGCGCCCGCAACCGCGGGCTCGAGCACTGCTTGGGCCGCTACGTGCTGCCGCTCGACGCCGACAACCTGCTGCTGCCCGAGGCACTGGAGGTCCTGGTCGAACAGATAGGCACCGCCGCTGAGGACATCGGCTTCATCTATCCGAACCTGCAGTTCTTCGGCAACCGCGAGGACTACTACGAGCCCCCTCCATACAACCTCTACACGCTCCTCCTCAGCAACTTTTGCGACACCTGCTCGCTGATCGACCGGGATGTTTTCGACGCCGGGCTGCGCTACTGCGAGGAGATCCTCCTCGGCCACGAGGATTGGGAGTTCGTGCTGCGGCTGGCGGCGCACGGGGTAAGGGGCGAAGCCGCTCACGCGCCGACGCTGCGTTACCGGAAGTGGGGTTTCAACCGCTCCGACGCGGTCGACCACGGCCACCTGCCATTCGACGAGGAGCTGCGCAAAGTCTCCCTCTTTGCCGGTCGCGAGGAGGAAGTGAAGGCGGCGGAGTCGCCGGCACTGACGATCGCCCTCCTGCGCGAGCCCGCCGGGGGCAAGAGCGGCCGCGCCTCGCTCGCCCGCCGGCTGGCGGAGCAGAGCTGCATCGACGTCGAGCTGATCGCGCCGCTCCCGCAGAGCGGCGAGGAACCGCAGCCGGCCTACGGACCCCAGGTGAGACGGCTGCCGGCGGTGGGCGAGGACCCGGTCGAAGCGCTGCGGGGAGCGCGACAGGCGATGCGCGGTCGCTACCTGCTGATCAGTGAAGATGCCGAGGTGACGTTCCTCGAGGACCGGGGGTTCGTCGAGAAGCTGCTGCGGCGGTTCGACGCCCGCAGTCACGCCCCCGAAGTGGTCGCGCTGGCGGACGCGGGCACCGAGAGCGGCTTTTCCTTCCGGCGGCTCTCCGCATCCGAGATCGGCCCTGAAGCGGCGGCCCATGGCGTCGCCTGGGCGACCAGTGCTGAGGATCATCTCCCCCAGGGGCTGCACGTCGACCGGCAGCGACCGATCGACTCGCTCGTCCGCATCCTCGCCGGAAGCGGTGCCGAGACCGAATGGCGCCACGCACCCGCAACCGCTATTCATCGACCGCGCGAGGCAGCCGGCTGGAGCGCAGCGGGTGAGATTGGCTTCGGCGGGCGCAACTCGCCGGTCGAGACCCTCCTCCCTGGTAGCAGCCGCTATTCGGTGCCGCGCTGGGAGGAGGCGGTTACCTGGGTCCCGCCCCTCTCGATCGTCCTCGTCCGTTACCACGAACCGATGCGCGACCGCTGGCTACTCAGCAATGGACCCCCCCCGTCGGGCTACGCGTTCGAGCGACACCTCGGCGCCTTGCGCAGCACCGCCTTCGAAGGTACGGAACGTCTCGTCCGCATCGGAGAGGAATTCCACACCTACCCCCGGGGGACCTGGGAGCCGCTGCCGGCCGGCGGCCAAGAGCTCGGCTATCTCGAGCAGGCGCCGTTCCCCCAGTTGAAGGTGCTGGCGCTTGGCGTCTATAGGTCAACGGGACAGCATGTGCTGGTGAACCTTCCAGACGACCCGCTGCTCCCCCACGTGGACGTGGTGCGCCCGCTCGGCTTCGTCGACCCCTTCCCGATCGAGCCCAAGTTCGAGCCGCCGACCCAGCCCGGGCATGGCCTGCGGGGCCTGGTGAAGACTGTCGATCTCCAGCACCGCCGCCACCGCTACGGGATCGGGGAGATCCCGCCGGGGCAGCTGGTCGGCGAGCTGGGGGCGGTAGCCGAGTCCGAGCTGGCCGGCTCGATCGGCGTCTGGATCATCGACGGGCAACTCGTCACCGATTGTCATGCTCCGCCGCCGAGGCGCAGGCGACCGTTGCATAGCGCTCGCTGGGCCCTCGAGCCGATGGCCTGGGGCGGTATCGCCGGCAAGCAGGCGCGGGCGAAGACCGCCCTGCGCCGTTCGACGGTCGCCGTCGGCAGCTTTGGTCGCCGCCCGGCGACCCCGCCCGTCCCCGGCGACCCTGCGGGGTGGCTATTGGAGTTTCGGCCGGGCCTGTCGCCGCTCTACGCCTCATATCATTCGGTGACCGGCGATCAGCTGCTGACGAGATCGCCGGCTGACGCGGCGCAGATGGGCTATGACCGAACTGCTCTGCTCGGGTTCATCCGCCAGGTCGCGCCGATCACGGGCTGCACCAGGCAGGACGTCTTCCCGGTGCCGTGGGCGCGCCGCTTCGGCGCTGTCCCGAGGGAAGGTTGAACGGTTGAGCACCGCCGAGAGCCCGAGGGAGCAAGCTCTCCCGTCCTCCACCCGGCAGACGATCCTGCTCGTCGATGGCTGGCTCGCCAACGCCGGCGACGCGGCCATCAACCTCGCGACGTCGCTGACGTTGCGCCGGGAGCTGCCTGGGGCGCGAGTGGTTCTCGCCGGCCACCATCGCTCACTGATGGGAGCCAGCTACCCCGAGCTCGATCTGGCGCCCCCGCTCGACGCGGTGGCCGGAGTCTCCTGGCCCTGGACCACGCCGCAGGACCTGGCCGAAGGCGGAATCGTCGACCGGCTGGTCGAGGAAGCCGACCTCGTGGTTGCTGCCGGCGGCGGCTACATGCTCGAGCGCTACAAGCCGGAGGGTCGAATCAAGGGTTACGAGTATCTGCTCGAACGAGGCAAGCGCCTCGCCTTCTACGCCCAGTCGATCGGCCGGTTCAAAGACCCGGCGCTGCGCGCCCGCCTCGGTACGGTGCTTGTCGGGGCCGATCTGGTACTGGTGCGTGACGAGCCCTCGCTTGAGGTGGTGCGGGAATTGCGCTCCCCCGAAGGGGTGCACCTGACCGCCGACGAGGCCTTCCTGCTTCCCGTCAACCGCCGAATAGCAACCCCGCGCTCGCTGCTGGTGACGGCCTCGGTGCATCCGTGGGAGCGCGACGACGGAACGGACGAACTGCGGGACGACTCCCACCTCGAGCAGATCGCGGCGGCACTAACCCGCATCCTCTCGTCCGGGCTGGCCCGAACGGTGACCCTCGCCTCCACCGTCCAGGGCGTGGGGTGGGCCGGCCAGGCTCTCGAGGACGACGATATTGCGGCGAGCCGGTTGCAGGCTGCGGTGCCCGCCCAATGGCGCAACCGAATCCGGAGAAGCAGCGGCTACCTGACGGCCAACCGATACGCGGAGTTGGCGGCGCGCCATGCAGCGGTGATCTCGATGCGGATGCACGGCGCCATCCTCGCCGCCGTTGCCGGGACCCCGGTCCTCCTCGCTAATGCATCCGACAAGGCGCTGTCGCTGTCGCGGCGAAGCGAAGGTCGCATCTCCACGATCTCGAGCCGCTCCGATCTGGGTCGGCTGGATGAGCTGGTCGCCCCTCTCCTCGAAGACCTCAAGGGAGCCCGACTCCGTCAGAATGCCGCCGTCGAGCAGATGCGCGCGCTCGCTCGCGCCAATGCGCAGCTCGTCTCCGACCAGTTGCGATGAACGGCTCGCAGTTCGTTCGGCCCGAGCGGCCCGTCAGGTTCTCCACGATCAACGAGTACTCCGGCGACCCTCCAGGCGGATGTCGATCAGTAGCCGGACTGCAGGGACGTCGGCCCGGGCACGAAATGTGGCGCCGCCGACCGGCATCGGCGCCACGTCCGCGGCGTCGTCGCCTGGCCGTTCCCGAGGTCGAGGAAGCGGGCCTTGCCATAGGGGACCGCAGTCGCCGGCGCCCCCGGACCGACGAGGGCGACCCCTCGCCGGCGGCAGGCGAGGGACATCCCTTCCAGCATCGGATAAGCCGAGAGCGAGCCGTCCTCGTATTCGAGCTTGATCATCCCGCTCATGTCCCAGAGGGCGGCGAAGATCGGCACGCCGACGGTCTCGTAGGCGGGGTAGCCGCTGGTGAAAACCGTAGTGCCTTCCGGCAGGGTCGGGTAGCGCTCCTTCATCGTCGCGATCGCGTCCCGCTGGCTCGCGTAGGCGCTCTCCCAGAGACCGATGTGGCGGTCGAGGACCCGCAGGTAGGCAACTCCCAGCAGCACCGCCGCGAGAACGACGGCAACCGGGACATAGCGCCTGCCCGGCGGCACGAGTTCCCCGAGGGCGCTGAAGACCACGCCGATCGTGCCGTAGGCGAAGATCACCAGCCCGTAGCCGGCGAGCCCGTTGACCCTGTTCGTCACCCCGAAGACGACCGGCGTGTAGTACGGGTCGGCAGGGATGAAGATCGCCCAGCCGAGCGCCGCCACGCAGAGGCCGGCGAGGGCAAGCAGCAACCACTGCCGCAGTCCCCACCCCGCTTGCGCCTCCGCCGGCGGGCGCCGGAAGAGGTAGACGGCGAGGCCACCCGCCAGCAGCAGAGCGGCTAGGACGAGCAGCGGCCCCGTGTGGGAATTCTCGCCCACCGGAATCAGGGTGCGAGCCAGCAGGGTGCCGCCGCCTTCGACGATTTCCCTGCCGTGGTGGAAGTAGGCCGACGGCCCGGAAACGCTCCGCGTGGTGTGGGTGCCGACCCAGAGCCCACCGGCCAGCAGGACGCAGACGTCAGCCGCCCAACGCATCCTCGCCGCCCGCCACCCCGCCCGCAGCGTGTAGACGAGGCCGGCGGCGAGGATCAGGGGCAGCGTCAGCTCGTAGGCGAGGACCGAGATCAGGTAGAGCGCCAGGGCGACCGCGTGCAGGCGCCAGGAGCGGCGCGAGAGGCCGGCGAGTGCCACCCAGAAACCGCTGAGGGCAAGAGCGATCGAGAGGGGGGCCGGGTTCGCCGACTCCCAGAGGCGCGTGGAGTCGAACCAGGGGTAGACCAGCGCCAGCGCCGCGATTGCCCCGGCGTGCATCCACGGGACCCCGAGGGTGCGCAGGATTCCGTAGAGCAGGGTCGAGATCGCCACCCCGAGCAGCACCGTCCAGGTCAGTTGGAGAGACATGTCATCGCCGAGCAGGAAGTACTTCAGCGGCGTGAAGACAACCAGGACGGGCCGGTAGGAGAACGTGCTTGAGAAATAGTCCATGACGTGGGAGAAGCTCTCGCCGCCGGGGGGGTAGTAGCGGCCGGCGGCGTCCGCCCAGTCGTCGGAGAAGAAGCCCCACCCGCCGACGTGGGGTCCGAAGACAGCTGCCGCCAGCACCACCAGGGCCGCGGCGGCGATCGCTATCTCGGCAGAGCTCGGCGGACGCCGCAGCCGCTCAGCGAGGGCGGTCGACATGCTCCGTGGTGGATGCGGATCGGTCGCTGAATTCGCGCACCCGGTAGTCCCCCCGGCTGAGGGTGGCCTCGAGCCAGACGTAGAGGACGATGAAGAGGTAGCGGCTGCCCATCTCTTTCATCGCCAGCTTCGCCTCGCCGCTGGTGCGGTTGGTCCAGGAGGTGGGGACGACGGCGTAGCTGTGGCCGCGGACGATCGCCTTCAGCGGCATCTCGACGGTGAGGTTGAAGTGCTTGGAGAGCAGCGGCTGGATCGTCTCGACGACCTCGCGCCGGTAGGCCTTGAAGGCGTTGGTGGTGTCGTTGTAGCGGTGGCGGAAGAGGAGCCGGATGAACTGGTTGGCGAGGCGGTTGATCGCCAGCTTCAGCCGCGGGTAGTCGTAGACCTCGGCTCCGGGCATGAAGCGGGATCCGAAGGCGCAATCCCAACCCTCTTCGAGCAGGCGGTGATAGCGGACCAGGTCGTTCGGGTTGTCGGAGGCATCGGCCATCACGATCGCCACCGCGTCTCCCTGGAAGACGTCGAGGCCGGCCCGGATCGCGTTGCCGAAGCCGCGTTCGAGGTGGGAGCGGTGAACCCTGACCCGCGGATTGCGCTCGCCGATCGCCGCCACCACGGCTTCGGTCGAGTCGTCGCTGTCGTCGTTGACTACGACCACCTCGTAGTCGATGCCTTCGCGCTCGAGCGCCGCGACCACGCCCTCGACCGTCGCCCCGACCGATCCCTCCTCGTTCTGGGCCGGCATCACCACGGACAGCTTCATTCCCTCCGTCATGAGGCGGCGACGCTATCGGAGATCACGGAAACGTTACGAAGCGGCACGGCAATTCTTTGTTTCTGCGCGTGTTTTGTTGCAGACGAAGAGTTACGATATGCTCATGACGGTGACGATGCCGAGGGAGCAGTGGACCGACGAGCGCCTCGATGACCTCAACCAGAAGGTCGATCACGGCTTCGCCCGCCTCGACGGGGACATCCGCGAACTCCGTAGCGAAATGAATACTCGCTTCGACGCGGTCGATGCTCGTTTCGATGCGATGAAGGACACGGTCGATGCTCGTTTCGATGCGATAAAAAACTCGATCGATGGTCGCTTCGACGCGATGAAGGACTCCATGGATGGTCGGCTCGGCTCAGCGAAGGATTTGGTCGATGGTCGCTTCGACGCGATGAAGGACTCGATCGATGCTCGGTTCGACGCCCTCAACCGAAATTTGATCGGCGGCTTCTTCGTGCTCATCGCCGCCATCATCGGCAGCAACGCCTTCTAGGGCTCAGGCCGTGGCGCCGGCCCAGCGCTCGACGTTCTGCTCGTACATCTCCTGCAGGATCTCCTCGATCCCGTAGCGCAGCTGGAAGGCGGGGTAGTCGGCCTGGAACGGCTCGAGGTCGGAGATCCACCAGCGGTGGTCGCCGATCCGCGGCTCCTCGCCCATCTCCCACTGCAGCTCGCGGCCGGCGATCCGCTCGCAGGCGTCGATCGCCTCGAGCATCGAGCAGTTGGAGAAGCGGCCGCCGCCGATGTTGTAGACGGCGGCGGGGCGGGGCGCCTTGCGGTAGGCGTCGAAGGCCGCGATCAGGTCGGCACTGTGGATGTTGTCCCGGACCTGCTTGCCCTCGTAGCCGAAGACGGTGTACGGAGTGCCGGTGGCGGTGCATTTCATCAGGTAGGCGAGGAAGCCATGGAGCTTCGCGCCGGCGTGCTGGGGGCCGGTCAGGCAGCCACCGCGAAAGGCGACGGTCGGCATCTCGAAGTAGCGGCCGTACTCCTGGACCAGCAGGTCGGCGGCGCACTTGCTGACGCCGAACAGCGAGTGGGTCGAAGAGTCGATCGACATGCTCGTGTCAATTCCCTTGTAGTAAGGGTGGTCCTCGGGCAGCTCGAGCCGTTTCTCCAGGCTCCGCAGCGGCAGCCGGTTCGGGGTGTCGCCGTAGACCTTGTTGGTCGAGCAGAAGACGAACGGGGCGTCGGGGCAGTGGGCGCGAGCGGCCTCGAGCAGGTTCAGGGTCCCGTTGGCGTTGACGCCGAAGTCGGTCTGCGGCTCGCTCGCCGCCCAATCGTGCGACGGCTGGGCCGCGGTGTGGACGACTAGCTCGACCTTGCCGGCGTGCCCGCGGAAGATCCGCTCGATCGTCTCGGTGTCGCGGATGTCGGCGTTCTCCCAGCGAAATGCCGCCGGGTAGGACTCGACGAGGCGCTGGGTGACGTGCGAGGTCGAGGACTCAGGGCCGAAGAAGCGCGCCCGCATGTCGTTCTCGATGCCGACGACGTCGAACCCCTCGGCGACGAAGAAGTCGACCGCCTCGGAGCCGATCAGGCCCCCGGCACCAGTGATGATCGCGACCGGCATACGTTCAGCTGCTCCTTTCCCCGGATCGGGGCTCGATATTCAGGGCCTGGGCGATGCGCTCCTCGTCCGCGGCCACCCACTCGTGGATGTCGCTCAGCACCTGCTCGGCGCTGCGCCGCGGCCGCCACTCGTCCAGACCGAACAGTCTCGTGCAGTCGGAGAGGTATATCGGCACGTCCCCCTGCCGCGTCGCCTGGACCGGCGCGATCGGCACCTCGTTGCCGGTGAGCCGCCGGCAGATCGCCGTGGTCTCCCGCAGCGAGAGGCTGCACTCGCGGCCGCCGCCGACGTTCACGGTGCGCCCGTCCCAGCCGCCGGGGTCGAGCAGCTGCCGCTCCACCAGGTCGACCAGGTCCTCGACGTGGAGGAGGTCGCGCACCTGCTTGCCATGCCCCCCGAACCCGATGTAGCTGAGCGGGTTGCCGAAGTGGTGGGCGAGCATCCAGTGGGTGAAGACCCCCTGGTCGACCTTGCCCATCTGCCAGGGCCCGGCGATCACCCCGCAGCGGTCGATCACGGCCGGCACGCCGAAGGACTCGCGGTACTCCTCGATCAGGAGCTCGGCGGCCAGCTTCGTGGCGCCGTAGAGGGTGCGGGCGCCCTCGAGCGGGAACTCCTCGGAGATGCCCGCCGGACCGGCCCCCGGCACCGCCTGCCCGGACGCGATCTCGAACCGCGTCTCGGTCTCCTCGAGCCGGAGCGCCAGCTGCGGGGCGACTGGGTAGACGCGGCTGGTCGAGAGGAAAACCACGAAGGCGCCGTCGCGGCGAGCCAGCTCGAGGCAGTTGTAGGCGCCGGTCAAGTTGGTGTGGAGGAGGTAGCAGGTGTCGCCGTCGACCCCGCTCATCACCGACGGCTCGGCTGAGCACTCGATTAGCGCGCTCAGCGGCGGCAGCGCCCGCAGGTCGGCGGGCTCGCGCACGTCGCCTCTGACGAACTCGACCCCGGCCGCCTCCAGCCTCGGCAGGTTCAGCTCCGAGCCGCCGCGGTAGAGGTTGTCGAGGACCAGGATCTCCCAGTCGCGATGCCGGGTGGCGAGGGAGACGGCGAGGTTGGAGCCGACGAACCCCGCCCCGCCGGTGATCAACAGCCGGTTCAAGGGGTGCGAAGCTACACCACCCGGAGCCTCCTCGCTCCTCGCGGCGAGCTACCTGAGGCGCAGCAGGGGAACCTTCCAGGCCGCCTCGACCACGATCCTGCCGCCCATCTTCGAGCGGCCGGCCCGGCGCTCGGAGAAGCCGATCGGGATCTCGGCGATGCGGAACCCGGCTTTGGCCGCGCGATAGGTCATCTCGACCTGGAAGGCGTAGCCGCGGCTGGACACGGCGCCGAGGGGGATCGCTTCGAGAACCTCGCGGCGGAAGCATTTGAAGCCACCGGTGAGATCCCGCACCGGCAGGCCGAGGACGACCCGAGCGTAGGCGCTGCCGCCGCGGCTGATCGCCCTGCGCAACGGCGTCCAGTTCTCGATCCTGCCCCCGCGAACGTACCGGGAGCCGATCGCGAGGTCGGCGTCCTCGGCCGCGGCGAGCAGGCGCGGCAGGTCCGCCGGGTCGTGGGAGAAGTCGCAGTCCATCTCGAGCACCAATCCGGCGCCGGCGGCAAGCGCTCCGCGGAACCCGGCGAGGTAGGCCGGCCCGAGCCCTTCCTTGCGAGGCCGATGGAGAACCTCGATCCTCCGCTCCGCGGCGGCAAGGCGATCGGCGATCCGGCCGGTGCCGTCCGGGGAGTTGTCGTCGACCACGAGGACACGGCCGTCGGCGGGCAGGTTCGCCAGGGCGGCCGCGGCCACAGCCTCCAGGTTCTCCGCCTCGTTGAAGGTCGGCAAAACCAGCCAGGCCGGCCCGGTCTCTGAGATCGGCATCGGCGGCATGCTATGTCTGCTGCTTGAAGACGCGATGATCGACGGGGTCCACATCTGGCGCGCCGCCCTCGACGAAGCGGGCTGGCCGGGGGCCGAGCGGCTCCCCGCGGCGGAGCGCGAGCGCGCCACCGCGTTCCTGCGCGAGGAGGCCTGCCGCAGGTGGGTCGCCGCCCGCTGGGCGCTGCGGCGGGTCCTGGGTAGCTACCTGGACGAGCCGGCGGCGGAGATCAAGCTGGTGGAGGGCGAGCGGGGCAAGCCGCGGCTGGGCGAGGGCAACCGGATCCAGTTCAACCTCAGCCACTCCAGCGGACTGGCCCTCGTCGCCGTGACCGAGGGACGGGCGGTCGGCGTCGACGTCGAGCTGATCGAACCGCGGCGCGATCTTGCCGGGTTGGCCGAGCGGGCGCTCGAACCCGACGAGGCCGCCGCCGTGCGGGAGGCCACGCCGGCGCGGCAAGCCACCGTCTTCTACTCCGCCTGGGTCCGCCACGAGGCGCGCCTCAAGTGCCTCGGGACCGGTCTGGCCGCGAAAACGAACCGGCGATTTTCCACCCCTGAGGGGGAAAATCGCCGCCTCGCGAACGAGGACGGGCTGCTTGCGGTGAGCGAGCTCGACGTCGCCCCCGGCTACGCGGCGGCGGTCGCCGTTGCCGCGGCCGAGGTGGGCCCGATCGACTGCCGCTCGCTGCGCGCCGGCTAGCCGTCCGTCGCGCTCGGCTTCGGCAGCATGAATTCGAATTCGCCGACGGTCTCGACCGGCCTGAAGTCGTCGAAGACGTAGCGGACCAGCGGCCGCCGCGGCACTTCCCGGCCGCTCAGCCAGAGCGCCGCCCGCGGTTCGCTGCGAATCGCGCAGGGCTTCTTCGAGCCGCGCAGCTCGTCGACGATCCGCTGCTGCCTGGCGCTGTCGAGCGCCTCCAGCCAGACGCCCGGCGCGTCGGGAGGCGGCGGTTCGATCCCCGACCAGAGGTACAGGCTGTTGACGTTGGGATAGCCGATGAAGTCCGTGCAGCCGTTTTCGCGCAGGGCGTCGACCATCGCCCGATAAGCCTGCACCTGGTCTTCGGGCAGGTGCATCGCGCTGGCGCCGGGGAACGGCAGCGCCGTCGAGTGCCGGTAGTTGCTGAACGAGTTGATGCCCGTCCGGACGATCGCGTTGACGCCGAGGTCGGCGGCGAGCGCGACCAGGGCGACGGCGGCGATCGCGCCGAAGCGCTCGAGCCCCTCCCGCCCCCTCGCCGCGCTCCACTCGCGCAGGACCGCCAGCCCGTCGGCAATGCATAGGCCGCCGACCGGAACGAAGGTGACCGCGGCGATCCCCATCTGGCTGCCGGCAACCGGGTAGACCTGCAGCGCCTGGCCGACCGCGAGCGCCGGCAGGAAGATCCGCAGGAAGCGCTTGAACTGCGACTCGACCCCTCCGCTGGGCGGCAGGACGGCGATCCAGGCGAGCACCACCGGCAGCGAGATCTGGTTCTGGGCGGAAGGGTTGAGCGCGACCGGCGCGATCCGCATCACGGTCATCCAGATCGCCACCCCGGCGAGAATCCGCAGACCGCCGCTCCAGACGCTCGGAGGGCCCGGGTCGGAGCGGCGCAGGCGCACCGCGAGGAAGGCGACCGCCAGCGCCGCGATCGCCCAGTCGATCACCGCCACCGACATCGGGAACGGGGTCATGTTGACTTCCCGCACCCGCACCGCCTCGGTGACCATCCCGCCGTAGACGTCGGAGAGCGAGGAGCCGTCGATGAGGATCGCGAGCATGATCGCGACGAAGGCGGCCGCGAAGCCGACCGCCGCTCCAAGCAGCCAGCGGGCCAGCCCCTGCTCCCGCGCCCGCGAGCCGAGCCGCCAGCCGACGACGGCGATCGCCGCCAGCGCCAGCACCTCGACCGCGACGAGGTTGCGCACCCATTCCTGGCCGAGGTCGCGCACCGCGACCAGCAGCGGCATCGCCACGACCCCCGCGGCCACGGGCCAGCGGATCCAGGCGCGCGAGCGCAGGGGCTCCAGCGTCGACACCGCCGCCAGGGCGGCCGCGGCGAGCGCGTAGGCGCCGAGGTTGAGCTTGGTCAGCACCAGCGCCGCGGCAAGAGCCCCGGCCAGGGCTCCCCAGCGGGCCGGATTCCGGTCCGAGGCGGCGACCGCCAGCAGGGTGATGCCGCCGAGGAGGAGGACGCAGAGCACCTGCGGGTGCATCGGCTCGTTGGTCAGCACCACCAGCGGCGCGAAGGCGGCGATCATCGCCGCCGCCCCGAGCGCCAGGCGCCCGCTCAGGCGCTGGACCGAGATCCCGTAAAGGAGGCTGGTCGCGACCCAGAGGACGATCACGATCGAGCGGCTGGCGTCGGTCGTGATCGCCTTGCCGGTGAGGGCGAAGAGGCCGCCGAAGAGCTCGTAGTAGAAGGGGCCGTAGGGGGTGTAGACGTCGCGGTAGAGGACGTCGCCGTGGGCGAACGCCTGGACGGTCACCAGCAGGGTCCCCTCGTCGTCGTAGAGGGCGAAGTTGGTGAAGATCGCGTAGTAGGCGGCGAGGGCGGCGGCGAGGGCGATCCCCGCGTAGACGAGGATCGACTGCACGACCGGATCCCGCAGGATCGCCGGGGTGCGGGACCGCGCGGGCGGCGAGGTCTGGGGCGGCGTCTCCCGAATCAAGCGGGCCGCACGATATCGGCGGAGTCGGCCCCCGCGGCGCCCCCGCGCAGGCGCAGCCGGTAGGCGAGGCCGGCGACTTCGCGCAGCATCCGCGGGCTGGCAGAGACCACCCGCACGCTGGAGCGGGCGTCGTGCAGGTAGAGGATCGGTACCTCGGCGATCCGCAGGCCCTCGCGCTGGGCGCGCATCAGCAGCTCGACGTCGAAGGCGAAGCCGGGCGAGGTCTGCTGCGCCGCGTAGCGTTTGACGGCCTCGGTCGGGAAGAGCTTGAACCCGTTCTGGGTGTCCCTCACCGGCAGGCCGGTCATCGCCCGCACGGCTGCGTTGAAGGTGTTGCCGAGGACCTTGCGGTGCAGCGGGCCGCGTTCGACCACCGCCCCCGGCACGGCCCGCGACCCGATCGCGATGTCGGCTCCGCGCTCGAGCGCCGCGGTCAGCTTGCTCAGCTCCCGCAGCGGCGTCGAGAGGTCGACGTCGGCGAGGAGGACGTACTCGCCCTCCGCCCGCACGGCGCCGGCGGCGAAGGCGGCGCCCTTGCCGCGGTTGCGGTCGAATTCCAAAACCGGCTTCAGCCGCTCGTCTTCCCCGCCCGCCGCCTCCAGCATCTGTCGGGTGCGGTCGCTGCTGCCGTCGTCGACGATCAGCACCTCGTGCAGGCGCATGCCGGCAGCCGCCACCGCCTCGTCTGCCTTTGCGGCGAGCGTCTCCAGCAGTGCAGGCAGCCGAATTTCCTCGTTGTAGGCGGGGATGACCAGCGAGAGGGTGGCTTCAGGCCCGGGTCGCTGCTGCACCGCGGGAACAATAGTTAGCTACCTTGAGGGTGTGCTTCGCGTGATCTGGAGGCTGATGGTTGGGGCCATCCTCAGCTTGTCGATGATGGTCGCCACCGCGCATGCCCTCGGCGTGCAGCAGATCGGCAGCTTCGACGAACCGATCTACCTCGTCTCCGACCCGGGCAACCCAGAACGGCTCTTCGTCGTCGAGCGCCAGGGGACGGTCCTGCTGATGCAGAACGGCGCGCTGAAGCCCTTCGCGGACATCCGCTCGAAGATCTCCCGCGGCCAGGAGGGAGGGTTGCTCTCGATCGCCCTTTCCCCCGACTTCGATTCGAGCGGCCGCTTCTTCCTGGACTACACCGGCGGCGAAGATCCGGGCGAGATCCACGTCGCGGAAATGGTCGCGGCGGGCGACGGCGCGCCGCTCTCCAGCCTGCGTGACGTGATCCCGCCGATCCCGCACCCCGAAGACACCAACCACTACGGCGGCCAGTTGCAGTTCGGCCCCGAAGGGGCCCTCTTCATCTCCACCGGTGACGGCGGCGGCGGCAACGACGAACACGAAAACGCGCAGGATCCCACCAGCGAGCTGGGGAAGATCCTGCGGCTGCTCCCTCCGGGCTCGCCGACGACGCCTCAGGTCTGGAACCTCGGATTGCGCAATCCCTTCCGCTTCTCCTTCGACCGGCTGAACGGCGACCTCTGGATCGGCGACGTCGGCCAGGAGCAGCGGGAGGAGGTCGACTTCGCCGCCGCTCCGAGCCTCGGCCAGGGCGCGAACTACGGCTGGAACTGCCTGGAGGGAACGCTCACCGGTCCGGCGACCGATCCCCAGTGCCCCGCAAACGCCGGCACCTTCGTCCCGCCCAGGTTCGAGTACACCCATGACCAGATCGGCAGCACCGGCGCCAGCGGCTGCGCAATCATCGGCGGCTACGTCGTCCGCGGAGCCAACATGGAAGACCTCTACGGCCGCTACCTCTACGGGGATCTCTGTGAGGGGGACATCCGTTCTTTCTCACCCGGTTCCCCGGCCCAGACCGATCGCTCCGAGGGGCTCCACATCGGCAATCTCAACTCGTTCGGCCAGGACTCCTGCGGCCGCCTCTACGCGATCTCGGGAAGCGGCCCGGTGTACCGGCTGATCGGGGCGGAAGGCGGCTCCTGCGGCCCCTCGCCGCCCCAGTACCAGCCGGCGCCGGCGCCGGCCTACATCGGGATCCGCGCCGTCAGCCGCAAGGTGAAGCGCCATCGCCGCGCCCTGATCAACGCCTGGGTGACCTCCTGCGCCGGCCACCGGGGGGCGCCGGTAACGCTCTGGCGGGGCCGGCAGAAGCTCGGCACCCGCTACCTCGACCGCGCCTGCTCGGTGCGCTTCCGGCCGCGGATCGACCGCCGCTCCAGCTTCAGGGCGACCGTCAGGGGGGACGCTGGCTACCTGCCGGCGATCTCGCGCAAGGTGACGATCCGGCCCGTCCACCGCCGCTGAACCCGCTGTCCCCGGTAGGTGGGGACGAGTCGGTTCACAATCCCGCGCGCGGCTCAGTAGGTGCCGCCGAGCTTGCGGTGATCCCAGCTCGCCGTCCGCAGCGTGGGGAAGCTGATCGCGACCCGCTTCGGGGCCTGCGCTTCCAGCGCCGCCCTGGCGTCCCCCTCGACGGCGGAGATGCCCTCCGCGTAGCGGACGGTCAGCTCTTCGGCGAAGCCGAGGACGGTCTCGAGGTCGCGGTGGATCACCGCCTCGGACTCGATCGTCGCGCCGCGCAGCTCGTCGTAGGAGTGGCCGGTCTCGACCAGGACCGTCGCCCGCGGGTCCCGTTCCAGGTTCTTCACCTTCTGCGATTTCGCGTAGGTCCAGATCCAGACCACCCCGTCGCGCGGCACGAACCAGAGCGGCATCGAGTGCGGCCAGCCGCGCGGGCCGAGGCTGGAGACGACCGCGATCCGCTCCTCGCCAAGCAGCGCCAGCAGCTCGGCGTCGCTGAGCTTGATCTGGTCGCGTCGGCTCACCGGCCAACCTTATGACTCGCGGCTCTGACTCACAGTCCACCTGCGACTCAGGCCCCCGCCCATGGGTGTGGTTGAGCTTTCCCGCCCAATGGAGGTCAACCACATCTGCCTTCGCCTAGGCGGGTCGGAACGAGCGGCGGTAGGCCGAGGGGGTGGTTGCGGTGGCGCGGCGGAAGTGGTCGCGCAGCGAGGCGGCGGTGGCGAAGCCGACCCGCCAGGCGACCGCCTCGACCGGCAGGTCGGTCGCCTCCAGCAGCCGCCGCGCCTCCAGCATTCTCTGCGCGAGCAGCCACTGCAGCGGCGTCGTCCCGGTCTCGGCGCGGAAGCGGCGGGCGAAGGTGCGGGGGCTGACGCCGGCGTGCCGTGCCATCGCCGCGACGTCCAGCGGCTCGGCCAGGCGCTCCGCGGCCCAGCGGCGGGTCTCCTCCAGGGACCCGGAGGAGGGCGGCAGCTCCGGCTTGAAAAACTGCGCCTGGCCTCCCTCCCGGTGGGGCGGGGCGACCATGTGACGCGCCACCCGGTCGCCGGCCTCGACCCCGAAGTCGCGGCGGATCACGTGCAGGCTGAGGTCGATCCCGGCGCTGAGGCCGGCCGAGGTGAGGACATCGCCCGCGTCGACGAAGAGCGCCTCGGCGTCGACCTCGACCGCCGGGAACCGCCGCGCCAGCTCCGCCGCCCAGGCCCAGTGGGTGGTCGCCCGGCGGCCTTCCAGCGCGCCGGCATGGGCGAGGCCGAAGGCGCCGGTGCAGACGGAGACCAGCCGCGCCCCGCCCGCCGCGGCGTCCCTGAGCGCTTCGAGCGCCGCGGCGGGCGGCGGCTCGAGGATCGAGGCGTAGCCGGGGACGACGATCGTCTCCGCTCGTCGCAGCGCCCGCAGGTCGGCGTCGGGAGAGACCGAGAAGCCGCTCGTGGTCCGCACCGGCCGAGCGTCGGCAGAGCAGGTGGAGAAGGCGTAGAGCGGGTCCCCCCCTGGCGTCGCCGCCAGCTGAAATGCCTGAGCCGGAGCGGTGAGGTCGAAGGCGACGAGGCCGTCGAGGCAGAGGGCGACCACACGATGGGTCATGGCAGGAATCTAGCGGACATTGTCATTCCTGCCCCTGGCGCGGCGGCGCCGGTGACGCCACGATGGGCCGATGGAAATCGCACTGCTCCTCTACGACGGCCTCGCCCCGCTCGACGCGGTGGGCCCCTACGAAGTCATGCGCAACGTCCCCGGCTGGAACGTCCACACCGTCGCCCCGGCAAAGGGCGAGGTGCGCAGCGAAGACGGCTCGCTCGCCCTCGTCGCCGACCACGCGCTGGCGGAGCTGACGGCCGCCGACCTGGTTCTGGTCCCCGGTGGCATCGGCAGCCGCGAGCTGATGCGCGACGAGCGGCTCCTGGACTGGCTGCGGGAGGTCGACGGCACGACCAGGTGGACGACGTCGGTCTGCACGGGCTCGCTCCTGCTCGGCGCCGCGGGGCTCCTGCGCGGGAAGCGCGCCACCTCCAACTGGCTCGTCCTCGATGCCCTGCGCGAGTTCGGAGCCGATCCGGTCGGCGGCCGCTTCGTCGAGGACGGCAAGGTGATCACCGCGGCCGGCGTCACCGCCGGCATCGACATGGCCCTGCACCTGGTCGCCCGCGAGGCGGGACCGGAGGTTGCCCAGGCCGTCCAGTTGGGGATCGAGTACGACCCCGACCCGCCGTTCGACTCCGGCTCCCCGGAGAAGGCGCCGGCCGAGATCGTCGAGCTGGTGCGGCGGGTGGCTACCCCCGTCGGGCGAAGCTGACGAAGGCGTGCCAGGCCGGCTTCGGCCGGAAGCGGGCGCCGTTGCGGAAGAGGCCGGCCGAGTCGCAGAAGGCGCAGGAGCCGGGGAGGTCCTTCCAGGTGAACCAGTCGACCTGGCGCAGGCCGAGGCGGCGGCGGTTGCCGAGCAGGTAGCCGTAGGCCCGGCGCAATTCCCGCGCCTGCCCGTGGAGCCCGACCTCGAAGGAGACGACGCCCGGGTCGTTCTGGGATCCCCAGCCGAGCTCGGTCAGGTAGAGCCCGCCGCGGCGGTCGCCGCGGCGCACCATCACCCCCCGCGCGCCCTCCACGAGCGAGCGCAGGATGCCGGTGTCGGCCGCATAGGGATGCAGGGCGACGGCGTCGAAGTTGGCCTTGACGCCGCGGACCCGGTAGAGCCGGTCGAGGAAGTCGGTCGCGTCGTAGGCCCGCGGCGGGCCCTGGCCGGGGTTGCCGAAGAGACCGCCGAGTACCAGCTGCGCCCGCGGGTCCGCGCGGTGCATCGCCTCATGGGTGACGGCCAGCAGGCGCGCGTAGCGCGTCGGCGAGGGAGGCCGCGCGAAGTAGAAGTAGTTCTCCTCGTTCCAGATCTGCCAGGCCCGGATCGGCAGCTTCGGCAGCGGCCGCCCGCTGCCGGGACCGTGCTCGCGCCAGAACTCGCCGCGGCTCCCGTAGCGTTCGACCGCGGCGCGGACGAAGGCCGCCCAGGCGCGCCGCTGCCGGCCGCTGTCAACCGGCAGGGAGCGCCAGTCGTGCGAGAGCCAGTGGGGCGTCGAGATCAGGAACGGCAGCAATTCCAGGTGGTCTTCGGCGGCGAGGGCGACGCTGTCGTCGAGCCCGCCCCAGTCGTATTCGGGCCGCGGCGACTGCTGGATCGCCGCCCAGGACACCATCGCCCGGATCGTCTCGACCCCTCCCTGCCGCATCCGCGCCGTGTCCTTCTTCCCGATCGCAGCCTGCGGCGCGACCCCGAAGAACCCGCGCGGCAGCGCCCGGGCGGCGGGGGCGAGGAGGGCGGCCAGAGCCGCAAGGGTCAGGGCGAGGACCGTGAAGAGTCGCTTCATCTGCTCGGGAACCCAGGGATATCCCGGAAGTCGCGGTCTCTTCGCTGGGCATTGACTGTGTACTCAGGGAAGCGATGAGAGGTTGGTGGCGTCCCATCAACCGATCCACGGGAGGCATCGGCATGAGCATGACCCGCCTCAGTGCGGTTCCAGCACAGCGAGAGCACGGCGGTGCCCGGCGACTCAAACGCGGGGCCACCTCGGAGCAGGACGCGCAGACCTCGGAACGACAGGGGTACCTCGACCTCCTCGTCACCGCGATCCCGACCGAGCCGCTGGCCCTCTACACGTTCCTGATCGGCGGCATCGTCGCCACGATCGACAAGGGGGAGAGCCAGCGGCTGACGATGCGGTGGGTCATCTACTTCGTGATGATCGCCTTCATCCTGGTCTGGCTCTGGATGTCCTACCGCCGTCGGCCGAAAGCCCAACGGCGTCGCAAACTTCCCTTCGCGGAGATGGCCGCCGCGGTGGTGGCGTTCGCCACCTGGGGACTGGTGACGCCGGAATCGCCGCTCTACGCCGAACTTTCCGGTGACAATCGGGTCGTCTGGACCCTGATCGTCACGGCGGCCGGGGTCGCCCTGCTGGGGGTGATCACCGGCTCGTTGAAGAAACCCGTCGCCAAATAGGCGGTCAGGGGGTGGGCACCAGCTCCAGCTCCGCCCACGGCCCCTCGCCGCACATCGGCTGCGTCCGCCCCTCCAGCCAATCCGGCTGGAGGTCGTCGTAATGCGGGCTCGCGGGGTGGCCGGACTGGCCGGTGAACATCTGCCAGCGCGAGCGGTCGGGGGCGGTCGGCTCGGCGATCATCCGCCAGCTCGGAGCCCAGACGGCGTTGTAGGGGTCGTTGGGGTCGTAGGCGATCTGGCTGACGGTCTCCTGGGCGCCGCCGGCGCGGAGGCGGCGGTTGAGGAAGCGGTCGAAGAGCGGGTTGGCGTCGCCGAGCGGATGCGGGAACTTCATCTCGTGGACGCGCCCCCAGCGCCATCCCTCCGGGTCGGGGCCGAAGCGCTCGCCGAGGTCGTCCAGGGCACCGGCCAGGGCCTCCAGCACCAGGCCCTCCCAGGGGCGGCCGATCAGCTCCTCGTCACCCTCCTCCCAGAGCGCCATCAGGTGCGAGTGCCAGCGCCACGGCGAGGTGCTGTGGGCGGTGAAGCCGTTGTCGTTGCGGTCGAGCCAGCGCTCGCAGAGGTCGCGGTCGCCGATGGCGCAACGGGCGACCTCGCGCGCCAGCCGCAGCAGGAAGGCTTGGTAGATCGTGCCGGCGATCGTCTCCCGGTCGAGATGGCCGTCCCAGCTGCGCAGCCGCTCGATCGCGCTGCGCTCGCGCTGGCCTTGAGGGTGCAGGCGGGAGAGGCGCCGCGCCACCTCGACGCCGGGGATCGAGTAGTCGTCGCCCTGGATCGCCTCGAAGCTGTCGAGGTCGTGCTTCTCGGTCGCCTCGATCAGCTCTTCGATCCGCTTGGCGCGGAAGCCGTCGAGCCATTCGCTGGTGATGTGGTGCGGGTACTCGTCGCCGACGATGCGGTTGTTGGCGGTGACGAGGTAGCCGCTCTCGGGGTCGACGAGCGCCGGCAGCTCCTCGTATGGCACCGTCCCCTCCCACTCGAACTCGCCGGTCCAGCCCGGCTTCGGCAGGTCGGGGCAACCGCCGCGGCGGAGCGGCAGCCGGCCGATCAGCTTGTAGCCGATCGAGCCGTGGCGGTCGGCCCAGATCAGGTTCGAGGCCGGCGAGGTGTGGCCCTCCAGCTTCGCCACCAACTCCGGGCCGGAGCCGATCTCGAGCAGCTCGAACATGCCGGCGAAGGCAGTCGGTTCGGCCAGCGTCTGCCAGGCCAGCGCCAGCGGCTCGCCCTCGTCGGCGCCGAGCGCCTCGTTGACGATCGGCCCGTGGTGGGTGCTGCGCACCTCCAGCTCGACCGGCTCCCGCCCCTTGACGGCGATCTCCTCGTGCACGGTCTCCAGCGGTTGCCACTCGTCCTCGAAGAGATAGCGGTCGCCCTCGATGCGCTCGACGAAGAGGTCCTGCGTGTCGGCCATGACGTTGGTGAAGGTCCAGCAGACGTCGTTGTTCTGGCCCATGTAGACGCCGGGCATCCCCGGCATCGAGGCGCCGCGGACGAAGCGCCCGCCGTGGCGCAGCTCGACCTCGAACCAGATGCCGGGCATGCTCGGAGGCAGGTGCGGATCGCCGGCGATCAGCGGCGAGCCGGTGGCCGAGCGGGCGCCGCTGACGGCCCAGTTGTTGGAGCCGGAGGCCTCGGCGGCGAGGCCGATCGAGCGGCGAACGGCGTCGATCTGCTCGACCATCGGCAGCCCTTCGCCGCTGAACGGCGACTGGTCGACCACCGGGTTGTCGGCGGGGTAGACCGGGTCGAGGCGGGCCGCCAGCTCCGGCCCCAGCTCGCGCACCATGTCGGAGCGAAGCAGCTCCCGCTCCCAGTTGGTCGAGAGGCCGAAGGCGAGCAGCTTGCCGAGGCTGAGGATGTCGACCGGCGCCCAGGGCTCGAACCGCTGGCGCAACACCTGCAGCTCGAACGGCAGCGCCTTCGCGTCGGCGGCGGCCTGGTTGACCCCGGCGCAGAAGCGCTCCAGCTGAGCCCGCAACCCCAGGTCGAGCTGCTCCTCCTCGCGGCGGGCGATCCGCCGGATTCCCAGCGTCCGCATCAGCCGGTCCACCGGCAGGCCCTCCTCGCCGGCGATCTCGGCGACGCGGCCCTCGACCACGCGGCGGTAGAAGTCCATCTGCCAAAGCCGTTCCTGTCCGTGGCAGTAGCCCTGGGCGAAGTACAGGTCCTCCCCCACCTCGGCCTCGATGTGCGGGACCCCCCAGCGATCGCGCCGCACCCGCACCGGCCCGTGCAGGCCGTCGATTTCGATCCTCCCCTTCACCTGCGGCAGCGGCCGCCGCGCCAAGCGGTGCCAGAGCACCGCGGCTCCGGAGGCGAGGAGGCCAGCCGAAACGGCGCCGCCGATCAGCCCCGCCTTCTCGACTCCCCGCATCTCCCGCCGCCTGCCCATGGCGATTGTCTATCACGTCTGGCTGGCTGGCCAGTATCGGCGGGGAGGCTCGGCCGGGCGGGAGCGACCTCCGGCGGCGGCTTCGCCATCGCCCGCTACCCCGGCGGGCGCAAGGGGGAGCTCACCATCGCCCGCTGCCTTGGCGGGCGATCGGGAGCTATTCCCGCAGGTCATCCGGCAGCCGCCCCTCGACCTCGAGCTTTTCGAGGTGGGCCTCCATCGCCATCGCCGCCATCGGCAGCAGCTCGATCGGGATGTCGTCCCAGACGGTGGCGAGGAGCTCGGCGCGGGAGCGCTCGCCGGTGTCGAGGGCTTGGAGGAGGCGGCGCTCGCGCATCTGGCGGTGCTCGACGTATTCGGCCAGCTTCGCGGCGGGGGCGGTGATCCATGGGCCGTGGCCGGGGGCGATCAGGTCGATCGGCTGGGCCTGGAGGAGGGCCAGCGAGTCCATGAAGGCCGCGAGGGAGTTGCCGCCGGGCGGCACGATGGTCGAACCGAGGCCGAGGACGAGGTCGCCGCTGAAGCAGACGCCGTCGTCGCTGAGGAAGCAGACGTGATCCTCGGCGTGGCCTGGGGTGGCGAGGGCGCGGAGGCCGAAGCGCTCCTCTCCCCCGCTCGGCAGCAGGACCTCGGCCTCGAGCTGGTCGGCCCCCGCGATGTGGTCGCCGTGGGAGTGGGTGAGGAGGACGAGGCCGATGCCGCCACGTTCGGCCGCCGCGGCGCGGATCGCGTCGAGGTGACCCTCGTCGGCGGAGCCAGGGTCGATCACCACGCACGGATCGCCTCCGTACAGGTAGGTGTTGGTCCCTTCCAGCGTCATCGGCCCCGGGTTCGGGGCGACGATCTTCAGGATCTCTGGGTGACCCGGCGCCTCAAGCATCGACGACTGGCGACTTTGAGGGGCTATAGCGCCCAAAACTCGCCAATGACCGGACGGGCACGTCAGTTGCCGACGGCCTCGACCTCTTTGGCGATCGCCTCGCGCGCGTCCTTGGGCTCGAGCACGACGAGGTCGCCGGCGCCGCGGAGGATCTCCCGCACCAGCCAGGGCTTGCCGGCGTAGGGCAGCTCGACGACGACGGCGCCGTCGGCGAGCTCCTCGATCACGGTCCGCTCCTCGCGCAGCCACCTCGCCCGCTCCGGCGAGACCCAGACCCGCGCCACCTCGGCGGTCGGCACCTCGCCGTGGGTCATCCAGCCCTCGACCCCGGCGAACTCCTCGACTTCGGGCCGCGGCTCGAACCTCTCCTCGGAGAGCCGCGCCTCCTTGACCCGGTCGAGCTTGAAGTGGCGGACACCGGCTTTGGTCAGGTCGTAGCACTCGACGTACCAGCCCTCCTTGCCGTTCTCCAGCCGGTAGGGCTCGACCCGGCGCTCGGTGAACTGGTCCTCGTTCTCCTTGTAGTAGCTGAGCTCCAGCACCCGGCTCTCGGCGATCGCCTGGTTGACCAGGCGGGCGGTCTCGGCGTCCCCGCCGCCCGCTTGGGCGATCTCCAGACCCTCCTCGGACGGATCGTGGCCGAGCGCCTTGACGATTTTGCCGCGCGCGGTCTGCAGGTCGGATTGGGGCAGGTGGTCGCCGAAGAGGTCGATCGCCGCCACCAGCGCCTTCGCCTCCAGCGGCAGCAGCCGCGCCGGGCGGGCGAAGTTGTCGCCGTAGGGCTGGGAATCGACCTCGATCTCGTCGCCGAGGATTTCCGCGTAGAGCACGTAGGTGCCGCCGCCGAAGTTGACGACGTTGAGCAGGTCGATGTCCTCGCGCAGCTCCTCGGAGGTCAGCTCGAGGCGCTGGCGCAGCTCGCCGACCAGCAGCCGCTCGCCCTTCTTCGCCGCTTCGATCAGGAGCCCGGCGAGGGTGACGAGGCGGGCGAACCGCTCGGGCCGGATCGCCGCCTCGCCGCGGCCGTTGGAGCGGCTGCGCCTCGGCTGCTCGTCGAGCGGGCGGTCGACTATCTCGGCCGGCTTGAAGCCGTTGACGTGGCGCTGCTTCAACAGCTCGCGGCGCTTCTCAGCCTCGGCGCGCAGGCCGTCGGGGGCGAGGACCTCGGCGTTGGCCCGCCAGCGCAGGACCCAGGCGATCAGCTCGCGCTCGGAGGCATAGCTGGTCTCGAAGACGCGCCCCTTGCCGGGGGCCCCATCGGACTTCTTCGCGCTGCGCAGCTTTCCGTAGGAGCCGTAGTCGCGCTCGATCAGCCAGGCGATCCGCTCGCGGATGAAGACCTTCGCGTTCCCCTTCTCCTCCCCCAGCTGCCAGTCGGCGCGGCTGCCGTAGTCGCGGCGCTCGAAGTCCTCCGGCGGCGAGAAGTCGTGCTCGGCCTTGGAGGCGTAGCCGACCTTGCCCTGGATCCGCGAGAGGCGAAAGACGCGCACCGCCTCGCGCTCGTGCGAGTGGCCGATCAGGTAGAACTGGCCGCCGCGGAAGACCAGGTGGTAGGGGTCGACCTTGCGCTTTTCGGTCTCCCCCCGCTCCATCGTGAAGTAGGTGAACTCGATCGTCTTGCGGCGGCTGATCGCGGTCTCGATCTTGGAGAGGCGCTGGGAGAGGTCGCGGTTCTCCGACGGCGCCATCTCGACCGGCGGCCGCTCGCCCTCCGCCAGCGGGTTGGGCTGGCCCCAGGCGACCTGCTGCAGGGCCAGCCGCAGCGGCTCGGCGTAGGCGAAGCCGCTTTTGGTGAGCAGCATCAGCGCCGTGCTCAGCGCCGCCAGCTCCTCTTCGGAGAAGGAGATCGGGTCGAGGTAGAAGTTCTCGGGGGGCAGCGAGTAGAGCTCGGCCTCGAAGAAACCCTCGCCCGGCTTCTCGACCCCGAGGTGGATCCCGAGGCTCTCCAGCTCGGCGCGGTCAGCGTAAAAACGGCGCGCGAAAGCGTCGTCGTTCATGTCGCTGTAGCCCTCCACCTCGCGCTTGATCTCGAGGGCCGAAACCGGCCTTCCCTGCGCCATCAGGAACGAGATCAGCGAGAGCTGGCGAATCAGCTTCTCGGTGTCCTTCGCCACTGGTCGGCAGGATAGTCTCCAGGCGGCGCATGGAAGTCCTCAGAAACCTCTTCGGCAACCTAACCGCGGGCATTATCCGGCTTTTGGTGACGGTCGGAATCCTCTTCGCGGTCTACCTCCTCGTCGTGCGGCCGGCCTTGGACACGACCAAGGAGATCAGCCACGAATTCAACGGGGGCATCCAGAAGTCGATCCGCGAAGCCAACTTCGGCGGCATCGACAAGACGATCGAGGACGCCAACCGCCAGGTTCAGAGGGAGATCAAGAAGTCGCTGCGCCAGTCGCCGAACCACGGCTCCGCCAAGAAGCTGGTCCGGTGCATCCAGCGCGCCCACCAGGATGTGGACCGGATCCAGCGCTGCACCGAGAAGTACTGAGGAGAGCTCAGAGCTGCGTGGCGATAAGGCCGATCAGCGCTGCAATCATCGCGAAGAAGCCAGCGATGAGCGTCATGTTCAGGTTATGGAAGCGCTCTCCCATCCGGTCATAGCCTTGGTTGCTGTGTTCCCCCATCCGGCCTATCTGCGCTTCTAGCCGATCGAAGCGGTCCCTCATCTCGACCTTCACATCAGCGAATCCGTCATCGACCTTCTTATTGAGGTCGTCCAGACGCTCGTCCGTCCATTTCTCCCTCGGAGTCATCATCACCACCATGAGCATAGCGTAACTCATCGTCTGCAATGGAACGGGCGCAGAGTCCAAGAATCGCCGTGCGCGCCTTTCTGCATTTCTGCGACTTCAGGCGGCGCGCTGGGCGAAGAAGGCGCTGCCGGAGAGGGCGCGGTCGAAGCCCGACCAGGACTCGCCCGCGGGGAGCTGGCGCTCGAGGCGGTCGAAGCTGCCGAGGCGGCCGCCGAGGTTGTCGACCATGTGGACGAGGACGGCCTCGCGGGTGGCGGGGACGACGGGCGAGCCGTGCTCGAGCGAACCGTGGTGGCTGAGGATGATGTGGAGGACGCACTGGGCGAGGTGGGGGTCGAAGTCCGGCAGATCCTCGATGGCGCGCCGCACGGTGTAGTAGCCGAGTGGGATCTCACCCTGCAGGCGACCGGCGTCGGTGAGGTCGATCGCCAGCGGGTCGTCGTTGTAGGCGAGGCACTTGCCGATGTCGTGCAGGAGGGCGCCAGTGACGGCGACCTCACGGTCGATGCCCGGGAAGAAGTTGGCAGCGGCGGAGACCGCCTGAGCGACCGAGAGCGTGTGCTCGAGCAGGCCGTGGCGGTAGGCCTGGTGGTAGGTCTTCGCCGCCGGCGCGTCGCGGAAGCGCTCCCAGGTCTGCGAGCTCTCGCCGAAGAAGAGGTCGAGCAGCTCGCATAGTTGCGGGTTCTGGACCGTCGCCAGCAGTTCGCGCAGCTCGCCCTCGAGCTGCCCCACCGAGACCTCCGACTCCGCCGCCAGATCCGCCGACTCGTACTCGCGCGGCTCGGCCTCACGGACGCCGCTGAGCTTGATCTTCGCGCCCCAGCGGTCGCTGATTTCGAAGACGCCGCTGACGAAGATCGGCGAGCCGGTGCAGCAGAGGGCGTACAGCGCCTCCGCCTCCTCCCAGCAGACCGCCTCGGCGGTGCCGGTGGCGTCGCCGACCGAGAGCCGCAGCCAGGGATCGCCGTTGCGCTTGCGCCGCAGCTCGCGCTCGCGCACCGCGTAGACGCCGCTGACCCGCTGGCCGTCTTCGAGGTCCCGCAACGCGACCCGCACCGCGGTCTCCTCGCTCGCCGGAACGGGGGCCGGCGCCTGGGCCGGCATCGTCGCAGCGAACGCCTCGATCTGCGTCTGCTCGGTCATGGTCCGCTCAAGGTAGAGACGGGAGCGGACGCGCATCAGGCTCGCTGGGCGACAGTGAGACGGTGATGATTCAAGGCGCTACTGCAACATCTCGCGAACAGCTTCGTCGCGGAACTGTCAATCGCGCAGGCTGGCAAGACTGCCGGCGCCGCGCTCGGCGAGGCGGTCCCAGCGGGCGCCGAGCGCATCGGCCAGCCAGTCGATCCGCTTGCGCAGCGGCGGTACCCATAGAACGAGGGCGGCGGCGCTGCCCACAGCCGCGCCCGCGATGACGTCGCTGGGGTAGTGGACCCCGAGCGCCACACGGCCGACCGCGAGCACGGTCGCGGCGACCAACGCCGCGATCCCCCAGCCGCGCTTGCGCAGGAGAATCGCCACCGCGATCGCGAAGGCGGCCGTGGCATGGTCGCTCGGGAAGCCGGGGTCGGCGGCGTGACCGGAGAAGAGGTGGACGCCGTGCGGGTCGGCGACGAAGGGGCGCGCCCGGTTGACCAGTTCCGAGATCACCTTCGCCGCCGCCAGACCGAGGCCGGCGCTGAGGACGGCGGCGAGGGAGGCCCGGCGCCACTCGCCGAAGCGGGCGCCCCGCGCGGCGAGGAAGACGATCGCCAGCGTCGCCACGAAGAGCGCCTCCGAGGCGTTGACATAGAAGAGCAGCGGGTCCTCGACGCCGTCGTGGCGGTAGAGGAAGTCGTTGAGGGCGTGCAGGAGCGACCAGTCCACGGGGCCGCCAGGCTGTCATACCTTCTTTACGTCGATCTAAAGGCGGGGGGAGCGGGCTCTAGATTGCAGCCGAGTCGACGGCGAACAGGCGCCATTCCCCCGGCGCGCCCTTCAGCGCCCGCGCGCCGCGGTCGGCGAACTCGAGGCCGGAGCCGACGACCAGCTCCCGTACCGTGCTGGAGACGAGGACTTCCCCCGGGCCCGCCAGCGCCCCGATCCGGGCGCCGATGTTTACCGCCATGCCGCCGACGTCGTCGCCGATCAGCTCGACCTCGCCGGTGTGGATGCCGGCCCGCACCTCGAGCCCGAGCCGCGCCACCTCTCCCTGCAGCGCCCGCGCGCAGCGGATCGCCCGGGCGGGGCCGTCGAAGGTGGCGAGGAAGCCGTCGCCCATCGTCTTCACCTCGCGGCCGCGATGAAGGCTGAGCTGGCGGCGGACGATGGCGTCGTGGCGCTCGAGCAGCTGCCGCCAGGCGCGGTCGCCGAGGGCCGCCGCCCGTTCGGTCGAGTCGACGATGTCGGTGAAGAGGATCGTCGCCAGCGCCCGTTCGGATTCGGTCGCCCGGCGGCTGCCGACGAGGAACTCCTCGACCTCGTCGAGCAGGGCATCCTGGTCGCCGGCCACCGGCAGGTGGTCCGCCCCCTCGAGCTCCACGTACTTGGCGGCGGGTATCGCCTCGGCGAGGTAGCGGCCCTGGCCGACGAGGGAGATTCGGTCGTCCCGGCGCTGAAGGACCAGCGTCGGCACGTCGATCGCCGGCAGCACCCCGCGCACGTCGATCTCGCGGTAGAGGTCCATCAGGGCGAGCGCGCCGGAGGGACTGGTTCCGTAGCGCAGCAGCCGCGACCACCAGCGTTCGAAGTCGGCGTCCCCCTGCGCGCTCGGCGCCCAGATGTTGACGCCGAGCGGGCCTCCCCAGTCGCGCTTGACGATCTCCCCCCAGCGTTCCAGCCCCTCCGGCGGGATCCCCTGGGGGAAATCAGGCGCCTTCAGCATCCGCGCGTAGGTCCCGTAGAGGACGAGCGAGGAGACGCGCTCGGGATGGGTGGCGGCGAAGAGGGTCGACATCGGGCCGCCCTCGGAGATGCCGAAGATCGCCGGGCGCTCCAGGCCGGCGGCGGAGATCACCGACTCGAGGTCGTCCATCGAGTCCTCCAGCGTCGGCGGGCGGCCGGTGCGGTCGGAGAGCCCCTGTCCGCGCTTGTCCCAGATCACGACCCGGGCGAAGGAGGTGAGCCGGCGCAGGAACCGCGCCACCGACGGATCGTCCCAGAAGAGCTCGACGTGGGAGACGAAGCCGGGAACGAAGACGAGGTCGAGCGGCCCGCCCTCGTGCACCTGGTAGGCGATGCTGACCCCGCTGGAGTCGGCGTAATGCGTCTCGGCTTCCATCGACGCGATGGTCTCAGGGTCCGAGCAACTCGCGCAAGGTCGCCTTGAAACTTCGACGTGGCGGTCGCCGCGACCGCCACAGCACCACGGCGGCGCCGCGGCGCGTTGGGCTAGGCCGCGAGCGGCAGCTTGCGGCGGCGCGGCAGCTCGACGAGCTGCCCTTGCTCCGCGTAGACCGGCTCGAAGGCGCTGACGGTGAGGACCACGTAGCCGTAGCCGCAGGGGCAGACCTCGCGGTCGACGTCATCCAGCTCCTCGACGAGGACCTCGGACTCCTCCGCGCAGCTCGAGCATGCGACGAGAACTTGGAACATGGCTGCGATGGTGCCGCCAGCCCCGGACGGACAGCTGCGGCTGCAACGGATCTTGCCTTTCCGGACGCGGAGGCTGATCGCAGCAGCTCATTACCTCGTTGGCGGTCAGCCGACAGTGGCGAGACCCGGACTCGAACCGGGGACACCACGATTTTCAGTCGTGTGCTCTACCAACTGAGCTATCTCGCCAGGGCGCGGAGCTGCCTGCGCTGCGGGAAGGCTAGCGGGAGCAGGGGGCCGGGGCTGATTGCATGAGGGGATGGGCTGGGCTCGGGCAGCGCTGGCGCTGGTCACCGTGGCGGCGGGTGCGCTGCTGGTTTCCGGCGGCTCGGGAGCCGATCCGCGGACGCCGCAAGGGCTGGCGGGGCTGGCGCCGCCGTTCCTGGGGACGGCGGTCGTGGGCAGTGGTGGGCTGACCGCGGCGATCGACGCCTACGGCGACGTGGCGGACCTGCGGCCGGGGCCGGCCGGGCGGGCGCTGATCGACAACCCGAGCGACCGGCAGGCAGCGGGGACCGTGCCTGCGGATACCGGCATCGTCCCGTGGATCTCGCGCGGGGGCAGAGCCGCGCGGCCGATCTGGACGGCCGACTCGATCAGGCAGAGGTACCGCCCGGGAACCGACGTGCTGGTCACCGTGGCCCGGTTCGGGGCCGCGCCGGTGAGGATCGTCTACGCCGCCGGCAACTCCGTCCTCGCCTGCCTCACCATGACGTCCGCAGGCACCCGCGTCTCGCTGCGATCCAGCGAACCGGCGGCGGCGTCGCGGCTGCGTTGCGACGATCGGGTGGCGCGGCGAACGGTCCGGGCCGCGGCCCACGGGGGCCGCCGCTGGCTGCGGCGCGCGCGGCCCCTCGGGCCAGGCGCTCCTCGCTGGGCCGTGGGCATGTACCGACGCTCGCTGCTGGTGCTGCGCGCGCTGACCGAACGGCGCACCGGCGCGGTCGTCGCGGGCGCCCGCGACGGCTGGGCTTACGTCTGGCCGCGGGACGCTGCGACCGTGGCGTTCGCGTTCGAAGCCGCCGGGTACCGGGCGGCGGCGAGGCGGGTGACGCGGTTCCTGTTCGGTTTGGACCTCGGCGCCGCCGCCCGGTTCAACCGCGACGGCTCTCCGGTCCCCGGACGCGGGGCGCAAGGAGACGCGTCCGGCTGGGTCGCGGCGGCCGCGCGTGCAGTGGGCCTCGGGTCGGCGCCGCCCTCGGCGTGGCGCGATCTCCCCGACTACCAGGAGGGCGGCCCCGGCGATTACCTCGGGAACGCGATCGCCGCCGGCGAACCGGCGATAAACCACCTGTACCGGGGAAAAATGCCGGTTCACCTCGCGCGGCAACCGGCGACGTCCGCTTCCGGCCTCGACTCGGCCGCCGCCTGGGCGGTCGAGCCGTTCGCGCGACCGTCGCTCTACCCGGCGGCGCGGCGGACGATGCTGAGGCTGGTGAGCCGGGGCACCCGTTTCGGCATCACGCCCGGCGAAGCCTGGCCGGGCAACGACCCCTGGAGCGCACCGACCGCCTGGACCGCCTGGAGCCTCGCCGCCCTTGCCCGACGCGAACCCGGCAGGTGGTCGCGCGCCGAGCGCCGCGCTGCCCTCGACCTGCTCGCGGACGTCCACCGGGCGGCCACCCCAGCTGGGGTGCTGCCCGAGCGGGTCGACGCCCGCACCGGCGTCCCCCGCTCGACGACCCCGCTCGCCTGGTCCCACGCCTTCGCGATCCTGGCCCTTAGAAAGCTCTGGCCGAGCTGAACTGCATCAAATTCTGGCTCTATCAGCACCAGAATTTGATGCAGTTCAGGAGCGAGGGCTTTCAGGGGCGAGGGCTAAGCGAGGGCAGCGAGGGCCGCGGCGACCGCGGCCTGCGCGGTCTCGGCCGGCACTACGCCCGGG
The DNA here is from genome assembly GCA_045805725.1 of Solirubrobacterales bacterium. Taxonomy (GTDB): domain Bacteria; phylum Actinomycetota; class Thermoleophilia; order Solirubrobacterales; family 70-9; genus VAYN01. The sequence goes on from JBJMKQ010000059.1 coordinate 73,323, forward strand.
CCGCCGGCCATCCGCTCGGGGCCGTTCAGCTCCCAGCCGCGCAGGGCGACGACTCGATGGCCGATGACGCGGGCGAAGCCGATCTCCGAGAGCGTCCCCCACTCGCCGCCGATCGCGATCACCGACTCGCCGGAGGCGACGACGGCGAGGTTGCGGGCTTGGCCGATGCCGGTGGCGACTGCGTGGGTGCAGTACTGGTTGGCGTCCTCGGGCGAGGTGCCGGGGAGGATCCCGATCGCCTCGCCGCCCGCCTCGGCGGCGCCGCGCGAGGCCGCCTCCATCACGCCGCCCCCGCCGCCGCAGACCACGACGACGCCGGCTTCAGCCAGCCGCCGTCCCACCTCCTCGGCGAGAGCCCAGGGCTCGGACCCCTCCTCGGCGCCGCTCGCGCCGATCACCGCCACCTGCCGCCGGCGTCGGCTGTCCTTTATGGCGGTCACGCCGCCAAAAGGAACACTTCGACAGGGCGCCTCACAGCTCGCCCCGCATCAGGCCCATCAGCTCCAGCGCGCCGGCCTTGTGCAGCGGTTCGTTGAGGTTGCCGCACTTCGGGCTCTGCACGCAGGAGGGGCAGCCGGACTCGCAGGGGCACTCGGCGATCAGGCGCTCGGCGTCGCCGAGCAGGCGCTCGAACTCCTCGTAGCCGCGCTTGGTGATCCCGACCCCACCGGGGTGGCCGTCGTAGATGAAGATCGTCGAGCGGCCGGTCTGGAAGTGGACGTTGGTCGAGAGGCCGCCGATGTCCCAGCGGTCGCACATCGCGATCAGCGGCAGGACGGCGATCTGGCTGTGCTCGGTCGCGTGGAGGGAGCCGAGCAGCGCGTCGCTCGGCAGCTTGCCGCTGAGCCGCTCGGGGAGCACGTACCAGAGTGCCTGGGTGACGAAGCTCTGCTCGGGCAGCTCGAGGGCGACGATGTCGATCGGTTCCTGGTCGGTGACGGAGACCCGCTGGAAGGCGATCACCTGCTCGGTCACCGAGACCTCGCCGAAGTTGAGCTGCACCCCCGCCACCTGGCGCTGCTCGTGCAGGCGCTCGATGTAGATCTCGGTCTCCTTTTTCGGCCGCGTGTACCAGTCGCCGTCGAAGCGGGAGACGATCGCTCGCCGCTCCTCGATGTCGAGCCGGTCCACCTCGTAGGAGCGGCCGAGGTGGAGGTAGACCGCGCCGGGGTGAACCGTGGTGAAGGCGCGCTCGGCCTCGACCAAGCCCAGCATCTCCCCCGCGTCGCGCTCGATCACCGCGACCGAGTCGGCCGAGGCCGAGCGCAGGGCGATCTTGTTGGCGACGAACTCCGGCCGCCTCGGCAGCAGCTTGCCGCCGACTCCACGCAGCTCCCCCGCCGCCACCAGCCGTTCGGCGCGCTCGCGCCAGCCGTCGCCGAAAACCTCGTCGTCTTCGTCGCTCAGCGGCAGCTCGTAGGCGGCGGCGATCAGGTGCCGGGAGGCGATCTGCTCGTTGCCGTGGTCGAGGATCGCCGCCTCGACGGGGCGGCCGAGGAACTCCTCCGGGTGGCGGCAGAAGAACTGGTCGAGCGCGTCCTGGCCGGCGACGTAGAGGGCGAGGCCGCGGCGGCGGCGCCCCGCCCGCCCCCACATCTGCCGCAGGCTGGCGACGGTGCCGGGGAAGGTGACGCAGATCGCCGCGTCGAGCTCGCCGACGTCGATCCCCAGCTCCAGCGCGTCAGTGGCGACGACCGCCAGCAGCTCCCCGGCGGCCAGGCGGGACTCGATCTCGCGCCGCTGCTGGGGCGTGTAGCCGCCGCGGTAGGGCGCGATCCGCTTCGCCAGCTCCGGCTTCCCCCGCCGCTCGAGGTTTTCCCGGGCGAAGCGCTGGATCAGCTCGATCCCCCGCCGGCTTTTCAGGAAGCAGATCGTCCGCACCTCGTGGGTGACGAGCTCGGCGAGGAGGTCGGCGGCCTCCGAGAGAGCCGAACGGCGCACCCCCGTCGCCTTGTCGATCAACGGCGGGTTCCACATCGCGATCTCCCGCCCCGCCCGCGGCGCCCCGTCGTCATCGACCAGCTCGAACTCCGTCCCGACCAGCCGCTCGGCCAGCTCGAGGGGGTTGGCGATCGTCGCTGAGGCGAGCAGGAAGCGCGGCTCGCGGCCGTAGGCGCGGGCCAGCCGCCGCAGCCGCCGCAGCACGTTGGCGACGTGGGAGCCGAAGACGCCGCGGTAGGTGTGGGCCTCGTCGACGACCACCCACTCGAGGTTGGCGAGGAAGTCGCCCCAGCCCTTGTGGTTGGGGAGCAGGGCGACGTGGAGCATGTCCGGGTTGGTGAGAACGAGGTTGGAGCGGCGGCGGATCGCCGGCCGCTCCTCACGCGGGGTGTCGCCGTCGTAGATCGCCTCGCGCAGGCCCGGCGGGCGCAGCTGGGCGAGCTTGCGCGCCTGATCCTGGGCCAGCGCCTTGGTCGGGTAGAGGTAGAGCGCCCGGTCCTTGGGCCGCGCCGCGATCCCGTTCAGCACCGGCAGGTTAAAGGCGAGGCTCTTGCCCGAGGCGGTCCCGCTGGTGATCACCAGGTTCGACTCCGCGGCCGCCTCGAAGGCGCGCAGCTGGTGCGTGTAGAGGGAGTCGATGCCGACCCGTCCGAGCGCTTCGGTGAGACCGGGATGCAGCTCGGCCGGCAGCGGCGCCGGCCGCGAGCGGCGCTCCTCTTCGGCCGACTCGGCGACGATTCGGCCGTCGCGGCGGCCGGGGTCAACCGCGACCGCCCAGCGTCCGCCCAGCAGCGAGGCCGGCGAGCCGCTCACGCCGGGTCCAACGCGTCCGCCGCCGCTTCGCGCCGGATCTCCTCGGCGATCCGCAGCTCCACCGGCACCTCCCCCCCTTCTTCCAGCACCGCCCAGATCCGCAGGAAGTCGACCGTGGCGGCGACGTCGTGGACGCGCAGCAGCCGGGCCCCGCGCCTGAGGCCGGCGGCAAGCGCGGCGAAGGTCCCGGCGGCGCGGTCGCGGGGGCGGCGGCCGGTGATGGCGCCGACGAAGTCCTTGCGGGAGACCGCGAGCATCACCGGGCAGCCGAAGCGGCGCAGCTCGTCGAGGTCGCGCAGGGCGGCAACCGACTGGCGCGGCGTCTTGGCGAAGTCCGGTCCCGGATCGAGGACCACCCGCTCGCGCGGGATCCCCGCCGCGGCCAGCCCCGCCAGCCGCTCCTCGAAGAAGCCGAGCAGATCGGCGGTCACCCCCTGCGGGTAGAGCTGGTCGTCCCAGAGCGGCGTCTTCGGCGGGGTCCGGGTGTGCATCAGGACCAGCCCGGCCCCGCTCTCGGCGCAGGCTTGGAGCATCTTCGGGTCGCGCAGCCCGGTGATGTCGTTGACGAAGGAGGCGCCCGCCGCCAGCGCCGCGGCCGCGGTCTCGACCCGGTGGGTGTCGACGGCGACCAGCGCCCCCGCGGCGACCAGCGCCTCGATCACCGGTACGACCCGCTCGATCTCCTCCGCCGCGGCGACCGGCGGGCGGTTCGAGACGTTCGACTCGCCGCCGACCTCGACGATGGCGGCGCCGGCCTCGTAGGATTCAAGCCCCTTCTCGATCCAGGCGGAGGGGGAGCGGGCGCCGCCGTCGGAGAAGGAATCCGGCGTCGCGTTGGTAATTGCGACCACCAGCGGTCGCTCGAGGTCCAGCGTCGCCCCCCGCGCTTTCAGCACCCGGAATTCGTTTGAGTCAGCATCCATAGCCAGAGCAGACGATGCTAGCCACCTTCGATCACTCCCAGTTCCGACTGGAGGAACTTCTCTCCCTCAAGCGCGAGCGCATCTCCGTCTGCGTCCCCACCCGCGAGACCGCGGCGACGATCGCCGCCACCGTGCGGGAGCTGAAGGCGCTGCAGGAGGCCGGGCTCGTCGACCAGGTCCTGGTGGTGGACGCCGCCTCGGCGGACGGCACGGCGACGATCGCCGCGGCCGCCGGGGCCGAGGTCGTCCAGGAGGCGGAGCTGCTGAGCGAGTTCGGTCCGGTCGAGGGCAAGGGAGACGCGATGTGGCGGGCGCTCTCGGTCGCCACCGGCGAGACGGTGGTCTACCTGGACGGCGACGTCAAGGACTTCGGAGGGCATTACGTGGTTGGCCTGCTCGGTCCGCTCCTGCAGTCGCCTGACATCGAGTTCGTCAAGGGCTTCTACCGCCGGCCGCTCGCAATCGAGGAGCTGGAGATCGAGGACGCCGGCGGCCGCGTCACCGAGCTGAGCGCGCGTCCCCTGCTCGAGCTGCTGGCGCCGGAGCTGGCCCAGTTCCGGCAGCCGCTGGCGGGGGAGTGCGCCGGACGGCGGGAGCTGCTGACCCGGATCCCCTACTTCACCGGCTACGGGGTGGAGATCGCGATGCTGGTCGACGTCTGGCGCGAGGTCGGCATCGGCGGCATGGCGCAGGTGGACCTCGGCAGCAAGCGCAACTCCCATCAGGACCTGCGGGCGCTGGCGGAGATGTCGCGGGAGGTGATCGAGGCGCTGGCCGCGAGGCTGTGGGAACCCTCGGCGGCCGACGGGGTGCTGCGACCCGCGGCCGGGTTCAGGTCGCGCCTGCGCGAGCGGCCGCAGCTGACCGAGCTGCTCGACCGCCGCGCCTCACCTTAGAGCTTGATCAGGCCACGTCGGCGGTCGAGCCAGAGGGCGTCGAACTCGTTCTCAGGGTCCGCGGTCGACCGGACGAAGACGCGGTCCTCCGGCAGGTCCTCGACGCCGCCGAACCTGGTCGCCAGCACCTGCCGCACTTCGTAGGGGCCGGGTTTCGACCTGGCGTGGGGAAAGCACCGGACCGCAGCCTCCAGGGACTCGGTCCAGCGGTAGTGCCACCGCGTCTCCGGGGGCCAGACGTAACCCGGCAGGTCGTAGAGGATGACTCGACGGACCCGCGCCGATCCCCGCAGCGCCGTCGCGAGAACGGTGGCGTCGAGGGCCGCGCGGAACTCGGCCCACTGCCGTAGCCAGCGTCGGTCGAGCTGGATCAGGTCGATCCTCGACCCGGGGTCGGCGGCGGCGATCGCCTCGAGAACCTCACCGAAGCCCTTGTCGGCCAGCTCGCCCGGGACCGTCGCCGCGGGCAACACGGACGGAGCCCCCTTCGCCTTCAGCGGAGGAAGATCGTCGGGCGTGACCAGGCGCGGATAGCGGGCGGACTCGACCAGTCGGGCCTCGAGATCGGCGCGGTCGCCGTCGCAGCGCTCCCCGGAGACGAGGCCGGCTCCCAACCGCGCGGTCCGCTCCAGCAGTGGGCGCGGAAGCGAGGAGACGAATCGCTCGACAGGGTCGAGGGCAGCCGCATCCGGCTGCGCCTCCAGAGGCGCGAGGCGCATGCATATCGCCAGGGCGCAAGCCTCGGGATCGCGGTAGAGGGGACGCAGCGACGGCACCACGACCTCGTCCGGGAGCCGGCGCAGCTCGTTGATCACCGTCGACCACAGGCTCCGCGCCGGCCGGTCCGTGAGCAGTTGGGCGAGATCGACGATCGGGTCCCGATCCGGCGGCTTGAACCCCCCCGCGGCGAGGAAGAGGTTGCAGGCGACGTGGCGGTCGTCGAGACGGGCGGGATCGTGTTCGAACGCCGGCTCCCCAGGTTGCCGAGGCGGGGTCGCCGCCAGCCGCTTCGCACCGAGTTCGAGCGTGACCAGCTCCAGGCCACCGCTGCTCTCCAGCGCTTCGACGGCGGCAACGGCCTCCGGCTTCGCCTGCTCCTCCAATCGTCGCGAGATCTCGGTGAAGACGTCGAACCCGTCCCAGTAGGACTCCCAGAACTTTTCACCGGTGAGGATCTGGCAGGTCGCGTAGAGGGCGACTCCGAACGGTCCGGAAGCCGACTCCACCGTGCTCCAGAGCCAGAGCAGGACGGCCTCGGGCGAGCCGAGGCCCTCCCGCCAGGGGTGGACATCAGGCAGCTTCATCCCGGGAGGCTCGGGGTCGACCGCCCAGCGCACCGCCTGCTGCAGTTCCACCGCAGCGGCCCGGAGGGCGAGGACGCCGCCGCGTTTCTCCTCTGCCAAGCCGGCGCTGAGCGCGAGCTTCGCGTCAGCCTCCTGCGTGAGGTGCCCGGCGAAACGAGCCAGTGCGGTCAGATGACGGGCGACGATCCTCTCGACCTTCTCCCGGATCCGCTCGTCGGCGCCCTCACCCCTCCGTGCCCGCCCCGCCACGTCGAGTGCCGCCTCTCCGGCGCTGGTGAGGGCCGTTCGGGCGGTGGCCTCCCCGAGCTGCCCCGAGAGGATGCGGCTGCCCAGCTCGCGGTAGATCGCCCGCTGGAAATAGAGCAGCGTCTCGATCCGCGGCAGGTACTCGTAGGGGCTCAGCGAATTGGCTCGGATCAGGGCGGTGCAGGCACCTTCATGCACCTCGTCGACCAACCTGACGATCGCCTCCAGTTGGCGCTTGTCCGCGTATTCGGAGAGGACGCGGGGCACCTGCTCGATCGAGACACCGGTGCGCCGCGGCAGCCGCTGTCGCCCCTGATTGACGAAGCTCGGCGGCACGTGATCCTCCGTGTCGATCTCACCGAGATCGGCGAAGCCGCCGGTCAGCGCCCCGTCGCCTCGCAGGATCGACTCGGCCAGCAGCTGGACGACCAGGCGCCAGCGCCCCTGGTCGGAGGAGACGAAGATCAGTCCCGAGAGGGCCCTGGTGGCGAGGGGAACCCCGAGGATCGCCAGGGCCAGGCTGAGGGCGCTCATGAAATCGCTGTCAAAGGCGGTCGCAAGCAGCGCGGTGACCACCGAGCTGAGCGCGACGGCGAACCAGGCCGGCACGTGAGCCCGTTTCAGCGCCTCCCAGGGGGTCGGCCAGCGCGACTCCTTCTCGATCGCAAACGCGGCGATGATCGACATCGAGGTGAGGAAGGTCCCGAAGACGCCCACCGCAAGGGTCGGAACCAAGCTGCTTCGGGCCTCGTCGTCGACCAGCAGCGCGCAGCCGACGGCGATCGCCGCCATCGCCGCAACCGCGGCGACGATCACCCTCGCCCTCTTCCGGCCGCGCCTCCCCTGCATGCGGCGACATGCTCTCACCATTCGACTGAGCGCTTCTGGTTGACTCCCCGCCTTGCCCCTCCGCTGCGTCTACACCGACCTCGACGGGACCCTGCTGGGGCACCGCGCCTCGCTGTTCCGCGACGCCGAGGGAGGCTTCAGTCTGGCGCAGGCGCGCGCGCTCGAGGCCTGCCACCGGGCCGGCGCCGAGGTCGTGATCATGTCCGGCCGCCGCGAGCCGCAGGTGCACGAGGCGGCGCGGCTGATGGGGCAGACCTCCTACGTCTACGAGGCCGGCTGCGCCTTCGCGATCGACGGCGAGACGACGCTGATGACCGGTGAGATGGTCCCGGACGAGGATGGGACGATCTACGAGCAGATCGAGCAGCGTGGGATCCCGAAGCTGCTCTTCGAGCACTTCGAGGGACGGCTCGAGTACCACTCGCCCTGGCACCACGGCCGCGTCCTCTCCCACCTCTTCCGCGGCAAGGTCGACGTCGGCGAGGCGAACGCGCTGCTGCAGGAGCACGGCGGCGGCGACCTGCGGCTGCTCGACAACGGCGCGATCGGGACGCCGATGCCGGCTGTCGAGGGTCGCACCCACGCCTACCACCTGGTCCCGAAGCAGGTCAGCAAGGCGGCGGCCGTGGCCGGGCACGCGCGGGCACGGGGCTATGACCCAGCCGAGTGCATCGCCGTCGGCGACTCCGTCGAGGACCTCGAGGTGGCGGCCTCGGTCGGGCGCTTCTTCGTCGTCGCCAACGGCCCGGCCCACGACGCCGGCCTGCGCGCCGCGCTGCCAGCCTGGGACAACGTCACCGTCACCGAGGGCAGCATGGGCGACGGCTTCTACGAGGCGGTCGTCACCTGCATGATGGAGCGCCGCTAGAGGAAGCCGAACCGCATCAGATTCTGGTGGTGGGAGAACCACAATCTGATGCAGTTCGGATCGGATCGGGCCGTCGGCGGGTGGGTACACTCGACCGCGTGGAGAGCGGGAACGCGACCGTCGCCGAGCAGGAGTACCTGGAGATCATGTTCTGGCTGGAGGAGGCCGGGCTGCCGATGACCGGGGCCAACATCGCCCGGGCGATGCAGCTCTCGCCGCCGACCGTGCACGAGATGATCGGCCGCCTCCTCGAGGACGGCTACGTCGAGCGCAACCCGAACAAATCGCTCACCTTCACCGACTCGGGCCGCGAGCACGCCAGCTACATCGTCCGCCGCCACCGGATGATCGAGCGCTTCCTCACCGACGTGCTGGGGATCCCCTGGGACGAGGTCCACGAGGAGGCGGAGCGGATCGAGCACGCGATGAGCCCGGTGCTGGAGGAGCGGATGCGGGCGGCGATCGGCGACGCCACCACCTGCCCGCACGGGCACCCGATCGTCGAGGGCGCGCGTGAGCAGGGGGCGCTGCTGGCCGACGTCGAGGTCGGCGCCGCGGTCACCGTGCTGCGCTTCGAGAACGAGGCCGAGGAGCTGCTGCACTACCTCAAGGACGCCGGCCTCGATCCCGGCCTGGAGGGGAAGGTCGAGACCTCCGACGACGAGCGCGTCGTCATCGCCTCCGCCGATGGCAGCCACGAGGTCAGCCGCAGCGTCGCCGAGACCGTTTCGGTCCGCGCCGACCCGGCACCGCCGCCGCGGGCGGCGATCCCCGAGCAGCTGGTTCTCTCCTCCGACCGCTACGGCCGCTGATCCGAGCCTGAGCCGACCGCCTACTGGGGGATCGGGACTTCGGCGAACGGCGAGCCGGT
>JBJMKQ010000060.1:0-1739 GCA_045805725.1 Solirubrobacterales bacterium
AGCATCCTGACCATCGGTCCAGCCGACGTTGCGAAGCTCGCGGGACTCTACGGCGCCGTCGGCCTCCTTCACGGCCTCTGCCGCCGGCCGATGCTCGCCGCCGCGGGCGAGGGGCCGCAAGCGCCGGGCGTCCGCACCACGCTGTGGGACTTCGTCTTCTACGCCAGCTTCGGCCTCGTGGTGACAAGCTCGGTCGCGCTCGCCGGCGTGCTCCTGGTGTTCTCCTTCCTCATCATCCCGGCCGTGATCGGAACGCTGTTCGCGCGCCGGATCGGGATCGCGCTCCTCATCGGCTGGGCCGCGGGCGTGCTCGCGAGCCTCCTCGGTTTCGGGGCTTCGCTCGTCCTCGACCTGCCGACCGGAGCCACGATGGTCGCGGCCTTTGCGGTCGTGCTCGTCGCGGCGGCGCTCGCCCGCATCCTCTTCGTTGGGCCGCTGCCGGCGCGACGGCTGCGCCGGCGCTACGCCGCGCTCGCGGCAGGATGCATCCTCGCGCTGGCGCTCCTCGCCCAAAGCGCCTGGCTGATCCTTTCGCCCGCCGGCGACCATCCCCTGCTGGCGGGCTTCGAGACGCTGAGCGGCCTCGGGCCGGAGCGCTTCCTGACGCCCCCGGAGCGCCGGGTCTACGCCGACGCCGCCGCAACCGAGCTTCGCCACCGCACCGAGGTCGAACGGTTGCGCGCGACGGAGCGCGAGGCGCGCTGGAAGGGGCAGGGGCTCGCCGAGGAGGAGCTCCGCCGCGTCGCCTCCTTCCAGCAGACCTTCAACGAGATGGGCCGCGGCGAGCGCTTCGTGCAGGACCACCTGCGCGCCGTCGCCCGCGCCCGCGAACGCTGGTACGTCGGGCTTCCGGCGGCGCTCATCGCCGCCTTGCTGCTCCTTCGCCTCGGTCGTGTACTCATAAGGTGAACGTCGGCTCTGCGCCCTAGTTGTACGGTCCCGGGATGTGATGTGACGGGTCGAGCCTGAAGCGTTCGGGCTCTTTCGTCCAGGCCTGGAGGACGTGTTCGTAGGGTGTGAGGCCCCGCAGGGTCTTCAGGCGGCGGGCGTGGTTATAGGCATCCAGGAAGAGCTGGAGGTGGGTCCGGAGCTGTTCGTGGCTTTCGTAGTGGTAGCGCTTGACGGTAGCGTCCTTGAGGGTGCGGTTCATGCGCTCGACCTGACCATTGGTCCAAGGGTGGTTGGGCTTTGTCAGGCGATGCTCGATCCCGCTTTCGCGGCAGACCCGGTCGAACATGTGCAGGCTGTAGCGGGCTGTCGGGCCTGAGCGGTTGCGGGGTGCGTGGCAGAACTGGATGCCGTTGTCGGTCAGCACGGTGTGGATCTGGTAGGGCACGGCCTCGATCAGGGTGCGGAGGAAGTCTGAGGCGGTATACCGGTTGGCTTCCTTCTCCAGCTTGGCGAAGGCAAGCTTCGAGGTTCGGTCGATTGCGACGAACAGGTAGAGCTTGCCTTCTTCGGTTCGGACCTCGGCGATGTCGATGTGGAAGTAGCCGATCGCATAGGCTGCAAAGCGCTTTGTCTTCGGCTTCTCCCCCTCCAGCTCCGGCAAGCGGCTGATGCCATGGCGCTCGAGGCACCGGTGCAGCGACGACCGGGTGAGGTGCGGGATGTTGGGCTGCAGGCCGTAGAGGCAGTCGTCCAGCGGCAGCAGGGTATGGCGCCGGAAGGCGACGATGATCGCCTCCTCATCGGGCGTCAACACGGTCGAGCGGGGGTCCTTCGGTCCCATTGGGGCA
>JBJMKQ010000061.1:0-45688 GCA_045805725.1 Solirubrobacterales bacterium
ATAGCGCCCACAACTCGCCAACCGCTTGGTCAATAGGCGACGTTGCGGGAGCGCGGGCGGGGGAGGGACTTGTAGCGGCGGCCGCCGCCGCGGTTCCAGAGTACGCTGTCGATCTCGGCGGGGGTGAGGGAGCTGGCAGCACTGAGGAGCTCGATCGCGTGGACCGCGCAGGCGCGCAGCTCGACCTCCTCCGGAGAGCCGTGCTCGAGCAGCTCCTCCGCTTCGATCCTGGCGGCCAGCTCGGCGTCGAGTCGGAGGATGCCGTCGACGCTGAGGACGTGGGGGACGAGGTTGTCGGCGAAGGCGGTGAGGTGGTCGAGGCCGGCAAGGTCGGCGACGCCGGCGCGGTGAAGATCCGCCGCCGCCAATTGGGCGCGCTTGAAGAATGGGACGTCGCGGCCGTCGTAACTGGAGCTGTCGGCGAAGGCGTTCCAGGCGGCGAAGGTGCTCGCCAGCGCCGGGGTCGAGTCGGCGGCTTCGACGGGGCCGAGGAAGCGGCCGCCGTGGTCGGACCGGATGTGGTCACCGGTGTCGCGCAGAGCCGCCGCGAACTGCGGCATCAGCGGGTGGTCCGGGTTCTGCCCGACGACCTCGGCGATCGCCCTCGGGCTCATCGTCGCCAGTTCCTCGGCGCTCCATCCACCGTGGGCGGTGAAGCGCTCGGTCACCCCGGCCGCGATCGTCGCGTAGCCACTGTGGCCCTGGCGCTTGCGGATCGTGGGCCACCAGCCGGAGCCGAAGTTGATCGCGTTCAGGCAGATCGCGAAGGCGGCCGCGATTTCGGGATCTTCTGAGGCGAACGACGGCGCCTCGTCCTCGGATCCGAGCGGCGGCAGTTTCGCCGCGTACGCCCTGACCGCCTCCTCGTCGATCCGCACCGAACGCGCGCGCCCGACAACCCAGGCGCAGCCGGCGCGGACCTCGTCGGGTAGCGAAACTGGGGACATGGAGAAGCCAGAGATACAGATTCGGCAGGCGCAGGGCGAGGACGCCCCCGGGATCGCGCGCCTCCTGCACGACTTCAACGCCGAGTACGGCGAACCGACGCCGGGAGCCGAGGCGCTGGCGCAAACCGTCCGGCCGCTGCTGGAGGAAGAAGCAATCATCGTCCTGCTGGCGGGGCATGGCCCGGACGGGATCGCCCTCCTGCGTTTCCGTCCCGGACTCTGGAGCGCGGGGCTCGAAGCCCACCTGCAGGAGCTCTACGTCGTCCCGCCCCTACGGGGCGGCGGGATCGGTCGAGCCCTGATGGAGGCGACGATCGAGTTCGCTCGCCACCGCGGTGCCGACGGCATTGACCTCAACACCGGCGAGACCGACACGGCGGCTAGGGCGCTGTACGAGAGCCACAGCTTCACCAACCGCGAAGGCGGCCCCGACGGCCCGTCGATGCTCTTCTACGAGCGCGAGATCTGAGCCGTCAGCTCGGCGAAGCCGATTCCCTCGGGCGGCTCGACCAGCCCAGGGTGGAGCAGGCGGGCGAGCAGCTCGACCCCGTCGACCAGCCGCGGCCCCGGCCGGGAGAAGGTGGAGGCGCCGTCGACCGCGAAGACCCGGGCGGCGCCGAGAGCCTCGAGCCGCTCCGCGTGCGCAAGCGCCTGCGCCCGCGACTCCGCCAGGTACCAGCCGCAGGGCATCGAGACGACGACGTCGGGGTCGAGCCCGCGCAAGTCCTCCCATGCGACCTGGGGCGACTTCTGGCCCGACGGCCCGGCAACGTCCTCGCCGCCGGCGATCTCGATCATCTCCGGGATCCAGTGGCCGCCGAGGAACGGCGGGTCGAGCCACTCGAGGGCGAGGACCCGCCGTCGCGGCTCGGCCGCGACGGCCGTCCGGACCGCCTCCAGCCGCTCTTCCAGAGCGCTCCGCACAGCCGTGGCCCCCGCCTCGGCCCCCGCCGCCTCCCCGAGGCGGGTTACGTCATCCAACACCTCCCCGAGCCTGCTCGGGTCCTGCTGGAGGACGCGCGGGCGCCCCGGCAGGCGCTCGGCCACGGCGACGACGTCGTCGTAGGAGACGGCGCAGACCTCGCAGACCGCCTGGGTGACGATCAGGTCCGGCGCCAACTCGGCCAGCCGCTCCTCGTCGAGCGTGTAGAGGGCGCGACCTTCGCCGACCACCTCCTTCACCGCGGCGTCTATCTCCTCGGCCGAGAGACCCGGCGGCAGCACCGTCGCGGTCAGCTGCGGCAGCTCGGCCGCCGCGGACGGATAGTCGCACTCGTGGGTGACCCCGACGACGCTCCCGCCGAGGCCGAGCGCGTAGATCATTTCCGTCGCCGAGGGAACGAGGCTGGCGATCCGCATCGGTCAAGCATGACGGAGACTGGCCTTGGCGGAACCGGGTAATGATGCTCAGGGAATAACCAGTCAAAACCGGAGGAGATCCATGCGCCGCCGCACCCTCGCCACACTGCTCTGCGCCCTCAGCCTCGGCGCGATCGCCGCCGCACCCGCCTACGCCGACCTGCCGGTCGTCTACAGCGGCGGCTACGGCTACGCCCACGCCAGCCCGACCGCGAGCCCGCCCGGCGCCAACGACTGGTCCTGCCAACCGAGCAGCGCCCATCCGCGGCCGGTCGTCCTCGTCCACGGTACCTTCGCCGACATGTCCGACAGCTGGCAGGCGCTCTCGCCGCTGCTGAAGAACAACGGCTACTGCGTCTTCGCGCTCAACTACGGCTCCTACTCGGGCAGCGGCGCGATCGGCGTCTACGGCGTCGGCGACATCCGCGACTCCGCCCGGGAACTGAACGCCTTCGTCGACCAAGTCCGCGCCGCGACCGGGGCGCCGGAGGTCGACCTGGTCGGCCACTCGCAGGGCGGGATGATGCCGCGCTACTACCTCGAGTACCTGGGCGGCGCGGAAGAGGTCCACACCCTCGTCGGCCTCTCGCCGTCCAACCACGGCACCACCCTCGACGGCCTCTTCGTCCTCTCCAACTTCTTCCCCGGCGCCAACCAGTTCACCGGCGCCCTCTGCCCCGCCTGCGAGCAGCAGCGCGCCGGCTCGGCCTTCGTCACCGAACTGAACAGGGGTGGCGAGACCGTGCCCGGGGTCGAATACACGGTCATCCAGACCCGCTACGACCAGGTCGTCACCCCCTACGCCTCGGCTTTCCTCTCCGACGCCGACGTCCACAACGTCCTGCTGCAGAACCAGTGCATCCTCGACCTCGGCGACCACCTCTCGATGCCCTACGATCACTTCGCCGCCGCCGACGTGCTCACCGCGCTGGATCCGCTGCACCCGCGCCACCCGCTCTGCACGCCGATCCTGCCGACCGAGGGTGGCTGAGCCGGCCCAGCGCCGGCAGCACCCGGGCTCTTGCAAGTTTTAGTTTTAGCCCTCTGCACCAGGGGGTACCGAAAAGCGACCAGTCTCTGAAGTGACAGCTGCGGCAGGCTGCTTGCAGAGCTTCGACAGCGACGAAACAGAGGACGCGGCGTCCGAAGGTACCCATGGCGACTGGACTTCCGAACATCGAACCGGCCTCTTCCGACGAGGACGCCTGCGTCGCCGGCGCCTCGACCCCCGACGTCCTGCGCCTGCTGAGCGCGGGGGCCACCGGAGCGATCCTGATGGCGCTGGGCGAAGGGCCGCTGCGGACCAAGAACCTGACCGAGGCGGTCCCCGGCTACGCGCCGCGGACGATCTACCGCTACACCGGCAAGCTGGCCGAACTCGAGGTGGTCGAGCGGGAAGAGCAAACCGGGGTCCCGTCGAGGGTCGTCCACCAGCTGTCGGATCCCTGCGGCACCGAGCTCTACGAGCTCGTCAACCGCTTTGCCGACGCCTCGTTGACGCGGCTCCCCGACGGTCGCATCGACGCCGCCGCCTGGGCCTCGCTGGGGCTGCTCGCCGACCTCTGGGAGGCGGGCATGGTCGAGGAGCTCGCCTGCGAAGGAAAGTCGCCGACCGAGCTGGCGCGGGGATCGCACGGCCTCAGCTACCACCAGGTGAACCGCCGCGCCGGGCTCTTCAAGACGAGCGGGCTTCTCTCCGAGTGGCAGGGGCCGGGCCGACGCCGCTGCTACGGGCTGACCGAAAAAACCCGCCGCAAGATGGGGCTGCTGGCGGGTGTGGCTCGTTGGCGCCACCACCATGTGGTCGCCGAGAACGAAGAAGGGATCGCCGCATCGGAACTGGCGACGGTGCTGCGGGTGGCCCTGCCGCTGGTCGATCTGCCCGAGCACAGCGGCAAGTGCCTGCGCCTCAGCGTGCTCGGCGAGGAAGACGCCGCCGGCGCCGAGGGCGATGAGGTCTGGGCGGATGTGGAAAGCGACGGCAAGCTCCACAGCTGCGCCGAGGCGCCCGCGGAGCCGACCGGCTGGGGTCGCGGCAAGGTCAAGGACTGGATCCCCGTGATCCTCGACCGCAGGGACGACCAGGTTCTGGTCGGTGGCGAGGAGGAGCTGTGTCTCACCGCCCTGCGGCGCCTCCACGACACCCTGTGGTCACCGGCGCCCTTCTAGCCGCCCTCTCCTTCAGCAGCGGCTGACACAACCCCCGGCGAGGGGCTAGTCGCCGCGGTAGGGGCCGGGCTTCGGCCGCGGCCTGCCTCCGGGAAAGGCGAGGCGGAGGATCGTCCGCTGCACCATCCCCAGCTGCTGCATGAACGGGCCGCTGTTGTAGGGGAGGCCGTAGCGCTCGCAGATGTTTTTCACCTGCGGCGCGATCTCGGCGTAGCGGCTGCTCGGCATGTCGGGGAAGAGGTGGTGCTCGACCTGGTAGCCGAGGTTGCCGCTGGCGATGTGGAAGAGCGGGCCCCCCTCGATGTTGGCGGAGCCGGTGAGCTGGCGGATGTACCAGCCGCCCCGGCTCTCGTCCTCGACCTCCTCCGGGGAGAAGGTGTAGGTCTGGTCGGGGAAGTGGCCGCAGAAGATGATCGCGTAGGCCCAGACGTTGCGGACGAGGTTGGCGGTGGCGTCGGCCTTGGCGGTGGCGCGGAAGGTCCTGCCCCCGCCCTCGATCGCGGTCTTCACGATCGCCGCCCAGCGGCCTTGGCGCTTGCGCTGGACCCGCCCGCGCAGGCCGCCGCGCCGCGGGCGCCGGGCCTCCACCGCCGCGTCGACCGCGGCCGCCGCCAGGGCGCTGACCAGCGGCCAGGCGATGTAGTCCTTGACGACCTGGCTCTTCGCCTTGCCCGCGATCCCCTTCAGCTCCCGCTTCACCTGGTGCATCGGCTTGCGGCCCTTGCGGATCGCCTCGAAGTCGAGGTCGTGCAGCGCCACGCCCCACTCGAACAGCCCCGCCAGGATCAGGTTGTAGACCGGCTGCGCGAGGTAGACCGGATGCCAGCGCTGCTGCGGGTCGATCCGCATGATCTCGTAGCCGAGATCCTTGTCCTTGCCGCGGATGTTGGTGTAGGTGTGGTGGACGTAGTTGTGGGAGTGCTTCCAGGCCTCGGCGGTGGAGGCGGTGTCCCAGTCCCAGGTCGAGGAGTGGATGCGCGGGTCGTTCATCCAGTCCCACTGCCCGTGCATGACGTTGTGCCCGATCTCCATGTTCTCGAGGATCTTCGCCGCCGACAGGGCGGAGGTTCCGGCCCACCAGCCGGTGCGGTTGCGGGAGGCGAGGAGGAGGATGCGGCCGAGCACGGCAAGGCGCCGCTGCATCTCGATCATGCTCTCGACGTAGCGCCGGTCGCGGTCGCCGAGCTCATCCATGACGCGATCGCGGATCGCGTCGAACTCGCGCGCCAGCTCCTCCAGCTGCTGCTCGGAGAGATGCGCGAGCGGGCTCGCTTCCTGGGTGTCGACGGGCGGCGTGGTGGGCGTTGCGGTCGTGCTCATCTGTTCAGTGCCTCTTTCTCATAGAGCGATTGCAACGTCGCCTTCCGGCGCGTTGACGCAGGTCCGGACCATCTCTCCCTTTTGACCGTAGACCTCCCCGGTCCGCAGGTCCCTCACCTCTCCCTTGCAGAGCTGGCCGATGCAGGTGTGGCAGATCCCCATCCGGCAACCGTAGGGAAGCTCCGCCCCCGCCTCCTCGCCGGCGACGAGGATCGGGGTGCCGCCGTCGCATCGGGCCTCGATGCCGCTGGAGAGGAAGCGGATCGCGCCGCCCTCCCCCGCCAGCCCGTCGCCGCCGATCACCGGCTGGAAGCGCTCCATCTCCAGCAGCTCGAGCCTCTCCTCCTGGCGGTAGTGCTGGACGAGCGCGTCGAGCATCTCCCCCGGCCCCGAGGCGAGGGCTCGCCGCTCGCGCCAGTCGGGGCAGAGCCGGTCGAGGTCGGCCGGTGCGATCCGTCCCGCCTCGCCGGTGATCCGCAGGTGCGGCCGGTAGCCGGGGCGTCGGGCGTCGAGCTCGCGCAGCTGCTCTCCGAAGATGACGCCGTCGGCCGTGCGCGAGGAGTGCAGGTGGACGACGTCGACGAGCGCCTCGTCGCGGTCGAGGCTGCGCAGCATGCTCATGATCGGCGTGATGCCGCTGCCGGCGCTGATGAAGAGGAGGCGTTCGGGTGCGGGGTCGGGGAGGACGAAGGTCCCTTCGACGCCGCCGAGGCGGACGATGTCGCCGGGCCGCGCCTGGCGCACCAGGAAGGGCGAGACCTTGCCCCCGTCGACGAGTTTCGGGGTGATCCCGATCAGCCCGTCGGGCCGGCCCGGATCGGTGGTCAGCGAGTAGGCGCGCCAGTGGTGGACGCCGTCGACGACGACCCCGATCCGCAGGTACTGGCCGGGCCTGTGCTCCTCCCACTCGTAGCCGGGACGGATCAGGACAGTGACCGCGTCGGCGGTCTCCCGCTCGATCCGCTCGATCCGGCCGCGCAGCTCCTGCGTGGACCAGAGCGGGTTGATCAGTTCCAGGTAGTCGTCGGGCAGCAGGGGCGAGAACAGCGAGCGCACCGCGTGCAGCGCGCGCTGGCGGACCCTGGGGACGTTTGGCTTGGCGCCGCGCTCTGCCATTGTCGAAGGTTACACAGATCGATGTAAAGGTTACGCCGCGAGTTTGCCGGCGAGCGTCTGCTCCTATACCCGTGGCGGCGAGGCTCAGTCCAGCCGGGGCCTCAGTCGACCAGCTTCACGTCGCTGATCTCGACCTGGTAGCGGTCTGCTTGGTCGCGCGCGGTCGCCGCCTTGTTGAACCAGAGCAGGAAGTACCTGGCGGGGGAGGCGAGGTGCAGTTCGACCTCCTCGGTGCCGGCGGCGTCGCTGACCTCGCCGACCGGTTCGCCCCATTCGGAGAGCTCCTCCGGCGGTCCGGAGGCGGCGGCGAAGACCTCGGCGTCCCAGCCCGGCGTCGGAGTCCGGATGATCATCGCCGTCGGCTTCGCGGTCGCCTTGGTCGTCACGTAGAGGCCGACGCCGGGGTCGGGGCCCGTCTTGGTGCCGGCGAAGGTGTCGGTGTCGTAGTGCTCGCTGCTCCAGGCGGTCCCGGTCGGGTTGCCGTCGACGGCGAGGCTGACCGTCGCCGGGTCCTCTTCGCCGTCCCCCTGCGGGTCGTAGTCGGAGGCGGAGGAGATCGCCACCGGTGAGCCCTTGTCCTTGAGCGCGCCGCCCCCGCCGCCGGGGCCGTTGCCGCTGCTGATCAGGACGACCGCGGCGATCGCCGCCGCGAAGGCCAGCAGCAGGACGATCGCCAGCCGCGGCCAGCGGCCGCCGCCGCTGGCGAGCTTGCGCTCCGTCGGCGGCACCGCCTCCAGCACGCTCGTCGCCTCGCCGGTTGCCGCCCCCGCCCGCGCCGCCTCGACCTCCAGCGCCGTCGCGAGGTCGTCGATCATTTCGCCGACCTGCTGGTAGCGCTCGGCCGGGTCCTTGGCGGTGGCCCGCTCGACCACCATCGCCGCCGCGGCCGAGAGCTCCGGCCGCCGCTGCTGGACGTCGGGCAGTTCCTCGTTGACGTGTTTCATCGCCACCCCTACCTGGCTGTCGGCGCTGAAGGGGACCTGGCCCACCAGCATCTCGTAGAGGACGACGCCGAGCGAGTAGACGTCGGAGCGCTGGTCGACGGGATGGCCCATCGCCTGCTCGGGGGCGACGTAGTCGGTGGTGCCGAGGACGCGGCCGGTCGCCGTCATCCCGTCCTGCTCGAGCAGCCGAGAGATCCCGAAGTCGGTCAGCTTCGCCCTGCCCTCGGCGTCGATCAGGACGTTCTGCGGCTTGATGTCGCGGTGGACCATCCTGCGGGCGTGGGCGACGGTGAGTCCGCGGGCGATCTCGATCGCGTAGGCGAGCGCCTCCTGCGCGTCCAGCGCGCCGACCCGGGCGATCCGCTGCTTCAGCGTCTCGCCCTCGACGTACTCGAAGACGATGTAGGGGTGGCCGCCGTCCTCGCCGGCGTCGATCACGGCGACGACATTGGGATGCGAGAGCTTCGCCACCGCCCGCGCCTCCTGCCGGAAGCGCTGCAGCTGGTCGGCCTGCTCGGACATCTCGCGGTGCATCACCTTCACCGCCACCTGCCGGTCCAGCGTGGTGTCGCGGGCCAGATAGACGGTCGACATCCCACCGCTGCCGAGCTTCGCCTCCAGCTTGTAGCGGCCGGACAGCACGGTGCCGATCATCTGGGAGCTGGTCGGGGCCCGGTCACTCACTTTGCGGGCTTACGTTACGACGCTTCGGGGCAGAGCGGTCGGCGCGGCCATCGCCGAGCACGCCTCCGTGCAGGTTCGCCGCTTCACCGGCCCCGCCTGCCGCCCCCGGAGTGTGCCGGTCCTTTCCACCGCATGGCGGAACAAAGGACCGGAGCACTCTCAACTGACGATGCGCTTGGGACCCTCGACAGCGCGGCCGATCCGCTTCGCCCCCGGGTAGTGCCCGTGCAGCTTCTCCAGGGCGGCGGCTTCATCGGCCGCCGCGGCGACGACGCAGAAGCCGCAGCCCATGTTGAAGACCTCGCTCATCTCCTCGTCCGACACTTCGCCACGCTCCTGGATCAGGCCGAAGATCGGCGGGACCGGCAGCGGGTCGTCGACCTCGTAGCCGACCTCGGCGGCGAGGCGGAGCAGGTTGCCGGTGCCGCCGGAGGTGATGTGGGCGAGTCCACGGACTCCGACCGTGGATCGGAGCAGCTCGACGATCGGCTTGACGTAGATCTCGGTCGGCTGCAGCAGCTCCTCGCCGAGCCGCCGGCCGAGCCGACCTTCGGGGTCCTCGTCGAGTCCGATCCCCTTCAGCGCCGCGCGGGCGAGGGTGTAGCCGTTGGAGTGGATGCCGCTGGACGGGAGCCCAATGACGGCGTCGCCGGGCTCGACCGCCGAGCCGTCGACGATCCAGTCGAGCCCGACCTTGCCGATACAGGCGCCGGAGACGTCGACCCCGCGGACCAGCTCTCCTAGCTGGGCGAGCTCGCCGCCGGTGATCTCGATTCCGGCCAGTTCCGCGCCCCGCGCCAGCCCGACCCCAATTTCCTCGCAGACCTCCGGATCGGCCTTCTCCACCGCGATGTAGTCGACCATCGCCAGCGGCTCGGCGCCGACGCAGATCACGTCGTTGACGTTCATCGCCACGCAGTCGATGCCGACCGTGTCGAATTTCCCCAGCTCCTCGGCGACCACCAGCTTGGTGCCGACGCCGTCGGTCGAGAAGGCGATCCCGTTCCTCTCGTCGAACCTGACCACGCTCGCGTAGTGCCCGGGCAGCGGCACCTGCAGCGAGGGCCGCCCGAGGTCGATCGCCCCCAGCGCCCGCACCAGCCCGGCCACGGCCGAATCAGCCGCCCCCTGGTCGACTCCGGCCTTGGCGTAGGTGTCGCTGGCGTTCACTTGCCCGATTCTGTCATCCCGCTCCGCTGTTCCTTATGCCTCGATGGCGGCCGAAAGGAAGAGTCGAGCGGCGGTTCCGCAGCCTGGCGAGCACGAGAGCCGCGAACCCGATCCGATAGGCGGCGTACGGCCACAGCGCGCCGTCGCGCTCGACCAGGCGGATCAAACGCTGGGAGGCCAGCGTGGAGGCGAAGGAGGCGGCAACACCGACCGCGAGAGAGCGGCGCAGCTCCGGGGTGACGCCGCGCTTCGCCAGGCGGGCACCCTTCAGCCCGGTCGCGCCGACGATGATCGGCAGGGCGACGGTGCGCGAGAGCAGGTTCGCCTGGTCGCGCGAGAAGCGCCGCCAGCGGGCCGCCGCCAGGGTGACGCCGTTGCGGGACACACCTGGCGCCAGCGCGGCCGCTTGGGCGATCCCGAGGGCCAGCCCGTCCATGGACGTCGCCTCACCGCGCCCGCGCTGCTGGGGTCGCCGGTCGGCGGCGAGCATCGCCAGCGCCCCGGCGATCAGCCCGTAGGCGGTCATCCGCGGGCCGCCGAGTCGGCGCTCGATCGGTCGCTCCAGCGTGTAGCCGACTGCCGCCGCGGGCAGGAAGGAGAGCCCCAGCAGCAGCGCCCGCCGCCCGTCGAAGCGCCGCAGCTCCTCCGCGACCAGCCGCCGCTGCCCGATCAGCAGCGCCGCCGCAGCGCCGGTGTGGAGCGCCACCTCGAAGCTCTTGCGCAGCTCCGGGTCGACCTCCTCCCACCCCCATCCCGCCAGCCAGGGAATGAGGACGATGTGGGCCGAGCTCGAGACCGGCAGCAGCTCCGCCGGGCCCTGGACCAGCCCCAGCGCGCCCGCCCGCCCGGCCGGGATCCCGCCTGCGCTCAAGCGCCCCTGGCGCCCGCGGGTTCGGCGTCGGCCTGGCTCTCCGGCTCACCCTCGCCTGGTCCGCCGCCGCCGTGCCGCCGCTTGAGGAGCCAGTAGCCGACGCCGGCGACGAGCGCCGCGACGACCAGGTAATCGAGGATCTGCAGGTGATGCCGCCACTGTTCCCAGTTGTCGCCGACCGCCCTGCCGATCAGCGCGAACCCGAGCACCCACGGCAGGGAGCCGAGCGCGGTCAGCCAGGTGAAGCGCCAGAACGGCATCTCCGCCACTCCCGCCGGGAGCGAGATGAACGCCCGCACCAAGGGCAGCAGCCGGGCGAAGAAGACCGTCGCGTCGCCGTGGCGCTTGAACCAGTTGTCGACCCAGGCGAGCCGCGCGGGGCTGATGTGGATCAGCTTGTTCTTCTCGAGCAGGTCGACCCGCCCGTAGTAGCCGATCGCGTAGGTGAGCCAGGAGCCGACCATGTTTCCCGCCAGACTGGCGAGGGTGACCCCGAGCAGGGTCTGGTCCCCATTGGAGACGTTGAACCCGGCGAACAGCATCACCGCCTCGCTGGGGATCGGGATGCAGGCGCTCCCCGCCGTCATCAGCAAGAAGACGCCGGCGAGGCCGGTGTCGTCGATCACGTTGACGCAGAAGTCGACGATTGGGCCGGTCAGGTCCGCGTAGGGGAGTAGCTGTGGCAGGAAGATTTCGTGATCCTAGAGCGTCTGGCCGTAAACTCAGCAGTTCGATGAGCCGGTTGAACCACCCCGTCTACCGCAACCGGGTTCTGCAGGTCGCGGCCGACGCCGTGCTCGTCGCGCTGGCCTATTTCCTCGCCTTCCAGCTGCGCTTCCTCGACGACCCGCACGGCTGGCCGCACCGCTACGAGATCCTTTTCGCCCAGTCGGTCGGCTTCGTCGTCGCCGGCAAGCTCGTCGTCTTCGCCGGCTTCGGGCTCTACCAGAAGTGGTGGCGCTACGTCAGCGGCCGCGACTTCATGCTGATCCTCCGCGCCGTCGCCGTCGCCAGCGCCCTGCTGGTCGTGATCTTCGCCGTCGCCAAGCCCTTCGCGCACACGCTGCCGCGCTCGGTCGAGGTCACCGACTTCGTCCTCACCCTGATCCTGATCGCCGGCGCCCGGCTCGGGGTGCGGCTGATCGTCGAACGCCCGGTCCGCGGCGCCCGCCTGCCCAAGCACGAGGTGCTGGTGATCGGCGCCGGCTCCGGCGGCCAGATGGTCGTCCGCGAGCTGCAGCTGAACCCCGCCCTCGGCGCCACCGCGATCGGCTTCGTCGACGACGACGCGCGCAAGCGGGGGATGCGGATGCTGGGGCTGAAGGTGCTCGGCTCGACCCGCCAGATCGACAAGATCCTCGACGAGACCAACCCCGACGAGGTCGTGATCGCGATCCCGTCGGCGCCCGGGACCCTGCGCGCCCGCATCGTCGCCGCCTGCCGGGAGCGGCAGATCCGCGTCCGCACCCTGCCGACCGTCTTCGAGCTGCTCCGCGGCGGCGTCCAGCTCAACAAGCAGCTGCGCGAGGTCCGGGTCGAGGACGTGCTCGGGCGCGAGCCGATCGTCCGCGAGCTCGACCGGGTGGGGGCCTACCTGAACGACCGCATCGTCCTCGTCACCGGCGCCGGCGGCTCGATCGGCTCCGAGCTCTGCCGCCAGATCGCCCAGGTGCGGCCGCGGCTGCTGGTGATGCTCGACCACGCCGAGGACAACCTCTTCCAGATCGACCGGGAGATGGTCGAGGAGCGCCACTTCGCCAGCTGCGAGTCGGTCCTCGCCGACTGCAAGGAGCCGCACCGGATGCTGGAGGTGATGCAGCGCTTCAAGCCCGACGTCGTCTTTCACGCCGCCGCCTACAAGCACGTGCCGCTGATGGAGGCCAACCCGCTGGAGGCGGTCCGCAACAACGCGATCGCCACCCGCGTCACCGCCGAGACCGCCGCCGCCTCGAAGGTCGAGCGCTTCGTCCTCATCTCCACCGACAAGGCGGTCAACCCGCAGACGGTGATGGGCGCCTCGAAGGCGATGGCCGAGCGGATCGTCCAGGCGGCCGGGGAAAAGTACCCGGAGACGCGCTTCGCCTCGGTCCGCTTCGGCAACGTGCTCGCCTCGTCCGGAAGCGTGGTGCCGATCTTCCGCAGCCAGATCGAGCGCGGGGGCCCGGTCACGGTCACCCACCCGGACATGACCCGCTACTTCATGACGATCCCGGAGGCGGTGCAGCTGGTGATCCGGACCGGCGACATCGGCACCGGCAAGGGCGAGGTCTTCGTCCTCGACATGGGCGAGCCGGTGAAGATCGTCGACCTCGCCCACAACATGATCCGGCTCGCGGGCTACGAGCCGGAAACCGACATCGCGGTCGAGTTCACGCAGCCGCGGGCGGGGGAGAAGCTGCACGAGACACTCTTCTCCGACGACGAGGAAGCGCAGGCCACGGCGGCGCGGCGGGTCAACCGGGCGGTGCGGCGGAAGCCGCGCGACGCGGAGTGGGTCGACTCCACCCTCAACTCGCTCGAACAGCTGGTGATGGCCGGGGACGAGGCCAACCTGGCGGAGCGCGTCGTCGAGCTGATCGCGGCCCCGGGCAGCGGCGCAGCGACGGTCGGCTCCGACAACTAGGCTCTCGCAGCCACTTTGCTCCATGCGATCGAACAAATCGGCGCCTTCGCCGGGCTCGCCGCCTTCCTCGGGCTCGCCGTGCTGGCGCTGCTCTCGTTCACCCACGGGCGGGACATCCGCCGCCTGCGCGAGTGGGCGGGGTCGGCCCCCGAGCGCGACGCGGAGCGCAAGGAGCAGACCTCGACGATCGCCGCCCAGCGGGCCGAGGAGCTGCGGGCGCTGCAGGAGGCGCGCACCGCGGAACACAAGGCCGTCTCGAGCCGCGAGGAACGGCGGCGGCGGCGCGAGGAGGGGCTGGACACGCAGAGCCGCGCCGAGCGGATCCGCGGATGGTTCTCCGGGCTGGGGGAGACGGCCTCGCGGCCGGTGACCCTGGTCGTGCTCTTCGTCGCCATGCTGGCGATCGTCGGGGGCGGCGCCTACCTGCTGCTGAGCGGCTCCGACGGCGGCAACGGCGGCGCCAACTCCAAGCAGGCGGCGGCAAGGGTGAAGCCGGGCGAAATCGAAGTGACGGTGCTGAACGGCACCGCCGTGCCGGGGCTGGCCGCCACCTTCGGTGACAGGGTCGAAAGCAAGGGATTCGAGCTCGGCGCCGTCACCAACAGCAGCTCCAGCTTCGCCGCCAGCGTCGTCATGTTCCAGCGCGGCCACAAGGCGGAAGCGCGCAAGGTGGCGAAGCAGCTGAAGGTCGCCAAGGTCCAGCTGATGAACGCCGAAATCGAATCCGTCTCGGCTGGTGCCCCCGTCGCCGTGATCGTCGGCGAGGACAATGCCGAAACGGCGGAATGAGCGTGGGGCGCCGGTCTCCCCACGCGCGGCCGCCGCGGTCTTCGCGCTTCTAGTCCTCGCCACGATCGCCGCCTTCGCCTACGTGCAGCGGGTCAAGCGCGACCCGCTGGTGCTCGACCGGGTCCAGTTCATCGCCCCGCCGCACCGCAGGGGGACCGCGAAGGTCCACAGCTTCACCCCCAACGACGACTGCCGCCGCGACCGGCTGCGGATCCGTTTCCGCACCACGATCTCCGACCGGGGGACGGTGCAGGTGATCAGGCCGGGCGGCCGGGTCGTGGTGACTCTCGCCCGCGACACCTTCCTCAAGCGCTACACGATCCACGTCTACTACTGGGATGGCCGGCAGCGTGGCGGCGGCACGGCTCGCCCGGGCCGCTACAAGCTGCGGGTCAGGTTGGGCGACCGGGTTCTCGTCGTTCCGGGCGCGATCCGCCTGCATCCGGCGCCGCAGCGGGCGAACTCGAACTGCGGGGCTCGCGCATCCGGATCGGAGCCCGGCCCGCCGGGCCAAGGGTCGGCAGCGGGCGGCGGCAACCACGGCGCGGAGACGAAGGGGTGAGCGGCGTCCTCGCCGCGGTGGGACTGGTCGCGGCGGCGGCGGCCAGCGGCGCCGCGATCCTGCTGCCGCCGGGGCGCCCGCGCGCCGTCCTGATGGTCGCGGCGATGGCCCTCTTCCCGATCCTGATCGTCGGCGACCAGTGGCACACCGCCCAGATCGTCGACCTCCGCCACGACGAGGCGCGGATCGTCGAGCTGCTGGTGCTCGCCGTGGCGGTCACCGGCGCCCTCACCTACCTCTTCCGCCGCTGGCCGATCCTGTTGCCGCTGGCGATCGTCTTCGCGATCCCGTTCCGCGTGCCCCTGCACGCCGGCGGCGACACCGCCAACCTCCTGGTGCCGCTCTACCTGGTGATCGTGGCAGGGGTAGCAGCGGCTGCGGCAAGGGACTGGGCGTTGTGGCCGGCGGGTCCTGTCGCCGCAGGGGACCCACCCCCTCCTGCGCGGCAGGAGGGGGTCCCCCCTGCGACGCCACCCGCCGGAGGAGCGGCTGTCTGGGTACCGAGGGCTCTGGCCGCGGTCGTAATTCTCTATGCGCTGCAGACGCTCTACTCGGACGATTTCAGCAAGGGGTTGCAGAACGTCTGCTTCTTCTTGGTCCCGTTCACGGTCGCCTTTGGATTGCTTCAGGACGTTCGCTGGGACCGCCGGCTGCTGCGGTGGGTGCTGATCGTGGTCGGCGTGGAGGCGACGGCGTTCGTCCTCGTCGGCGGCGTCGAGTACGTCGCCACCAGCCTCTTCTGGAACGACCAGATCATCCGCTCCAACGAATTCCACACCTACTTCCGGGTCAACTCGGTCTTCTGGGACCCCAACGTGTACGGCCGCTACCTGGCCCTGGTCGCCGTGCTCGCGACGGCAGCGCTGCTGTGGGCACGGACGCGGGAGGCATTCTGGCTGCTCAGCGGCCTGATCCTCGCCCTCTGGCTCGGGCTCGTGCCGACCTTCTCGCAGTCGAGCCTGCTCGCCCTCCTCGCCGGACTGGCGGTGCTGGCGGCGATCCGCTGGAGCTGGCGCTGGACGGTCGCCGCAGTCGCCATCGGCGCAATCGGCGCCGTTTTGGTCGTCCTCCTCGTCGGCGGCTCCGGCAAGATCACCAGCGACCGCCTCAACGTCGACCTCAGCGGCCGCGGCAGCCTGATCTCCGGCGGCACCGACCTCTTCCTCGAACGCCCCGTCCAGGGCTATGGCTCCGGATCGTTCCAAGCCGCCTACCGCGAACAGCGCGCCAACAAGGACGCCCCAGTCACCGTCTCCCACACCGAGCCTGTGACCGTCGCGGCTGAGCAGGGCTTGATCGGATTGGCGGTCTACATCTTTCTAGTCGCAGTAGCCCTCTGGACCCTGGGCCGTGGAATCTTCCCCGCCTCTCCGGTGGGTGGCGTCGTAGGGGGGACCCCCCCTTGCCGCGCAAGGGGGGGTGGGTCCCCTGCGGCGACAGGACCCGCCGGCTCAGCGGCCAGAGCCGCTGTCCTCGCGGCCTTCGTGGCACTGCTCGTTCATACGTTGGCCTACGCCGGGTTCTTCGAGGATCCGATCACCTGGGTGCTGTTGGCGGTGGGCGCGTCCCTGGCGCACGCGGCGGCAGGAGATGATCCGGTGATCCGCCGCCGGGCGTAGGGTCAGCCTGATGTCGGGATACCTGCGACGCCTGGCTACGACTGGCGCTGCTTATACCGCCGCCAGCATCCTCTCGAAGGTCATCGCGGT
Source organism: Solirubrobacterales bacterium (assembly GCA_045805725.1). Taxonomy (GTDB): domain Bacteria; phylum Actinomycetota; class Thermoleophilia; order Solirubrobacterales; family 70-9; genus VAYN01. Next base: position 16,264 of record JBJMKQ010000061.1, read on the forward strand.
GGCGCTGCTGCCGCTCTACACGCGGTACCTCAGCCCGGCCGACTATGGCGCCGCCGAGATTCTCTTCGCCGCGGTGGTGCTCGTCAGCATCGTCGTCCGCCTCGGCCTGATCGAGGCGATCCTGCGGTTCTACTACCAGGAGGACGAGGACCCGGGGGAGGTCGTCAAGAGCAGCTTCGCCGGCCTCTTCTGGCTGGCGACTCTCGGCGCTCTCGCTCTGCTCCCTCTCGCCGGTCCGCTCTCGGAATTGCTGATCCCAGAACCAGAAGCGCTCGGGCAGTCTCCTCCGGGGCTGGTGCGGATCGCGATCGGCGGGCTCTGGGTGCTGACGATGTGGGAGTTCATGCTGACCCTGTTCCGGCTCGAGGAGCGGGCGCGGGCCTTCTTCGTGACCACGATCCTCAACGTCCTCGCCGCGATCGGCCTCACCGTCGTCCTCGTCGTCGGTCTGGAAGAGGGCGCTCGCGGGCTCCTGCTCGGCAGCTACGCGGCCGGCGGCGCCTTCGTCGTCGGCCTGATGGCCTGGCAGTGGCGCCGCCTCTCGCTGCGCTTCGACCGCGCCCTCCTGCGCCGCCTCTTCCGCTTCGGAGCGCCGACGATGCCGGCCGAGGTCTCGCTCTACCTGCTCAACTTCGTCGACCGCCTGATCATCGTCCGCTCGCTCGGCCTCGCCGAGGCCGGCCTCTATTCCCTGGCGGTGAAGTTCGCCCAGGCGGTAAACGTCCTCGTCCGCGGCTTCCAGCTCGCCTGGCCGCCGCTCGCCTACTCGATCCGCGACGACGACGAGGCGCGCCGCACCTACGCCACCGTCGTCACCCTCTTCACCGCCGCCTGCGCCTTCGTCGTCACCGGCATGTGGCTGTTCTCGCGCTGGATCGTCCGCGCCCTGGCGGCCCACAGGTTCTTCGACTCCTACGAAGCGATCGGCCTGGTCTCCACCGCCGTCACCCTCTACGCCCTCTACCTCGTCCTCGTCATCATCCTCGGCCGGACCGGCCGGACCGAGTTCAACTTCCCGGCGGCGATCGGGGCGCTGGTGACCAACGTCGCCCTCAACCTCCTCCTGGTCCCGGCGATGGGCATCACCGGCGCCGGCCTCGCCCTCGTCGCCTCCTACCTGGTCGTGCTGGGGTTGATGTACGTCTTCACCCAGCGCCTCTTCCCGGTCCCGTACGAGTGGGGCAGGCTGCTGCGCGTTGTTCTCGCCGTGGCCGGGCTCGTCGGCCTCGCCGAACTCGCAGTCCCGACCTCCGGCGCGGCCGGCCTGCTGCTGCGGGCGGCGCTCTTCGCGGCCTACCCGCTGGCCCTCTTCGCCAGCGGCTTCTTCACGCCCGGCGAGCGAGTCTGGCTCGCCAAGCTCCGCGACCCGGGAGCGGCGGTCGCGGGCCTGACCTCCTTACGCGCCCAGCCAGCCGTGGTGGACGGTCACATCCCGGAGACCTACGAGGCCGAGCAGATAGACGAAGACGCCCGCCTCTGACCGAACTGCATCAGATTTCCGGGCTGGCAGGCAGGAAATCTGATGCAGTTCGGCGAGCGCGGTCGTGGAGGGATTCGCCGCTATCGGGGAACAGCGCCTGTCGGGCGTGGGCCCAGTAGACCGACGCGGGCTGCTGTGGCAGCAGGCTCGCGGCAACCGCTCGCGCGGCGTAGGACCAGGCGGTGAGGAGCCGCACCGCCAGCGCGGCTGCGCGGCCCTGGTGCTTGCGCATGTAGAGGTCGCGGTTGCGGTGGAATTCGACGATACGGGGGAGGCCCTGGGCGAGGTCGGTGGAGAGCTGGTCGTGGTGGACCGCCTCGGCCGCCGGGACGTAGAGCGAGTGCCAGCCGGACTCGCGGAGCCGCTTGGCGAAGTCGCACTCGTCGTAGTAGACGAAGAACTGCGGGTCCATGTAGCCGACCTGCGCCGCTGCCTCGCGGCGGACCATCAACGCGCTCGACTGTCCCCAGTCGACGCTTCGCACCTGGCGGCCCCTGCTCTGCACGGTCAGCCAGCGGTGCAGGAAGAGCGCCCCCGCCAGCGCGGTTCCGACCCCCGGGAAGCGCCAGGCGCAGGCGGCGGGACTGCCGTCGGAGTCGAGCAGCTGGGGCGTCGCCGCGGCAGCTTTCGGTTCGCGCTCCATCGCCGAGAGCAGCGTCTCAACCGCCCCCGGCCGCAGCTCCGAGTCCTCGTTCAGCAGCAGGCAGTACCTCCCCTCCGCCTCGCGCATCAGGGCCGAGTCGTTCTCGGCCTTCCCGGTCCGCCGCTCGAGCGCGACCAGGCGAATCTCGCCGCCGAGCGCCCGCACCGCCTCCGCCGAGCCGTCCCCGGAGGCGTTGTCGAGGACGAGAATCTCGCGCTCGACCCCCGGCGGATGGGTGCGCTCGATCGCCGCCAGGCAGGCGAGCAGGTAGTCGCGGCCGTTCGTGTTCACGACGCAGTAGGAGAGCAGGGGCGCCAAGGGGGTCACGATAATCGGGTGACGGACCGCGGTCCGTCACCCCGCATATGAAGGTTCAACTCGTCGATCCCTCGGCGTTCACGCCACCCTACGACCGCGCCCTCGCGGCGGCGCTCGCGCGCGCTGGCGCCGAGGTCGAGCTGCTGACCACTCGCTTCCTCTACGGGCCGGTGCCGGCGACCGACGGCTACCGGGTGAACGAGCTCTTCTACCGCCGCTCCGCCGCTCGCGGCCTGCGGGCTCCGGCTCGGCTGCCGTTCAAGGCCGCCGAGCACCTACCCGACATGCTCCGCCTCCGCCGCGCGGTCGACGCGGACCTCATCCACTACCAGTGGCTGACGGTGCCGTCTCTCGACGTCCGGTTGCTGCCGGCGCTGCGCCCGCGGCTGATGACCGCCCACTACATCCTGCCGCCGCAGCCGAGCCGCCGCCAGGTCCGCGCCGCGCACCGGGTCTTCGGCGCCATGGACGCGGTCGTCGCCCACTCCGAGCACGGCGCCGCCCGCCTCCGTGACGAGGTCGGCCTTGACCCGGCCGAGGTCCACGTCATCCCCCACGGCGCCTTCGACTACCTGACCAGGTTGCCCGAGGAGAAGCCGCTGCCAGCCGAGCTGGAGGGCGCGGAGGGGCCGGTGATCCTCTCCTTCGGCCTGCTTCGTCCATACAAGGGGGTCGAGAACCTGATCGAGGCGTTCGGTCGCCTCACCCAGAGCGCCGCCGCCCGCGAGGCAGAGCTCTGGATCGTCGGCAACCCGCGCATGGATGTCGCCCCGCTGCGCGAGCTCGCAGATCGTGTCGGGGGCCGAGTCCGCCTCCTCACCCGCTTCGTCGACGACGCCGAGATCCCGGCGATCTTCCGCCGCGCCGACCTCCTCGTCCTCCCCTACCTCGACGCCGAGCATTCCGGGGTCCTCTACACCGGCCTCGCCTTCGGCAAGCCGATGGTCCTCAGCGCCGTCGGCGGCTTCCCCGAGGTGGCGTCGACGGGGGCCGCTCGCCTCGTCCCGCCAGCCGACGCGACTGCCCTCGCCGCCGCGATCTCGGAGCTGGTCGGCGACGATGCCGCCCGCGCCGAGCTGGCCGCCGCCGCGAGCCGCGCCGCCGCCGGTCCCTTCTCCTGGGACGAGGCCGGCCGCCGCAGCCGAGACCTCTACCGCGAGCTGATCGAGGCGCGCACATGACCACCGTCGCCGCGACCCTCTTTTGGCTCAGCGCCGGCCTGCTCGTGTACACCCACCTGGGCTACCCGCTGGCGCTGATGACGCTGCTGCGAGCGCGAGGCCCGCGCCAGCGCCCCTCGGGGAAGGTTGAGGCCGCGGGTTCGCAACCGGTCCCGGCCGTCTCGCTGATCGTCCCCGCCTACGACGAGGAGAAGGTGATCGCGGCCAAAGTCGCCAACGCGCTGGCGCTCGACTACCCGCGCGAGCGCCTCCAGGTCATCGTCGCCTCCGACGGCTCCGGCGACGCCACCGCCGAGCGCGCCCGCGTCGCTGGCGCCAGCCTCGTCCTCGAGCTGCCGCCCGGCGGCAAGATCGCCGCCCTCAACGCCGCCGCCGAGCAGGCGGCGGGGGAGATCCTCGCCTTCTCCGACGCCAACAGCGTCTGGTCCCGAGACGCCCTGCGCCGCCTCGTCGCCCCCTTCGCCGATCCTGGCGTCGGCTACGTCTGCGGCCAGGTCCGCTTCCTCGACCCCACGGGCAACAACCTCGAGGGGGTCTACTGGCGCTATGAGATGGCGGTGCGGGAAGCGGAGTCCCAGCTCGCCGGGGTGACCGCCGGCAACGGGGCGATCTACGCCGTGCGCCGCGGCGCCTACATCCCCCTCGCCCCCTCGGGCAGCCACGACCTCAGCTTTCCCTTCCGGCTCGCCAAGCGGCGCCTGCGCTCGCTGTACGAGCCCGCCGCCCGCGCCGAGGAGAAGATGGTGCCGGCGATCGAGGGCGAGTTCGTCCGCAAACGGCGGATGATGGTCGGCCTCTGGGACATCGTCGCCGGCGAAGGGATGCTCTCGCCACGCGGCTACCCACCGCTCTACGCGTTCGAGATCGCCTCGCACCGGCTGCTCCGCTACCTCAGCCCGCTGCTCCACCTCCTCGTCCTCCTTGCCAACGCCTTCCTGCTCGGCGCGGGCTGGTTCTATGACCTCGCCTTCGCCATCCAGCTGGCCCTGATCGCCGCCGCCCTGCTCGGACGCTCTTTCCCGATCGCCCCCTTCCGGATCGCCCGCTACTACGTGCTCACCACCACCTCGATCGCCGTCGGCTCCTGGGACCGCCTGCGCCACGGCGCTGGAGGGCGCTGGGAGAAGGCCGAAGGAACCCGCTGATGCCGCGCCCCCTCGACCTCCTCGTCGCCGCCCTCGCCCTCGCCCTCCTCTCGCCGCTGCTGCTGATCGCGGCAGCCGCGATCAAGCTGACGAGCCGCGGCCCCGTGATCTACCGCCAGCGCCGCGTCGGCCGCGGCGGCCGCGAGTTCGAGATGCGGAAGCTGCGGACGATGGTCCAGGGCTCCGACCCGGTCGGCGTCGGCAAGGTGGTCTACCGCGACGATCCGCGCGTCACCGCCCCCGGCCGTCTCCTGCGCCGCACTTCCCTCGACGAGATCCCGAACCTGTTCAACGTCCTCCGCGGCGAGATGGGGATCGTCGGCCCCCGCCCGACGATCCCGGCCCAGGTCGACGACTACACCCCTCACCAGAAACGCCGCCACGAGGTGCTGCCCGGGATCACCGGCTGGGCCCAGGTCCAGGGCCGCGCCGGCATCCCCTGGGAGGAGCGGATCGAGCTCGACGTCTGGTACGTCGACCACCGCAGCCTCAGCCTCGACCTCCGCATCCTCGCCAGGACCGCCTGGCTGGTCCTGACCGGCCAGGGCCTCGCCCCCGACTGAACTGCATCAAATTTTGGTTGTTGTACGGCCAGAATTTGATGCAGTTCGGCGGGATGGGGTGGCGCAATAGGGTTAGCTTCGTGATCGACCGACCGACCGTCTCGCTGCGCCCATTCCGGGAGGAGGACGCGCCGGCCGTCCACCGCTGGTTCAACAACCCGGAGGCGACGAAGACGCTGATGGAGCAGCGCGTCGGGTTCACCCGCGAGCAGGCGGAGGCTTGGACGCGGCGGGCGATGGAGGACTCCGGCGAGGACCGCAAGTTCGCCATCGAGGTCGAGGGCTATGACGAGCCGGTCGGCTTCACCGCCCTTTACGGCCTCTTCCGCCAGACCGCCCCCGAGCTCGGCGCCCTGATCGGCGACGACGTCCGCGGCAAGGGCGTCGGCCGCCGCGCCGAGGCGCAGACCATCGCCAAGGCCTTCGGCGAGTACGGCGCCCATCGCGTCTACGGCCGCATCCCCGCCCGCAACGAGGTGGCGAAGAAGACCGTCGCCGGCCTCGGCTGGAAGCACGAGGGGACGATGCGGGCGCACCTCGCCCGCGCGGGTGGGCCGCCCGACGACTGCGAGGTCTGGGGCGTGCTCCCCGACGAGTTCCGCGCCGCCGCCGCGGACCTGCTCGAGTGAGCGGTACTCACCGAGGGTGAGCGCGTCCATCGCAAAGGCCGAGTTGCTCGAGGACCGAGGTGAAGCCGCGGCCGACGATCACTTCTTCCGCTCCCGCCCCTTCCTCGACGCCGAGGGTGTCACCCACACGCTGCGGATCGAGACGGGCGAGGACGAGCTCCTCGCCCCGCTGATCGTCCGCGAAATACCCGGCAGCGGCGAGCGCGACGCGGTCTCCCCCTACGGCTACCCGGGCTGCGTCGAAGGGAGCCGTGGGGGTGCTCGCCGCAGCCTCCCCGCTGTTGCTTCGCCGAGCACCCCCCCGGCTCCCCCCAATTTCGACCCGGACAAGACCGACTTCTCCGCCACCGGGCTGGTCAGCGTCTTCATCCGCCACGTCCTCGGCCCCGCGCCGCTCGCCGGCACCACCGAGCGCAACGTCGTCCAGGTCGCCGACCCGGCGCTGCCGACCAAGAGCCGGCCCAGCGACCGCCGCCAGGTCCGCCGCAACCTCGAAGCGGGTTACACGGTCGACCTTATCCCGGGCACGGAGACGACCGCCGACCAGCGCGCTGGCTTTTTCGCCGCCTATGAGCAGACGATGCGTCGCGCCACCGCCGCCGCGCACTACTTCTTCGGCGCCGCCTACTTCGACCGCATCCTCGAAGCCGATCGCACCTGGCTCGCCCTCGCGACCGCCCCGTCCGGCGAGCCCGCCGCCGCCTCGATCGCTGCCGTCAGCGACGGCTACCTCCACTACTACCTCAGCGGCAGCACCGATTCGCACCTAGGCGATTCGCCGATGAAGAACGTCGTCAGCCAGCTGGTCGAGCACTCCGCCGCGCTCGGCCTCCCGCTGAACCTCGGCGGCGGGATCCGCGCCGGCGACGCGCTGGAGGAGTTCAAGCGCGGCTTCGCCAACCGCCGCCAACCCTGGTTCACCTCGGAGCTGGTCTGCGACGAGGAGAGGTATGCCGAGCTCTGCGCCGGCCGCGACGCCGCCGGCTTCTTCCCCGCCTACCGCGGCTGAGGCGCTACCCGGCCGCCTTGGCTTCTTCGGGTTCCGACGGCGTCGGCCCGGTGAATTTGAAGGCGAAGACCGGCTCGCCACCGTATTTGCCCCACGTTTCCCGACCGAAGGCGCGGATCGCGTCGAGCGTGATCGCGCCTTTGTATTCGGGGCAGCCGATCAGGTTCGTCCAGGTGGTCGCCGCCACCTGGTAGGTCATCGTCTTGTTTGGAAAGAGCAGCGTCGCCCCATACATCGTGTCGTAGAGGCCCTTCAGTTCGAGCTGCTGCTTTTCCGGCAGGCTCGGCGCGTACTGGATCTCCATCCGCCCGTGCTCGAGCGAGTGGACGAAGTCGATCGGTTGCGGTTCTTCGGTGTAGGCCCCGTCCGCCTGCTGGAAGGGCGGTTCGACGTGGTTGCCGGAGGTCGGCGGGTTGGTCTTGTATTTCGGCGTCGGCGAGTTCTGCGGGATGTGTTCGTGGCCCTCGTCTTCGAGGTGCAGCTCGAGTTTGCACCCGGCCTGCTTGGCGGCCCGCTGCAGGTTGGTCACCGCGGGGGCAGGCGGCGGGATGCCTTCCCGTTCGTCGGGCGCCACGCCGTTCGTCGACCCGAACTGGGTGTTGACGTTGATGTGGGCGCCGCCGTTACCGCCGCTGTCGCTGCTTCCGCCGCCGCTGGCCACGATGAAGATCACGACCGCGATCGCCAGCACAACGCTGGAGCCGATCGCATAGGCGAGCAGCAGCCGTTTGTTGTCGCCCTTCGACTCGCGCTGTTCGGCTTCGATCCGCTCTTCGCGGAGCCGTTCCCGTTCCCTGTCGCCCTTGCCCATACCGCTCAAATCCTATTCGGCTCGCTCCACGGAGGCGGCGTCGCCCCGCACCCGCTCCCAGGGGCGGGACGCCTTCAGCGCCCCGAGCACCGCCCGCGTCGCCGGCGCGCGGTTCAGCGCGTAGAAGTGGATTCCCGGCGCACCGGCGATCAGCAGCTCCGCGCACTGCTGGGCTGCGTAAGCGATCCCGAGCTGAAACTCGAGGTCCGGGTCGCCCCCCGCCCCCTCGAAGGCGGCTTTCAGCTGCACCGGGATCGTCGCGTCGCAGAGCTCGCAGATCCGCCTCGTCTGGGCATAGCTGGCGACCGGGATCACCCCGGCCAGGATCGGCACCTCGATCCCGACCTCGCGCGCCGCGCGGACGAAGTCGAAGTAGACCTCGTTGTCGAAGAAGAGCTGGGTGACCAGGAACGTCGCCCCTGAGTCGACCTTGGTCCTCAGGTAGCGCAGGTCGGTCTCGGGGTCGGGCGCCTCCGGGTGCACCTCCGGAAAGCAGGCGCCGCCGATCCCGAACTCCCAGCCGGCGGCGATGAAGGACGCGAGCTCGGCGGCGCTGCCCAGCCCCCCCGCGGGCTGGACGAAGTCCTCCTGCCCGCGCGGCGGATCGCCGCGCAGGGCGAAGACGTTCTCGATCCCCGCCGCCTCGATCCGGTCGAGCGTCGCCGCCAGACCTGCGGTCGTCTCGCCTACGCAGCTGAGGTGCGCCATCGTCTCGAACCCGATCTCGTTCTTCAGCGCCGCGGTGATCTCGACCGTGCCGTCGCGCGTGGACCCGCCCGCCCCGTAGGTCACCGAGACGAAGTCGGGCTCCAGCGCGCGCAGCTCCCGCGCCGTCTCGAACAGCTCCTCGGTCGCCTCCGGCGTCTTCGGCGGGAAGAACTCGATCGAGAAGGTAGGCCGCCGCTCAGCGATGATTTCGTCAATGCGCACCCGCTGAGGGTAGCCGCCTCGCCATCAACTTTCCGACACCATAAGCGCGGGTTTTGCGGAAACGAGTTCTCCGGCCCCCTGGACAGGGGGCGACCACCGGCGTAAGTTCGCCCAGCGACCGAGAGGGGCCGCTTCCGCCGGAAGCCAAGGCGGAGGAGGGTCTCGAAGGCGACGCCACGAGCTTCTGAGCGCGAAGGCTACGCGCGAGGCAGGCAAGCAGCGTCACCCTCGGTCGCGTTTTCGTTCTCGCGCTTTCGTCCGCGGTGCCCTCTACCTTTGCTGCGGCCTGGAGCACTCTGCCCCTCCAGGCCGGCGACCGGGGCGCACTCTCGGGGAGCCGGGCGTTGTCGCGTTCCCCGTGCGCGCGCGACGACTAGCCCGCCCGCTCCTCATTCACTGAGGTGAATCGAGCGACGTCGGCGCGCCTGCCGTCGAAGGTCCTGTGGGAGGATCGGCACGATGAGCGGTGTGGCGGTGCGATACGAACGGCGCGGCGCGGCAGCGATGCTGACGATCGACCGCCCGGAGCGGCGCAATGCGATCGACGCCGCCGCCGCCGGCGGCCTGCGGCGAGGTCTGCAGTCCTTCGAGGCAGACGAGCAGGCCCGGGTGCTGGTGCTGACGGGTGCCGGCGGCGAGGCGTTCTGCGCGGGGGCTGACCTGAAGGCGCTCGATCTCGACGTCGACGATCCGGCCGGGCCGCTGGGGATCTCGCGTCTCCCCTCCTCGAAGCCGACGATCGCTGCGGTCGACGGCTGGTGCCTCGCGGGCGGACTCGAGCTGGCGCTTTGGTGCGACCTGCGGATCTGCACCCCGAAGTCGGTCTTCGGCTGCTTCGAGCGCCGCTGGGGGGTGCCGCTGGTCGACGGCGGCACCCAGCGCCTGCCGCGGGTGGTGGGGATGGGAAGGGCCTTGGAGCTGATCCTCACCGGCCGGCCGGTCGGGGCCGAGGAGGCGGAGAGGATCGGCTTGGTCAACGAGATCGCGCCGGAAGGCACCCACCTCGACCGCTCTCTGGAGCTGGCCGAGCGGCTGGCGACCTTCCCCCAGGAGACGATGCTCAGCGATCGCCGCGCCGCCATCGAGGGCGCGGGAACGACTCTTGCCGAGGGCTTGGAGCTGGAGCGGCGGATCGGGCGGGAGGTGCTGGACGTCGCGGCGCGGGGGGCGGCGAGATTTGCCGCCGGCGAGGGACGGGGGGGCGAGGGCGCCTGAGGCGCAGCTCAGCTCCCGCCGGCCTGCATCTCGATGGTGGCCGTCTCGGCTCCGAAGTAAGGCAGGACGGCCAGGTACATCAGCTCCGGAAGGAGGGCCAGGAAACCTTCCGTCCGGTTGGCCGACAGCCGACTGTGGAGCACGGCGAGGATGCCGGCCACCACCGCCTCGGCCGAGATCGCCGGAGCGTCGTCGCCTCCCTCCTCCCGCGCCAGGTCGACCATCGAGGAAGCGCGCTCCAGCGCTTCTGTCCGCTTCTGCACCGCCGCCGGCCCGGCGGCGTGGACCTGGACCAGGAGCGCCCGCCCGATCGCCGGCTGTTCGTCGAGGAAGCGCAGCAGGCCGGTGAGCGCGGCGCGCAGCTGCTGGCGCCAGCTGGACGCCCCGGCGGCCTCCTCGCGCATCGCCAGCTCGACCCACGCCGATCCCGCGTCCAGCGCCTGCAGGTAGCAGTCCTCCTTGTCCCGGAATGAGTTGTAGAAGGCCCGGCGAGAGGTTCCGGCCGCCTCGATCGCGTCCTCGACCGCTGTTTTCTCGTACCCGCGTGTTCCGACTGCTTCGAGCATCCCCTGGAGGATGTGCTGCCGCTGTCCGGTCAAAGTCCCCGCCCCGGTCTGAAGTCGCTTAAGGAAAATGGCTCGTCTACCCCTGGTACTTCGAGGGTATCCGGTTGCTCGATGGAAAGAATCCTCTACGCATCAGGTACTCTCTCGTTCGTGGCTCGAAACTCAACAGCGCGTCCACTCCCCGGGCGGCAGCCGCTCTCGCGCGAGTTCATCGCCCACCACCAGCGCGTCCGGATCATCAACGGCCTCGCGCTCGAGGCCTCGGAAAAGGGGTACCGGGCGGTTACCGTCGCCGACGTCGTCCGCCGCGCCGGAATCGCCCGCAACACCTTCTACGAAAACTTCGGCTCCAAGGAGGAGTGCTTCCTCGCCGCCCAGCAATACGCGATGTCCGCTGCCCTGGAGCGCGTCGTCGCCGCGGCCGGTGAGATCGATCACTGGCCGCAGCGGGTGGAAGCCGGCCTTGGCGCCTTCCTCGCGTATGTCGCGCGCGAGCCCGCCCTTGCCCGTACCTGCATGGTCGAGGCGCTCGCCGCCGGACCCGCCTCCGTGCGGTGCTACGAGGAGTCGCTGCAGGCTTTCGTCTCCCTGTTCCGAGTTGGACGCGATGTCTCTCCGCATGGAGAGGGGCTGCCGGAGACACTCGAGGAGGCGCTGATCGGGGGTGTCTTCTGGATCCTGTACCAGCGCCTCCTCAGCGAAGCGGACAGGATCGAGGAGCTTCTGCCTGAGCTGGTCGAGTTCACCCTGACGCCGTACCTGGGGGCCGAGGCGGCGCGGAAGGACGATGCCGCCTGAGGCTGTGTCGAAGCTCGGTCAAGATCGCATGAGTGGGAAGCGATGAGCAACAACCGGAATCAACAAACTGGCCAATTAGCCAGTTCTAGCCCTGCTCGTCTTGATCGGTATCGTCGGTTCTCTTGAGCGATCCAGTCAATCCTCCTGCCGAGTCTGCCGAGTACCCGCCGGAGCTGGCCCGCCTCCCCCCTGGCCGGCACGGCCTCCCGCGCGAGTTCGTCAGCCGCAACCAGCGCGAGCGCCTGATCGCGGGCCTCGCCGAGGCGGTCGCCGAAAACGGCTACGCGGGTGCCACGATCGCTCACATCACCCGCCACGCCGCCGTCTCCAGACGCACCTTCTACGAGCATTTCGCCAGCAAGGACGAGTGCTTCATCGCCGCCTACGACATGGTGATGAGCGAGCTGAACCAGCGTGTCGGCGAGGCCTTCGAGCAGGAGGGGGAGTGGCCGCAGGCGGTGCGCTCGGGTATCGCCGCGATGCTCGAGTTCCTCACCGCCGAGCCGCACCTGGCCCGGCTCAGCATGGTCGAGGCTCTGGTCGCCGGGCCGGTGGTGGTGGAGCACTACGACGCTGCGATCCAAAGCCTCGTCCCCTACTTCGAAGCCGGCCGCAACGGCCGCTCGGATGACGTCCTCGCCGGTCTCTCCCCGACCACCGAGGAGGCCCTGGTCGGCGGCATGGTCTCCCTGCTCTCCCGCCGCATCTTTGCGGACCGCACAGCCGAGCTCGAATCCCTCCTCCCGGACCTGGTCGAGTTCACCCTGACGCCCTACCTTGGCAGCGCCGAGGCGGCCAAGGTGGCGCACGAGGCCTGAGCTTTTCGCTGCGCCCCTCCTTCCGGAGCGTTTCGCAGAACGTTAAGAACCCTGTAGTTGGGCTCAAGACAACTTGAAATCTCTTCACCGGAACACGAACATGTGTTCGTATGGAGATCGCCTGCGTCATCGACAAGCGCTTGGTGGATCTCTCGCGCCCGGGCTGCGGCTGGGGGCCCCGGCCCGGGCGCCCTGATCTTCTCGACCCGGTCGAGGCCGCGGAGGCGACCGAAGCGATGGTTCGGACGCTGCAGTCGCTCGGCGCGGGTGTCGAGTCCACCCAGTCCGGTGAGGCCTTCTTCGCGGTCGACGGGCTGCGCGGCCTCTACGGCGGCAGCTCCACCGCCGTGCTCGGGGCGGCCCGGCGGGCGCTCGACGGCGGGTGGCGGATCGGCAGCGGCCGGACTCGCTTCGCCTCGTTCCTCGCCGCCGGAGGGTGGCCGCGGCCGGTCCCGGTCGCGGCGCTGCGCTCGCGCCTCGTGGTCCCGGAGCGCGAAGCCGATGAGCTGATCGAGGCGCTCGAGCGGCTCGGGATCGAAACCCTGCGCCAGTTCGCCCGCCTCGCCTCGGACCAGGTCGCCGACCGCTTCGGCCCACTCGGCCTGCGGGCGCTGCGGATCTGCCGCGGCGAGGAGGAGCCGCTGCGGCCGCGGACGCCGCACGAGGAGCTGGCCGAGGAGATCGAGCTGCCGGAAGGGACCGCCGGCCGCCAGCTCGACCGGGCGCTGGAGCTGCTGGTCGACCGCCTGCTGGCGGCGCCGCAGCGGAAGGGGAGGACCCTGCTCGGGCTGCGGCTGGGGGCGCTGCTCGCCGGCGGGGGCAGCTGGAGCGTCGCCCAGGGGCTGGGACGGCCGAGCGCCTCGCCGCGGGTCCTCCGCAATGTCCTGGCGCCCCGCCTCGAGGAGCTGCCGGGGCCGGCGACGGCGCTGCGGCTGCGGGCGCTCGGGCTCGGACCGCCGGTGCGCGACCAGCTCGAGCTCGCGGGCAGCGGCGCCGAGCCGCGACGGCGCCGGCTGCGGGCCGCGGTGCGCGAGGTCCGCGCGGCGCAGGGGGCAGAGGCGCTGCTGAAGATCCTGCCCGTCGATTCCGCCTCGCGCGTGCCGGAGCGCTGGGCCCTGCTCACCCCATATCCCGAACTCTGATGCCGGGGCTGCGCCGTCTCTACGCCCCCCAACGGGTGGCGGTCCGAACCGATCCCCGCGGCGCGCCGCTGCTGGTCGACGGTGTGACAGTCGAAGGGGTGCGCGAGGAGTGGCTGGTCGAGGACCGCTGGTGGACGCCGAAGCCGTTGCGCCGCCACTACTTCGAGCTGGCGCTGCGGGACGGCCGCGCCCTCACCGTCTTCCGCCGCGCCGGCGCCCAGCGCTGGTACCGGCAGCGGGCCTGAGGCTTAGGGGTTGATTATCGATGTACGTCGAGCTGCACGCCCACTCTGCCTTCTCCTTCCTCGACGGCGCTTCGACCCCGATGGAGCTTGCCGCCGCCGCGGCCGCCCACGTCTATCCCGCCTTCGCCCTCACCGACCACGATGGCGTCTGGGGGTCGATGGAGTTCGCCCATGCCTGCCGGGGGTTCGGTGTCCGGGGTATCACCGGGACGGAGTTGACGGTGCGTTTGCGGCCGGCGGGTCCTGTCACCGATTTGGCACCACCGTCCCTCGCATTTGGCGAGGGACGGTCCCCCAAATCGGCGCCACCCGCCGGAGGGGACGTTCACGTCACTCTGCTGGTCGAAGACGAGACCGGATACCGGAATTTGTGCAGGTTGCTGACCTTGGCTCATGCGCACACGCGGGACAACACGCCGCGCCAGGGGATGCAGCCGTGGGCGACGTTCGAGCAGGTGGAGGAGCACGCCGAGGGGCTGGTCTGCCTCTCCGGCTGTGCCCGCGACGGGGCCGTCGCCGGGGCCTTCGAGCGGGGCGACACCGCGGCGGGGGAGCGGCTCGCCCGGCGCCTCCTCGCCGCCTTCGGCCGCGACCGCTTCCGAATCGAGCTGCAGCGGCCGTACTGGCGACGGGATCGCGCTCGCAACCGCTGGCTCTCCCTGCTGGCCGAGCGACTCGACGTTCCCTGCGTCGCCACCGGCAACGTCCACTCCCACGACCGCCGCCGGGCACCGGCGCAGGATGCGCTGGTCGCGATCGGCCGCTGCGAGACGCTGGAGGAGTCCGAGCCCTTCCGCCGCGGCAACTCGACCTCCGCCCTCACCTCGCCCGCGGCGATGGCCGCCCGCTTCGCCGAATACCCGGAGGCGGTCGCCGAGACCGAGCGGATCGCCGAGCGCCTTCGCTTCGACCTCACCGCGCAGCTCGGCTACCGCTACCCCGGCAGCGAGGATCCCACAGCCGACGCCGAGCTCGCCCGCGTCTGCGCCCACCGCCTCGGCGAGCGCTACAGCGGCAACGCCCGCCTGCTCGAGGCGCAGTGGCGGCTGGAGGAGGAGCTGGCGATCATCCGCAAGCTCGGCCTCTCCGGCTTCTTCCTGCTCCATCGCGATCTGCTCGAGCTGGCGCGTGAGGTCGCCGCCGAGGTGCGCGGACCGGAGTCCGCGCGCGGGGTGCTGCCGCCGGGCCGGGGACGGGGCTCCAGCGTCAGCTCGATCGTCTGCTACCTGACCGGCCTCTCCCACGTCGACCCGATCGAGGCCGCCCTCTTCTCCGGCCGCTTCCTCAACGAGGAAACGACCTCGATGCCGGACATCGACCTCGATTTCCCGCGCGACGTCCGCGAGATCCTGATCCCGCGCGTGCACGACCGCTACGGCGCCGACCGCTCGGCCCTCGTCGCCGCCTTCCCGACCTACCGGCCGAAGGGCGCGGTCCGCGCCCTCGGCAAGGCGCTGGGGCTGCCGGCGGCGGAGATCGACCGGGTGGCGAAGACGGTTGGGTTCCACGAAGGCGCGGCGGAGATCGAGCGCGACCTCGCCGCCGCGCTGGGGACCGAGCGGGCGGCCGAGCCGCGCTGGCGGGCGCTGCTGCCGCTGGCGGCGGAGATCATGGGGCTGCCCCGACACTCCTCCCAGCACCCGGGCGGGATGGTGATCTCGACCCGGCCGCTGATCGACGTCTGCCCGGTCGTGCCGGCGGCGATGAAGGGGCGCCAGACGGTCCAGTGGGACAAGGACAGCTGCGCCGACGCCGGCTTCCTCAAGATCGACCTGCTCGGGCTGGGGATGCTCTCGGCGGTCGAGCGCTGCGTCGAGGAGGTCGGCCGCGCCCGCGGCGAGCGGCTCGACCTCTCGCGGATCCCGCTCGACGACGAGGCGGTCTTCGAATCGATCCGCGCCGCCGACACCACCGGCGTCTTCCAGATCGAGAGCCGGGCGCAGATGCAGATGCTGCCGCGGACCCAGCCGCGCGACCTCGACGACGTCATCGTCCAGGTGGCGCTGGTCCGGCCCGGCCCGATCCAGGGCGGCGCGATCCATCCATATATAGAACGCCGCAAGCTCCGCCGCGAGAACCCGGACTACGAGATCCCCTACGAGCACCCGCTGCTGGAGCCGGTGCTGGAGGAGACGCTGGGGACGATCGTCTTCCAAGAGCAGGTGATCGAGGTGGCGATGGCGCTCTCGGGGTTCAGCTCCTCCGAGGCCGAGGGGCTGCGGCGGGCGATGAGCCGCAAGCGCTCCGAGGAGGCGATCGACGAGCACCGCCGTCGCTTTTTCGCTGGGGCCGCCGCGAACGGCGTCCCCGAGGAGACGTCGGAACGGGTCTGGGACCAGATCAAGGGCTTCTCCGGCTTCGGCTTCCCGAAGGCGCACTCGGCTGCCTTCGGCCTGCTCGCCTACCAGTCGGCCTGGCTGCGGATCCACTACGGGCCGGAGTTCCTCTGCTCGCTGCTGAACGAGCAGCCGATGGGCTTCTACCCGCCCGACTCGCTGGTCCACGAGGCGCAGCGGCGGGGCATCCGGGTCGTCCCGGTCGACGCCAACCGCAGCAAGGTCCTCTGCCACGTCGAAGCTCCGCAAACCAGGGGCCGCCGGGACAAAAACGGTCCCATATCGACCGAAATCGTCCCGTCGGCGAAGGACCTGCGCGGCGGCCTGCAGGTGCGGATCGGGCTCGGCTACGTGAAGGGGGTGAAGAAGGAGGAGATGGAGGCGCTGGTCGCCGAGCGCGAGCGCGGCGGTCCATACAGGGGGATCGCCGAGGTCGCCTCCCGCTCCGGCGCCGGCCTGCCGAGCCTCGAAAAGCTGGCCTGGGCCGGCGCCTTCGACAGTCTCCCCACGAGTTCCGAACTGCATCAAATTTCCGGCTCGCTAGGCCGGAAATTTGATGCAGTTCGGCTGGGGGAGCGCCGCGAGGCGCTCTGGCGGGTCGGGGTCACTGGCGCCGGCCGCGTCGCCGGCCGCGGCACCCAGCTGGCGCTGCCGATGGAGCCGCCCGAGCCCCCGGAGCTGGAGCCGCTGGGAGAGTGGGGGAGGCTGATCGCCGATTACCGCTCGACCGGGATGACGGTCGAGAAGCACCCGATGAAGCTGCTGCGGCCCGGCCTCGATCCGCGGCTCGCCCGCACCTCCGACCTGAAGCGGCTCGACCACGGCCGCACCGTCGAGATCGCCGGCATGGTCACCGCCCGCCAGCGTCCCGAGACCGCCAACGGCGTCACCTTCGTCCTGCTCGAGGACGAGCGCGGCCAGGTCAACCTCGTCGTCCCGCCACCCGTGTACGAGCGAC
This sequence comes from Solirubrobacterales bacterium, assembly GCA_045805725.1. Taxonomy (GTDB): domain Bacteria; phylum Actinomycetota; class Thermoleophilia; order Solirubrobacterales; family 70-9; genus VAYN01. The sequence goes on from JBJMKQ010000061.1 coordinate 33,051, forward strand.
ACCGCTCCCTCGTCCGCACCGCCCCGCTGATCCGCGCCCGCGGCCGGCTCGAGCGCCGCGAAGGCACGATCAACGTCCTCGTCAGCGACCTGTCGCCGCTGGAGCCGAGTACGCCGCCGCCGGATACCGCCCGCCCCGGGCGCGCCGAACCGCCCACTGGCTCCTCAGGCCGTCGCCGCGAGCTGGCGCTCGCCGAGCTCCGCGCCGTCGCCCCCGCCGGCCACAGCTTCGGCCATCGAGGATGAGTATTCTCGATGGCCCGACCGCGCTGCCGACCCCCCCGGCGCGCGCGGTTCCGCCCTCCGGCGCTTTCGGCCTGCCGGACCGCGTCGATCGATCAGCCGGCCGATGAGTTCCCCCCCTACTCACGGAGTCAACCCGCATGAACACGACTGACAACGACAAGACCCGCTGGCTCGCCCTCTACGTCCTCTGCGCGGGGATGCTGATGATCGTGCTCGACGCGACGATCGTCAACGTCGCCCTGCCCACGATCCAGGACAGCCTCGGCTTCTCCCAGAGCAACCTGGCCTGGGTCGTCAACGCCTACATGATCCCCTTCGGCGGCCTGCTGCTGCTCTCCGGCCGGATGGGCGACCTGCTCGGGCAGCGGCGCGTCTTCCTCTTCGGGCTGACGGTCTTCACCTGCGCCTCGCTCCTCTGCGCCGCCTCGGTCTCGCAGGAGATGCTGATCGGCGCCCGCTTCGTCCAGGGGGTCGGCGGCGCTCTCGCATCGGCCGTGATCCTGGGGATGATCGTGACGATGTTCCCCGAGCCGGGGCATCAGGCGAAAGCGATCGGCGTCTACGGCTTCGTCGCCTCCGCCGGCGGCTCGATCGGGCTGCTGCTCGGCGGCGTCCTCACCGACGCGATCAGCTGGCACTGGATCTTCCTCATCAACCTCCCGATCGGGATCGCCACCGGCTACCTGGCGACGCGTCTCGTCGCCAACCCGAAGGGGATCGGGCTCAGCGAGGGCGCCGACTTCCCCGGCGCGGGCCTGATCACGGCGGCGCTGATGCTCGGCGTCTTCACGATCCTGCGGATCGAAGCCTGGGGCTGGAGCGACACCCGGATCTTCGTCCTCGGCGCGATCTCGCTGGCGCTGCTGGCGATCTTCATCCACCGCCAGGCGACGATCGCCAACCCGCTGATGCCGCTGCGCCTCTTCCGCTCGCGCAACGTCGCCGGCTCGAACGTCCTGCAGGCGCTGCTGGTCGCCGGCATGTTCGGGATGTTCTTCCTTGGCGCTCTCTACCTGCAGCGCGTGCTCGGCTACAGCCCGCTCAAGGTGGGGCTCGCCTTCCTGCCGACGACGCTGGTGATGGGAACCCTCTCACTCGGGTTCTCGGAAAAACTGATCATGCGCTTCGGCCCGCGTACGACCCTGATCCCCGGCGTCTGCCTGGTCGTCGTCGCGCTGCTGCTCTTCGCCCGCACCCCGGTCGACGCCACCTACCTGGCCGACCTGCTGCCGCCGTTCCTGCTGATCGGCGTCGGCGTTGGCACCTCCTTCCCGGCGATCATGACCCTGGCGATGTCGGGATCGACCCCCGCCGACGCCGGCCTCGCCTCCGGCTTGGTCAACACCAGCATGCAGGTGGGCGGCGCGGTCGGCCTGGCCGTGCTGGCGACGCTCTCAGGCGAGCGCACCAAGGCCCTGCTGGACGACGGCCACAGCGCCGCCTCGGCCCTCACGTCCGGCTACCACGTCGCCTACCTGGTCGGCGCGATGCTGGCGGCGACGGCTGTGGCCATCGCGGTCTTCGTGCTGCGGGCGCCGCAGCCGGCGGCGATGCCGGCCCATCAGGAGGGCGAGCCGGAGCCCGCCTTCTCCGAGGCCATCTGAGTCGAACCGTCCGCAGGGCCTAAGATCGGCAGATGCAGGAGAAGAAGCCGGTCAACTGGCGCGCCTGGGTCGTCGGAATCCTCGTCGCCCTGGTCCTGATCGTCGCCCTGCAGAACTCGCAGGAGGTCAGCTTCGAAGTCCTCTTCGCCAGCTTCAACGCGCCGCTGATCGTCGTCATCCTCGTGGCGACGGGGATAGGCGCCCTGATCGGCTACATCGCCCCCCTCGTCCGCCGTCACCGGCGCGAGGGGAGAGAGCAGAACCCTTGATTCGCCAGAGTCCTGGCCACCCGGCTAGCCGTCCTCCTCCTTTTCTTCTTCGATCCTCTCCAGCACCTCGCCGAACCCGCCTTCCTGGTGTTCGAGCAGCAACGCCGTCGACTCGACCTCCCAGAAGTCGACGCCTCTGACCCATGCCTCGCCGAGGAGCTCGAAGGTCTTGATCGTCGTTCCCACCGTCATCTTCAACTCGTCGCCGCAGCTTTCGATGATCTCGCGGAACTCGTCGTGCATGCTGAAGAGGACAGGCTTGACCGCCTTGCCGCCTATTTTCGATTCGACGACGATCTTGTAGCTGGTTTTGATGCCAAAGAACCAGGCTCTGTTCAGGTAGAAGGCGAGCGTCTCCAGCTGCTCCGGGCCGAGGTCGAGCTCCTCGATTGCCTGTTCGGCCAGGGGTTTCAGGTCCCGTTCCCTCGCGGTGAGGAGGGTGGTGGTGAACCTGTCATGGTCGTAGGGCGACAATCGTCAACCTCCGTAGAGCCAGGGCGCGGACGCTATGGCGCTGTCATGGGCCAAAGCTCATTGCGCTGTTCGGTATAGCTCCCTGTACTCGAGTCACCTCACTTCTATCTGGTTGGGCAGGTGAAGGTCAAGGGCCCGCTCCCCAGATGCCTGCTCGCCGCGCCAAGATCGACAGCTTGCTTGATCTTTTAAGCTTCTTTGCGCAATGAGGGAACCGCGGCAAGGGAGAGGGAGATGAGCGTTCTTCAGAAGGAGATTCCGCAGGACTGGTACGAGACGGCGTTCACGGGCATGTCGGCCGAGATGGCCTGGACGGAGCGGACGGGCTCGGAAATCGACCGGGCGCTGACGATGCTGCGGCCCAAGGGGGGAGAGCGCGTCCTCGACCTCGCCTGCGGCACCGGCCGCCACTCGCTGGAGATGGTCCGCCGCGGCTTCTCGGTAGTCGGCGTCGAGATCGGCCCCGAACTGGTCGAGATCGCCCGCCGCGAGGCCGAGCAGGAGGGCCTCGAGGCGACCTTCGTCGAGGCCGACCTGCGCCAGCTCGACTACGACGCCGAGTTCGACGTCGTTCTCAACCTCAACGACGGCGCCGTCGGTTACTTCGAGACCGACGAGGAGAACCACCGCACCTTCGAGGTGATCTCCCGCGCCCTCAAGCCCGGCGGCAAGAACCTGATCCAGGTCCCCAACGTCCTCCACGCCCGCGCCCACCTCCCCCAGCGCTCCTGGATCCCCAGCTCGACCATGATCGAACTCGTCGAGCACCGCTGGAACAAGAAGGAGCGCTACATGGAAGGCGCGATGATCCCCATCAAATTCGGGGAGCCCCTCGAGAACCTCGACAAGCGGATCGAATTCCGCCAGCGCCTCTACACCGTGGACGAGCTACGCGAGATCTATGACTCAGTGGGCATGACGCTCGAGCGGGTCTTCCATGGCAACGGCCGCCCGAAGGAGCCGACCGATGCGCAGTTCGAGATCTTCGTTGCCGGGCGGAAGGGCTAGGCATTCGTACGCAAGCGGCCTTTTGGCGCTACTTCATCAGTTTGTTGTTAAAAAACTTGACTGTTAGGAACCCGCGTGTTAAGAACTCTCTCATCCGGAGCAGATAGGGCTCTGGGCGGGAGGGCAGCGTGCCCCTCCCCGGCGCCAGGGAAGCGCCTGGCGCAAGCCAAACAAACCGGCCTCGTGGCCGGAAAAGGAGAAACACATGAAGTATCTCAAGATGCTTGGCCTGGCTGCGATCGCCGCCGCGGGTCTGATGGCGTTCCTCGGAGCCGGCACGGCTTCGGCGACCGTCCTCTGCGAGACAAACGTGACAACCAACTGCGGAGCGGGCTGGGACGTGGCCGTAGGCAAAACGATCGACTTCTCGGCTGAGGAAACCGTGAAGTTGACAGGTCCCTTCGGCATCACCATCGCCAGTTGCACCACCAGCACAGTCGAAGGAGAAGTGACGAACACAGGCGGCGCGACCGCAACAACCGTGGGCAGCATCAAGAAACTGACCTTCGAAGGCTGCAACCGCCCCGTCACCACGAATGCAGCAACATTAGGGACGCTGGAAATACACAATTCGAGCGGTACCGACAATGGTACGGTCACAAGCAATGACACCACAGTGACTATTCACAAACTCGCAGAAATCGGCTTCCCCGAAACATGCAGCTACCTCACCAATAACACCTCCATCGGCACGCTTACAGGCAAAGTCGAAGCCGGCGTGGTGAAAGCCGCGACATTCGACATCGCAGCGACGATCCCGACCGAGACCTCGGGTTGCGTCAACGGGACCTGGGAGGGCAAGTACATCTACACAGGCACGACACCGTTCATCGTCGGCGCCAGCTGATCGTCAGCTCTAGCGCCTACGTGTAGCAGAGATGGGTGCCCGCCCCTTCAGTAGGGGCGGGCACCTGCGTTCTTCGGGGGACGTCGTCGTTCCTTGACAGGACCAGAGCCGATCTCTATCGTTGCTTTCACCCGCGGTGCCGCAGGGACGGAATCGTGGGCTACTCGAGGAGGGGGAATGATGAAGAGGCGGGTCATTTGGAGATTGCCCGGGCAGTGCGCGCTCGGCTTGTTGGCGCTGGCTGCCTGGGGCGCAGCGGCTGCGCAGGCCGCGCCGCCGACCCATACCTTCGATCCGGTGCGGTCCGTGACGGGCGGGTGTACCGTCTCCGCAAATGATCCGGTCCCGGATCCCCCCCGCCAGCCGGGCGCGCAAGCGCAGGAAGTCAGCGAATGCGAAGCCGGGGCCCACCCGGCTGAAAGCTTCGTCCGGCCCCAAGGCATCGCCGTCGACTCCTACGGTGACGTTTACATTGCGGTGGTAGGGCCTGAAGTAGCAGGTAAGCTGGAAGATGGCCGCATTGACGTGTTCAGCCCGGAGGGCCTCTTCATTACCGAGCTTCCGCTGCCTGGACCCGACTCACCTCAGACGGTTGCGGTGGATAGCCAGGGCTATCTCTACGTCTTTAGCTTCGGGAAGCTCAAGCGCTATGACCCGGCTGTTTACAATCCTGCCGCGAATGAAATCACCTACGAAACGACGCCGACCCTGATCGACGAAACCGGTTCGTTTTACGCCTCGCTGGCGATCAATTCCAAAAACCAGCACCTTTTCGTCAATTTCGGGCAGCCCATCTCTGGAGGCAGGGCATCAATCGTAGAATTCGGTTCAGCGGAACCTAACCACCCCAACCCGCTTCTCAACGATCATGTCGCCAATTTGTGCACCTGCAGCACGGGCATCAGCTCCGCGTGGGGGTTGGCGGTCGACGCTGCCCATGGTCGTCTATATGCAACCGACGAGGAACCTGAACAGCCTTCGCCGCGCGGCCCCAACACCGGCCACCGCCTCATCCGTGTCTTCGAACTGGCAGCCCCCCACGACTTGATCGAAACGCTTGACGGCTCCTCCGCGCCGGAAGGAACCTTCGTCAAATGCGGAAGCCAACAACCTGAAAGCTGCGCTAGGGTGCTCCCGATCGCGGTCGACGAATCCACGGGTAGGATTTTCGCTTACGACCAAGAACAACGCGAAGCGATCTACGAACTGAGCGAAACCGGCCAGTACCTGTCGTCGATCGAACACAATCTGTTGCCCCATGGCTTCAGAAACCAAGTGGCAGTTGACAACGGTGAACACAGCCCCAACGGAGTGTTGAACGCCGAAGGGCGCTACCTCTGGGCGACCGACAACCCACCCGGAGTCGGGCATGCCTATGCGTTCGCCCCTACCCATGTTACGCCACCTGAAATCGAATCGATGTCCTTCAGCGAGGTCTCCGAGGAGGAAGCGTTGCTCGAAGCCACGATCAATCCCGGTCAGGCCGAAACCACCTACAGCTTCGAATACGTCAGCAAGGAACACTTCGGAGTATCCGGCTTCAGCGGAGCTCAGCCGGCCGGGCAGGGCATCATCCCAGCCGGAAGCCTGGGTGTTTCGGTCTCGGCGGAGGCCACCGGCCTCTCGCCCGGCACGAGTTATGTCTTCCGCGTCATCGCCAGCAACGAAGCCGGCGATGACGAAGAACCCGACGAGTTCAGCACGTATCCGGCGATCTCCAGGGCGCCGTGCCCCAATGACGCCTTCCGCATCGGGCCTTCGGGGACGCTTCCTGACTGTCGCGCCTACGAGCTGGTGACGCCCGCCGACACCGGCGGACGGCCGCCGACGGGTCTCGGATTTACCGCCCTGTTCTTCCCGACTCTCGCGGCCTCTCCCGCCGGAGACCGCGTTTCCTTCCGGATCGAAAACGGCTTGATTCCCGGTCTCGATGCCACCGGGTCCTTCGCGGGGGACCCCTACCTGAGTTCGAGGGGCGAAGACGGTTGGACTACGGTCGCCACCGGCGCCGACGGAACCGAAGCATTTGCGGCACAGCCCGGCGGACGCTCGCCGGATCAGACCTACTCCGCCTGGGCGGCCGAAGGGTATGGCCCGGCGGTGATCGGTGGGAACCGCACGATCTACGTTCGGTATCCCGACGGACACTTCGAGCTCCTCGGCCAGGGAAGTCTCGGTGCGGACCAAGACCCTCAGCCGGAGCTGATCTCCGCCGGCGGCGCCCACATGCTCTTCACGAGCCCTCTGCACCTCGAGGAACAGGCATCGGGGCCGCTGACGATCTACGACCGGGCCGCCGGCGGCCCGACCCGCGTGGTCTCGCTGCTGCCCGGCGACGCGGCCCCGTCGGGGAACGTCGACTATCGGGGGTCATCGCCGGATGGTCGGGGGGTGGCCTTCACCGTCGACACGGGCATCACCACGCTCTACCTCCGCCACGACAATCAGACCACCTACAAGATTGGCGACGGGCTCACCTTCGAGGGGGTCGCCGAAGGCGGAGCGCGGATCTTCTACCTCAAAGGAGGAAGCCTCTTCGCCTTCGACGCGGGGAGCGGCAAAGCGATTCAGTTCGGCTCCGGCGGCGATATCACCGTGGTCAACGTCTCCGCCGACGGTTCGACTGCCTACTTCGTCTCCCCAGACAAACTTACCTCGAACCCGAATCCACTCAACGTCAAAGCGAGTCTCGGGAAAGAGAACCTCTATCAGTCGCGGGAAGGATCTATCCGGTTCATCGGCACCGTCTCCGAAGCCGACGTCATCGGGGAAGGCTCCAACGTGCGCCACAACGGTCTCGGTCTCTGGGTCAAGGCTGTGGGTCGTGAGGGAGGTAGCAACCCCGGCGCCTTTGCCATCGACCCTTCGCGAAGCGCCGCTGACGGCAGCGTCCTGTTGTTCCAGTCCGATGTCGACCTCACGGCCTACCCGTCTAAAGGAGTACGGCAGGTCTACCGCTACGACCCCGCGGCTGGTGCGCTCACCTGTCTCTCCTGCAATCCGACCGGGGCCGCGCCGACCGGCGATGCGACGCTGCAAGACGTCAGCGACAGCGGCGCGAATCCAGAACCCAATGGGCCTTACGACTTTGTCTGGAACCTCTCTGGCGACGGCCGTCGCGCCTTCTTCCAATCATCTGACCCTCTCGTCGCGGCTGACACCGACGGCCTGCAGGATGTCTACGAGTGGGAGGTTCCTGGAGCCGGCAGTTGCACTGATCCCGGCGGCTGCCTCCGCTTGATCTCGTCCGGCCGCAGCGAAAAGGTCAACTACCTTTACGCCGCCAGCGCAAGCGGCGACGACGTGTTCTTCCGCAGCTCCGACCTGCTGGTGCCGGCCGACAAGGAAGCGGTTCCCTCGATCTATGACGCCAGGGTCGACGGTGGCTTCCCCGAACAACCCGGAGCGGCGCCGTGCGAAGGCGAAGGCTGCCATCCACAATTGACGACGCCGCCGATCCTGCCGGGCCCCGGCATCTCGCCCGGTCGCTCCGGAAACGTCAGGAAGTGCCCAAAGGGGAAGCACAAGGTGAAGCGCCACGGCAAGCTGCGCTGCGTGAAGAAGAAGCACCATCGGCACAGACGAGCTAGCGCCACCGGCAAGAAAGGAGCGGGCAAGTGAAGACCCGAGCCAAGCTCTGCCTCGTTCTCGCTGTTCTCCTTGCTTCAGTGGCACCGGCCACCGACGCAAGCGCAGCGGAAGAAGCCGAGAAATACGCGATCGAATCGGCTTCGGCATCGCTCGCCAGCAACCAGGCCGGGGCTCATGCCGACCTGACCATCGGCTTCGCCTTGACCGAAGAAAGCGGCCAGCCCTATGCGCAGACGCGCAATCTGGAATTCAAGCTACCGCCCGGCATGATCGGGAATCCTCAGGTCGTCCACCCATGCACCATCGAAGACTTCGGCAACATAGCCAAAGAAAGCCATTGCCCGCCGAGTTCGCAAGTGGGCATCGCCAAAGTGAAGGTCGGTGGCGTCCTCAACAAGACCCTCTTCCAGCCCCTCTACAACATCGTCCCGCCCGAAAACGGCGATGCCGTCGCGAGATTAGGCTTCTTCGCCACCGGCCAAGCACCAACCTTCGCCAACGTCAGCATCGATCCGATCGATTACTCGGTTGTCACGACGGTGGAAGGCATTCCCTCACTTGCTTTCCTGGTCTCGACGGTGACCACCCTATGGGCGGTTCCGGCTGATCCGGTCCACGATCTCGAAAGGCTTACCCCCAAAGAAGCCGAAGAAGGCAAAGTACTGGTCGAACCGCGTTCGGTCGAAGTCGCCGAAAAGGCATTTCTCACCAACCCGACCAATTGCGACCCGGCAGGGATGCTGCGCATCACCGCCACCAGCTACGAGCTGCCGGGGGCGCCGTCGAGCAAGGACGCTTCCTTCCCGCAGATGGGCGGCTGCACCAAACTCGCCTTCGAACCCGTGTTCACGGCGGTGCCGACCAACCCGGAAGCGTTCGCCCCCACCGGACTCAACACCGAGCTCCGGATGCCCCAGAACGAAGTTCCCAACGGCCGCGCCACCTCGACGCTGCGCAGCGCAAAGGTGAGCCTACCTCCTGGCTTCACGGTCAACCCCGCTGCTGGCGATGGGCAACAGGCCTGCAGCTCCGAGCAGGTGCACGTCGGCAAAGCGCTGGGCGCCGCCTGCCCCGACGCCTCGAAGGTTGGTTCGATCGAAGCAGACGTCCCGGCCCTCGCGCGTCCTCTGCGCGGATCGGTCTACCTGCGCACCCCCGAGCCGGGCCACCTCTTCAGGCTCTGGCTTGTCGCTGACGAGCAGGGTGTGCACCTGAAGCTCCCTGCCGAGATCGAGCTTAACCCTGTCACCGGCCAGATCAGCACCGTGGTCTCCGGGCTCTCCTCGTTGGGCGGCCTGCCCCAGGTTCCGGTTGCCGACCTTAAGCTCAACGTTTTCGGTGGCCCTCGCGCGCCTGTCGCGACGCCCGGCTGCGGGACTTACCAGACCAGCTTCCGCTTCGCCCCCTGGTCCGGCACCCCCGCGGTGGAAGGCCAGACTCCGATGCAGATCACGAGCGGCTGCAACAAGGGCGGCTTCTCGCCGAGCCTTCTCGCCGGCACGCTCAATACCGGTGCTGGTGAGTTTTCTCCCTTTACGATGACGCTCTCGCGGTCCGACGGGGAAGGGAACCCGCAGACCCTCGCTCTGCACCTACCGCAGGGCCTCCTGGCGAAGCTCGGTGGCGTGCCACTCTGCCCTGATTCCGCGGCGGCGAGCGGTGCTTGTCCGGCGGGTAGCCGAATCGGCGGCCTTGCGGCCAGCGCCGGCGTCGGCGGCGCCCCGCTCTGGATCCCGCAGCCGGGCAAGGCGCCGACTGCGATCTACCTGGCTGGCCCCTACAAAGGCGCCCCCTATAGCGTCGTCGCGGTGGTCCCTGCCCAGGCCGGGCCCTTCGACCTCGGGACCGTCGTCAACCGCTCGGCCATCTTCGTCGACCCGGAAACCGCACTGGCAACGATCAAGACCGACCCGCTGCCGCAGATCCTCGAAGGGGTGCCGGTCTCCTATCGCACGCTGCATGTTGACGTCGACCGCAAGGACTTCACCCTGAACCCGACCGACTGCTCGCGCAAGAAGATCAGGGCAATCGTCACCGCGGCCGACGGCCGCGGTGACGAACCGACGAGTCCCTTCCAGGCGACGAACTGCGCCAAGCTGGCATACAAGCCGAAGCTGAAACTGAGCTTCCGCGGCTCGACGAAGCGGACCGGCCACCCTGCCCTCGAGGCTGTGCTCACGCAGAAGCACCATCAGGCCAATACCAGCTCCGCCACCGTGATCTTGCCGGCGAGCGAGTTCATTGACCAAGCCCACATCAGCAACCCCTGCACCCGGGTGCAGTTCAACGCGGAAGCCTGTCCCAAGGGGTCGGTTTTGGGCACCGCCAAGGCGATCACGCCGCTGTTTGACAGGCCCCTCAAAGGAAAGGTCTACTTCCGTTCCAACGGCGGCGAGCGGGAACTCCCCGACATCGTCGCCGACCTGCGCGGGCCGATTCACGTAACTCTGGTCGGCTTCATCGACTCGGTTCATCGCAAGGGCTCGGAAAGCTCCCGCGTGCGTACCCGCTTCGTCAACGTCCCCGACGCCCCGGTGAGCCGCTTCACGATGAGCCTCTACGGCGGCCAGCGAGGCCTCCTCGTCAACAGCCACAACCTCTGCGAGCGCAAGAGGCGGGTCTCACTCGACTTCGAGGCACAGAACGGGCGCGTGAAGCACGCCACCCCGGTGATCGCCACCAGTTGCCGCTGAAGTAGCTGACCAACTTTCAAAGCGGTAGTTTAAAAACCCCCTTGTTCTTGACTACTCAACTTTCCTTGTGTTAGGAAAGGGGAGGTAATCGAACCGGGGCGCTCGACCGCGCTCTGGACAAGGAGAAAAAATGAAATACCTGAAGATGCTCGGCCTCGCCGCGATCGCGGCCGCAGCCTTGGCGGCGTTCCTCGGAGCCGGCACCGCCTCGGCAACCGTCCTCTGCGAGAACAACCAAACAACGGCGTGCCAAAACGACGTGCTCGCGGGAGCAAAGCTCGATTTCAGCGCCGAGGATTCGACGGCCCTGACAGGTCCCTTCGGCATCACCATTGCCACATGCACGGCGAGTACAGTGGAAGGGACCATTACGAACACAGGTGGTTCGGCCGCAACAACCATTGGCAGCATCACGAAGCTGACCTTTGAAGGCTGCAACCGAAACGTTACATCGACCACCACAACAGGAACGCTGGAAATACACCAAGAGGCCGGTACCGACAGCGGAACAGTCACAAGCAACGACACCACAGTCGTTATCCACGAACTCAGTGGCATCGGCTTCCCTGACACATGCAACTATCTGACCAACAACACCGACATCGGCACACTGACAGGTAAGGTCGAAGGCGGCGTGGTGAAAGCCCCGACATTCGACATCTCGGCGACGATCCCGACCCAGACGCCCGGTTGCGTAGCCGGGACCTGGGAGGGTCACTACCTCTACACAGGCACGACACCGTTCATCGTAGGCGCCAGCTGATCAGCAGCTCCAGCTGGTGCGGTAGCAAGACTGGCGGCCGCCCCCCTAAGGGGCGGCCGCCTTTCGAGAAAGGAAGAGCGATGAACCACCTGAAGATGCTCGGCCTCGCCCTGATCGCAGCCGCAGCCCTGACGGCGTTCCTCGGCGCCGGCACGGCCTCGGCAACCGTCCTCTGCGAGAACAACGAAACAACGGGATGCAAAAAAGACGTGCTCGTGGAAGCCAAACTCGATTTCAGCGCCGAGGATTCGACGGCCCTGACAGGGCCCTTCGGCATCGTCATTGCCACATGCACGTCAAGTACAATGGAAGCGGAACTAACTAACACAGGTGGTGGAAGTTTCACAGCCCTTGGCAGCCTCACGAAGCTGACCTTTGCAGGCTGCAACCGCAAAGTTACATCGACCACCACAACAGGAACTCTGGAAATACACCAAGAGCCCGGTACTGATAACGGAACAGTCACAAGCAACGATACTACAGTGACCGTTCACGAACTCAGTGGAATCGGCTTTCCTGACACATGCAACTATCTCACCAGCAACACCGACATCGGCACACTGACAGCTAAGGTGGAAGGCGGCGTGGTGAGAGCCCCGACATTCGACATTGCAGCGACGATCCCGACCGAGACGGCAGGTTGCGTAAACGGGACCTGGGAGGGTCACTACCTCTACACAGGCACGACACCGTTCATCGTGGGCGCCAGCTGATCAGCAGCTCCAGCTGGTGCGGTAGCAAGCCTGGCGGCCGCGCCCAAGGGGGCGGCCGCCCTTCGAGAAAGGGAAAACGATGAACCACCTGAAGATCCTCGCCCTCGCCGCGATCGCAGCCGCAGCCCTGGCGGCGTTCCTCGGCGCCGGCACGGCCTCGGCAACCGTCCTCTGCGAGAACAACCAAACAACCGGGTGTCAAAAAGACGTGCTCGTGGGAGCAAAGCTCGATTTAAGCGCCGAGGACTCAATCACCCTGACAGGCCCCTTCGGCATCGTCATTGCCACATGTACGATAAGTACAATGGAAGCAGAACTGACGAGTACAGGTGGTTCGGCCGCAACAACCATTGGCAGCATCACGAAGCTGACCTTTGAAGGCTGCAACCGAAACGTTACATCGACCACCACAACAGGAACGCTGGAAATAC